>NZ_VFVM01000003.1:0-674554 GCF_006442845.1 Mesorhizobium sp. B2-4-2 | reverse complement strand
GACCGGGCGCTGCCGATGATGATGACGGCGGCCGGCACTGTTCCTGCCGCCAAGGTGTTCATCATGGGCGTCGGCGTCGCCGGCCTGCAGGCGATCGCCACAGCGCGCCGGCTCGGCGCGGTCGTCACCGCGACCGATGTGCGCCCCGCCGCCAAGGAACAGGTCGCCTCGCTTGGCGCAAAGTTCCTCGCCGTCGAGGACGAAGAGTTCAAGGCGGCCGAGACCGCCGGCGGCTACGCCAAGGAGATGTCCAAGGATTACCAGGCCAAGCAGGCGGCGCTGACCGCCGAGCACATCGCCAAGCAGGACATCGTCATCACCACGGCGCTGATCCCCGGCCGCCCGGCGCCGAGGCTGGTGTCGGCTGACATGGTCGCCTCGATGAAGCCTGGTTCGGTGATCGTCGATCTTGCTGTGGAGCGCGGCGGCAATGTCGAGGGCGCTGTGCCTGGCAAGGTCGTGACGACGGCCAACGGCGTCAAGATCGTCGGCCATCTCAACGTGCCGGGCCGCGTCGCGGCCTCCGCTTCGCTGCTCTACGCCAGGAACCTTTTTGCTTTCCTCGAGACCCTGGTCGACAAGGCGACGAAGACGCTTGCCATCAACCGCGATGACGACCTGGTCAAGGCGACCATGCTGACCGACGGCGGCAAGATCGTCCATCCGGCCTTCGCCAAGGCCGACCAGCAGCCGCCAAAGGGCCAATATATCGAACCGCCGGCGATCCCGGCCAGCACAATGGTCGCTGATGCTTCGGCGCCCAAGAAAGCCGCGCCCAGGAAAGCTGCCGCATCCAAGCCCTCGCCGCCCAAGTCGCCCCCGCCGCCCAAGTCGCCCTCGCCAAAGTCGCCCTCGCCCAAGCCGAAAGGGACCGCGTGATGGACCAGACCTTGCAGAAAGCCCTCGACCAGCTCGACCAGGCAAGTGCTGCCGTCCGGCTGGCGGTGCAGAACCTGGCAAATGCTCCCGGAGGCGCTGAGGCGGCCGGCGACGCCGCGCAGGCGCTGTCGGGCGGCGCCATCGATCCCTTCGTCTTCCGCCTGGCCATCTTCGTGCTGGCGATCTTCGTCGGCTATTACGTCGTCTGGTCGGTGACGCCTGCGCTGCACACGCCGCTGATGGCCGTCACCAACGCCATCTCCTCGGTCATCGTCGTCGGCGCGCTGCTTGCCGTCGGCATTGCCGCCTCGGGCGTCGCCGCGGGCTTCGGCTTCGTCGCGCTGATGCTGGTGTCGGTCAACATCTTCGGCGGCTTCCTCGTCACCCAGCGCATGCTGGCAATGTACAAGAAGAAGGACAAGTGACGTGACCGTCAATCTCGCCTCCTTCCTCTATCTGGTCTCCGGCATTCTGTTCATCCTGGCGCTGCGCGGCCTGTCGCACCCGACCACCAGCCGGCAGGGCAATCTCTACGGCATGATCGGCATGGGCATCGCCATCGCCACCACGCTGGCGCTGGCCACGCCATCGGCCGGACGCTTCGGCCTGATCGTGCTCGGCCTTGCCATTGGCGGCGGCGTCGGCGCCGTCACGGCCAGGCGCATCGCCATGACCTCGATGCCGCAACTGGTCGCCGCCTTCCACTCGCTCGTCGGCCTTGCCGCCGTCATGGTGGCGGCGGCCGCCATCTATGCGCCGGAAAGCTTCGGCATCGGCACGGCGGGCGACATCCACGCCCAGGCGCTGGTCGAAATGAGCCTGGGTGTGGCCATCGGCGCCATCACCTTCACCGGCTCGGTCATCGCCTTCCTCAAGCTTGACGGGCGCATGTCCGGCAAGCCGATCATGATCGGCGGCCGCCATTTCATCAACATCGCGCTTGGCATCGCCTTGGTCGTGCTGATCGTGCTTTTGGTCACCACCGAATCGAAGCTCGTCTTCTGGCTCATCGTTGCCGCATCGCTGGTGCTGGGCGTGCTGCTCATCATCCCGATCGGCGGCGCCGACATGCCGGTGGTGGTGTCGATGCTGAATTCCTATTCCGGCTGGGCGGCCGCGGCTCTGGGCTTCACGCTCGGCAATCTGGCGCTGATCATCACCGGCGCCCTGGTCGGCTCGTCGGGTGCCATCCTGTCCTACATCATGTGCAAGGGCATGAACCGCTCCTTCATCTCCGTCATCCTCGGCGGCTTCGGTGGTGAGACCGCAGCCGCGGGCGCTGATGATGGGATCGAGCGCACGGTCAAGCAGGGCTCGGCCGACGATGCGGCCTATCTGATGATGAACGCGCAGAAGGTCATCATCGTGCCTGGCTACGGCATGGCCGTCGCCCAGGCCCAGCACGCACTGCGCGAGATGGCCGACAAGCTCAAGGCCAATGGCGTCGACGTCAAATACGCCATCCACCCCGTGGCCGGCCGCATGCCGGGCCACATGAACGTGCTCTTGGCCGAAGCCAACGTGCCTTACGACGAAGTGTTCGAGCTCGAGGACATCAATTCCGAATTCGCGCAGGCCGACGTCGCCTATGTCATCGGCGCCAACGACGTCACCAACCCGTCCGCGCGGGACGACAAGTCCTCACCTATTTACGGTATGCCGATCCTCGACGTCGACAAGGCGCGCACCTGCCTGTTCGTCAAGCGCTCGCTCGGCTCCGGCTATGCCGGCATCGACAACACGCTGTTCTACAAGGACGGCACCATGATGCTGCTCGGCGACGCCAAGAAGATGACCGAGGAAATCGTCAAGGCCATGGATCACTGACTCGGTCAGATCGTCCGCATGAAGAAGCCCGGCTCTCCGGGCTTCTTCAGTTTTGGACTTGGGACGATGTTCAACGGCTGGTCAGGAACACGGCCTCCTCGTCGTCGCGCTGCCTGCCGCCGAGGGCGGCCGCGGCGCTGGCGATGAAGGCGCCGATGACCAGCGACAGGGCGCCGAGAAGCGCAAATGTGGCGCTCGCCTTCCTGGCGGTATCGGCCGCCTGCTGGGCCTTGGCCTTGGCGTCCTGCGCCTTTGCCAGCAGCGTATCGACACGCGTCTTGGCGTCTGCTTCCGACAGGCCGGTGCGTGCCGCGACCAGCTGCGACAGGTATGTCTTGTCCTCGGGCGAAACCTCGCCAGCCGCAGCGCTGGCGACCAGGATGCGCGATGCCTGCGCCGCCGCCGCCGCGTCGTTTTGCGGATTGGCTGCCGCCAGTCTCGCCGCGTCCGCCGGCCTGAACAACGAGTCCACCAGATAGGATGTGGCATTGTCCGTCGATGCCCCGCCTGCATTGGCCGATGCACCGGCCGAAGCGCCCTGGGCGGCGCCGGCGGCCACGCTGGATACAGCCTGGACGCCGGAACCCACAGCCGCCGACAGCGCCGAGCCGAGTACGCCGACGACCAGCAGCGTCGCCAGCGCCCATGCCAGGAAGCCATGAGCCGTATCCCGGAAATAAACCTCGTCGGTATGCACGCCCACCCATTTGGTGCGCAGCCGGCCGGCAAGATAGCCACCGAGGCCGGATGACAGCCATTGCACGACGATCAGCCAGACCGCGGTCGAAACCGCGAAGCTGGTGATAGAGGCGCTTGAGCCCGACCATGGCGAGACCATGCTCAACCCCAGGCCGGAGCCGAGCAGCATCAGGATGAAGGTCAATGTCGAGGCGGCGAAGGCACCGGCGATGATCGGACCCCAGCTGATAGCGGTGGCGGACGATTCCACCGCGCCGGGATCATCCGTGATCGACAGGGTGGACTGCATGACAGCCCCCTATCGCGCGAAAAGCATGATGAGAAGGATGATCGGGATTGGAACCCCGAGTAACCAGAGCAAGATGCCGCGTCCCATGGGAGCCTCCTTCGCCAGGAATTGTGATCGATACTGTCACAATGCTGGAAAGAAGCTTCCGTTCCGGCGGTTCGAATGAATCTCGCAACGGAAACACTGGCGACCGACGCGCGCCAATGGTCCCGGGATGACTCCGGATTAAATGTCCAGATTGGCCACCGACAGCGCGTTGTCCTGGATGAACTCGCGCCGCGGCTCGACCTCGTCGCCCATCAGCCGCGAGAACAGGCTGTCGGCGTCGGTGGCGTCGTTTACCTTGACCTGCAGCAGCGAACGCACGTTCGGATCGAGCGTGGTTTCCCAAAGCTGCTCGGCGTTCATCTCGCCCAGGCCCTTGTAGCGCTGCATGGTCAGGCCCTTGCGGCCGGTCGCGAACACCGCGTTGAGCAGTGCCAACGGTCCCGAGATGGGTTCCGAGACATCCTTGCGGCGCAGCACGGGCGGCGCTCCATAGACGTCGCTGAGCCGCTGCGCGTAGCGGTCGAGCTGTCGCGCATCGGCTGAATTGATCAACGCCATATCGAGATGGGCGTATTCCTTGACGCTGCGCACCGTGCGTTCGAACACATAACCGCCGATACCCTCATTCGAAGTCGACATCCGGCCGGTCCAGCCGCGCTCGGTGTCCTCGGCAATGATGTCGAGACGTTGCGCAATCCGCTCCGCCATCGCATTGGCGCGGCCAAGATCGGCGACGACGTCGGCATTGAGCCCGCCGGCGATCGCCGCCTGCTCCACGACGCCTCTGTTGTAGCGCGTGTGCAGGCCGTTGATGAGCTGGCGCACCGCGAGCGCATCGTCGATCGCCGCCCGCAGGTCCTGTCCGGCGCGAACCTCGCCGGAGCCGAGCGTGAGCGAGGCTTCTTCCAGTCCCGAGCCGATCAGGAATTCCTCGAACGCGCTTTCGTTCTTGATGTATTGCGAGCTCTTGCCGCGCGTCACCTTATAAAGCGGCGGCTGGGCGATATAGAGATGGCCGCGTTCGATCAATTCCGGCATTTGCCGGAAGAAGAAGGTGAGCAGCAACGTCCTGATATGCGCGCCGTCGACATCGGCGTCGGTCATCAGGATGATCTTGTGGTAGCGCAGCTTGTCGGCGTTGAATTCGTCCTTGCCGATCGAGGTGCCGAGCGCGGTGATCAGCGTGCCGATCATGTCGGAACTGAGCATGCGGTCGAAGCGGGCGCGCTCGACATTGAGAATCTTGCCGCGCAGCGGCAGGATGGCCTGGTTCTGGCGCGAGCGGCCGCCCTTGGCGGAGCCGCCGGCCGAGTCGCCCTCGACGATGAAGATCTCGGACTTCGCCGGATCGCGTTCCTGGCAGTCGGCAAGCTTGCCGGGCAGCGAGGTGACGCCCAGCGAGGTCTTGCGGGTGATGTCGCGCGCCTTGCGCGCGGCCTCGCGCGCCGCCGCGGCCTGGATCACCTTCTCGACCACGACCTTGCCTTCGCTCGGATGTTCTTCGAGCCAGGTGCCGAGCGCCTCGTTGACCAGCCCTTCGACCACGGGCCGGACTTCCGAGGAGACCAGCTTGTCCTTGGTCTGCGAGGAGAATTTCGGGTCGGGAACCTTGACCGACAGCACTGCCGTCAGCCCCTCGCGGCAATCGTCGCCGATCAGCGAGACCTTTTCCTTCTTGGTCAGGCCCGAGGAATCGCCATATCCGGTGATCTGACGCGTCAGGGCGCCGCGAAAACCGGCGAGATGGGTGCCGCCGTCGCGCTGCGGGATGTTGTTGGTGAAGGCCAGCACATTCTCGTGGTAGCTGTCGTTCCACCACATGGCCACTTCGACGGTGATGCCGTCGCGCTCGGCCCTGATGGCGATCGGTTTGTCGATCAGCGGTTTCTTGACCCGGTCGAGATATTTGACGAATTCCTCCAGGCCGCCATCATAGTGCAGCTCATGCCGCACGACGTCGGCGTGGCGGGCGTCGGTCAGCACGATGCGCACGCCCGAATTCAGGAACGCAAGCTCGCGCAGCCGATGCTCCAGCGTGCCGAAATCGAATTCGACCATCGTGAAGGTCTCGGACGACGGAAAGAAGGTGATCTCGCTGCCGCTGCGGCCTTCATAGGTGCCGGGCTGCTTGTCCTGTTCATAGCTGCCGGTAACGCTCAGCGGCGCGTCGGCATTGCCGTGTGTGAAGCTCATCTCGAAGATCTTGCCATTGCGGCGGATCTTGAGCTTCAGCCAGGCCGACAGGGCGTTGACCACAGAGACGCCGACGCCGTGCAGGCCGCCGGACACTTTGTAGGAGTTCTGGTCGAACTTGCCGCCGGCATGCAGCTGCGTCATGATCACTTCGGCTGCCGAAATGCCTTCGCTGGGATGGATATCGGTGGGAATGCCGCGCCCATTGTCGATGACGGTGACCGAACCGTCGGGATTGAGCGTCACCGTGACGAGATCGGCATGACCGGCCAGTGCCTCGTCGATGGCGTTGTCGACGACCTCATAGACCATGTGATGCAGGCCCGAACCGTCATCGGTGTCGCCGATATACATGCCGGGCCGTTTGCGGACGGCATCCAAGCCCTTCAAAACCTTGATGGAATCTGCGCCGTATTCGGCTTCGGCGCCGTTGGCGTTCTCAGTCTGGTCGCTCATGAAAACCTGTTGTCTAGAGGCGGCTGGTGGAGCGCGAAAAATCGCCCCCGAATCGCGCTTTCAATATTGCCTAGATATAGGCGTTAAAGGTGGTTTTTCCAAGGTTTGCAGGCATTTCCGGGCGGAAAAGCGCACCGTTGGCCAGCTATTGGCGAGAGGCTTTGACCTTAGCCAGCCGGTCGCGCAGGAATTTTGATCGTGAACTTCTATCTTGGCGCCGGCTGCCCCTTCTGCCCGCTCGGCATTGGCAGGGTCGCCAGCCGCCAGAGCTTGCGCAAGTGCCTTCCGCCGCCGCGACGACGGCGATCAAAAAGCACCGGCAGCAAAGCGCATGGCAAACGCAGGCCGAACCGCCCACCGTTCGGTCGTTTGCCGACATTCCGCCTGTCTACGGCGCGGGCGAGCCGGCTTGCATCAGCCGGCGCGCATCGGCTTCAGCGCCTCGCTCCAGCGCAGCAACTCCTCCAGCATGGTTCTTGCCCCGCCCTGCACCTGCTCGCTCGCTTCGAAGGAGCCGTCGGTCCCCAGCAGCTTCTGGTACAGCGGCAGCGCGATGCCTTCCGGAACCGGCATGACGCCGACGGAGGTCAGCAGCGGCTTGAGCGCCTGTGCTGCGCGCAGGCCACCGGAAACGCCGCCATAGCTGAAGATGGCGGCGGGCTTGTATTTCCATTCGCGCGAGAGATAGTCGATCGCGTTCACGATGGCCGGTGCGACGAAGTAATTATATTCCGGTGCCACGAAGATGAAAGCGTCGGCGGCATCGACGGCCTTCGACCAGGCCTTGGTATGATCGTTCAGGTAGTTGCCGAGCCTGGGATGGTGCGGCTCGTCCAGCACCGGCAGATCGAAAGCGGCGATGTCGGTCAGCACCGGTTCGAACTTGCCGTGCTCGCGCGCGAACCGCTCCAGCCAGTGAGCGAAAACCGGCCCGGCCCGGCCCGGCCGGGTGCTGCCGATGATGATGTTCAACTGGTGCTTCAAGGCGGGCTCCTTCGATTGACGGTATCTGTTGGTGACTGTGACCTACGGCAGAGCGCCGTCATGGACAAGACCGCGCCGTTTGGCGAGCGGTCACAATCGGATGATGGGAGCATCGCTCCGTCCCGTCGGGGCACGGGCTTTTACCGTCAGGCCACATGGACGCGCCGTGCGTCAGTCACTACATTGAACGGAGGCAAGGACTAGCGCGACGCGCTTGCCAGCGGAGCAGCCATGGACACTCAGCCCGCCCCCTTCGTTCCGCCGGCGCCGAGGCCGCGCACATCGCCGCCCTCGACGCTGGAGATGATGCGCATCGTCTACCGCAACCCGCTCGAGCTGTGGGGAGAGCCGACCTACAACGAGCCCTGGATCTCGGTGAACGGCGTCGGCGGACCGCTGGTCATCGCCAACGACCCGGGCCTCATTCGCCATGTCCTGGTCGACAATGCCAGGAACTACAAGATGGCGACGGTGCGCCAGCTCATCCTGCGGCCGATCCTGCGCGACGGCTTGCTGACGGCCGAAGGCGAGGTCTGGAAGCGTTCGCGCAAGGCGATGGCGCCGGTGTTCACGCCGCGTCACATCTTTGGTTTCGCGGGACCGATGCTCAAGCGCACGCTTGAATTCGCCTCCCGCTACGAGGATGGCGGCATCTCCGACATTGCCCACGACATGACGCTGCTGACCTACGACATCCTGGCCGAGACGCTGTTCTCCGGGGAAATCGCGGGGGAGCCGGGCAGTTTCGCCAAGGAGATCGACCGGCTGTTCGAGACCATGGGCCGCGTCGATCCGCTAGACCTGCTGCGCGCGCCCGAATGGCTGCCGCGGCTTACCCGCATCCGCGGCCGCAAGACCATGGCCTATTTCCGCAAGATCGTCAGCAATACGGTCAAGATACGCGAACAGAGACTCAGGCGCGATGCCGATGCCGTGCCGCAGGATTTCCTGACCCTCCTGCTCAAGGCCGAGGGGCCGGACGGGCTGACACGCTCGGAAGTCGAGGACAACATCATCACCTTCATCGGTGCCGGCCATGAGACCACGGCGCGAGCCTTGGGCTGGACGCTCTATTGCCTGGCCGAGGCGCCATGGGAGCGGGAAAAGATCGAGCGCGAGATCGATGCCGTGCTGGCGCGCGAGCCCGATCCGACCAGATGGCTGGACGCCATGCCGCTCACCCGCGCCGCCTTCGACGAGGCGCTCAGGCTCTATCCGCCGGCGCCGTCGATCAACCGCGAGCCGATCGAGCCGGAGAACTGGAGGGATCTCCACATCCCGAGGCGCGCGGCCGTGCTGGTCATGCCTTGGGTCGTCCACCGTCACAGGAAGCTGTGGGACAGGCCGGACGCGTTCATGCCGCAGCGGTTCCATCCGGGAAACCGCGAAAAGATCGACCGCTTTCAGTATCTGCCGTTCGGCGCCGGGCCGCGCGTCTGCATCGGCGCCAGCTTCGCCATGCAGGAAGCGATCATCGCGCTCGCCGTCCTGCTGTCGCGTTTCCGCTTCGATTCCATCGCGCAAACCAGGCCGTGGCCGGTCCAGAAGCTGACCACCCAGCCGCAAGGCGGGCTGCCCATGCGGATCACTTCGCGCCTGTAATCGCCCGCCGTCGGCCTATGTTCAGACCGCCGGTTTGCGCTGGAACTGACCGGCCGCGCGAAAACGCCAGAGATAGCTTGGCAGGATCGTGCCGAGCGCCTGCGGCTGGATGCCGAGGCCGGCGAGCGTGCGGTTGGCTTTGGCAGCCTCCTCCGACACGACATTATGCTCGCGCAATTGCAGCACCTGGTCCTTGGTCAGCAGCGGGTTGGGCAAGAGGCCCAGGATCGACGCCTGCAGGTTCGCCACCCACCACGGCACCGGAACCAGCAGGCGCTTGCGCTCGATCACCGCGAGCATTTCCTGCATGCTTTCCTTGAAAGTAAGCACCTGCGGGCCGCCAAGCTCGTAGATATGACCGCCCTTGACCTTGCCATCGACCGAGCGCGCCACCGCTTCGGCGACGTCGCCGACATAGACCAGCTGGAACTTGGTATGGCCGCCGCCGATCAGCGGCAGTGCCGGCGAATAACGCGCCATGTTGGCGAAGCGGTTGAAGAAACTATCTTCCGGTCCGAAATTGATCGACGGCCGCAGGATCACGGCGTCCTTGATCGTCTCCAGAACGGCCTTTTCACCAAGCGCCTTGGTGCGTGCATAGTTGGATGCGGCTTCCAGGTCGGCGCCCAGGGCCGAAATATGGGTCAGGCCGGCGCCCGCTGCGCGTGCCGCTTCGGCCACCGCGCGAGCGCCGAATTCGTGCACGGCCGTGAATTTCTGCCGGCCGCTCTCATGCAGCACGGCAACCAGGTTGACGACATGATCGGCGCCCTGCACGGCGCGGTCGACCGACCAGCGCACGCGCACATTGGCCTGCACGGGCTGGATCTGGCCGACATTGCCGAGCGGCTGCAAATGGCCGGCGAGATCGGGCCGGCGGCAGGCGACCCTGATGCGATAGCCGCGCTTGGCCAAGGCCCGCACCACGTGGCGGCCGACAAAGCCCGACCCGCCGAAAATGACGACGAGCTTGGGGGTCTGCAGGATTTCGGTCATGGCTGGCTCCGGCGCTCGAAAGCTTGGCTGAAGCCGTTTCATAATCCGTTTCGCGTCAAACGCAAAGGGTGACGCGTCGTCGCTGCCGCCCTGGTTCTCAGAGCAATTCCAGGAAAAGTGTGAAGCGGCTTTCCCAGGAAAAGAGCTTGGGAATTGCGTCGGGACAAAAGCGCTTCAGAACGCCTTGGATGACGCAGAAAACCCCGCCGAGGCGGGGTTTTCCGGATGACATCCATGCGAAGCCAGGGGCCAACGGAGCGGCCTGACCTGAGACGGTATCAGGAGGGCGTGAAGCAAGTACGCCCACCCCAGCCCTGGACATCCGACATGGTGCCACCGACCTTCTTGCAGGCCGCGATGAAATCGGCGCTGCAACTGGCGAATTTCGCGTGACCGTTCTTGCAATAGTGGTCCTCGGTAGCGCCGCCGCCCGGCGCGGCAATGACGCCTGGACTGGACGGCTTGACCGGCGCGGCCTTCAGGTTGGCCGCCTGGGTCGCGCCCATGAACGAGCCGAGGAGAAGGACGGCGGTCAGAATGGTGGTCTTGGTGCTGGTCATGATGGTTCCTTTTCACTGAGGTTGGTTTCTCCGGGACGCGAAGGCCATGCCTTGGCGTGGAGCAGATTTCGATGTGACGTGCTGTTCCCCGGTCTGGATCGGCAAGCTCATCCTGCCCTGGACAAGCATTGGTCGCCCCGACGCTCGAAAAGGTTCAGACCGCGCGCGAAAAAAACACGCATGGCCATGCCGCGGGCAAGCGCCGGCGGCTGATGAGCTGAAAAGAAGAATTTATTTCAGGCCGAATAGCGCTCGGCGAATTCGGAAATGCGCTGCACCACGGCCTTGGAGACCTTGATGCCCCGTGCCGCGGCCTTCTCCGCCGCCTCGGCCCGGGAGCGGCCCGGTATGTGCACGCCGTAGCGCCGGCGCAGCCGATCGAGTTGATCCTTCATCCGCTGCTCGAAATCCGGATCGAGCAGCTTGGGCTCGACGGCCAGCACGAACAGGCCGGTGCCGGGATTGTCCGGGCCGCCGGTGAACCAGGGCGCATCGAGCGACCAGTTTGCCCCCGATAGACCCGCCGCCAGCACCTCGACCATCAGCGCGATGTTGGCGCCGCGCTGGCCACCGAAGGCGAGCATGGCGCCCTTCATGGCTGCGGCCGGATCTGTAGTGGGATTGCCGCTGGCATCGAGCGCCCAGCCTTCGGGGATTTTCTTGCCGTCCTCGGCCGCCTTGCGGATATTGACGAAGGCGGTGGCGCTCGATGACTGGTCGATGACCAGCGGCGGGCCGTCGGCGGCGGGTGCGGCGAAGGACATCGGGTTGGTGCAATAGACCGGCTTGACCGAGCCCGAACCGGCAAGCACGGCGGGACCGTTGGTGGCGGCGAAGGAGACTAGCCCCTGCGCTGCCAGCCTTCCGGTAAAGTAGCCGAGGGCGCCGCATGTATAGGCATTCTTCTGCGAAAAGATGGCGACGCCGAACAGTCTTGCCGCCTTGGCGAGCTCGTCGAGCGTGCGGTCGAAGCCGGTATGCGCCAGCCCGCCTTGCGCATCGGAAAGATAGACTGCTAGCGCCGGCCGGGTGATCACCGGCTCGGCATTGCCGTCGATGCGGCCGGCCTCCAGCGCTTCGAGATAGTCGATGAAATGCGACAGCCCGACGGTCGAGAGTCCTTCCGCCTCGGCCGATATGATCGAGGCGGTGAGCGATTGCGCCGCTTCCTCGTTGGCGCCCGCACCCAGCGCCGCCATGCGGCACAGCCCGGTTGCCTGTTCGAGACTGAGTTGCATGGCGACTGCCTTTAGTGAGTGGTGAGTAGTGAGTAGTCAGCAATGGGTGGTGGCGGCTAGCCACTTCCTACTCACTAACCCCTACTCACTAGGTCCCTAGCCGATCTTGTTCGGAATCCGCGCCTCGATCCTGCCGAAGGCGAAGACCAGAATGCCGGTGATCGCCATATAGATCAAGGCAAGCAGCAGCAAGGGCTCATAGGTGAGGTAAGTGTCCTGTCTGACCTTCGACGAAACGGCGAAGATGTCGATGACGCTGATGGTAGCCACCAGCGGCGTCGATTTCAACTGCAGCACGGTTTCCCCCGTCAGCGTCGGCAGCGCCCGGTAGAAGGCCTGCGGCAGCCAGATACGCCGGAAGATCTTCCAGCGGCTCATGCCGAACGCACGTGCGGCTTCGAGCTGCCCCTTCGGCACGCCGGCAAAGGCGCCGCGCATCACTTCGCCCTCGTAACCCGCGAACGAGAGCGTCAGCGCCAGGACGGCGTAAGGCCATGCCTGCCTGAGATAGGGCCACATCCAGGATTCCCGGATCCACGGATATTGCGGAAACAACGAACCCAGCCCGTAGTAAAGCAGCCACAGCTGTAACAGCAGCGGCGTTCCCCTGATGACGGTGCAGAAGATCTTCGCCGGCGCCGCGAACCAGATCGGGCCGCCAGCCTGTGCCAATCCGACCGGCACGGCGATCAGGAAGCCCAACAGACAGGTGACGGCCAGGATCCACAGCGCGCGCCAGATGCCGAGCAGGGCCAGGCCGTAATATTGCGGCAGCCAGTCCCAGCGCATGAAGAACGCAGCGGACAGCACCAGCCCCAGCGCAATCAGGATCAGCACGATGCGATGCGGTTGCAGCCAGAGCGAGGCGCGAGCCGCGCTGTTGATGATGGCCGCTTCGCTCGCCATCAGCGCGCCTCCTTGATCGACGGCATGCCGCGCCGCGCCCATTTCTCGACGCGACCAAGGACGAGGTTCGAAAACAGCGTCACGGCCAGATAGAGCATGCCGGCCGCGAGATAGAATATCAGATAGGCCTTGGTGACGCCCGCCGCCTGCCGCGTCGCCAACGTCAATTCGAAGAAGCCGACCACGGCCAGCAGCGCCGTATCCTTGGTGGCGATCAGCCACAGATTGGCGAGACCTGGAATGGCGAAGGGCAGCATTGCCGGCAACGTGATGCGCCGCAAGAGAAGGCCGGGAGACATGCCGTAAGCGCGGGCAGCTTCGATCTGGCCTTGTGGGACGGCAAGGATGGCGCCGCGTATGACCTCGGTCGAGTAGGCACCCTGGACGAAACCGAGCACCGCGATGCCGGCCACCAGCCCGCTGATGTCGACGCGCTGATAGCCCATGGCGGTCAGCATCTGGTTTATCAGGTCGGTACCGGCGTAGTAGAGGAGCAGGATCAGCACCAGTTCCGGTACCGCGCGCACGATGGTCGTGTAGACCGCCAGCAGGTCGCGCACCACGGGGCCGCCATAAAGCTTGCCATAGGCACCGCCGGTTCCGATCAACAGTCCGACGATCGTGGCGCCGACGGCGATCTCAAGCGAATGCAGCAGCCCAAGCATGAGCGTCCCGCCCCAGCCGACGGGCGCGGGCGACAGGAGTTCGATGATGCCGGCCGCAGAGGCCGGAAGAAATGAATCGATCAGCTTCGCCCCCGGATTGCTGGCTCAATCCGCCGGCGCAAGCCGCCGGCGGCAAGGGTGCGTGGGAAAGGTCGGGTTGGAGGACTTGGCGTCAGCGCCTTGTCCTCCAGCCCATGCGAAGGTCGTCAGTCCGACTGCGTGGCACTGCCACGTCAGTTCGACTGCGCGCCGCTGCCGCCATATATGTCGAAATCGAAGTATTTCTTCGAGATCTCGTCATACTTGCCATTGGCGCGGATCGCCTTGATGCCGGCGTTGATCTTTTCCTTCAGCTCGGTGTCTTCCTTGCGCACGCCGGCGCCGACGCCCGGTCCGAGCACTTCGTCGTCCGGAGCCACCATGCCCTTCAGGTCGCAGCAGGCCTTGCCCTGGTCGGTCTTGAGGAACTCGCCAAGCGCGATGGAATCGGCCTGCACCGCATCGAGGCGCCCGGCGGCAAGGTCGTTGTTGGCCTCGTCCTGCGTCTGGTACTCCTTGATCTCCGACGCCGTGGCGCCGAAATGCTTCTTGGCGTAGACGGCATGCACGGTCGATACCTGGACGCCCAGGATCTTGCCCTTGAGATCGTTCGGCGCGGAGCCGAATTTCTGGTCCTTCGGTCCGATGATCGCCGTCGGCGTGTTGTAGTACTTATCCGAGAAGTCGATCGTCTTCTTGCGTTCGTCGGTGATCGACATCGAAGAGACGATGAGGTCGATCTTCTTGGTGGTCAGCGCCGGGATGATGCCGTCCCAGGCGACGGGCGTGATGACGCAGTCGAGCTTCTCCTCGGCGCAGACGGCGTCGATGAACTCGATCTCCCAGCCGACCCATTTGCCCGAAGCATCCGGCGAGGTGAACGGCGGATACGGCTCGGCGGCGATGCCGATCTTGACCGGATCGGCCTTGGCCACGCCGATGGCGGCGACGCCGAGCAGCAGCGCTGCGGCGAACGTCTTCAGAACAGTCTTCATTTCACGACTCCCAGTTTGTTGTTGGTTCCCGGTTTTCTTCCGCCCTCGCTAGCCGATGTTGCGAATGAATTGCTTGAGCCTTTCGGATCTGGGCGCGCCGAAGATCTGCTCCGGCGGGCCTTCCTCCTCGACCAGTCCATTGTAGAGATAGACGACATGCGTCGCGACCTCGCGCGCGAACTTCATCTCGTGGGTGACCAGCACCATGGTGCGGCCTTCGCGCGCCAGATCGCCGATCACTCTAAGCACCTCGCCGACCAGTTCGGGGTCGAGCGCCGAGGTCGGTTCGTCGAACAGCATGACGCGCGGATTGATCGCCAATGCGCGAGCGATCGCGGCGCGCTGCTGCTGGCCGCCCGACAGGTAGGCCGGATAGACATCCCGCTTTTCGGCGAGGCCGACGCGGACGAGCAGTTTTTCGGCCTGGGCGATCGCCGCGTCGCGCTTGACGCCCAGCACATGCACGGGAACCTCGATGACGTTCTCGATCAGCGTCATGTGGCTCCACAGATTGAAATTCTGGAACACCATGCCGAGCTTGGAGCGGATGCGTTCGATCTGCCTGCGGTCGGCCGGCACGGTATGGCCGTGGCTGTCCGCCTTCAGCTTGATCTCCTCGCCATTGACGCGAATGATGCCGCTGGTCGGATTCTCCAGGCAGTTGATGCAGCGCAACAGCGTCGATTTGCCTGAGCCCGAACCGCCGATGATGGCGATGACCTCGCCGTCGCGCGCCGACAGCGAGACGCCCTTCAGCACGTGCAGCTCACCGAATTTCTTGTGCAGGTTCTCGACGTGGATGGCTTCGGCGGCGCCATTTTGCGCCTCACCGGATGGGGCTGCGGCAACTCCCGCCGTGCTCAACAGGTGACCTCCGTGTAGTCGATGGCAGCTCGTCGAACGTCTACCCGGCTAATCAACATACGCTGTACTGCCCCGCTCCAGACTTCAGCATGGACCCAACCGCGCGAGCCCGTCAATCCCGCTCATTACGGCACTTGCGGCCTTGTTGTGCAAGTGTATAAATAGCCTTTCATGAAATTTTCTCGATTTTTTTCAGCTAAAAAGGGCACCGATGAGCGCTTTCGGATCACAGTCCATGGCGGCGACGCTGCGGCGCGTGCTGATGCGGTCGGCGGCCAACGCCATGCGCGACGCCGACAGATCTGCCTGGCACTATGGCCCGGGGTTCAATCCGGCGAAAGCTGCCTCGCAGCACGCGGCCCTTGCTGAGTTGGTAGCGGCTTCCGGCGCTGAAATCGAATGGATCGAAGACAAGGCCGACGGACTTTCGGATTCGGTGTTCACGCACGACCCATCGCTGATGACCGGTCGCGGCGCGCTGATCCTGTCCATGGGTAAGCCACTACGCGCCAGGGAGCCCTCGCTGCATGAGGAAACCTACACAAGGCTGGGCATTCCGATCCTCGGCCGCGTCGAGGCTCCCGGTCAGGTCGAAGGCGGTGATTGTGTCTGGGTAGACGCCCGCACGGTGGCGATCGGGCGCGGTGTCCGCTCCAACCAGGAAGGCATCCAGCAGGTTTCCAACCTGCTGACGCCGCTGGGCGTTTCCGTCTACGGCTTTGATCTGCCGCTGTGGCAGGGCGAAGAGGCGTGCCTGCATCTGATGTCGGTGATCAGCCCGTTGGCGGACGACCTCGCGCTGGTTTATTCGCCGCTTTTGCCGGCCCCGTTCTATCAAATGCTGAAGGCACGCGGCATCCGGCTGGTCGAAGGCGATGCCGAGGAGTTCGCTGCTTCCAACGGCCTCAGCCTTAACGTACTGCCGACCAGCCCGCTCAATGTCATTGCCGTTGCAGGCTTTCCCAAGACCAAGGCCGCGATGGAGGCCGCGGGCTGCATGGTTGAAGTCTTCGAGGCGGATGCGCTCTGCATCGCCTGCGAAGGTGGGCCGACATGCCTGACGCGGCCGATCCTGCGCCAATGAATGCGCCATCCCGCCGCAAGTTCCGTCGCGAGGGCGAGGAGCGGCGGCGGCAGGATCTGATCGAGGCGACTCTGGACAGCGTGGCCGAACATGGGCTGCAGGGCGCCACCTTGCGCACCATCGCATTGCGGGCCGGCGTTACCGCCGGGCTGATCCGGCACTATTTCCCCGGCAAGGAAGAATTGCTGCAGGAGGCCTATACGGCACTGGTCGGCCGCATGACCGAGCAGGCGAAAGCAGCATTGGTCATGGAAGATGCCTCGCCGCGGCAACGCCTTGCGGCTTTCGTCACCGCCAACCTCAACGCGCCGATCATCGACGCGCGGGTTTTTTCGCTCTGGGCAACCTTCATCGGCCGCGCCGGTGCGGATCCGACCCTGGCCCGTGCCCACCGCGAAGGCTATCTCGGCTTTCGCAACGAGGTGGAGGCGGTTGTGGCCGAAGTGCTCGCCGCCGAACAGTGCAAGCCGGACGCAAGCCAGTTGCGCCACCATGCCATCGCGATCAACGCGATCATCGACGGACTCTGGATCGAAGGCTGCCTGGCCGGCGAGATGTTCTCGCCCGGCGAATTGGCGGCGATTGGGATCAAGGCTGTCGAAGCCGAGCTCGGCCTCGAGCCGGAAAGGGGAGAACACTAATGACCACCATTGGCGAAGCGTTGATTTCACTGCTCGAGGCGCATGGCGTCGACACCGTGTTCGGTATTCCCGGCGTCCACACGGTCGAGCTTTATCGCGGGTTGGCGCGTTCGAGGATCCGCCATGTCACGCCGCGCCACGAGCAGGGCGCGGGCTTCATGGCCGACGGCTATGCGCGCGCCGGCGGCCGGCCGGGCGTCGCCTTCGTCATCACCGGCCCGGGTCTGACCAACACCATCACCGCCATGGCACAGGCGCGCGCCGATTCGGTGCCGATGCTGGTGATCTCGGGCGTCAACGCCACGCCGACGCTAGGCAAGGGTCTGGGCTTCCTGCACGAACTGCCGGACCAGCGCGGCATGATGGAAAAGGTGGCGCTGTTTTCGCAACGCATCACCGAGGCCAGCGAACTGCCCGGCGCGCTCGCCCGTGCCTTCGCGCTGTTTTCCTCATCGCGACCGGGCCCGGTGCATATCGAGATTCCGACCGACGTCATGGTCAAGCCTGCCGATGGGATCGCGGCGGTGCTGAGCAACGCCGCGCCACCGGCTGCCGGGGCGACGGCCATCGCCGCGGCGGCCAACCTTTGTGCGGCGGCTAGGCTCCCGCTCATCCTGGCCGGCGGCGGCGCCAAGCGTGCCGAGGATGCGCTGCGGCGCCTGGCCGAAAGGCTGGACGCGCCGGTCGTCGAGACGACCAATGCGCGCGGCCTGCTCCACCGCCATCCGCTCTGCGTACCGGCCAGTCCCAGCCTGAAAGCCGTCCGCGCGCTGATGGGCGAGGCCGATCTGGTCATTGCCGCCGGCACCGAGTTCGGCCCGACCGATTATGACGGCTATGGCGATGGCGGATTTGTCCTGCCGGCCAATCTGATCCGCATCGACATCGGCGCCGATCAGCTGGCGCGCCGTACGGCGACGGTGGCCATCCAGGCCGACTGCGCCGAGGCGATCGAAGCCTTGCTTGCCGCGCTCGGCTCGGTCGACGCGGGCAGGCAGGACGGGAAGAACCGCGCCGCGGCGGCGCGAAAGGCGGCTCGCGCCGAACTGACCCCCGTCCATGCGGCGCAGGTCCATGCGGTGGAAGCCATCCGCGACGCCCTGCCGGGCGCGATCATCGTCGGCGACTCCACCCAGCCCGTCTACGCCGCCAACCTCTATTACGATCACGACCGGCCGGGCGGCTGGTTCAACGCCGCCACCGGCTTCGGCGCGCTGGGCTACGGCCCGCCGGCGGCGGTGGGCGCGGCGCTCGCCATGCCCGACGCGCCCGTCGTTTGCCTCACCGGCGACGGTGGCTTCCAGTTCACCTTACCCGAGCTTGGCGCGGCGCTTGATGCCGCGGCACCCGTTATCTTCGTCGTCTGGAATAACAGGGGCTATCGCGAGATCGAGACTTCGATGCTCGACGTCGGCGTGGAACCCGTCGGCGTGTCCCCGGCACCGCCGGATTTCTGCAAACTGGCCGAGGCCTATGGCATCGGCGCCGAACGGATCGCCGATACCGGCGCCTTGCCACTCGCGCTGAAGCGCGCCCGGGCAACGGGGTTGCCGCGCGTCATCGAAATCACGGTCGATTGAAGCTTCACGCCGGCGTCGATTTTCCTACCTGCATCGTGGTCATTCGCCGGCTTGGCTTTTGCGCGGCAACGGTCGCCGCTGCCCGACACATGCAAAGACGCGACGGCTGCCATGTCGAGATATCAATTGAGTGATCGCACGAAAGGCGCGACGCTTCGCGTCGGCGCGGCGAAACAAGCGACATAATCAAAAAAAGACAGGAGCGGTCCAGGATGACGGAAACACTTCAGGGCAGGCACATCGTTGTGACCGGTGGGACCGGTGCGCTCGGCGGCGCGGTCGTCGGCAAGCTGCTGGGCGAGGGCGCGGTCTGCCATGTGCCGAACGCCCATGCCGCGGCACCTTCGCATTTCCCTTTCACCACCCACGAGAACGTCAGGCTGGCACACAATGTCGACCTGTCGGACTCCGCCAAGGTCGAAGCCTTCTATGCCCAGGTTCCCGCCCTGTGGGGATCGATCCATCTGGCCGGCGGCTTTGCCAAGGCGCCTGTGGAGAAGATCGAATCCGCCTCCTTTGCCGAGATGATGGATACCAATGCCCGCACCGCGTTCCTGTGCAGCCGTGCGGCGGTGCGCTCGATGCTGGCGGCGGGCACCGCCGGCCGCGTCGTCAATGTGACGGCACGCGCCGGGCTTGATCCGCGCCGCGGCTCGGGCATGGTCGCCTATGCCGCCTCCAAAGCAGCGGTCGCGGCGATGACGGTGGCCATGGCGGAAGAGCTGAAGCACCAGGGCATCCTGGTCAATGCGGTGGCCCCCTCGACGCTCGACACGCCGGCCAACCGTGCCGACATGCCGGATGCCGATTTCAGCAAATGGGTCAGCCTCGAAGCGGCGGCCGAGGCCATCGCCTACCTTGCCTCGCCCGCCAACCAGGCGATGAGCGGCACGCTGGTGCCGCTCTACGGTCGCGCATAAGGCGCATAGTTGATTCCGACGATCCTCGGGCTGCGTCCGAGTTTCCGACAAAGAAAAACCCCGCCGGATCGCTCCGGCGGGGTTTTGTTTCGGGCCTGTGCGAAAGGGCGATTAGCTGCCCTGCTTCTTCAGCGCGGCGCCCAGGATGTCGCCCAGCGAGGCGCCGGAGTCGGTCGAGCCGTACTGGGCGACCGCTTCCTTCTCCTCGGCGATTTCCAGCGCCTTGATCGAGACCTGCAGCTTGCGGGTCTTCTTGTCGAAGGCGATGACGCGGGCGTCGACCTTCTGGCCGACGGTGAAGCGCTCGGGGCGCTGCTCGTCGCGGTCACGGGAAAGGTCGGAGCGCTTGATGAAGGTCTCGATGCCGCTTTCCACCAGCCGCACTTCCAGACCGCCATCCTTGACGCCGATGACCTCACAGGTGACGACGGCGTTCTTGCGCAGCTCGCCTGAAGTCGCCGCTTCGCCAACCGTGTCGCGGGCCAGCTGCTTGATGCCGAGCGAGATGCGCTCCTTCTCGATGTCGACGTCGAGCACCTGCGCCTTGACCATGTCGCCGCGATTGTACTCCTCGATCACCTGCTCGCCCGGACGGGTCCAGTCGAGGTCGGAAAGGTGCACCATGCCGTCCACGTCGCCTTCCAGGCCGATGAACAGGCCGAACTCGGTCTTGTTCTTGACCTCGCCCTCGACCTGGCTGCCGACCGGATGGCTGCGAGCGAAAGCCTCCCACGGGTTCTCCAGCGTCTGCTTGAGACCGAGCGAGATGCGGCGCTTGGCCGGATCGACTTCGAGCACCACGACATCGACTTCCTGCGTCGTCGACAGGATCTTGCCGGGATGCACGTTCTTCTTGGTCCACGACATTTCCGAAACGTGGATAAGGCCTTCGATGCCCGGCTCCAGCTCGACGAACGCGCCGTAGTCGGTGATGTTGGTGACGGTGCCTTTGATCTTCTTGCCGATCGGGAACTTGGTGCCGATCTCCGACCACGGATCGCTCTCGAGCTGCTTCATGCCGAGCGAGATACGGTGCGTTTCCTGGTTGATGCGGATGATCTGCACCTTGACCGTCTGGCCGATGTTGAGGATCTCGGTCGGATGGTTGACGCGGCGCCATGCCATGTCGGTGACATGCAGCAGGCCGTCGATGCCGCCGAGGTCGACGAACGCACCGTAATCGGTGATGTTCTTGACCACGCCTTCGACCACCTGGCCTTCTTCGAGGTTCTGCACGATTTCCGAACGCTGTTCGGCGCGGCTCTCCTCGAGCACGGTGCGGCGCGACACCACGATGTTGCCGCGGCGGCGATCCATCTTGAGGATCTCGAAAGGCTGCGGGTTGTGCATCAGCGGCGACACGTCGCGGATCGGGCGGATGTCGACCTGGCTGCGCGGCAGGAACGCCACGGCGCCGTCGAGGTCGACGGTGAAGCCGCCCTTGACCTGGTTGAAGATGACGCCTTCGACGCGCTCACCCTTGGTGAACTTCTCTTCGAGACGCACCCAGCTCTCTTCGCGGCGAGCCTTCTCGCGCGACAGCATGGCTTCGCCAAGCGCGTTCTCGATGCGCTCGACATAGACTTCGACCGTGTCGCCGACCTTGAGGGTGGATTCCTTGCCCTTGGCGCCGAATTCCTTCAGCGGCACGCGGCCTTCGACCTTGAGGCCGACGTCGATGATGGCCATGTCCTTTTCGATCGCGGTGATCGTGCCCCGGACAACCTGGCCCTCGCCGGAATGGCCGGCGGTGAATGATTCTTCGAGCATGCTCGCGAAATCGTCGCGAGAGGGATTTGCTACAGACATTGTTTCTCCTGGAATACCCCGCATCTTTAGCGGGGCGTGCGCCGTGGGTTAGCGTTGCGTTGGCCTGCCGGCGTTCCGGGCAAAGAGCCCTTGGCCGCTTAAGGCGGCAAGTCCGGCGCATGAAGAATGCTGGCAGGCTGGTTCGTGCCCGATATGGGTATTTCCTTTGCCTCCAGCAACGGAAACTCGAGGGAAAACCCGGATCAGGCCTTGTTTCCCTTGGATAGCACGTCGTCGATGACAGTTCTGGCCGCGAGAAACGCGGCTTCTATAGCCATTTCGCTGGTATCAAGCAAGTGCGCGTCGGGGGCAGGCTTCAAGGGCGAGTCGGCGCGGCCCATGTCACGCTCGTCGCGGCGCCGGATATCGGCGAGGATTTCGGTGAAATCAGCCGTGCCGCCGATGCTCTCGATCTCCGCCAGCCGGCGCCTTGCCCGCACCTCGGCGCTCGCGGTCACATAGAGTTTGATGTCGGCATCGGGGCACACCACGGTGCCGATGTCGCGACCGTCGAGCACGGCACCCGGAGGGGATTTGGCAAACTCGCGCTGTTTCTCCACCAGGATGCGCCGCACCGTTGGAAACACCGCGACCTTCGAGGCCGCTTCGCCAACCGCATGCGCCGACAAGACGGCCCGGTCGAGCTTCGCCAGGTCGACTTGGCGCGCGGCCGTCTCGGCCGCCGAGACATTGTCGAGCGGCAAGCCAAGCCGCAGCAAGGCATGGGCGACGGCACGGTAGGTGAGGCCGGTGTCGAGCAGGTTCAGTCGGTAGTGATCGGCCAGACGCCGGGCGAGGGTGCCCTTGCCGGCTCCGGCCGGACCGTCGATGGCGATGGTGAAGACGTGTGTCATTGGCAGGCCAGCATACCTGAAACCGAACAGCGTAGCGGTCCGGAGAGAGCTTGCGATCCGTCGCGCCCCCCTCTGTCCTGCCGGACATCTCCCCCACAAGGGGGGAGATTGGCAGTTCCGACGCCTCGCTCACTTCTGCAACGCGGGCGATTTGCGAAGGCCGCTGTGACGGCTGATCTCCCCCCTCGTGGGGGAGATGTCCGGCAGGACAGAGGGGGGCGCTGTCCTGCCGGCATTTCAGTTTGGCCCCAACCCATCAACTCTCACCCGATCTCCGCCCCAAGCCCCGTCATCAGGCTCATGAACTCCGGGAAACTTGTCGCGATCATGTTGGCGTCGTCGATGGTCACCGGCTTCTCGGTCGCCAGCCCCATGATCAGGAAGCTCATGGCGATGCGGTGGTCGAGATGGGTCTGCACGGTCGTGTCCGGGCCATTGGGGTGGCCGCCGAGCCCCTTGCCGCCGGGCTTTCCGCGCACCGCGAGCGATGCCTCACCCTCTGTGCAGTCGACGCCGTTGAGCTTGAGCCCATTGGCTACCGCCGACAGCCGGTCGGATTCCTTTACCCTGAGTTCCTCCAGCCCCTGCATCAGCGTCTCGCCCTCGGCGAAGCTGGCGGCAACCGCCAGCACCGGATATTCGTCGATCATCGACGGCGCCCGTTCGGCCGGCACGGTGACGCCCTTGAGTTCGGAGTAACGCACGCGCAGGTCCGCGACATCCTCACCGCCGGCGTTACGCGGGTTCAAGATCTCGATCTGCCCGCCCATCTCCTGCAAAGTCAAAAGCAACCCGGTGCGGGTCGGGTTCATCAGCACGTTTTCGATCACGATCTCGGAACCCGGCACGATCAGCGCGGCCACCAGCGGGAAGCCGGCCGAGGATGGGTCGCCCGGCACAGCGATCGTCTGGCCGGTGAGCTTGCCCTGGCCCTCGATGAAGATATGGCGCACGCCGCGCTCGTCGGTCTCGACCGACAAATTGGCGCCAAAGCCTTTCAGCATCTTTTCGGTGTGGTCGCGCGTCATGACAGGCTCGATGACGGTGGTGATGCCGGGCGTGTTGAGGCCGGCGAGAAGCACCGCCGATTTCACCTGCGCGGAGGCCATCGGCACGCGATAGGTGATCGGGGCGGCATGCTTTGGCCCATGCAGCGTGATCGGCATGCGGTCGCCGGGCGTTGCCTTCAGCACCTGCACGCCCATCTGGCGCAGCGGCTCCAGCACGCGGCCCATCGGCCGGCCTGACAAGGAAGCATCGCCGATGAAGGTCGTTTCCATGTCATAGGTGCCGACCAGCCCCATGGTCAGCCGCGAGCCGGTACCGGCATTGCCGAAGTCGAGCGGCCCTTCCGGCTGCAGCAGCGCGCCGTTGCCGGTGCCGCGGATCACCCATTCGTCGCCGCGCTTCTCGATATGCGCGCCCATCGCCTTCATGGCGGCGCCGGTGCGCATCACGTCCTCGCCTTCGAGCAGGCCGGTGATGCGGGTCTCGCCGGAGGCGAGCCCGCCGAACATGAAGGAGCGGTGCGAGATCGACTTGTCGCCCGGCACGCGCGCCGTACCGGAAAGCGCTTGACATTTACGGGCGGTGGCCGGCTTGGAAGCGGCGGCGTGAGACATGGAATTTCCCTGGACGGAATGCCGGCGGGCCGGCGCTTTTCATTTGTTGCGGCGGTCTCGTATCACGGTGGGCCGAAATGGTCATCCCCCATGGTCGACGCTTGACGCTAGGCCTTCCAACGCATGGTTTTGTGACGCCGGCTTTTGGCTTTGACAGCGCTGCAAACAGTGGTTAAGGGGACCACTCTTTTATCGACGAGGCTTGCCGTGGCAAAAACCGAACTTGGCACAAAGCGTATCGACCCTGAAACGGGTCGAAAATTCTACGACCTGAACAAGGACCCGATCGTCTCGCCCTATACCGGCAAGACCTATCCGCGTTCCTATTTCGAGGAAGGCAAGATCGCCGCCCTCGAGGAGGAAGAGGAAGTGGCCGAGAAGGAAGTGGACGCCGAGGACGAGGAGGGCGTAGAAGTCGTCTCGCTCGAAGAGGCTGACGAAGACGTCAAGGGCGACGATCTGCCCGATCTCGGCGACGACGAGGATGATGTCGACCTGGGCGACGACGAGGACGATACGTTCCTCGCCGACGAAGAGGAAGAGGACGACGACGTCGCCGACATGATCGGCGTCGGCGACGACGACGACGAGGTCTGACAAGGCCGGGAACGCAAGCGTTTGGCGGCTTTCGCAGCTTGTGAAGAAAAAGCCGCTGATGAAGGCTTGATATTGACGAAGGGCGGGGTTAGAAGCCGCCTGCACTAACGGCGCGGTCTCCAACCCGCGCCGGATCTCTTCGCCGGAAACGGCGCCGGTTGACTGCCGGAAGTGGGGCCATAGCTCAGTTGGGAGAGCGCTTGAATGGCATTCAAGAGGTCGTCGGTTCGATTCCGATTGGCTCCACCAAACAGTCACTTTTTCAAATTTCGGGGTTGTAGAAACCGGATTCAGCTTCGGAATTGTTGGACATCGCTGCCCGCCGCAGCCTGAAGCGCGCCGCTCAGGCGGTCGACGCGGCGGTTTCGTTCTGGCCGCCCGCTCCACTGATGCTGGGCTGCCTGCCGATTTCGCTGCCGTCGGGCGCGCCGGTGCTTACGCAATATGCGGCCATTGACTAAAACGGTTCTTGTTTGATTCGCTTTGAACGGGACCGTCATGAGCAAAGCCCTCACGTCCTTCGCCCTGGTCGCGGTGCTGACAGTGCTGCTCATGGCCTTGAGCCTGGTGGTGGCCAGGCACGGCTACCCCTACGGTGCGATCGGCGTCAGGCGCCTCGACGGCATTGCCGATGCCGGGATGTTCATACCACTCGCCGCTGTCTATTTCTTCAGCGCGCTGCTGATGATGATCCTGCCGATCAGAGCCGCCAGCATCGTGCTCACCCATGCAGCCGATGCCATCTTCTGGACCGTGATCGTGCTCCTTGCCTCCATCGTAGGCTGTCTCGTCGCCAGATGGGCATTCGGCCAGCGCGACGCCCTATGGGCGCTGCTGAACTGGCGGTTCCTGTTTGCGGCGGCTATCGTCGGTTGCCACTTCGTCATGAACGAGCTTCGCCGCAACGTGCTCTTGCGCAGTCTGTTTTTCGTTGTCTTCGCGGCGGCCACGCTGGCCTGCCTGTTCTGGTCGTTCACGCTCTGAGAGCCGTTTCGATCCACGTCCAGAGATAGGATGCCAGGCCGCGATCGACATGGATGCGCAGTCGGTCCCGGTGGCGGTAGGCGATGGCGCTGACGCCGGCGAAGGAAAGTGCGGCACTGGCGCTTTCCTTGTTTGGGTCAAGCGTTGATCCGCGCGCGATGAAAGCGTCGATCGCCGAGCCTTTGACCTCGAACACATGAAGTCCAGCGCTGATCGCCGTCACCGCGAAACCTTCCGCG
Source organism: Mesorhizobium sp. B2-4-2 (assembly GCF_006442845.1). Lineage (NCBI taxonomy): Bacteria > Pseudomonadati > Pseudomonadota > Alphaproteobacteria > Hyphomicrobiales > Phyllobacteriaceae > Mesorhizobium > Mesorhizobium sp. B2-4-2. The sequence goes on along the minus strand of NZ_VFVM01000003.1, from coordinate 648,984 downwards.
CGCCAACCCGCGGCGATGGCGAGCGGTGTGCTCGACACGACGAGCAGGCGGTCGCGCGCCAGACGCGCCGCATAGCGGTCACCTTGCGCGCTGCCAAAGGCGCCCACGCCGTTGCCATCCATGCCGGATCTCCGCGCCCAGGCGTCGAGATTGCCGCTGACCAGCAATTGGTGAAGGCCCGGGATCGTGCGCGCCTCGAGACCCGGTGCACTGATGGTTGCCGACTGCCAGTCCGGCGCTACCGGCCATTTTTGGGCGAGATCACGCATTGAGCCGGTCTCCTGCCGGGTCGAAGGCGCATGGCGAGGTGATCGTCGCCGTCATCGCCTTGCCGAGATGCTGGATTTCGATCGTTTCGCCGTGGCGGGCCGCGCCGCGCTCGATCAGGCCGAGCGCAACCGGCCGGCCAAGCGTGGGGCTCCGGTAGCTCGATGTGACAAAGCCCTGGCTGCGCAGCTTGCCGCCGCTGCGCTTGATGCCATGCGCACCGGTTGGCAGCGGCGCTTCGCCGGACGGCACCGTCAGCCCGACCAGTTGCATGCGGTCGCCGCGCGAAGCCTCTTCGGTGAACAGCGAGCGGCGGCCGACGAATTCGGTCTGGCGCTTTACCCGCGGGGCCTCGACGCCAAGGTCATGCGGCAGCGTGGTGCCGTCAGTGTCCTTGCCGATCACGATGAAGCCTTTCTCGGCGCGCAGGATCATCAGCGCCTCGAGGCCGATGACGACCGCATCGAACGCTTGCCCGGCGTCGCGCAGGCGCGCCCACAGAGGCTCGGCGCGGTCAGCCCGGATGGAGATCTCATAGCTTCTGTCGCCGGTGAAGCTGACGCGGGTGATGCGCAGCTCGTCGCCGGCATAGCTGCCGACGCCAACCGCCATGTGCGGCAGCTCGCCATCGTCGAGCGAAAGGCCGAGATCAACCGTCTCGAGCAGTTTCCGGGCGTTCGGTCCCGAAACGGTCAGGGTTGCCATTTCCGGGGTGGCGTTGTGGATGTAGACCGCGCCGCGCCCGAACCGGTCCTGGCGCCACTCCTCCAGCCGCGCATGCACGGCGGCCACGTGCGAGGACGAGCACGACACGACGAAGCGATGCTCGTCTAGCCGCACCAGCACGCCGTCATCGAAGACCACGCCATTCTCGGACAACATGAAGCCGTAGCGGCAGCGGCCCGGCTTCAGCGTCGACATCGTGTTGTAATAGACGAAATCGATGAACGCGGCCGCCTTGGGTCCGATCACCTCGATCTTGCCCAGCGTCGAGCCATCGAACAATGCGACGGACTGGCGGGCGCGGCGCGCCTCGTCCTGGATCGAGCGATCCGTATCGCCGCCGCCGCCGTAGTGGGCCGGGCGCAGCCAGCCGCCATACTCCTGGAACACGGCGCCGCTGGCACGATGCACGCTCTCCAGCGGCAGCCGCCGCACCGGCGCCATCAGTTCGCCGCTGCGCGCGCCGGCGAAGCTCGCCAGCGGAACCGGCGTGAACGGCGGACGATAGGTCGTGGTGCCGACTTCCGGCACCGTGCGGCCGGTGATCCCGGCCATCAGCGCCAGGCCCGGCAGGTTGGAGGTCTTGCCCTGGTCGGTCGCCATGCCGAGCGTCGTGTAGCGCTTCAGATGTTCGACCGAGACGAAATTTTCGCGCGCCGCCAGCTCTATGTCCTTCACCGTCACGTCGTTCTGGTAATCGATCCAGATGCGTCCCTTCGAACCCGGCGTTGGCCATGCCGCTACTATCCCGCTGGTCGCCTCCGTTCCGCTGCTGCGCGGCACTGCTGCCTTCGTCGGGCCGAGCGACGCGACGGCTTTCTGCGAACCGGCGAATACCTCCGACAACGAAACCGCGCCGGCGGCAGCCCCGGCCACCGCTATGGCCTCGACCGGATCGCCCGGCAGGAAGGCCGCGCGCGCCTCGCTCCAGGCGAGCTTGCCCTTGGCCTGGCCGAAGAGATGGATGGTCGGTGTCCAGCCGCCCGACACCAGCACGCAATCGGCGTCGAGCCTGGTGCCGTCGTCCAGCATCACACCCTCGACGCGCAGCTTGCCGGCCGCGGCGGTGAGCGCGCGGCCCTTGAGCATCCGCACCTTGGCGGGCGCGGCGGGCATACCGTCGCGCCTGATGTCGACAAGCGTGACGTCGGCGCCGGCCTCGGCGGCCGCCTCCGCCACTTCATAGGCGCTGTCATTGTTTGCGGCGACGATGATATGGCGGCCGGCCAGCACCGCATGGCGCCTGAGATAGCTGAGCGCCGCGTCCGCCGAGAGAATGCCCGGCAGGTCATTGTTGGCGAATGGCAGGGGCCGCTCGATGGCGCCCGTCGCCAGCACGATCCGGCGCGGCCTGATCCGCCACAGCGTGTCCGGCCGGCCGTCGAAATGACGCTGGTTAAGCCCGACCAGATTATGGTCGTAGATACCGAATGCGGTGGTCGAAGGCAGGACCAGGTGACCGCCGGCGGAAAGCCCCGCAACCGTCTCCTCGACCCACACGGCCGCCGGCTTGCCGTCGACCTCGCCGGCGCGGTGCCCGAGCGACCCGCCGGGCTTTGGCTGGTCGTCGACCAGCATGACGGAGCGGCCCGCGCCGGCCGCCAGCCTTGCCGCTGCCAGCCCGGCCGGTCCGGCGCCGATCACCAGCACGTCGCAATGATGGTTGATCTGGTCGGCCGGGCCGGGCGACGTCCAGTCCTTGTCGACCTGACCCAGTCCCGCCATGGCGCGAATGCGCGGCTCGAACATGTGCCAGTCCGGCCACATGAAGGTCTTGTAGTAAAAGGCGGCCGGAATGAAGCGGGAAAAGCGGTCGAGGAAGGCGTTGCGGTCGGCCAGCGCATTGGGTGTCGCGTTGACGCTTTTGGCGACCAGCCCGTCGCGCGCCGGCTCGGTCGTCGCGCGCGTGTTCGGCGTCGTTTGCGGGCCGCTGATATCCACCAGCGCGTTCGGCTCTTCGACGCCCGCGCCCCAGATGCCGCGCGGCCGATGGTATTTGAAGCTGCGGCCGACGACCGCGACATCGGCGGCCAGCAGCGCGGAGGCGATGGTGTCGCCGGCGAATCCCTGCACGGTGGCGCCGTCGAAGCTGAAGCGGATCGGGCGCGAGCGGTCGATGGCGCTGCCACCCGTGCTAAGGCGCGAGGCGGTCACGCCGCGTGCTCCCCGCCCAGGGCAGCCGAAGACAGCACCTTGTGCGTAACCGTGTCCCGCTCCATGACGAAGAATTCGCCGCAGTTCATATGCACCCAGATCTCGCGCGCCGCGCCTTTTGGGTTGGAGCGCAGATAGAGGTAGTTGGCCCAGTGCTCGATCGGCACCTCGGCGCCATCAGGCCTGACATTGCCGGCATCGCCGCCATAGTGGAATTCGGTCTCGTCGCGCGGGCCGCAGAACGGGCAAGGGAAAAGCTGCATGGCAAACCTCAGTCGTCGTCTTATGCATGTCGTTGCCCTAAGGCCGCTCGGCACTTTTGCGCGACATGCATCAATGCGCGATGCCGGAACCGGCCGCTTCGTCGATCAGCCGCCCGCTGGCAAAGCGGTCGAGATCGAAGGGGCGGCTGATGTCGTTGTGCCTGCCCGTTGCCAAAAGGTTCGCCAGAAGCGTGCCGCCGGCGGGGATCGCCTTGAAGCCGCCCGTGCCCCAGCCGCAATTGAGGAACAGATTGGGCAGTGGCGATTCACCGATGATCGGCGAGGAGTCGGGCACGACGTCGACGATCCCGGCCCATTGCCGCATCAGCTTCAACTGGCCGAAGATCGGGAACATTTCCAACAGCCCCGCGATCACCCCCTCCAGCGTCGGCAGGTTACCGCGCTGGGCATAGGAGGGAGTGCGGTCGAGCCCGCCGCCGATGACGATCTCGCCCTTGTCGGACTGGCTGACATAGACGCCCGTGCCGGGCGACAGTACCACCGTGTCGAGGATCGGCTTGACCGGTTCGGTTACGCAGGCCTGCAGCGCATAGGAATTGATCGGCAGGCGGAAGCCGGCCTTGGCCGCCAGCACCGAGGAATGTCCTGCCACGGCCATGCCGATGCGGTCCGCGCGGATGGCGCCACGCGTCGTCTGGACGCCGCGGCAGCGGCCGCCCTCGACGATGAAGTCGGTGATTTCGCAGTTCTGGATGATGTCGACGCCGAGTCGGCTCGCGGCCCGTGCATAACCCCAGGCGACCGCGTCGTGGCGCGCGGTGCCGGCCCGGCTTTGCCAGATGCCGCCGAACACGGGAAAGCGCGCATTGGCCGTGAAATTGTAGATCGGCGCCACCCGGCGCACATCCTGGGGCGAAAACAGCTCCGCATCGATGCCGTTGATCTGCATGGCATTGACTGTGCGTGCCCCGGTCTCCATTTCGGCGGTCGAGTGGCACAGGCTGACCATGCCGCGCTGCGACAGCATGACGTTGTAGTTGAGGTCCTTCGACAGTCCCTCATAGAGCCGGTGCGCCAGCCCATAGAGCTCGACGCTCTGCGGATAGTAATAGTTGGAGCGCACCACGGTCGTGTTGCGGCCGGTATTGCCGCCGCCGATCCAGCCCTTTTCCAAAACCGCTACTCTGGCGATGCCGTGATTCTTCGCCAGGTAATAGGCCGTCGCCAGCCCGTGGCCGCCGCCGCCGATGACGATCGCGTCGTAGGACGGCTCCGGCTCGGGCGAGCGCCAGGCCGGCTCCCAGCCGGTCTGGCCGGCGAGGCCTTCCTTCAAGAGCGACAAAGCGGAATAGCGTCTGGTCATGGCGTGCTGGAGGAGGTTGGTTCAATGGGCTGAGGCGTAACGCTATTGTACATATATGTCTAGTTCGTGCCGTGATGTAAAAGCGCGGCTGTCGCTAACGGCTGCGCGAAAGCGTTTCCTCGACATAGCGCGAAAAATCCTCGACGTCCTGTGCCGTGGGCTCCTGGCCGGTGAAGCTGCGCAGATAGGACGCGACGTGCGGCAGACGGCTGCTCATCGGTTCATCGAGCTCGAGCGAGTAGTAGCCGATCTGCATGAAATAGAGCACGCGGGCGCGCACGAAGGCGTCTTCCTCGTCATAGCCGTGGCGCCTGAACATGTCGCGAATGGCGTCGACGCGCTCCTCGTCGGCGTCGTCGAGAGCCCGCCTGATGACGGGCGATCGCCGGGCCCACGCCCTGATCGCGAAATCCAGCTGCGGATCGAACAGCTTCTCGTCCACCCAGCACTCGAAGATGCTCATCACCCCGCGGATGACGGTCGCGGAAGGCCGCGCGGCGCGTTCGACGATGAACCTTGTATTGGTCTGCCGCCAATAATCCAGCAGTTGGTCGAGCAGGTCCTGGCGGCTCTTGAAGTACCAATAGAAACTGGAACGCGACACATCGAGCTTCTGGCCGAGCGTCTGCACACGGACGCTTTCGACGCCGTCCGAAATCAACGTTTCAAGCGCGAGCTTGAGCCAGTCTTCCCGGGTGACCTTGATGTTGCCGGTGGCGCCGGCGCGCTGGGTTGTCGTGTCGGTGGCTTCCATCGGCACGACGCATGACACGCCGCCCCGGGCAAATCAAGACTATGGACATACATGTACAGACCCGTTTCGTGGTGATTGGAACGATGTGTCGCCGAACCTGTTGGGCCAAGGACGATGCGACGCGGGCAGCAGGTCGCGCGGGGCCGCGAACCGAGAGACTTTGTCGCGGCCGTCCGCGCAAAGCGTGCTTTCCCGCAGCGCAATTGTCTGGCAAATACAATCACACAGATGCCGCCGCGCGGCGAACCAGCAGGAAAGACACGACATGGCACCGCTTCGACAGAACCTCATCGACGGCGAGTGGGTCGGCGATGCCGGCTCCCGCAACATCAACCCGTCCGATACCGGCGACATCGTCGGCGAATACGCTTCCGCAGGTGTCGAACATGCGGCACAGGCGATCGCCGCGGCCAAGGCGGCCTTTCCCGCCTGGTCGCGCTCGGGTCTGCTGGTCCGTCACGCGGTGCTGAAGAAGACGTCGGACGAGATCCTGGCGCGCAAGGACGAGATCGGCCGCAACCTTGCGCGCGAGGAAGGCAAGACGCTGGCCGAAGGCATTGGCGAGACCATTCGAGCCGCCCAGATCTTCGATTTCTTCGCCGGTGAGACACTGCGCCTCTCGGGCGAAGTCGTGCCTAGCGTGCGGCCGGGCGTCGGTGTCGAGATCACGCGCGAAGCGGTCGGCGTGGTTGGCATCATCACCCCTTGGAACTTCCCGATCGCCATTCCCGCCTGGAAGATCGCTCCGGCGCTTGCCCACGGCAACACCATCGTCTTCAAGCCGGCGGATCTCGTTCCCGAGAGCGCCTGGACCATCGTCGACATACTGCACCGTGCCGGCCTGCCCAAGGGCGTGCTCAACCTCGTCATGGGCAAGGGCTCGGTGGTCGGCCAGGCGATGCTTGACAGCCCGGACATCAACGCCATCACCTTCACCGGCTCGGTTGGCACCGGCAAGCGCGTCGCCGCGGCGAGCGTCGAGCACATGCGCAAGTTCCAGCTCGAAATGGGCGGCAAGAACCCGCTGGTGGTGCTCGATGATGCCGACCTCGCTACGGCTGTGGATTGCGCGATCAACGGCGCTTTCTTCTCGACCGGTCAGCGCTGCACGGCTTCGTCCCGGCTGATCGTGACGAACGGCATTCATGACCGTTTCGTCGAAGCGCTCAAGGAACGGATGGACAAACTGGTCGTCGGCGATGCGCTCGACGCGCAGACCCAGATCGGTCCCGTCGTCGATGCGACGCAGCTCAAGCAGGACGAAGACTACATCGCCATCGGCGTCAGGGAAGGCGCCACGCTCGCCTTCGGCGGCGAGCGGCTTGACCGCAAGACGCCGGGCTTCTTCCTGCGGCCGGCGCTGCTGACCGATGCCACCAACGCCATGCGCAGCTCGCGAGAGGAGATTTTCGGACCTGTCGCCAGCGTCATCCGCGTCAAGGACTATGACGAGGCGCTCGCCGTCGCCAACGATACGCCATTCGGACTGACGTCCGGCATCTGCACGTCCAGCCTCAAGCACGCCACGCATTTCAAGCGCAATTCGGAGGCCGGCATGGTGATGGTCAACCTGCCGACGGCGGGTGTCGATTTCCATGTTCCCTTCGGTGGCCGCAAGGGCTCGAGCTACGGTCCGCGCGAACAGGGCCGATACGCCATGGAATTCTACACCACCGTGAAGACCGCCTACACGTTTGCAGGCTGATCGGGGCGCCGGCTGACCGGGCCGGCGAAGCCTTCGCGTGCACCAAGAGACAAGGCGATGACAGTTCAAGACAAGGATCTGACCTGGCTCAATCCGCCGCCGCATCATTCCATCGACGGCGATGCGGTTCATGTGCGCACCGGCAAGGAGACGGACTTCTGGCGCGAGACCTTTTACGGTTTCTGGCGCGACAACGGCCATTTCCTCTACAAGCGCGTAGAGGGCGATTTCACCGCGGAAGTCACCGTCAACGGACGCTATGAGGTGCTCTACGACCAGGCGGGGCTGATGCTCCGCCTCAGCGAAACGCATTGGATCAAGGCCGGCATCGAATATACCGACGGCGTGGTGTACTTCTCGGTTGTCGTCACCAACGATGCCTCGGACTGGTCGTTGGCCACCATTCCGGCCGGTCCGGATGGCGTCGCGATCCGGTTGACCCGCCATGCCGAGACCATCCGCGTCCAGTACCTGGATGTCTCCGACGGTCATTGGAAGCCGGTGCGGCTCGCCTACTTCCCGGTCTCGAAGGCGGTCGATGTCGGCATGATGTGCTGTTCGCCGCAGCGCGAAGGCTTCGAGGTCACCTTCACCGGCTTTTCGGTCGGCCCGCCGATTTCGCGGGACCTGCACGGCTGAAGCCCGCGCCAACGCCGACGGGACACAAGTGTCATCGCCTGGACCACGCCAGCCAGCGTGCCGCCAGATGCCTCCACAAAGGGGTGAACCGCGTTCGCCGGTAAGCGTCGCCGGCCATTTTGATGCCTTGCGCCTGTGTCGGGAAGGGATGGATGACGTCGGCCAGCGCGTGCAATCCCATGCCCGACCTGATGGCGAGCGACACCCCGTTGATCATCTCGCCGGCATGGGCGGCGACCACGGTCGCACCGAGGATGCGGTCTGATCCTTCCCTGACATGGATTTTGACGAAACCCTCTTCCTCGCCGTCCATCACCGCGCGGGCGACATCGTGCATCAGCACCGTATAGGTCTTGACCGGAATGCCGTCGCGGCGCGCCTCCACCGGATAGAGGCCGACATGGGCGATTTCCGGATCGGTGTAGGTGCACCACGGAACCACCAATTCGCTCAGCCTCTTGCGCCCGAGAAACAGGGCGTTCTGCACGACCATGCGGGCTGTTGCTTCAGCGGTATGCGTGAATTTGTAGTCGAGGCAGACATCGCCCGCCGCATAGATGCGCGGGTTTGAGGTCCTGAGATAATCGTCCACCTTGATGCCTTTGGCATCGTGGGCAACCCCCGCCTCGTCGAGGCCAAGACCGTCGACATTGGGCGAGCGGCCTATGCCGGTGATGATCTCGTCGACGGAAATCGTCATCATGTCGCTGTCCCGCACCAGGTCGGCGAGCTTCTTGTCGCCGTCCCTGCGCACCGCCACCACTTCGGTGTTCAGTCGGACCTCGACCCCCTCGCGCGCCAGCGCTTCCGAAAGGATCTGCGCGGCGTCGCGTTCCTCGCCGGGCAGGAACATCGGATCGCTCTGCGCCAGGATGACCTTCGCGCCGAGCAGGCAGAAGGCCTGCGCTGTCTCGCAGCCAAGCGGCCCGCCGCCGATGACCAGCAGCCGCTTCGGGCAGTCGACAAGGTCGAACATCGTCTCGTTGCTGAGATAGCCGGCCTCGACCAGGCCGGGAATGGATGGAAACTCCGGCCTCGCGCCTGTCGCAATCAGCGCCTTGCGGAAGCGCAGCGTGGTTCCCGCGACGGTCACGCAATCGCTTCCCTCGAACCGGGCTTCGCCGAAATGAACGTCGATGCCCAGCGCAGCAAGCGCCTCAGCGCTGTCGGCATGGCTGATCCGTTGCCGGATGCGCCGCATCCTGGTCATCGCGCGCTGGAAATCGACGCGAAGATGGTCCGGCGCATCGGCTCCGAAATTCTCGGCATCGCGCATGTCGGCATAGAGCCTGGATGTACGGATGATCGACTTGGACGGGATGCAGCCGGTGTTGATGCACGTGCCGCCGATCAACCCGCGTTCGATCAGCGCCACTTTCGCGCCGAGGCTTGCCGCTTCGGTCGCGGCAGTCAAGCCGGCAGGCCCGGCGCCGACGACGACGAGATTGTATGGTCCGGTGGGCGGCGGGTTTCGCCAATGCGGCGGATGGGCGCCCCTGACCAGCTCGACATCATTGTGGTCGGCCGGAAAACCGGCAGCTTTCGTCCCTTCAAGCGACATCGCGGCCATCCGGGCTTGCCGGCTGCGACAGCCATCCGCCTGTGAACCCCGCCTTGTTAAGGCCGCGGCGGATGTACTGGTTGGAACGCATCAGCTCCCACACCAGGCGCGAGCGGTGGTTCTCGATCATCATCACCACGATGCCCTGGTCGAGGCCGAAATGGCCTTCCGACACCCAGCCGTCGCGGCCAAATTTTCGCCGGTTGGCCAGCGTCGGGTTGAAGCCGCTCGGCAGCCGGAAATTGTCGATCACCTGGGGGTAGCGATCCGCGAGATGGCGCAGCGCCGCCATGCAGATATCAGGCGCAAAAGGCAGCGACGCCGGATAGGACCACGGCGCGATCGTGCCGTCGTCCGGCCCGAAAGGCGCACCGCGCGCGACGTAGCCGGAAAACCGGCGCCGCCGCCGTTGTATGCTGCTGCGAAAGCCGCCCGGTCCGTCCCCGGCCGAAAGCCCCCAGAGGTTCTCTCCGTATCCATCATAGCCATGGGGGTTGTGCCGAGCATAGTCGCGGTGGAGGTAGGTCGAGCGGCGGCTGTTTTCGAAATAGTCCGAATTCTTCTCGCGCATGAAAGCGTCGCGGATGCCGGCGAAGTCGATCCAGGCGTGTGAGAACTGGTGCATGAACAACGGACCGCCATAAAGCACGTCGTAGCCGTAGATGTTTTCCCACTGATAGGTCGCCGTCCAGCCCGCGTAGCTGTCGTCGGACGTCGGGCTGTCGGGCGAGGCCATCGACAGGACATAGAGGATCGTCGCCTCATTGTAGCCTTCCCAGCCATAGTGGAGAAAGCCGCTCTTCGGTTTCCAGCCCTGTCGCAACGTCGGACTACTGCCTTGCGCCCATCGCCAGTCGACGCGCCGGTAGAGCGCCTCGGCCAGCCGGCGGATTTCGGCTTCCTCGTCATTGTCGCCCCGGAAATAGGCGCCCGCCACGAGAATGCCGGCCATCAGCAATGCCGTATCCACCATTGACAGTTCGCAGCGCCACACCCGAAGTCCGGTGCGAATGTCGAGGAAATGATAGTAAAAACCCTTGTGGCCGGTGACATCAGCGCCACTGCCTTGCGTGCTGGTCCAGAAGAAACGCAGCGCGGCGAGCGTCAGCTCCACCGCTGCTTCCCGCTCCATCCAGCCGCGATCGATCCCGATCGGATAACAGGAGAGCGCAAAGCCTACGACCGCGATGCTGGCCGGTGAATTCGGCCGCGACGTGTCGGCGACCAGCCCGTTTTCGGGGTTCACGTTTTCCAGAAAATAGCCGAAGGCCGCGCGCTGGAAACGATCCAGAAGGTCGTCGTCCGACAGGATGGCAAGCTCGACCTTAAGCAAATGCGGCAAGCTCCGGTCCGGTCGTCGCGATTGTCGGAGAAAGGTGCAGGAATTGCGCGCGGGCCGAACTGTCACGCCTGGTCATGTCTTCGCCCTCATTGTTGCCGTTGCCGGGTTCCGGCTTCGGCCACTGTACGCTTGTCCAGCTCCGTTGGTTGCTTCCTCACGCGCAATTGTAGTGGCTTGCCGCCAGCCGGAAAGCGCCGCACCACATCAGTAGGTGGCGCGGCCGCCGGAGACGTCGAAGACGGCAGCCGTCGTGAACGAACATTCCTCCGAGGCGATCCAGCAAATCAGCGCCGCCACCTCGTCGAGCTCGCCAAAGCGCGCCATCGGTATCTTGGAGAGCATGAAATCGATATGCTCCTGGCTCATCTGCTTGAAGATCGCCGTGCGCACCGCCGCCGGCGTGACGCAGTTCACGGTTATGCCGGTCTTGGCCAGTTCCTTGCCGAGCGATTTGGTCAGGCCGATCACCGCGGCCTTGGATGTGCTGTAGGCGGAAGCGTTGGGATTGCCTTCCTTGCCGGCGATCGAGGCGATGTTGACGATGCGGCCGTAATTGCGCTCCAGCATGTGCGGGACGAGCGCCTTGTTGCAGTAGAAGACACCGTTGATGTTGATGTCGATGACCAGACGCCAGTCCTCCACCGGATAGTCCCAGGCGGTCATGTTGGGACCGGTGATGGCGGCGCTGGTGATCAGGATGTCGACCCCGCCATGCGCCTCGATCGTCGACCGCGCCGCCCGATCCACCGCCGCCGGGTCGGCGACATCGACGGTCTGGCCATGCAGCGCTGGGATCGAAGCCCTGGCCGCTTCGATCTGGGCGGGATCGCGGTCCCAAACCGAAACGCGCCCGCCTTCTTGGATCAGCCTCTGTGCGACGGCGAGGCCGATGCCGGATGCGCCGCCCGTAATCACCGCCGAGCGTCCGGCAAACCGTTCCGCGAAAATCGTCGGCATCTCATTTTCCCCTGTCCTGGCGCAAATCGGCTCCGCTCGGCGAAACCATGTTCGGGGGTGACTGTGAGGTCGCCGCCGGCCAAGTTCAAGCCGGCATGCACCTCGATCGTCTGGGCCAATCCCTGAGGCGCGTTATGCCGGGCTCCCCTCGATCTGCCTGTCCAGCGCTTGCACCAGCGCCAGGCCTATTTGTCCGAGCGGTACAGGAAGAACTGCAGGAACAATTCCCGCTCGGTGGTGATGTCGAGTTTCTCATAGATGCGCCGGCGATGGTTCTTGACCGTGCCGACGGTGATGCCGAGCCGCTCGGCAATGTTGGCGGTCGGATGGCCGGTCAGGATCAGTTGCACGAGCTCCCTTTCCCTGAGCGACAGTTCCGGCCACAGGCTCGCTGGAATTGTGGGCTGCTGGCGCGGCGAGGCGCCGGGGCTGGAGGGCGCCGAACTGCGCGAGAAATCGCTTCCACGCGCCTTGATGTCGAGCGCGTGCAGCGCCTCGAACACCGGCAGCCGCTCGGTCAGCAGGGCGATCTCGTTGTCCTTGAACGCTGTGGTCGAACGATCGAGGAAAATGCCGAGGCACCAGTCGCCGCCATCGGCCAGCATGATGCCGACTTCATCGCAGATCTCCGATTGCGCGAGGAAGCCGGCTATGTACTGGCCGCGTTTGGCCTCGTCGTCGGCCAGCCGCTTGAGCGGCATGATGCCCAGCCGGCGCTCGCGCCGCCAGGAAGCGTAGAAGGGGTCGAACACGTAGTAATTATCAAGGTAGCGCCGCACCATCTCGTCGGAGAAGCGCCGGTGCTTGACGAATTGCGGCGTCTGCGTCGCCGAATAGCGCGTCACCGTCACCAGGTCATGCGCGATGTCGGCGCCGATCAGGTCGATCAGGCAGTCGACATGCCTGTCGGTGCCGGTGGCAGCGATCGCCATGGCGAGCGGCGCCCAGATGTTGCCCATGCGCATGCCTCTTTTTCGGCGACGAGCTCCCGCCCGTCATTGTGCCTTTAGGCATATGGCGCGATCCGGTCCCGCGAATCTAGCCTGTGGTCATGCTCGGCAAGGGAAGGCGACCCGTGGACCATATCTCTACCAATCCCATCGTCATCGGCATCGACGCCGGCGGCACCATGACCGACACCATCCTTGTCGATCAGGACGGCCGCTTCAAGATCGGCAAGTCGGCAACGACGCCGAAGAACGAGGCCGAGGGGTTCCTCGCCTCGGCCGAGGACGCGGCGGACGCCTGGGGCATCTCGCTGGAGGCCCTGTTTTCGGGCGTCAATGTGGTGCTCTATTCCGGCACCGGCATGCTCAACACGCTGCTGTCGCGCACCGGCAGGAAACTCGGCCTGATCACCACCAAGGGCCTTGAGGACATGATCCTGATGGGTCGCGGCCTGCAGGCCTGGGCCGACTATTCCTATGCCGACCGGCTGCACGCTGTGACGCATCATCATCCCGATCCGCTGGTGCCGCGCCGACGCACTCACGGCGTCACCGAGCGCATCGACCAGTTCGGCGACATCATCCTGCCGCTCTACGAACATGAGGTCCGTGCCGCGGCGAAAAAACTGATCGCCGACAAGGTCCAGGCGGTCTGCATCATGACGATCTTCTCGCATGTCAATCCGGTGCATGAGAAGCGCATCGCCGAGATTTGCCGCGAGGAGATCGCCGCCGCCGGAGCCGACATCCTCGTCTACAGCAGCCATGAGGTGCGCCCGGTCATCCGCGAGCAGTCGCGGCTGAACTCGGTGCTGATCGAGGCCTACGCCACCTCGCGCGGCCGCAAGCAGCTCAAGGGGATCGAGGACGTCTCGAAGAAATACGGCTTCAGATATGGCGTCCAGACGCTGCTCTCCTTCGGCGGCCTCACCTCGATCAATCATCCGCGCCTGCACGAAACCATGATCTCGGGTCCGATCGGCGGCATTCTGGGCGCGGCTTATGTCGGCAAGCTGATCGGCAATGACTCGCTGATCTGCTCCGATATGGGCGGCACCTCCTTCGACATGGGCGTCATCACGCGCGGCCAGACACGGATCGAGAACGAGCCGCTGATGGACCGGTTCAAGCTGAACGTGCCGACGCTGCATCTCGACACGATCGGCGCCGGCGCCGGCATGATCCTCAAGGTCGATCCGCTGACGAAGAAAGTCTCGCTCGGGCCGGAAAGCGCCGGTGCCGATCCCGGCCCGATCTGCTTCGCCAGGGGCGGCACCGAGCCGACCATCGCCGATTGCGACGCCATCCTCGGTCGGCTGAACCCGCATTATTTCCTCGGCGGCAAGGTCGTGCTGCAGGTCGAGAAGGCGCGCAAGGCCTTCGAGGAAAAGTGCTCCCGTCTGCTCGGCGTCGGCGTGGATGAAGCCGCCGAAGGCATGATCGACATGCTGGAAGCAGACGCCAACAACGCGCTGCGCCGCGTCATCTCCGGCCAGGGCATCCATCCTTCGGAGTTCACATTGCTTTCCTATGGCGGCTCGGGGCCGTTGCATCTGGCCGGCTGCTCCAGGGGCATCGGCTTCAAGGATATCATCACCTTCCAGTTCGCGGCCGCCTTCTCCGCCTTCGGCTGCACCACGGCGGATTTCATGCGCCGGCATTCGGTATCCACGCAGATCGACATCGGCGCGCGCGCAAGCGAGGCCGAACTGCTGGCCTTCGGTGCCAGAGTGACCGCGGTCTGGGACGATCTCACCAGGGCCGCGGTCGACGAGATGGTGGCCGACGGTCATGCGCTGGACAAGATCAGGACGGTGCCGTTCCTGATGATGCGCTATACCGGCCAGCTCGAGGACGTCGAGGTGATGGCGCCCCTATCGGCCATCAATTCGGCCGACGACATGCGCAAGGTCATCGACGAGTTCGAAGCGGTCTACGCCAAGGTCAACCATCGCGTCTCGCGTTATGGTGAAGCCGGCTTCTCGATCACCGAACTCGGTCTCATCGCCACCGCCGACAAGGTCAAGCCCGTGCTGCTCAAGCGGCCGCTCGGCCCCTCAAGCCCCGCATCCGCGCACAAGGGCGTGCGCGAGGCCTATATTGGCGGCCGCTGGCACAAGGCCGATCTCTACGAGATGGATCTTCTGCTGCCGGGGCATGAGGTGACCGGCCCGGCCATCATCGAACACCCCGCCACCACCCTCGTCGTCCATCCGCGGGACCGTGTCTTCGTCGACGAATGGACGCTGCTCCACTACTCCCACGCTTGAGAGGGCGAACGCCATGCTGGACAAACCCGCCTCCGCCCTGCGCCTCCGCGAGCGGCTGATCGAATCCGAACGGCTCATGGACGAGACCGGCTGCTATGACGGCATTACCGATCTCGAACTGCGCAACCAGGATCCGCTGAAATTCGAGACGCTGCACACCAAGCTGCGCGCCTACTGCGTCTCGGCGCGCGAGATGGCGCGTCGCATCTCGGCTTCGCCCGGCGTGCGCGAGGTCGGCGAGATGGTCGTCGCCATCTACACGCCCGAGGGCGACGCGATCGCGCTCTCCAACGGCATCATGGTGCATGTGCACACGATGAGCCGCTTCATCAAATGGATGATCAGACAAGGCTACGAGGAAAATCCCCGCATCGTCGACGGCGACATCTTCGCCAACAACGACGCCTTCATCGGCACGGTGCAGGTGCCCGACGTGATGGACGTGGTGCCGATCTTCCACTCGGGCAAGCTCGTCGGCTGGGCCGGCGCCGTCTGCCATGAGCTGGAGGCCGGCGGCATCACGCCGGGCGGCGACGTGGCGCTGGCCCAGGAGCGCTTCACCGAAGGCCTGTTCGTCTGTGCCGAAAAAGTCGGCCAGAACGACGAACTGCGGCGCGACTACGTGATCCGCTGCGAGCGCAATCTGCGCATGCCCATCTACTGGGTGCTGGACGAGAAGGCCAAGGTCGCCTCCTGCATCGACATGCGCGAAAGCGTCAAGGCGCTGATCGACGAGATCGGCCTCGACTACTGGATGAAGGTGTCCAAGGAATTCATCGAGGAGGGCCGCCGCGCGCAACTCGCCCGCACGCGGCAACTGACCGTTCCCGGCATCTATCGGGGGCATACTTTTTACGGTCACGTCACCAAGGGCAAGCCGGGCTACCAGCCGCTCGGCGACCCCGACTGGCTCTACAACATTCCGATCGAAATGGAGATCACCACGGGCGGCAAGATCATCATGGATTTCGAGGGCACGCAGCCCTGGGGCTATCATTCCATGAACTGCACGCCGGCCGGCATGGATGGCGGCATGTTCGTGACGCTGACCCAGCACATGAATTTCGAAGGCCTGGTCAATGACGGCGCCTGGATGGCGACGGAGCTGAAGCTGCCGCATGGCACCTGGACCAATCCCGACAATGAGATGGTGGCCACCGCCACGTCCTGGGCGCTGCTCTTGCCGGCTTATGGCGTCTTCCAGCGGCTCCTGTCGAGATCATTCATCGCCCGCGGCTTCGTCGAGGAGGCCTTCGTCGGCCAGGTCAACAGCCCGATGATCGAGATGGGGGGAACCAGCCAGTACGGCACGCTGTTCGGCATGGCGCATTTCGAATGCGCGGCCGCCGGTTCCGGCGCGCTTGCCATCAAGGATGGGCTGGACACCGCCTATGTCGGCTGGAATCCTGAATCCGACATGGGCAACATCGAGATCTGGGAACAGAACATGCCGATGGTCTATATCGGCCGTTCAATCGTTGCCAATTCCGGGGGCGCCGGCAAATATCGCGGCGGCTGCGCCTTCCTGTCGACCTGGCTGGTCAGCAAGACCGACCATCTCCGGCTGGTCACCTCGGAACACTCCTCGCGCGTCTTCGACAATGGCGGGCTCTGCGGCGGCTATCCGGCGCCGACCTGCCAAAAACACCGTGCGGTGCGCGACAGCAACATCTTCGAGCTTGCACAAAAGGGCGCGCCGCTGGCGCACCATACCGGCACCAATCCTTATCGTTCCGAACTCGAGGTCCGGCTCGAAGGCCAGCACGTGACGATGGAAGGGCCCTATATCACCGCACCCCACAAAACCGGCGACGTGTTCACCCATTCCTACAATGGCGGGGGCGGCTATGGCGACGTGCTGGAGCGCGACCCGCTCAAGACAGCATCGGACGTCGAGAACGGCTATCTCACCAGGGAAGCTGCCGAAAATGTCTTCGGGATCGTGCTTGACGAGGACGAGGACGGCTATCCCGTCGCCAATCTCGAAGCCACCAAGCGCCACCGCGCCGAGATGCGGTCGCGCCGGCTCGCTCGGGCCAGGCCGGTCTCGGAGTGGATGGCCAAGGAGCGCGAGCGGGTGAAGGCGGTCGATTTCGCGCCCGAGGTGAAGAAGATGTATGCCAGCGCCATCAAGCTCTCGCCGCGCTTCACCAGGGATTTTTCAACCTTCTGGGATGTCGACGCCAAATCGACCTTCGGCGTGGAGTAGGGACCATGACCTCATACAGCAAGGAAGTCATCGCCGATCTGGTCGCGGGCACGCTGCCCTGGCCGCAGACGCGCCGCGTCATGAGCGCCTACAAGGACGACGACCGGTTCTTCAAATATGTTTCGGTTTTGCAGGACCGTGTCGGCTGGAGCGATCCGATACTGCTCCCTGTTGGCGACCACCTCTTCATCTGCCAGAGCGGCGATGAGCGGGTAACCCGTTGCGAATGCGGCCATTCCTTCGGCGACTACCGCAAGAACTGGAAGCTGAAGGCTTCGATCATCGTGCGCGACAGCGAGGAGGCGCTGCGCGAGATCTATCCCAACAGCGACCTGCCGGATCCCGAATGGATGGAAATCCGCGAGTTCATCTGTCCGCAATGCGGCACGCTGCACGAGGTCGAGGCCGCGGCGCCGGGTTATCCCATCGTCCATGATTTCGAACCCGACCTGGAAGGTTTCTACCGCGACTGGCTGGGCAAGCCGCTCGAGCCGATGGACAAGGGAAGCTGATGCCAAGGACACAAGTTTCGTCACCGGCTTCGAAACGGGCTTCGATCGAGGTTATGTTGGCCTATGAAGTTCAAATCCTCTCGGGACTGATGGACCGTCCCGTGCCGCGCGGAGGCCATGCCCGATGACAAACCTTTCCGGCCGCGGCGCAATCGTCACCGGTGGCTTCTCCGGAATGGGCCTGGCGATTGCCACGGCATTGGCGCAGGCCGGCGCCAATGTCGCTGTCGGTTCCTATGTCGCACCTGGCGGCGTGGAGAGATCCGACGCCGCCTACTATCCCGGCGCTGACGAGATAGAGCGCGTGCGTTCGGCTCTCGGCGCGCATGGAACGAGGATTTACGCCGCCCATCTTGACGTGCGCGACAGCGACGTCACGAACCGTTTCGCGGCCGACGCCGAGGCGGCGGTGGGTCCTGTCGACATCCTGGTCAACGCCGCCGGCACCACGGCCGAGCAGCCGGTCTGCGGCCATTCCGACGCGCTGTGGGACAAGATCGTCGACACCAATCTCACCGGCGCCTTCCGCGCCACCCGCGCTGTGCTGCCCGGCATGATCGAGCGCGGCTGGGGCCGCATCGTCAACATCGGCTCGACCGCCGCCTCGGTCGGCTGGAAGGACAATCCCGCTTACTGCGCCTCCAAGGCCGGTCTCCTCGGCCTCACCCGTTGCGTGGCGCTCGAAGGGGCGGCGCATGGCGTCACCTGCGTCATGATCAGCCCGACCTGGGTCGAGACCGAACTGATGCGCCGCAACGTGGCGCAGGTCGTCGAGCGCGAGGGCAAGGGCCGCACGGCCGAGGACGCGATGGCCGAGATCGCCAGGGGCAACCCGCAGCAGCGCATCCTCCAGCCGCAGGAGATCGCGGCGCTGGCCGTGTTCCTCTGCTCTGATATGGCCAAGGGCATCACCATGGAAAACATACAGGTCACCGGCGGAGCACTTTGGTAGCGCGCACGGCTGGTTGCGGCCTCGATGGAGAGGCCGGCAATGGAAAGAGAAGTCCGATCCCGTCCGGGCGGCTGTCCCGGACCTGATCTCTCGGCGCTCGCCTGGCTGTAAGACAAGGTGACCGCATTTGCCATTGAGCGCGCGGCGCGATAGGTTATATTGCACTGCACAATGGAGATGCCGTCGATTGCACCCTTCTTACGGAGATGCCTGCCGATTACGCGGCGGTCCGGGGTAGGCTCGGCGAGAACCTGAGATGAAGATTCCAAAGTCCTTGCTGGTCGATCCCGAGAGGAACTCGGTCTACGGCAGTTTTGCCGTTGCCGTCTCGGTCTGGGCATTCTCCTACTCCGTCATATTCGGCCAGGTGCTGATCCTGGCCTACTATGCGGTGTGGCTGCCCCTCATCATGGTCGACTACAGGCGGTTCCTGCGGCATCTGTCCAGCGCCTGGCTGCCATTGTCGTTCGCGGCCTATGTATGCTTCTCCGTCTTCTGGTCGGACGCTCCCGGCATCTCCGCGAGAACGGCCGTCCAGTATTTCTCCCACATCGCCTGCGCCTATGTCGCGGCGCGCGCCGTCAGTGTGCGGACCCTGACGATAGGCGCCCTGGTCGGCATATTCGTCGTCCTGCTCTACTCTCTCAAGGTCGGGGCCTATTCCGAGGACGTCCTCGACGGCACCTATAATTTCGTCGGCGCTTTCGCCTCCAAGAACCAGATCGGCTTCGTCGCCTCGCTCGGCATCTATTTCAGCGTCGTTTTCATCGCCTTCCTCAGGCATGGCCGGCTGAGCCTGTTCTTGACGGTGCCGGTGGTGCTTTTGTCGGCCTATCTGCTGGTCATCTCGCATTCGGCCACCTCGATGGCCTCGACACCGGCGGTGCTGGCGCTGGTGATGCTGCTTGCCATGAGCAAGGTGCTGTCGCGACGCTACCGCCGGGTGATCTTCCTAGTCGGCACAGGCATGCTGGTCGTCGCTATCCTTGTGGCGCTGAATCTCGGCCTCATGGACTTCGTCCTCGGCCTGTTCGGCAAGGATTCGACGCTCACCGGGCGCACCTATCTGTGGGAGCAGGGCTGGAACGCCGCGCAGAGGGCGCCCATGCTCGGCGTCGGCTATGCCGCGTACTGGGTCCAGGGTTTTGCCGAGGCCGAGCGCCTGTGGAACGAGTTCTACATCACCACCCGCACCGGCTTCCACTTCCACAATACCTACATCGAAGCCCTTGTCGAACTCGGCTTCGTCGGGGCGACGCTGGTTTCGCTGGTCATCCTGCGCACGCTCTACGGCCATGTCTCGGCGGTCGCGTTCGGAACATGGCGGGCGGATTCGGTCGTTCTGGCCGGCGTCATGGTGCTGCTCCTGATCCGCTCCTTCGTCGAGGTCGAGATCCTCAACCCCTACATCATGGGGTCCTTCCTGATGTATTTCAGCTTCTTCAAGCTGGCGCGACTGCCCGTTGCCCGTCCTCGCCTGTCTGCGGCAAGGATCGAAGAGGCAAATGCCGCCAGAGGCTGGAGCGGCCCCGAGCCTGGCACGGACGCCGCTCGATGAATACCGATCGGTTTCCCGTTTGGGATTGGGTCAAAGCAGGCGATAGAGCGGCTGGCGATTCCCTCAAACGCCGCCCCGCTCCAGCAATTTCAGGAAAGTGTGTACGGCTTCCCCGGGAAACGCGCAGCGCTTTCCGTCCGGAATTGCGCAAAAACAAAGGGATAGAGCAGCTCACCGTTTTCGTGAACGGTGAGCTGCTCTTATCTCCGGCCGTTCGACCACTTACTGGCTGGGCATTGGCGCCAGCTTGACCTTGATCACATCGCCCGGCAACACGGGGGTGTCTTCCTTGACCGCAATCTCGCTCGTCTTGCCGTCGGCAGCGCGCAGCAGTGAATAGATCAGGGTGGGCTCTTCGTTGGTTGCGCTGGCGGCCACGGTGGCGGGATCGGTGGCCTGGGCCATCAATCCTTTCTGCATGTTGACCCTCAGCGCGGCCTCGTTCAGGTCGGCTTCGGTCTGCTGCCGATCGGCGGCGAGGCTCGAGCTCAGCGTGTTCTGGGCATCGATGGCATCCTGCGTTGCCTTGCTGATCGCTTGCTTGGCGGTGAGGATGGCCGTTTCGTAGTCCAGGATCTTGCCCTGAAGGTCGGTGACGGACTGTTGCGAATCCAGCAGTCTTGCGTTGGCGACCAGGCCTTTCTGGGCCAGCGGACCGATGCTGGTGAGTTGCTGCTGCGCCAGGTCGACCTGCTTCTGCTGGTTGACGATCTTCTTCTGCAGCGATTCGATCTCGGCCTGCAGAACCCCTTTCAGATCGCTGAGCGCCTCGAGCTTCAGCTTCAGCGCCTTCTGGTCAGCCGTGAGGATCGTCATCTCGTCCGCGACGATGGCCTGCAGTCTCGGGTCGCCCTCGACCTCCTTCGGCACGTCGAAGCTCGACTTGCCCGCAAGGTCGGCATCGATGCGCGCGCGCTTGACGATCAGTCGAACGCGCTGATCGTCATATATGTCGAAATTGCCTTTGGCGGTGACCAGGTCCTTGCCGAGCTGCGGGCCGTAGTCGGCGCTTCGCCGGATGCCGCCCGCGATGCTGACCGCCTTCAGCACCGTAAGATCGGGCACATAGGGGAATTGGCCGGGGTTCTGCACCTCGCCCGAAATATAGAACGGCCGGAACTGCGCCATTTCGACCGATGCCTCGGGCCGGTCCGACAAAGCGAGCTTGTGCTGCAGCGCCTCGCCGATCGCCGCCGCGACTTCGGCCGTTGTCTTGCCGGATGCCGGCAGCTCGCCGACGAAAGGCACCGACAGCATTCCGGCCGGCCCGACCGTGTATACGCCATTCACCGCCGACCAGTCGCGGAACGTGCCTTCGACGGTCTGCCACTCCGCGATACGGATGGTGAGCTTGTCTTGCGATCCGAGATGGTACTCGTCGGCAATGGCGATCCGAGGCAGGGCGAGCGACAGGGCCAGGCAGCTGGCCACGAGCCGCAAACGCCGCGAGCGGCCCGAATGCGGGCCGCTGCAAAAAACTTCGAACATGTCTATCTTCAACTGAATGTTCCGATCCGCTTTGGCCCCACCAGCCCGATGAGCCTGCGCCCGATGCCTGCCGGGAGAAATCTCCCGCGTGCGATCCGGTTCGCGACCGCTCAGTAGCAGCCGCGCGACATCCAGACAGCCGGAACTGTCTTGATGATGATGCGAATATCCTCAAAAAGTGACCAATTCTCGACATAGTGGCGATCGAACGCGACGCGGCTGTCATAGGAGACGTCGTTGCGGCCGCTGACCTGCCACAGGCCGGTCAGGCCGGGGCGGGACTTCAGGTAATACACGGCGGCGCTGCCATAGATCTCCAGTTCGTCACGCACGACCGGGCGAGGTCCGACAAGGCTCATGTCGCCCTGAAGGATGTTGATGACCTGCGGCAACTCATCGAGACTGAGTTTCCTCAGGACCGCGCCGACCCGGGTGACGCGCGGATCGTTCTTCAGCTTGCGGGTGGCTATCCATTCCGCCTTGGCTTCCGGATTGGCCGCCAGATAGGCAGCCAGCACCCTTTCGCCGTCCGGCACCATGGTGCGGAACTTGAGACAAGGGAAAACCCGTCCGCCACGCCCGATTCGCCGGTGACCGTAAAAAATCGATCCGCCATCGGAGAATTTGACGAGCAGCGCTATCATCACGAACAGCGGGCTGAGAGCGATCAGGGCGGCCAGTGAACCGGCAATATCGAAACTGCGCTTGATAAGGCCGCCGATCGGCGGTGGAAAATCGACGCCAGCCTGCGAAAACTCCGCTGTGGCCGACTTGGCAACATCCCTCATGCCAAAACTCCATGCGTTGACCGGATGGTTTACGGCACGATATCAAAAAAATGTTGCAGCGCAACACACAATTTCCCACACCTTTGAAATAGTCACGTCATGAATTGACTAAATAATAAGCGCGCCCTGCACAAATTTCGGAATATTTAGCACATTTAAGACAATAAATGGGCATAGCGGGAAAAATAGAGGCGCTTTTGGGGCAACTTCTAGGCGGGGCGTTCTTTATGCCCCTGAGTGGAGCTCGTTGGTGCTTTAGCGTGGCATGATATTCGATCGTATTCACATAAAATACTATTCAATATTGTAGATTCTACTGAAAAACACCAAAGAGCCGAAGTTGCGCGTAATCCCGTCGTGTGCGTTGCAGCATGAGCGAGTCGAGCGCAAAAGCTCACCTAAAAATAAATGCAGTTGCCCTTGCGGCCTTTTGCTCGCCTTAATAGAATTGCAAATTATACCTGTCAAAGTGGCGACAGGTTGAAAGGCCGGAAGCAACCGGCCGGGAGCGGGCGACTTAACAAGCCCGCATGACAAGGGACGACGCTCGGGTGGGGCAACGATTGGAATATACCCGGGCCGGTTTGTGGGCTGTTGGGTATGTCGCTTCCAAAATTCATCGTTGGGATGATTTTCGCTCTTGCGATCGTCGTTGGCTGGTCATGGCTGGGCGGCGCTTCAATAGGCACGACGCTGCTGCGCGTCATCATTTGTGCCGTGGTCATCCAGGCGGGCTACTTCGTGCTCGTCTATGCCATGATCGTCAAAAGCGCGCCGACGCCGGCCGACAGGACACGCGAGGCCGAAAGAAAGCTGGGTTCGGCCGAGGTGGCCGAGGGTGAAAAGCTGGGCGGCGCCGGGCGAAGCCTTCACTGACCCAGACCAGGCTGGCCTCAGGCCACGTCGGCGGGTTCGGACTCAGATTGTTCGCCCGAAAGCATCCGGGACAACCGGCTTCCTGCTTTCGCCTTCAGCCGCCGATATTGCCCGACCTCGACGACACGGCCGTTTTCCATCGCGACCACCCAGTCGGCGAACGCGATCATCGATGGCCGGTGCGCGATGGTCAGGATCGTCATCGAGCCGCGCAGCCCGTCGATCGATTGCGCGATCAGCGACTGGTTTTGCCAGTCGAGCGCGCTGGTCGCCTCATCGAGGATGAGCAGCGACGGCTTGCGCAGCAAGGCGCGCGCCAGCGCGATCCGCTGGCGTTCGCCGCCCGACAACCGCACGCCGCGGTCGCCGACCACCGTTTCGAGCTTGAGGTCGAGCCGTTCGACGAATTCGGCCGCATGGGCCGATCGCAATGCGGCCCACAGTTCATCGTCGCTTGCTTGCTGTGCGGCCAGGCGTAGGTTCGCCGCGATCGTGTCGTGCAGGAGAAACACGTCCTGCGGCACGTAGGCGACCTGGTCGCGCCAGCCCCGGCGATTGGCGGCGTCGATCTCGACGCCATCGACGAGGATCGTGCCGGCTGTCGGCTCGAGCAGGCCGAGCAGCATGTCGGCGATCGTGCTCTTGCCTGATCCCGAAGGGCCGATAAGGGCGGTGACCTTGCCGGCCGGAAGGCCGAAGGTGATGTCGCTCACCACCGTCTTGGCGGCGCCGTCCTCGTAGGCGAAGGAGACGCCGCGAACATTCAGTCCGAAATCGAGCGACAGCTTTCGAGCGTCCTGGATCCCGGCATGGCCAGGTTCCCGCTCGGCGTCGAAACGCATCTGCAGACTACGCATCGCGGCATAGGCGGGCAGGTTGATCAGGACCTGCTGCGCCTGCGTCTGCATGTCCATGAAGCGCGGCGCGATGCGCATGAAGACCAGTAGCAGCACCACGATCTCGGCCAGTGAGAGGTCGAAGCGAACCAGCGCAACATAGATGAACAGGCTCAAGCCGATCACGCTCGCCACCTGGAACAGGGCGGTGCCGGTCGAACTGTTGCGCACATAGGCGATGTTGTCGGCCTTCATTCTTTCAAGTGTCGCCTGCAACTGCGCGAAATAGGTCGCCTCGATGTTCAGGCTCTTGGCCACCTTGATGCCGCCGAGGAATTCCGAGACCGTCCGGTATTGATCCTGGCGGTTGGTGGTCAGGACCTGGCCAAAGGCGGTGGCCCGCGACCGGAATGGCCGCAGCGCGAAGAACATCAGCATGCCGATGACCACGGCGAACAGCGTCATGACCGGCGAAATGAACATGGAGATCACGAGATAGCCGGCCAGAAGCACGGCGATCTGCACCAGCATCAGCAGCGAGAAGGCCGCGCCCTGGACGCGGTCTATGTCCCCGGTCAGCGCATGGTCGAGGTCGGAGCCGCGCATGCGCGTGAAGACGCCCCATCGTGCCTTGCCGATGCTTTCGAACAGGTTCATGCGCAGGCGGTTGATGAAATCGAAGAGAAGACTGGCCATGTAGACCGACTTGAAGCGGTTGAAGGCGGCCTGCAGCGCGACCAGCGCCACCAGCATGCACAGCATCGTGGTCAGCTTCAGCGTGCCGTCCGGCACCAGCCAACGCATGAAATCATTGTCGGGCAGCTTGATCGCGAAGTCCTGGCCGGAGCGTCCGACCAGCTGCAACAGCGGAACCAGCAACAGGATGGAGATGCCTTCGGTCAGGCTGCCCATGATCAGGAAGAGCAGTGCCGTCCAGGTCCGCCGCCCGCCTATCTGGGCGATAACGGCGCCGAACCCGGCGATTTCCCGAAACAATGACGGGCGAAGGAGCGATGATTTCGACATCTCCTGCTACCCCTGTCCTGCCATCAAGTCATGCTCGACGAGGCTCACGACCTCGCCGATTCTGTCGAAGCCCGTCGGCACTTCGAGCCTGCACACGCCGACGCGATCGGCGAGCCGCGCGCAATGCCCGAGATGCGCCGCCGCGAAATCGCCGACCAGGGCGGCGCGGCCGAAGCGCGTGACATATGAAAATCTGATCACGGCCGGCAAAGCGGCGATGCCAGGCATGGGCGAGATCTCAGCCTTTCGGCCGCGCTCGAGAATGTAGATGCGGGTCGCCGGAACCCTGTCGCGCGAAAAGGCACTCTGCAAGCGGTGCTGGGCCTTGTTGATGGCCGGATGCACCTGCGGCCGCACTTGTGCCCCTTCAAGCGAAATCGCGGCAGCGGCGTCGGCCGCCAGCTTGATCTGGGGAAAACCCGGCACGATCATCGGCTCGTCCGGATGGCTGAGATCGAGCGCCACGACGTCATCGGTAAGCAGTTCGTGTCCGGCACGGATCATGGCGCTTGCCGTCGTCGATTTTCCGGCGCCCTTGTCGCCCATGAAGATGGCGCTTTTGCCGGCAATCGCGACGGCGCTGGCATGCAGCACGAGCAGGCCCCGCTGGTGCAGGATGAGCGCCATCACCGGTCCCAGCAGCGGGAACGCGATCAGTGCGTCGTCGATGCCGGGCGCCGGCTCGACCTCGATGCGGCAGGCGTCGCTGATCAGGAACGCACCTACGGCGTGCCATGCCAGATATTGCCGATCCGGTTCGAAGCGGAAAATGGTCGCGGCCTCGGGCGAAGGCTTCGGCATATCGATCGCGCCGACACTGATCACGATATCCGCCGCTGCGGGTTCGGCCGGCTCCAGTTCTGGCAATGTCACCTCGGAAGCGATGGTCAGGCCGTAGGCCCGATAAAAACGGCGCTGTCCGCGCGGCCAGCCTTGCGCGCGCGGGCGGAGGGCCAGCGGCTCGTTCAACGGCGTCATGCGGCACTCCCGGCGCGCTGCACCTGCCGCAGCCACAGCGACAGCGACGCCGAGCGCCAGACATACTGGACATCGAGCGGCGCCGGCCGGTCGGGCCGACTGAGCAGCCGGGCATAGGCAGCCTTCACGGCCGGCAGGTTTATGTAGGGTTCGATGCGGCCGGCGTCCGGGCCGAGCACCTGTTCCAGGAGGTCGCGGTGGTTGCGCAGCATGCCGTTGACGAGATTGCCGGTGAAATCGATCTTGTCGCGCCGCCACTGGACCGCCGCCGGCAGCACGTCTTGCATGGCGCGGCGCAGCACGTAGCGGCCAAAACCGCGGCTGAGCTTCTCCTCGCCCGGCAATGCCAGGCAGAACTCGACCAGCGGCTTGTCCCAGAAGGGATAACGAGGTTCGACGCCGAAATTGGCGGCCGCCTTGTCGAGGACTTCGAAAGCATGCGGCACATAGCCGTTGGAAAGAATCCAGCGGTGGGTCAGCGCCTCGCTGGCGCTGACGTCGGGCGGCTTGTAGCCGGCTCGGTGAACCCGCTCGATGAGCTCGGTGCGGCCGGCAAGATCGGCATTGATCAGGTCGCGCCAGCTTCCGCCCTGGGCCGGCTTTCGCAGCCTGTGCAGGAGCCGGTTCGCGGCGTGCCTGAGCCTGGCCACGCGCCAGGCAGGCCCGTAGATGGTCAGGAACTGGAAATACATGCCGAGCATGCCGTCGCCATAGGTGTTGGAAGCGCTGCGGATCTCGCGCCACAGCTCCAGCCACTTGCCTGCGTTGGCAAGCTCGTGCAGATGGCCGTGCCCCTGCGATACGACTTCGTCCCCGCCATGGCCGTCGAGAAGCACCTTGACGCCTTTGGCGCCCGCCGTCCTGTAGACCTCCCGGGTGAGCGTAAGGCCCGGCGCCAGGAACGTTCCTTCCTGCTCTTCCAGCACCCGTTCGAATTCCGCGAACGGCGCGTAGTTGCCGACCGGGATCAGCGTGCCGTCGACGCGCCCTTGTTCCAGCACCGCGTCTATGAAGGGGGTTTCGTCCATCGCCGAACCGCGTTCGAAAACCAGCGAAAAGGTGGGCAGCCTCGGCTTTCCCTCGGACAGGTTTTGCCGGCCCGCCACGCAGGCGATCGAAGAGGAGTCCAGGCCGCCGCTCAGCATGGCCCCGACCGCCGCGCTTCCGCGCATGCGGTTGCGCACGGACTGCGAGAAGAGGTGGGCGAATTCCTCGGCGGCGTCCGGGCGCATAGGCCGCGACGACGGCTCGATCTGCCAGTATCGCTGCAGCGTCACGCGCTGCCCCGTCACAGTGAGGCTGTGGCGCGCCGGCAGGCGGAAAATATCGGTATAAGGCGTCGCTTGCGGATCGTCTGGCAGCCCTGCCAGGAAACCCGAGATCTGATGTTCGCTGAGGCGGGCGCCGGCCCCGGTGACGCCAAGGATCGGGCCGATCTCGGAGGCAAAGACAAAGCGCTGCCCGTCCGCGTGATAGTAGAACGGTTTGACGCCGAAATGATCGCGCGCGCAAAACAGCACCTGCCGCTCGGCATCCCAGATGGCGAAGGCGAAGTCGCCTTGCAGGTGCACGGGACAGGCTTCGCCCCAGCGCAGATAGGCCCACATCAGGAGCACGGCGTCGGCAACCGATGCGTCGCGGACGCCGAGCCGTGCCGTCAGCTCGTCGCGATTGTCCAGGCGGCAATCCGCGGTGACGGCCAGTTTGCCGCCCGCCATCGTCAGCGGGCCGGGGCCGGCTTCATCGGTCGTGTTGAGCCAGGCGTGGCCGAGCGCGACAGCCTTGTCGGTCCACCACGAACTGCCGTCGCGGGCGCGATGACGCATGCGGGCCAGCATGCGCTGGATATCGGCTGCGGACTCCGGCGCCTCGTGCCCGTGCAGGATACCGGCCACGCCGCTCATCGGTCATTGACCATAGTCGACGAGAGGGACAAACCTGTCTATCGAGCCGCCAAGGACGACATGGTTGCCGCTGATCAGCCAGGCATGCGCCTTCAGCTGCCGGCCGGTGTCGCGCTCGATGCCGATGCGGATCTTCGAGGCGTTGCCCTGGCGGGCGAGAATGTACTGGCCGGCGAGCGCCTGGGTGAGGCAGCTTGCGCGCGGCACCAGGCGGGCCGCGGCGGCAACGCCCCAGGCGACACGGCGCAGTTCTCCCGTGCTGGCGCATTCACGCGCCTCCAGCCGGGTGACGATGCCGCGAAGGCGGTTGTAGGAGAACAGGGTCAGCCCCAGGCGAACGGCCGCGACCACCAGCAGGCAGCGGCAGAGGAACAGCATTTCCGGGCCACTCAGGGAGAGAGCTCGAAGCCGACGCCGCCGGTGCTTCGTCTGGTCGGGACTTTTCTCCGTCGCAGGTTCTTGCCGCAAAACCGTGACCCGCTTTTGCGGAACCTGCCTAGACAGGTTCCTCATGATGCAGCCTCGCAAGTCCGCTATCGGCCAGACCTTTCAACAGCGCGTCGACATCGGCCCTGCAGCGCTCGGCGTCGACATCATAGCGCGCGAGCACGGCCCGGCGGATTTCGGCAATTGGTTTCGGCTCCTGAATCAGCTCCCAGATGAACGTGCCTACCCCGTTGAGGCTGTAGTAGATGTTGGATTTCAGGTTGAGAAGCGCCAGGCCATTGCCGAATTCGCAGGCAACCGCTTCCTTGGTCGCACTTACGCGATCGTGGTCAGATGGGTTCCAGTTCATCCGAAAACCTCGTTTGCTACACACTGTCCGCAATGCGTGTCGACAATTCTGGCGATGAAGAAAAGCCGGGTCAGGCAATGAAGAGAGGCCGGGATTTTCACCCCGACTCCCTTTATGGTTCTTGGATTCCAGAGGCCCAACGTGTCCCTCCAGAATCAGGACAGGTTCAGGAGAACGTCAGGTCGCCAATCGGCGTGTGCGCAGGAAATGCTGCGTCGAGCGCCGTGTTGCCGCCACCGCCCTGAGTGATGGTTTCAATCGAACCATGAACCGTCAGGCTGGGCGTTTCGTACTCCTGCTTTTCAACATTCTGTTCCATTTTACACTCCATCAAGGACTGGAAACGGCCTGTCGATTGCCGGCGGCACTTTCATGCTGCGATGCAATAGCTGCATGGCAGCATTTATGAGTCAAGCCTGATTTACCGCGCATTAATCAATTATGGACTGCGCGCGCAGACACAGTCGTGAGTAACGATCTCAAGCTTTGGCCTTCATCGCCTCGAGATCCCTGCATATGGGCCTAATGCACTAGGTCAGCATAAGAAATTGATTTGCATATATAAACTTTATAAGCCCTGTCACTTCAAGGCATGGCGACAATAATGCCCTAGCACCGGGTCTCCCGGTAGGTTTGCTACGGAACGCCGAAAAGGCCACTCGTCCCCTGGGGTCCAGCAGTTCTCCTCATCGTTCGCCCGAGCCGGTTTCGATAAACGTCGGGGCCGGATTTTTGCGCTGCAAAAGGAAAAACTGGACGGCGCAAAAGTTTTTGGCGATGCTTTGCTTCGCACCTGCAGCATAGGCGTCGCGCCGATCGCTTCTGGAGAACCGTGCGCCCGATGGCCCTGACCGAACGTTCATATGAGCGACTGCGCGCCGCCGATTGCGCCAGCGAGATCGCCTATGTGCAGGCCTGTCTGCGGCTGTTCTTCGCGGCGCGATCCGGCGCCGCGCCCGGCGATGCCTCCGGCCTCTCCGTGGCCAATGTCACCGACATAGCCAGGTTGAACAAGGTCGCGACCTTTATCCTCAAGGTGCTGTCGAGCGCACCCGCGAATGGGCCGCCGGCCCAGCTCTCTCAATGGCTCGACGCCTACCGCCGGAAGACCGTTTCGATGAACGCGTCCTGCATCATGGATTCGATGGCGATCCAGGCGGCGCTGCGCGACAGGCAAATCGATTTCGTTTTCCTGAAAGGTCCCTTCCAGCAGCATCTGCTTTACGACGATCATTTCATGAAGCCTTCGGGCGATGTCGACATATTGGTGGCGCCGGCCGGGTTTTTCAGGGCGCGCGAGGCGCTCCGCTCGATCGGATACGAGATCGCCGGCAAGTCGCGCTCCGTCTGGTGGGTCCGTTTCCTCGGCGAACAGCACATGATCCGCGGCGACGGGCCGACGCAATCCACTGTCGATCTGCATTATCGGCTCCAGCAACCCGGCTCGCCCAGCCCGCGCGACGCGGATGGCTTCCTGCGGCGCAAACGGCAGGTCGAGATCACCGGCGTCGAGGTGCCGTTCACATCTGCGGCCGACACTCTGCTGTTGTCCTGCATCAGCGTCGCCAAGGCGCTTTTCAACCGGGAACCCTGCGCCGGTTACGTCTGCGACGTGCGCGCCAGCGCCGACCGCCTGGACGAAGCCGAGCAGCAGCGCCTGCTCGATGCCGCCGCGGCGCAGGGGCTGGACGACACGCTGCTGCTGGGCCTGCGCGCCGCCGACGTGCTCCTCGGCGGCGCCGACACGCTCCTTTCGCAGCGCGCCGCGCGGATGCTGTCGCGCATCGGCAATGAGGACCTGCTCAACATGGTCATCGCGCCATGGCTGTCATCCTTGCGCTGGCCGCAGCGGCGCACCGTGTTGTGGGAGTTGTGCGGTCGTGCGCCGGTCCGCTATCTGGCGGAAGCCGGCTGGGCGGCATCGGCCGACATCAGCCGCCGCATCTTCGAACGGCAGGGCAGCCCGTGACGGGAAGCCCGTCGGGCATCGGACACGTACAGGGCGAGGGCAGAATGGAACCTGTGCAAGAGGCAAATTCATGTCGATGACGGAATCAAAGGTCTGCGTGATCATCGCGGCCCGAAACGCGGCGCGAACAATCGCGGTCGCCATCGCGTCCGCGCTACGCGAACCGGAAGTGGCGGAAGTCGTCGTCGTCGACGACGCCTCCAGCGATGACACGGCCCAAGTCGCCCGCGCCGCCGATGACGGCAGCGGCCGGCTCGCGGTGATCCGGCTCGACGTCAATCGCGGCCCCTCCTTCGCCCGCAACGCCGCCATCGCCGCCTCGCAATCGCCGTTCATCGCCATTCTTGACGCCGACGACTTCTTTCTCGCGGGCAGGTTTCATAACCTCTTTGCCGGCGCGGACTGGGATTTCGCGGCCGACAACATCATGCTCATCAGGGACGACGCCTTGAGCGATGTCACCCAGATCGTCGTACCGCAGTTCGCGGCCGAGCCGGAATTCCTCGACCTTGAGCGCTTCGTCGAAGGCAACATCTCCAGGCGCAACGTGCGCAGAGGCGAACTCGGTTTCCTCAAGCCGGTGATCAGCCGCGCTTTTCTCGACAGGCACGGCTTGCGCTATGACGAGAGCTTGCGTCTGGGCGAGGATTACGAACTCTACGCGCGCGCGGTCGCCAGCGGCGCGCGCTTCAAGGTCATCCGCTCCTGCGGTT
Source organism: Mesorhizobium sp. B2-4-2 (assembly GCF_006442845.1). Classification (NCBI taxonomy): domain Bacteria; kingdom Pseudomonadati; phylum Pseudomonadota; class Alphaproteobacteria; order Hyphomicrobiales; family Phyllobacteriaceae; genus Mesorhizobium; species Mesorhizobium sp. B2-4-2. Next base: position 617,473 of record NZ_VFVM01000003.1, on the reverse strand, counting down.
ACGGCGCCATCGTGCGGGCCGATTCGCTGAGCGGCCGCCACAAGACCCAGGACCTGAAGCGTCTTGCCGACGCCGACCTGGCGCTGCTGGCTATCGACAGCCTGCCTGAGGGTTCCAAAGCGGTGCTGCGCCGCCACGAGCGCCACGTGCGCGACAAATACCGGCTGCGCAATTTCCTCGACGTCAAGGCCGAGCGGGGCCTGGCGTCGGCCGCGGCCTATGCCTTCGCAAGCCAATCCAACCTGGTTCCCATCGTCCAGGGCGTGGCGTCCGACAAGCTCGAGGCGCTGTTTCGCCGCGTCGGGTTTGCCTCCCGTCGTCAACATGTGCCGCCAATGCGTTTTCTCATGGCCGGCACCAGCACGGGCAAGCAGCCTTGAATGCGGGTATCCGGCCGCGCTCTTGCCAGCCCGTCGCGCAAACCATTTCCGGCGGATTTATGAGTTTACGAATTGGGTGGTTGCCTACGCGGCCCGGGGATGGCAGTCTATGTTGCGGTGCAGCAATTAGAATGGCCAATGAGCTGGCCTCCGATCGGACTGCCCGATATTGAACCGGTAAGGGGTCCGGCCGACGGCCGGACTACCATAGGACTTTGAACGCATGGCCTCGATATTCGGCTTCAGATCAAGGAATCCGGCCCGCGACCGCCAGACCGACATTTCGCGCCTCGACCGCCTGGCGAAGCTGTTCGAGCAGATCGCGGCCGAGATCGAGGCGGAGCGAAACGGGCTGGAGAATCGCTACAAGGCGACGGCCACCAACGCCGCCTTTTTGGTCGAGGCCATGGAGAACGGCTCGGCGTCTGCGCGCCGCTCCGCCGAGGTCGATGAATTGACGACCTCGATTCTGAATTGCGAGCGCCGCATCGCGGCGTTGTCACGCCAGAACGGCATGGTCCGGGAGCTTCGTCATTCGCTGGACATGGTTTTCGATGAGGACGGGTCGTCCGATATGACGGCCAGCCAGAGGCTCGCCAAACCGGCGGGCGCCGGCAGAGGGTGAAGGCTGAAGGGTGGATTTGGCGCGAGGCGGGAAGGCAGCTTGGGGAGGGGCTGACGAGAGAAAGGAAGCGCCGTTTGGCAACGGCTCGAATGGCTACTTTGGGTTGGGGATGCACAGCGCAAAGGTTGAGTTTCGTATGAATGCGGATCCGAGAACCACGTTCACCGTCGCAGTTCGCGGCATGTCGTCAACGCGCCAGGCCAGGCAAGCCCGCCCCGGCGGTTCCGCCGGACGCAGGGCTGCCCTGGTCGCGCTGGCCGCTCTCGCTGGCCTGTTCGCCGGGCCGGCGCCGTCCTGGTCGCAGGATCTGAAGTCGGCGCCCTCATTCGTCGATGATTTCACCAGCTTCAACCGCCAGCGCTGGTATGTCTCCGATGGCTGGACGAATGGCGGCCATCAGAATTGTACCTGGGCGAAGGGGCAGGTCAGCCTGGCGGACGGCGTGCTGTCGCTGGGTTTCGAGAAGCAGAAGACGAAGGACCGCGACTACGCTTGCGGCGAAATCCAGACCAAGCAGCGCTTCGGCTACGGCACCTACGAGGCGCGCATGAAGACCGACACCGGTCCCGGCCTCAACGCGGCTTTCTTCTCCTATATCGGCCCGTCGGACAAGCAGCCCTGGGACGAGATCGACTTCGAGATCCTGACCAAGGACACGTCCAAGGTGCAGGTCAATGCCTACATCGCCGGCAAGGGCAAGAACGAGAAGCTGGTCGACGTGCCGGGCGGCACGGAAAAGGCCTTCAACGACTACGCCTTCGTCTGGCAGAAGGACAGTTTGCGCTGGTACGTCAACGGCCAACTGGTGAACACCATCACCGATCCGGCAAAGCTGCCCAGCCATGCTCAGAAGATCTTCTTCAGCCTCTGGGGCAGCGATACGATGACCGGATGGTTGGGCGCATTCGCCGATCCCGGACGCAAGCTTTCGCTGCAAATCGAGCGCGTCGCCTTCACCGCGCAGGGCGAACCCTGCCAGTTTCCGGAATCGCTGGCATGCAGCGTAAAGTAGAACCTATTGGAAAAGTCGATTTGAAACGGTTGGGCCGACCACGGTCCGCCGCCCTGGACAGGAACGAAACAGAATGAATCTGACGGTGTTTGGTATCGGCTATGTCGGTCTCGTGCAGGCTGCTGTGCTTGCCGAAGTGGGCCACCAGGTCGTCTGCGTCGACATCGACGCGAACAAGGTCGAGCGGCTCAATCAAGGTCTCGTCCCGATTTTCGAGCCGGGCCTGGAAAGCATCGTGAGGGAGAACCATGCCGCCGGCCGCATCAAGTTCACCACCGACGCGGCCGCCGCCGTCAGGCATGGTGAAATCCAGATGATCGCGGTCGGCACGCCTCCCGGCGAGGATGGCTCGGCCGATCTCAAATATGTGCTGGCGGTCGCCGAGGCGATCGGCCGGGAAATGGATGCGCCCAAGATCGTCGTCGGCAAGTCGACCGTGCCGGTCGGCACCTGCGAGAAGATCAAGGCCAGGATCGCCGAAACGCTGAAGAAAAGAGGCCGCGAGGACCTGACCTTCGACGTCGCTTCCAATCCGGAATTCCTCAAGGAAGGGTCCGCCGTCGCCGATTGCATGAGGCCGGACCGCATCATCGTCGGCACATCGAGCGAGGCCACCGAGGCGGTGATGCGTGAGCTCTACGCCCCCTTCAACCGCAACCACGAGAAGATGATCGTGATGGATGTGCGCAGCGCCGAATTCACCAAATACGCGGCCAATTGCATGCTCGCCACCAAGATCAGCTTCATGAACGAAATGGCGAATCTGGCCGAACAGCTCGGCGCCGACATCGAGGAGGTGCGCAAGGGCATCGGCAGCGATCCGCGCATCGGCTACCACTTCATTTATCCGGGCCTCGGCTATGGCGGCTCCTGCTTTCCCAAGGACGTGCGCGCCCTGATCAAGACCGCCGAAGGCGTCAAGTTCGACGCCAAGCTGCTGCGCGCCGTCGAGGAGCGCAACAACGAGCAGAAGTCCGTGCTGTTCGACAAGGTGAACCGCTATTTCAAGGGCAACCTCAAGGGCAAGACCTTCGCGCTCTGGGGCCTGGCTTTCAAGCCCAACACCGACGACATGCGCGAGGCGCCCGCCCGCACGCTGATGGAGGCACTCTGGAACGTCGGCGCCACCGTGCAGGCCTATGATCCCGAGGCGATGCAGGAATGCCAGGCCATCTATGGGCTGCGCGACGACCTGCTTCTGTGCGGCACCAAGGAAGCGGCGCTGCGCGGCGCCGATGCGCTGCTGATCGCCACCGAGTGGAAGAGTTTTCGCGCGCCGTCCTTCGACGCGCTGAAGGACGCGCTGACCACGCCGATCATCTTCGACGGCCGCAACCTCTATGATCCCAAGGTCATCGCCCGCCACGGCATCGAATATCACTCGATCGGCAGGATGGCGGCATGAGACCGGGTTTGGGCAATCCAATGTGGGATCGCCGCGGCCGGCCGGTGTGCTTGCCATGACGAACGCACAAGACCCGGAAAGGAGTTGCGGCTGATGGTGCTGGACGTAAAGCCGGAGCAGATCACCAAGGACCACTTCGACGTTGTCGCGATCGGTTCCGGTTTCGGTTCGGCCTTCTTCCTGCACGAATTCACGAAGCGGCGTAAGGCGCGCATCCTGCTCCTGGAATGGGGCCGGCACAACACGCATGAATGGCAGCTCAAGCAGAACGTCAACACCGACATCGAGGACGAGTCGACCTACAAGACCAATTCCGACAAGCCCTGGAACTACACGATCGGGCTGGGCGGCGGCACCAACTGCTGGTTCGCGCAGACGCCGAGGTTCCATCCCAACGACTTCAGGCTGAAAAGCACTTACGGCATCGGCAATGACTGGCCGATCAGCTATGACGACGTCGAGCCGTTCTATTGCGACGCCGAAGACATCATGTCGATCTCGGGCGATCCCGACATGGCGGCGATGCTGCCGCGCTCGAAGCCCTTTCCGCAGCCGCCGCACCGCATGTCGACGCCCGACCGGATGATGAAGGCGGCGCAGCCAGGCCAGCATTTCGTTATGCCCACCGCGCGCGCCCGCGTGCCGACCGCGCAGCGCACCTCGTGCTGCGCCAACCTCAGATGCTGGCTATGCCCGGTCGACGCCAAGTTCACCGCCAACAATGGCCTGATGCATGTCTTCGAGCATCCCGACGTGTCGGTCTGCCTCGGTTCGGAAGTGCGCAGGCTCGATCATGTCGGCGGGACGGTCCGCTCGGTCACCTTCGTCCATGGCGGCAAGGAATATCAGGTCAGCGGCGACCTCTTCATTCTCGGCGCCAATGCCATCCAGAGCGCGGCGATCATGCTGCGGTCCGGCCTGGGAGGCGAATTCGTCGGCCGCGGCCTGCATGAATCCTATGGCTGGAATTTCGAGGTCTATCTCGACGGTGTCGACAATTTCGACGGCAGCACCATCACCACCGGCTTGAATTTCGGTCTCTATGACGGTCCGCACCGGTCCGAGCACGCCGCGGCGCTGGTCTATTTCGAGAACCGCTGGCAACACGGCATGCGCGCCGAGAAAGGGCGGCTGCGCCAGGCGCTGCCCCTTGTCGTGGTGACCGAGAACCTGCTCGACCATGAAAATTTCGTCACGCTCGACGAGAACGACAACGCCTTCGTCAGCTTCAAGGCGCCGTCGGACTACGCGGTCAAGGGCATGGCGCGGGCGCTGGAGAAACTGCCCGGGCTGCTCGCCCCGCTACCGGTCGAACAGCTTTTCGATCGCGGCATCCGGCCAACCGAATCGCATGTCCAGGGTACGCTCCGGATGGGAACGGGCCCGGCCGATTCGGTGGTCGACAGCGGCATGATTCATCACCAGCTCAGGAACCTGGTCGTGGTCGGCACCAGCACATATCCGAGCTGTTCATGCGCCAATCCGAGCCTGACCGCGGCAGCGCTGTCCCTGCGGGCGGCGAGCCGGATGGCGTGAGAGGAGCAAACCAGATGATAGAGATCTCGCGACGCTCCGCACTGGCCGTCATGGCGGGCGGGGTGGTATCGACCGGCATTGCCTACGCGGCAGTGTCCTCGTTTTCGGATGAGGATCTGGTGCGCGTCACGCTCGAGAAATATTTCGGCAAGCTCAACATGCGCATCGAGCATTTGCAGCAGTTCGTCCTGGCGTTCCGCGACAGGAACCCGTGGATATTCCCGAGCAAGAAACTCAGCGACGCCGTCACCTTGCTCGAGGAGACAAGGCTGGGCAAAGCCCGCGCTCTGCTGCCGGAGCAGAAGAAGCAGGACCTCCTGCATTTCGACCGCTGGCTGATCGCCGAATTCCACATGCTGACCGACTACGCCTGGCGCAGTTCGCCGGGCGATCCGATCCGGTTCACCGGATGGCAGCCATGCACCAATCCGTTCGCCAATCTCGAGCAACAGAGTGCCTGAGGCGGTGCCGGAGCAAGCTCTCGGGCCACATTGAACGAAACGCGAAAGAACCAGGAGCCAGGACCATGAAAGTTCTTTTTGCAGGCGGAAACGGATACACGCCCGAATTCAGCGGCGGCGTCCAGTCGAGCACCCATCATCTGGCGGAACAGTTGATCGAGCACGGCCATGAGGCGGCCGTACTGGCCGCCCTGTTCGGCGACGGTGTCTTCGGCTTCAAGGCGCGCGCCAAGATGAAGCTGCTGCGTCAGCCGGCGGTCATCGACAGTTTTCCCGGCTATCCGGTGGTGCGGGCTTGGTTTCCCTGGAAGGCGGCCGACTTTGCCGTCCGCAGATTGAAGCCGGACGTGGCCGTCGTCCAATGCCACAAGTCGGTTCCGGTGGGCAAGGCGCTGCAGGCCGAAGGCGTGCCGCTGGTCGTCTATCTCAGGAACGTCGAGTTCCATGAGCTGGGCGGCGATCTGCGCGAGCTGCATTCGGCGCTCTACATCGCCAATTCGCAATTCACCGCGCGCGCCTACAAACAGAAGTTCGGCATCGATGCGGCGGTGCTGCCGCCGACCATCAATGCCGCCCTCTACAGCACGCCGACCACGGGCCAGTTCGTCACCTTGATCAATCCGTACGAGGAGAAAGGCTTCGAGCTCGCCGTGCGCATCGCCGGCGCCTGCCCCGAGATTCCGTTCCTGTTCGTGGAGAGCTGGAAGCTCGCCGACGATCATCGCGCCCGCATCGAGCAGACCATCGCCCCGTTCTCCAACATCAGGCTGGAGAACCGCACCGGCGACATGAAGACCGTCTATGGCCGCACCAGGATCCTGTTGGCGCCCAGCAAATGGGAAGAGGCCTGGGGCCGTGTGGCCTCGGAAGCCCATTGCAGCGGCATTCCCGTCATTGGCTCGCGGCGCGGCGGCCTGCCCGAAGCGGTCGGACCGGGCGGCGTGGTGCTCGATTACGAAGCTCCGCTCGCCGACTGGGTCGCGGCTGTCAGGCTGCTGTGGAACGACCGCCAGGAATATGACCGGCTCTCGGCCACGGCGCGCAGCTTCTCCGAGCGTCCGGAGCTCGATCCTGACCGCCAGTTCCTCACCTTCTTTTCCATACTGGACAAGGCCACGCAGCAGCGTTCGCGACAGGCGGCGTAGCCAAGGCTCAGGCTGGCACCGGACCCGGCAGCCCTGGAATAGGAATTTTTTCTTGACAGGGTGAAGGCAGCTATGGTAGATTTTTGGTCATGGTGCTGAGTTGCGTCGGAAACCCGCCGCACAGGCGGGTTTTTCGTTTGATGCTTCTCGACCGGCGCGCCGGCGAACACTCCGAAGGAACCCGTTAATCTGGATTCGCAGCCTTGGCGGATCAGGCCAGGCGCTTGACCCGGCTTTTCAGCGTCTCGTAGCCGCGGGCGCCGAGCAGGGCGCGGGCAAGGGCCTTGGCGGCGCCCTTGCGCCCTTCCTGTGACTTGGCCTGTCGCAACCTGGCCGGCAGGTTGCGCGCCGCCTGGCCGAGCGCCGGGAGCGACAGCGCGTTGGGAAAGCTGACCATGTGCGTTTCGACGCACAGCACCGGTTTGCCCGACAGCTCGGTGATCCTCAGCGCCTGCTCGTGCTCGCTCTCGATGAACAGGATGGCATCGGATTTTCGGTAGAATTCGGCCTTGAAACTGCCATGCGCGCCAAGCCGCTGACGCTCCGCCTTGCTCGGCAGGTCGAGCATGATCAGATGATCGTACTTGATCTCGTGCTTGGCCAGCCAGGCCTCGGTCAGCGCGCGGTATTTCTCCAGCCGGCTGGTCACCAGCCAGCCGATCTTGCGGGTCGCGGTATGGAGCGGCCGCGCTTCGCTGAGGAATTTCTCGTAGGCCGGACCGTCGTCGTTTTCCGCCTCGGTCGGATCGAGGCACAGCACCCCGTCTATGTCGACGCAGCATTGCGCCAGGAATTTGTGATGCATGAAGTTCCACTGGAACATGCGCGGATGCGGCACGACCTCGAAGACGACATCGGTCTCGGCATGCTGCGGCTCAAGCCCGAACACGGCGGCAAAGGTGTAGTCTGCCTCGATGCCGGCACCCTCTATGCGGGCGCGGGCGTCGCGCATGGCGTTGCCGCCGGAGACGCTGTCGTCGATCACCAGCACCTTGCGCATTTCCGCGACCTTGCGGTCGAGCACCGCACGGCGCTTGGTGATGCCCGATGTGTAGACGCGACCCTCGAGGAAGGAGTCCAGGTCGGTCATCGGTATGTTCGCCGCGAGACTGACCAGCGTCGCTGCCAGCACCCCGCTTCTGGGGACGCCGACCACCAGGTCGATGTCGCGCGGCAACCGGTGAAGGTTGCTCACGATCGCGTCGTTCATGTCTGAGATCGATCGGTAATGCATGGATCAGGCCTGATGCTCGGGTGAACGGTAAGGGTCGAAAGCGCCAAAATTATTGCGCCTCGCGCGGTGCTGCCGCCGGCGGCCTTGCCGGCAGCATTTTCAAGGCCTCGCGCAAGGCTTCACGGCCGGCTGCGAAGGCCAGCGCGATGACGATGGTGATGAGATAGGCAAGGATCGCGCCGCTGGCCAAGGCAATGACATGCTGCTGCGGCAGCAGCGGCTTGACCAACCAGACCACCGCCAGCGCCCCATGCGCGCCGAGCACGAACGGCGTCGCCGCGCGAAGAACGTGGCTTGCCCGCAGCGGCCCGCTCCTGCCGACATAGAGCCACAGGAAAGGCGTGCGCAGATATTCGCTGACGGCATAGGCGATCGCCACGCCGAGCGCGCCATAAGGCAGGCCCAGCACGAAAGCGAGCACCGACGTCACCGCCGTGATGATGCCCCAGCGCATGAAGTCGCCGGAACGGCCTTGGCTGACGAACAGCCATCCGGCCGGATTGTTGAGCGGCTGCAGCAGCCCGGCGAAGCCCAGCGCCAGGAAAATCGAGGCGCTCGCGCGCCACTGCTCGCCGAGCACGAAGGGGATGAGTATGTCCGACATGGCGGTGGCGAAAGCGACGCCGGGAAGCGCCACCAGCAGGATCAGCGGCATGACGCGAAGATAGGCGCTGCGGTAGCGGTCGGGCTCGTCCTTCAGCCTGGAAAGAGCCGGCACCATCACCTTCGACAGCGGGTTCGTGATCTGGCTCAGCGGGAACAGGAGCAGCTTGTAGGCACGGTCATAGAGGCCGAGCTGCGCCTCGCCCCAGTATTTTCCGATCAGCACGTTGTCGAGATTGCGGGCGAAGAAATTGGCGAAGTTGAAGCCGGTTATGCCGGCGCCGAAATTGATCAGCTCGCTGATCCCGGCGACCTTGCGCGGCAGGCTGGGCCGCCAGCGCGAACTGGCCCAGTAGCACAGCGTCGGCAGCACGGCTCCGGTCAAGGTGCCGGCGAAAAGTGCCCAGTAGGAGCGGTCGACGAATGTCCAGGCGATCGACACGGCAAGACCAGCCACGGCGCCTGCGACATCGATGATGGCCAGGCGGCCGAACTGCATGCGGCGCGTCAGGAGCGCCAGATGCTGCGCACCGAGGCCGTAGGCCATGATCTGCAGGCCCAGCGCCGCCACCAGGCCAGCCACACGCGGTTCGCCGTAGAAGGCGGCGACCAGCGGTGCCGCGCCGGCAAGCACGCAGGCCAGGATGGCGCTGACGGCGACGTTGATCCAGAACAGGTAGTTCACCTCGTCGTGCCGTATGCCCGATTTCTGGATGGTCGCCTGGGTGAGGCCGAAATCCTGGAACAGCGCGATGAAGGCCAGCACCGGCGCGCACATCGCCACGACGCCGAAATCCTGCGGCAACAGGAGACGCGACAGCACGATGACGGAAATGATCTGCGTGGCGACCCGCACGGACTGCGACAAGGCCGTCACGACCGCGCCACGCCCGACCGATTTGCGCAGTGAGCCTTCTGGCGGATCGAATGGATTGGCTTCCAAATTCAGGATTCCTGATTCTTGTGCAGGTTCCGACCAGGAACCCTGCAACCGCCGCCGCGGCCAAATTACGGCATTTATTTTGCAGTGCAACAAAAAACGTGGATTTTGCTACGCTGCACCAAAAATGTTGCGATGCAGCAAGACCTGTACTAGGTTCGCCGTGGGTGGGCCAACAGCGGTCGAGTTTTCATGCTGAATGTCTTGTACCTTGTGCATGACGTTTCCGACCCGGCAGTGCGCCGGCGGATTACAATGCTCAGGGCAGGTGGCGCCCAGGTCACGCTCGCAGGCTTCCGCCGCACGGCAAATCGCATTGCCGACGTCGAGGGTTTGCGGCCGCTGGATCTCGGCGCGACGCGTGACGGGCGATTCGCCCAGCGCCTGACGGCAGTCGCCAAGGCGGCGGTTTCGATCGGCACCAGGCTCCGCGGCATGCCGAGGCCCGATCTCATCATCGCGCGCAACCTGGAAATGCTGGCGCTCGCCCGCCGCGCCAACACGGCATTCGGCGCCGCGGTGCCGATCGTCTATGAATGCCTCGACATCCATCGCCTGATGCTTCGCAGCGATGCGGTCGGCAGGGCGCTGCGTGCCACGGAACGTTACCTTGCCAGGGACGTAAAGCTGCTGGTGACCAGTTCGCCCGCATTCACCGCCAATTATTTCGAGCCGTTCGGCCAGGTGACGGCGCCGGTCGAACTGGTCGAAAACAAATATTTCGAGGCAGCGGCGATCCTGCCGGCCGAGCATGAGATGGCCGAGGCGCCTGTCGCGCCACCCTGGCGCATCGGCTGGTTCGGGGCATTGCGCTGCCGCCGCTCGCTCGAACTCCTGGCCGATTTCTCGCGCCGCGCCGATGGCCGGTTCGAGATCGTGCTGCGCGGCCGCCCGGCATTGACCGAATTCCCGGATTTCCACGCCTTCGTAGAGGCCGAGCCCTGGCTTTCGTTTCGCGGACCCTACCGCAACCCGGAGGACATGGCGGCGATCTACCGGGACGTGCATTTCTCCTGGGCGATCGATTTCTTCGAGGCGGGCCAGAATTCCGAATGGCTGCTGCCCAACCGACTCTATGAAGGCTGTCGTTTCGGCGCGGTGCCGATCTCGATGGCCAACACGGAAACCGGGCGGTTCCTCGGCCGGCAAGGCATCGGCATTCTGTTGCCCGAAGCCTCACCCGACGCGCTCGAAGCCGCCATCGGCAAGATGGAGGAGCGCCGCTTCAGCACGTTGAAGGAGCGCGTTCTGTCGCGCAACCCCAGGATATGGAGCTATGATCGCAGCGATTGCCAGGCGCTGGTCGACAAGCTTCGCAGCCTGGCCGCCATGCGCCAACCCTTCGCGGCCGAGGCTTTGGCCTAGGATGGAGATCGCCCGATGATGCAAGCGCTCCCCTCCAGCCTGATCGTGATTCCCTGCCTCAACGAGGCAGCCCATATCGGTGGGCTGCTCGACCAGCTCAGCCCCGCGGCGGCGAGGCTCGGTGCCAGGATCGTCGTTGCCGATGGCGGCAGCACCGATGATACCCCGGCCATTGTCGGCGAACGCGCGAAAGAGGATCCCCGCATCGTCCTGCTCCACAATGAAAAGCGCATCCAGAGCGCGGCGATCAATCTTGCCGTCGCCAGATTCGGCGATGGTGCCGAATATCTGATCCGCATCGATGCCCATGGCGGCTACCCCGCCGACTATTGCGACCGGCTGGTCGAGGAAGCGCTGGCCACGGGCGCCGATTCGGTCGTGGTCTCGATGCTGACCAGCGGCAGCGGCACCGTGCAGAAGGCGGCCGCGGCGGCACAGAATTCAAAGCTCGGCACCGGCGGTTCCAAGCACAGGCATCTGTCCGCCGGAGAATGGGTCGATCACGGCCATCACGCGCTGATGCGGATTTCTGCCTTCCAGGCCGTCGGCGGCTATGACGAGACGTTCAGCCATAATGAGGACGCCGAGCTCGACTACCGGCTGAGACAGGCCGGCTACAGGATCTGGATGAGCGGCAGGACGCAGATGGTCTACTATCCGCGCGCGTCGCTCAGCGGCCTCTATTTCCAGTATCTCGGCTACGGCCGCGGACGCGCCAAGAACGTCCTGAAGCACCGCGTCATCCCGAAGGTCCGGCAGATGGTGCCGCTGCTGGTGTTCCCGGTGGTGGTGCTCGCAGCCTTTTCCTTCGTGCACTGGCTGGCGGCGGTGCCGTTTTTGATCTGGGCGACGGTGTGCCTCGGCTATGGCCTGTGGACGGCGGTAAGCCAGCGCAATGCCGACATCGCGCTTGCCGGCGTCTCGGCGATGGTCATGCATTTCGGCTGGTCCGTCGGTTTCTGGCTGCAGCTTCTCGGCCTTGGCAAACAGCGCGGGGTCGCGTGATGGCGGTTCCAGGCAAGAACCGCAGCATCGATATCGGCGTGTGCACGTTCCGCCGGCCGGAATTGGCCCACACGCTGCGCTCGCTCGACGCCATGGACAGGCTGGCCGGTTTCGATGTCCGTGTCATCGTCGCCGACAATGACGACACGCCGAGCGCCAGGGATCTGGTGACGGCCCTGGCGCGCGAACTGACGCTGCCGATCAGCTATCACCACTGCCCGGCGCGCAACATCTCGATCGCCCGCAATGCCTGTCTTGACGCCAGCACGTCGGATTTCGTCGCCTTCATCGATGACGACGAGACGGCTTCGCCGCGTTGGCTTGCCGAGCTCGTCGCAACAGCCCAGGCAAGTCGCGCCGCCGCCGTGCTGGGCCCGGTCAAGGCGCGCTATGGGGCCGATGCGCCGGACTGGATGCGGCGTGGCGACTTCCATTCGACCTTGCCGGTCTGGGTGCGCGGCGAGATCCGCACCGGCTACACCTGCAACGTGCTGCTCGACATGGGGTCGGACAGCCTGCGCGGGCGCCGCTTCAGCCTGGCGCGTGGCCAGACCGGCGGCGAGGACACCGAATTCTTCGACCAGATGCACAAGACAGGCGGCACGATCGCGTTTTCTCCGGAGGCTTGGGTGGACGAGGTCGTGCCACGGACCAGGGCCGCGTTCGACTGGCTTGGCCGCCGCCGCTTCCGCGTCGGGCAGACGCATGGCCATCTCCTGGGGCGCAATGCCAGCGGCATTGGCCTGCTCAAACAGGTCGCCATTGCCTCGGCAAAGGCAGCCTATTGCTTCGCCGCGGCGTTTCCCTTCCTTGCCAGCCCCGTGCGGCGGAACCGCAGCGTGCTGCGCGGCATTATGCATGTCGGCGTCGTCAGCGGCCTTGTCGGCATCCGCGAGATACGTCTCTACGGCCAGCCCTCGCCACAGGAAGGAGGCAAGCGTGCAGCCTGACGTCAGCTTCGTCCCGGACGTTTCCTTCGTCATTGCAGCCTACAACGCCGAGGCGACCCTCGACCGGGCGATCGCCAGCGCCATCGCGCAGAAGGGTGTCAGCGTCGAGGTCGTCGTCGTCGACGACGAGTCGCGCGACGCGACGCTCGACGTGGCAAGGGCCTATCCGCAAGACATCGTGCGCGTCGTGGCGCTTGCGCAGAACAGGGGCCCCGGCGGCGCCAGGAACGCCGGCCTCGAGGCTGCCCGCGGCCGCTGGGTCGCGGTCCTCGATTCCGACGACGCGGTCTATCCCGGCCGCATCGCCGCCATGATCGCGCGGGCCGAAAGGGCGGGCGCGCAAATCGCCGTCGACAACCTCCAGGTCGTCCGCGAGGACGGCGTGATCGAGGATGCGATGTTCCCGACGCGCTATCTGGAGGAATTGGGCGAGATCTCGCTGGCCAGCTATATCGCCGGCAACGTCGTCTTCGAATCGAAGTTCAATCTCGGCTATCTCAAGCCGATCTTCGAGCGCCGCTTCCTGGAAGAAAACGGACTTCGCTACGACGAGGACCTGATCATCGGCGAGGATTACATTTTCCTGGCCAACGCCCTGGCCAAGGGCGGCAGGTGCGTGGTCGAGCCTGACATCGGCTATGTCTATCACATCCGCAGCGGCTCCATTTCGCGCGTGCTCGAGCCTCATCATGTCGAGGCGATGCGCAAGGCCGATGCAATTTTCGCTCAAAGCCATCAGATGGACGCGGCCGCGCAAGCGGCCTTCGCCCGGCGCAGCCGCAGCCTGCGCAAGGCAGCCTCGTTCCTGTCGATGGTCCAGCACATCAAGGCGCGGTCCCCGCTCAAGGCGATCCGGACGGCGCTCAGCGACCCGGCGGCGGTCAGGCATATGGGCATGCCGATCGCCGTGCGGTTGCGACGAGTAGCGGCACAATTTGCCGTAGGGGCGGGGAGGTGAAGATGCAGGCACATGGAGGGATTTTTCCTGGCCTGCGAATGGACTGAAGTCGATCTCCTCAGAAGGAACTTGCGATGAAGAAAATCAGGAAGGCCGTGATACCGGTGGCGGGGCTTGGAACGCGGTTCCTGCCGGCGACCAAGTCGATGCCGAAGGAAATGCTTCCCGTCGTCGACCGGCCCGTCGTGCAATACGCCGTCGATGAGGCCTTCGAGGCCGGCATCGAGCACATCGTGTTCGTGACCGGCCGCAACAAGGCGGTTATCGAGGATTATTTCGACCTGCATCCGGAATTGATCGGAACACTGGAGCAGAGCGGCAAGAAGGCGCAATTGCAGTCGCTGGAAAGCCTGCTGCCGGTGGCCGGCGCCACCAGCTTCATCCGCCAGCAATCCCCGCAAGGCCTTGGCCACGCCGTCTGGTGCGCGCGCGAGGTCATCGGCAACGAGCCCTTCGCCCTGCTTTTGCCTGATATGGTTTCGTTCGGCGGCCGCGGCTGCCTGGCCGAGGTCGCCGACCTCTATGCCGAGACCGGCGGCAACGTCATTGCGGTCGAGCGCTGTGACCCGACCGAGACCAACAAATACGGCATTGTCGGCCGCGGCGCCGACATTGGCGGCGGTTTCGAGGTGACGGCGATGGTCGAAAAGCCGGCGCCGGCCAATGCGCCGTCGAACTTCTACATCAACGGCCGCTATATCCTGCAGCCCGAGATCTTCGCCCTGCTCGGCAACCAGCAGCGCGGCGCGGGCAATGAGATCCAGCTGACCGACGCCATGGTCCGCCTGGCGCAGGAGCAGTCCTTCTTTGCCCAGCCTTTCAAGGGCCGCATGTTCGACTGCGGCTCGAAGGAGGGCTTTATCCAGGCCAACATCGCCTTCGCCTTGGCGCGCGACGACATGAAGGGTCCGGTTTTCGAGATGCTCCAGGAGTTCGTCCGGTCGCATGAACGACAGGAAGAAGCCGCATAATGCCCATGTTTCGGGAGCATTGTCGGACGGCTGACGGTGCGATGCGCGCAACGCCCTGTGGCGTCCGGCATGGAACTTGCGTTGCTTTTTGGCAATGCTCCCGATCTTCGAAGTGCCTGGGAGCCAAGGCATGATCCCGGAAAGCGCAAGGCGGTTTTCGGAAAAGATCATGTTAAAACAGTGAGATAGAGCCCATCCCGATGATTGGGATGGACGGGCTCTGGAATTGGACCGAAGATGAACTATGCCAACTTTCCTCTCGACAAGAGGATGCCATTGCCGAATTCGGAAGCAGGAGACGGCGAAGACTTCATCGATGTCGAGCGGCTGCTTGGCATGGCAGCGCGGCAGGCCAAGGTGGTTGTCCTGGGCGCGGTCATTGGTCTTGTCCTGGGCCTGCTCTATCTGCAGACCACGCCGCCCAAATACCAATCGGTCTCGAGCGTGCTGATCGATGAGGGGCTGAACAAGATCGTCGACGACATTTCGGCGGCGTCGACGACCATGCAGACCGATTCGGCCATCCTGAGCCAGATCGAAATCCTGACCTCGACGAGGCTTGCCGCCGTGGTCGTCGACAAGCTGAAGCTCGACCGCAACGACGCATTCATGAACCCGCCCCAGTCGGCGCTCGCCCAGGGCATCGGCCTGATCCGCGGCCTGATCCAGTATGTTCGCCCCAGTCCTCCCATGCCGGGCGTCGGCGACGTCACCAAGCTCGACCCCGCCACCCGCGATGCGCTGATCGCGACCTCTCGTCGCGACTACGCTATCCTCAAATTGCAGAACGAGGTGCAGGCGGAGCGCGTCGGGCGAAGCTATGTCATCGCGCTCGGCTACCAGGCGACGGACCCGGCACTGGCGACCGCGATCACCAAAGCCTATGCCGATGCCTATCTCGCCGACCAGCTCGACGCCTCCTTCGATGCCACCGAGCGCGCAGCGGTCTGGCTGCAGGGCCGGCTGACGGAACTGCGCGAAAGCTCGCAGGCGGCATCGCTCGCGGTCGAGAAATTCAGGGCCGAGCACGGCCTGTCCGCCAACAGCGACGGCCAGCTGATGAGCGCCAAGCAGCTTGCCGACCTCAACGCCCAGCTTATCGTGGCGCAGGCCGATACCGCCCGGGCCAGCGCCCGCTACCAGCAATACAAGTCCATCGTCGAAAGCGGCTCGGAGAACGCCTTCAAGGATGCCGCCATATCGAGCGACCAGCCGAGCAGCTCGGTCATCGCGGCGCTCAAGACGCGCTATCTCGCCGTCGCCAAGCGGCAGCAGGATGTCGAGGCCAATTTCGGGCCGCAGCATCCGCAGGCGGTGGCGCTCGCCAAGGAGAAGGCCGACATATCGGCGCAGATATTCGGCGAGTTGAAGCAGCTGACCGAAAGCTATCGCAACGAATATGAAGTGGCGCTGGCGCGCGAGACCGCGCTCAGGGCCAATGTCGCCGCGGCGCAAGGCAAGAGCGCAATCGACAACCAGTCGCAGGTCAAGCTGCGTGAACTCGACCAGAAGGCGACGGCGCTCTCCACGCTCTACCAGACATTCCTCGGCCGCTACGAGGAAGCCGCCCAGCAGCAATCCTTCCCGGTCGGGAAGATCCGCATCATCTCGGATGCATCGACGCCGCTCAGCGCCTCCAGCCCGCGCACGGTGGTTGTGCTGGCGCTCTCGCTTGTGCTGGGCACGTTGATGGGTGCCGGGCTCGGCGGCCTGAACGAATTCAACGAGCGTTTCTTCAGGACCGGCGAGGATGTCCGCGACCGCGTCGGCCTCAAATTCCTCGGCTATCTGCCTGTCATCGGCGGCAAGACCGCCAGGGAGGAAAAGCCGGCCGACCCGGATCTCAAAACCGCCAAATCGCCGGCCGCGGCCGAAAAGCGCGCGCGCATGCGCGTCAGCGTCGATGCTCCGGCGTCGATGTTCTCCGAGACGCTGCGCAGCGCAAAGATCGCCTTCGACGTCGTCATGGAAGGGCAGGGCAGCCGCGTCATCGGCGTCATCTCGGTCCTTCCCGGCGAAGGCAAGTCGACGGTCGCGGCCAATCTGGCCGGACTGCTCGCCGCCAACGGCGCCAGGACGCTGCTGATCGACGGCGACCTGCGCAATCCGGGCTTGAGCCGCAGCCTCGGCATGGAGGCCGAGCAGGGACTGATGGAAGCGGTGGTGAGCGGCCAGACCTGGCAGTCGGTCGGCAAGATCGACCGGCAGACCAAGCTGGCGATCATTCCGGCCGTGCTGCGCGGCAATTTCTCGCATACCAGCGAGCTTCTCTCCTCGGCCGGCATGCGGCGCTTCATCGACAACGCCAAGGAGACCTTCGAATACATCGTCGTCGATCTGCCGCCGCTGGGGCCGGTGGTCGACGCCAAGGCCTTCGCGCCGCTTGTCGACGGCTTCGTGCTGGTCACCGAATGGGGCCGCACGCCGCGCGCGATGGTGAGATCGATGCTCGAATCCGAACCCTATGTCGCCAACAAGATCGTCGGCGCGGTGCTGAACAAGGTCGATCTCAAGAAGCTCGCCAAATACGGCTCGTTCGGAGCGTCCGAAAAATTCTTCGGCCAGTACTCGAGCTATTATCTCGACAAGACCGAAGTGCGCAGCAAGACAACGGTCTGAGTTCAACCGTGGCGATTTCCGTGCCTGAGTGACGAGGCAGGTCATCGCCTATGTGGCTGCGGCGGGCTACAGTGGGAGTCTAAACCCGGGCATCATTCGGCAGGCAATGTCAGCTTACGCGGCCAATAGCGGCTCGCCACCAAAAGACTGAGATGGACGACAACTATTCCGAGGATGCCTGCCAAAGCCTTCAGTGAGCCGTCCGAAAGGCGCGCATGCCGACCGGGTTCGAGGAGCTGCATCAGCTCCAGCACAGTGGCTACGACGACAACTATAGTGACAGTTCCAGCCAAGCGGTTTGGAAAGCCGAGCCCCATTGCCACGCCGAACAGAACGTAGGCGAGGGCGCGTTCGAAATCTGGGTCACCCAGGTGGGGCCGCATCTGGATTGGCGACAGCGTCGCGAACACAATGATGGCGAGCAAAGCAAGGGCGGCAATGCGAGAGATGAGGGTCATTGCCGTTCGTAAAGCGAACAAGCCGGCGAAACAAGTACGGGCATCTTCAAGGGTCGAATTTATAACGAGGTAGCTTCCGTACTGCTTGGCGGATTCAAGCAGCCGCGCCCGATCCAAAGACCCATGCTAGCCCGTGACGCCCGGTTTCTTTGGCTGATTGGCGATGTCTATGAAATGACATCCGGAGCAATATTATATTGCGCAGAATCGACGCGCTTTGAGGTTGGCGACATGGATTGGAAGCAGGTCGGCCCCAGAGCAGATCAGTCTATTTCGCTTGCCAGCGATTTCGACGGCAGGTCGATCGTCCGCTCTGGATGGACGGCGGTGTCGGTCCAAGCCCTGGTCAGTTTGAGTTCTGACCGGGTTTCGCAGACAGCGCGATCGGGTCGGTTTCGATAAGCCGAAGCGACCGCACCATGTTCGCCGTTTGCGTCTTGTACTTGAGAAAATGCGGTGTGGTCAGATGGGCTTCGTACGCCGTCTGATCGGCGTAGCATTCGATCACGCGCACCTTTTCAGGCGCACCTTTTACCGACACGGCATGAAGGAAGAGCACGCCCGGCTCGATTCGCACGGAGGCCTCGATCTCTTCGGCAATCAGGGCCTTGTAGCTGTCGATCTGGTCAGGATCGATTTCCAGTTCGGCTATCCTGACGATCCGCATCGATTGGTCCCTAACTTTGTACAGGGCCGCGACTCACTATCCAGGCCTCGGAACCCTGCGGCTGGACAGTGCGCTCCTGCGAGGAAGGCACCGAGGTGCCCGTTGGTCAATCCTCATTGGTCAACAAGATCGCGACTACGCCGCCCTGAGCCGGTAGCGGAACACCGTGTGGTCGAGCAGCAGCCGGATGCGCGGTTCGGCTTCGGTCGCCACCAGCCAGCTTGCCGCGATCATGGTCGCGCCGACCATTGCCATCGACAGGAGATAGGGAAATCCCGCGCGGACCATCGCGCCGAGCATCGCCGCGCCGATGACGTCGTGGATCAGATAGAGCGGGTAGGTCATCAGGCCGATCCGGCGCCAGCCGCTCCAGCTGAGGTCGAGCCGCAGCGACCATGCCATCAGGGCGATGGCGACCAGGAAGACAAGGATCGGCGGCGCATAGGGCATCGCGGCGCCGACCTTGGCGCTGTGGACATCGACCGAACTGGCGATTTGCAGCACGCCCCCGCCCAGGAACAGCAGGCAGAAGGCTAGGCGCGAGGCCGTCACCGCCTTGAACCGCATCAGCCAGATGAGCACGCCGACGGCGAAAAAAGAGCCATGGTGCACCAGGACGAGCTGCAGCCAGCGTGTCTCGGCGAGGTCGGACCAGCCGAGCGGATAATAGAGGCACCAGAACAGCGTGCTGACGAGGCCGATCACGACTGCCACCGTCTCCATCAGGTGGAAGCGGCCAAGCCGCAACAGGATCCAGACGACAGCGTAGAAGGCGATCTCGATGCCGAGCGTCCAGTAGACGCTGTCCACCCAAGGGCCGTAGGGCGCGAAAAGGCCGGTGCGAACGAGCCTGATCACGGCATCGGTTGGCCAGCTCAGACCGGTGAGCAGCAGCACCGCCGCGGTCACCGGCGCGCAGATCCAGACCGCCGGCGCCAGCCTTTTCACCCTTGCCTCGAAAAACCGCAGCGGCGTCGAATTCTCGGCGCTGAAGGCGATGACGAAACCGCTGATGACGAAGAATATCTGCACGCCGACCCAGCCGGAGCCGACCAAGGCCATTTCGGGATGGGGCGGGATGCCGCCGGTCGCGCGCGCCGAAACCCCGTCAGGAAATGCCCATACCCAGAAGCCATAGTGATAGAACATCACCATGACGGCGGCCAGGAAACGCAATATGTCGACGCCGCCGAATGTCGCCTTGTGCTGAGCCATGCCGTGCCTTTGGAATGGCCCCCCAAGCCAAACCCTAGAGTCTGTTGTTGCATTGCACAACAAAAGATTGGCCAGATGTGACAGTTGGCGCCGACCGCTCAACAAACGGAAGGATCGTGTCTGCTGCGCCCGATCATCTAGACCCCGATGCCGCGCTCCTTCAGCACGGCCGTGATCTCGTCGAGGATGGCCGGGTCGTCGATCGTCGCCGGCATGGTCCAATCTTCCTTGTCTGCGATCTTCTGCATGGTCCCGCGCAGGATCTTTCCCGACCGCGTCTTCGGCAGCCGCTTGATCGTCACCACCGTCCTGAAGGCGGCGACCGGGCCGATGCGCTCGCGCACCAGCCCCACCACTTCGCTCTCGATGAGGCCGATCTCGCGCGAGACACCAGCGTTGAGCACGACGAAGCCGAGCGGAACCTGGCCCTTCATCGCATCGGCGATGCCGACAACGGCGCATTCCGCGACATCGGGATGCGTTGCCAGCACCTCTTCCATGGCGCCGGTCGACAGCCGATGGCCGGCGACATTGATGATGTCGTCGGTGCGGGCCATCACGTAGAGGTAGCCGTCCTCGTCGATCATGCCGGCATCGGCGGTCTTGTAGAAGCCGGGGAACTCGTCGAGATAGGCCTGGCGGAAACGGGCGTCGGCGTTCCACAGCGTCGGCAGGCAGCCCGCCGGCAGCGGCAGCTTGACCACGACATTGCCGAGCGTGCCGCGCGGCACCTCGTGGCCGGCATCGTCGAGCACGCGGATGTCGTAGCCGGGCATCGGCACGCCGGGTGAGCCGTATTTTACCGGCAGCAGGCCGAGGCCTGCGGGGTTGATGGTCATTGGCGAGCCGGTCTCGGTCTGCCACCAATGGTCGATGACCGGCACGTTCAGTTTCTGCTCCGCCCATTTGATGGTTTCGGGATCGGCGCGCTCGCCGGCGAGGAACAGCGTGCGGAATTTCGACAGGTCGTATCTGGCGACGAATTCGCCCCTGGGATCCTGCCCCTTGATGGCGCGGAACGCCGTCGGCGCGGTGAACAGGGCGACCACGCCATGCTGCGCGATCACCCGCCAGTAGGTGCCGGCATCGGGCGTGCCGACCGGCTTGCCTTCGAACAGGATGCTGGTGCAGCCATGCAGCAGCGGCCCGTAGACGATGTAGGAATGGCCGACCACCCAGCCGACGTCGGACGCCGCCCAGAACACTTCGCCGGGCTTGACGCCGAACTCGTTTTCCATCGTCCATTCGAGCGCCACCATGTGGCCGCCATTGTCGCGAACGATGCCCTTGGGCTGGCCGGTCGTGCCTGACGTATAGATGATATAGAGCGGGTCGGTGGCAAGCACTGGAACGCAGTCGACATTGGCGCCGGCCGCCCGCTCGCGCGCGACCGCGTCCGCATAGTCGATGTCGTAATTGTCCCTGAGCTCGCAGCGCAATTGGTCGCGCTGCAGGATCAGGCAGGCGTCCGGCTTGTGGCGGGATATCTCGATCGCCTTGTCGAGCAGCGGCTTGTAGGCGACGACGCGGCCGGGCTCCAGGCCGCAGGAGGCCGAAATGATCACCTTCGGCCTGGCGTCGTCGATGCGGGTGGCGAGCTCATGCGAGGCAAAACCGCCGAAGACGACCGAATGCACGGCGCCGACGCGGGCGCAGGCAAGCATGGCGATGGCCGCTTCCGCCACCATCGGCATGTAGATGATGACGCGATCACCCTTGCCGACGCCGCGGTTCTTCAGCACCGAGGTCAGCGCCACCACTTCGCGTTTGAGCTCGGCATAGGTGAATGTCTTCACGGTGCCGGTGATGGCGCTGTCATGGATCAGCGCGATCTGGTCGGCACGCCCGCCGGCGACATGCCGGTCGAGGGCATTGTAGCAGGTGTTGCAGGTGGCGCCGGTAAACCAGCGGCCATAAACGCCGGCTTCCGCATCGAACACCTTGTCGTAAGGCGTGTACCAATCGATGGCGTTCGCCGCATCCGCCCAGAACTTTTCCGGGTCGCGTTTCCAGCCGTCATAGACCTCGTGATAGCGTGAAGCCATCCGTTTCCTCCCCGGGAAGATTTGCCGTCCTGGCAATAGCCTATGCTGTTTTTTCCGGCGATGTCTTCCCTCAATTCGTCTGATCCGGCCCGGTCCTGGCCGCAAAGGTGCGACATCGTGGCCCTCCGGGAAGAAAAGCACGGTCCGGCCCGGGCGTGCCCATGTGGCCGTGTGCACCGGTGCGTCAGCCGGTGGTCTCGTCGTCGGGCACGGTCACCGCGATGGAGCAGCCGTCTCCCGGCTCAGTCGACCCTTTTGGTGCTCACGATGACCGGTCGGATCGGCGGCGCCGGCGGCAGCAGGTCGCGAATGTCTGCAAAGGGAAACATCGGCTCGAAGCGGAAGGCTTCGGCCTGTGATCCCGGCGCGCCGTTGCACTGGCCGGCGCGAAAAAAATTCTGCGTGCGGGCGATGTCGACGAAGCGCTCCGGATCCTGCGACTGGTGCAGGCGGATCGCCTTGGCCTTGATCTCGGCCTGGGCTGATATCTCGACATAATGGGTCGGGGAGAATCCGGTGCCGCCCATCGTGTCGGCATGCAGCACCGGTACGGCGAACGACGCCGCGATGCGCACGGCGTCCGACAGCGCGCGGTGGTCGGCGTGATAGTCGTTGGACGCATGGGTAATCACCAGATCCGGTCCGGTTTCGCCAATCAGCGTCTTCAGCGCGCCGATCAGCGCGTTATCCGCCACCAGCCTGCCGTCGGGAAAGTCGAGGAAGCGCGGCGCCGCCCCGAGCAGCGCGGCCGCGGCCGTTGCCTCCTCGCGACGGACACGGGCGAGAACCGTGGGATCGCTCTTGCCGCCCCTGGCACCATCCGTGGCTATGGCAAAAGTCAGTTCTGCGCCTTGCGCCGCATAGGCCGCCATCGTACCGAACATGAATATCTCGATGTCGTCAGGATGCGCGCCGAGCGCCAGTATTTTCAACGCTTCTCTCCCCGGAAATGGAAAAACGTGACGAACGGAATCCTGCTCGCCCTGATCGCCTATGCAAGCTATTCGGGCAGCGATGCCGTTGTCAAAAGCCTGGGTGGGCAGTTCACGGTGTTCGAGATCGGTTTCTTCTCGATATTGTTTGCCGGCTGCTTTCTCTTCTTCACCCGGCCGGCGGACGAGCGTTGGCGTGATTTCTGGCGCACCAAACGGCCTTGGGCGGTGCAGGCGCGCGCCTGGGCCGGCATCGCCTCGGGCGTGCTTAGCGTCTATGCCTTCACCACCATTCCGCTGGCCGAAGTCTACGCGCTCGTCTTTCTGGCGCCGCTCTGCGTCACTATCCTCTCCACGGTCGTCCTTAAGGAAAAGGTGGGTCCATGGCGCTGGCTTGCGGTGGTCGCCGGCTTTGCCGGCGTCATGTTGGTGGTGCGACCGGGTTTTCGCGAACTCAATCTTGGGCACCTCGCCGCCTTTGGCGTGGCCTTCCTCGCTGCCGCCAGCGTCATTCTGATGCGCTCGCTGGCAAAGCAGGAAAAGCGCACGACCATGCTCGGCGTGTTGATCGGCTACGGCCTGTTGTTCAACGGCATCGGCATCGCCGCTACCTCGTTCACGCTTCCCGACGCAAGGCAGCTTGCATGGCTGATAATGGCCGGCGCCTTCACCGCATGCGGACAATTGCTGCAGCTGCTGGCCGTCAAATACGCGCCCGCCAACCGGATCGCGCCGACGCATTACTCGCAGATAGTCTGGGCGGTCATCCTCGGTGCGCTGTTCTTCCGGGAATATCCTGACTGGCTGTCGCTGGTCGGCCTCGCGGTCGTCGGTGGGTCCGGCCTGCTCACCATGGTGCGCGAGGAAGTACGGTTGGGCACGGTGCGCTGGAATCCGTTTTCGCGCACCCGGCTTTGATCTGGCGCCGGTTGCATGGCGACCACGAGCGCTGATATGCGGGCGCGATGACGACAAAAGTCTTGCCGGAGCTTCCGGTATCCGCCGTGCTGCCGGCGCTGGGCCATGCACTCGGCTCCGGCAACGGCGCCGTGCTTGTGGCGCCGCCCGGCGCCGGCAAGACGACGCTGGTGCCGCTGGCGCTGCTCGATGCGCCATGGCTGGGCACGGGCAAGATCGTGCTGCTGGAGCCGCGCCGGCTCGCCGCCCGCGCCGCCGCCCGCCGCATGGCCGAATTGCTTGATGAGGAGCCCGGCGCCACCGTCGGCTATGCCATGCGCATGGAGAACCGCACTTCGGCCCGGACAAAAATACTGGTCGTCACAGAAGGTGTGCTGGCGCGGATGATCCTTGACGATCCCGAACTGCCCGGAATCTCGGCCGTGATCTTCGACGAATTCCACGAGCGCTCGCTCGACGGCGATTTCGGCCTCGCTTTGGCGCTCGACGTGCAAGGCGCGCTGCGGCCGGACCTGCGCGTCTTGGTGATGTCGGCGACGCTGGACGGCGCCCGTGTCGCGAAGCTGTTGTCGGGCGCGCCGGTGATCGAAAGCGAAGGCCGTGCCTTTCCCGTCGACATCCGCTACGACGAACGGCCGGCCGGCATCGCAATCGAAGATGCCATGGCCAAGGCGATCCGCTCCGCTCTTGCCGACGAGAGCGGCAGCGTGCTTGCCTTCCTGCCCGGCCAGCGCGAGATCGAGCGCACCGCCGAGCGGCTTGCCGGCAAGGTCGGCGCCGACACCGATATCGTGCCGCTCTACGGCATGCTCGATGGCAAGGCGCAGGACGCGGCGATCAGGCCGGCGCCGGCGGGCCGCCGCAAGGTGGTGCTGGCTACGTCGATCGCCGAGACCTCCATCACCATCGACGGCGTGCGGGTCGTCATCGATTCCGGCCTGTCGCGGCTGCCGCGCTACGAGCCGGCCAGCGGCCTGACGCGGCTGGAGACGGTGCGCGCCAGCAAGGCCTCCGCCGACCAGCGCGCCGGCCGTGCCGGACGCACGCAGGCCGGCGTCGCCATCCGACTGTGGCGCGCCGAACAGACGGCGTCGCTTCCAGCCTTCACCCCGCCGGAAATCCTCGAGGCCGACCTTTCCGGCCTGCTGCTCGACTGCGCCGCCTTCGGTGTCGCCGATCCGACGAGCCTCGCCTTCCTCGATCCGCCGCCGGCCCCGGCGCTCAACGAGGCAAGGGCGCTGCTGCGCGCGCTTGATGCCATCGAGGAGGCGGGGCGGCTGACGGAAGCGGGCGCCGCGATGCGCAAGCTCGCTCTGCCGGTGCGGCTGGCGCATATGGTCGCCGAGGCGGCCCGCGGCGGCCATGCCGGCGAGGCGGCCATGCTCGCGGTGCTGCTGACCGAGCGCGGGTTGGGCGGTGACGGCGCCGATCTCGAACGCCGGCTGATGCGCTTTCGCCAGGAAAGATCGCCGCGCGCCACCGCCGCGCGGCAACTCGCCGAACGCCTGGCGAGGCAGGCCTCTTCACCCTCCCCCTTATGGGGGTCCGAAGGACGGGCGAGACCCGTGGCTCGCCCCGGAACGTCGATCCGCGAAGCGGAGCGGGGCGGGGGGCTTTGGCGCCGCACCCCCACCCCGGCGCTACGCGCCGACCCTCCCCACAAGGGGGAGGGTGGCAGCGCTGGTCCTCTCCTCATCCATGCCTGGCCCGACCGCGTCGCCAAGGCGCGCGGCGAGCGCGGGCGTTTCGTGCTGGCCAACGGCTCCGGTGCCATGCTCGATGCTGCCGATCCGCTTGCCGGCGAGGCGTTTCTGGTTGTCGCCGACCTGCAGGGCAAGGCGCAGAATGCGCGCATCACGGCGGCGGCGGCGATCAGCGAGGACGATATTCGTTCAGCACTGGCGGAAAGGATCGAAACCCGCAGGCAAACGAGCTTCGATCGCGAGCGCCGCGCCGTGCGCGTGCGCGAAACCGTACGCCTCGGCGCTATCACGCTGGCCGAGCGCATGCTGCCTCCGCCAACCGGCAATGAGGCCGACCGCGCCATGCTTGACGCCTTGCGCGAACATGGACTTTCGCTGCTGAGCTGGAGCAAGGAGGCCGAGACGCTGCGCCAGCGCCTGTCCTGGCTGCATCGCGGCCTTGGGGCGCCGTGGCCCGATATGTCCGACACGGCACTTATCGATCGCCTCGACGACTGGCTGCTGCCGTTCCTGTCGGGTGCCGCATCCTTCTCGGCCATCGATCCGGGTGTCGTCCCGGCCGGGCTGACGGCGCTTGTGCCGCACGATTTGCAGCGCCGGATCGACGCGCTTGCGCCGACCCATTTCGACGTGCCGTCCGGCAGTCGCGTGCCGATCCGCTATGACGGCGAGTGGCCCGTTTTGGCGGTTCGTGTCCAGGAACTGTTCGGCCTCGACCGGCACCCCGCAATCGCAGGCGGCACCGTGCCGCTGACGCTCGAACTGCTGTCGCCCGCGCACCGGCCGATCCAGACGACGCGCGACCTGCCCGGCTTCTGGCGCGGCTCCTGGGCCGATGTGCGCGCCGACATGCGCGGTCGCTATCCCAAGCACGTGTGGCCGGAAAATCCGCTGCTCGCCGCCGCCACCAGCCGCGCCAAGCCGCGCGGGACGTAGTTGCTTGGCGATTGGCGCAAACGCCATCGCTTCGTCATCCACCTAGCGCTCGCCGCTTCGCGGCTGTATTTCATGGCCATGATCAACGTATTGCGTTCTCCCGATTTCCAGCAGAGCCAGAGACTGCGCCTCAACACGCTGATCCGGCTGCGCTGGCTTGCCATTGTCGGCCAGAGCGTGACGGTGCTTTTCGTCGCCTACGGCCTGAAATTCCCACTGCCGGTCAGCCTGTGCTTTGCCCTGATCGCGTGTTCGGCCTGGATGAACCTGCTCCTTGCCTTTCGGTTCCCGGCCGCGCACCGGCTCACGCCGTTCGCGGCCTTCGGCATCCTGATCTTTGATAGCCTCCAGCTTGCCGGCCTGCTCTACATGACCGGCGGCCTTACCAATCCGTTCTCGCTGCTGATGACGGTGCCCGTGGTCATTTCGGCGACGTCGCTGCCCTTGCGCCTGACCGCGGTGCTTGGGGGGCTGGTGATGACGGCGGCGACCTTGCTGGTCTTCTTCCACTTGCCATTGCCCTGGCATGAAGGCGCGCCGCTGGCGATGCCCTTCATCTATGTTGCCGGCATGTGGATGGCGGTGCTGTCTTCGATCGCCTTCACCGCCATTTACGCCTTCCGCGTGGCCGCGGAAGCCCGCCTCCTGGCCAATGCGCTCGCCGCCACTGAACTGGTGCTCCAGCGCGAGCAGCATCTGTCGGCACTCGACGGGCTGGCCGCCGCCGCCGCGCATGAGCTGGGCACACCGCTCGCCACCATCACGCTTGTCGCCAAGGAGATGGAAAAGGCGCTCGGCAAGGACGCGAAATACGGGGAGGATGTGACGCTGCTGCGCTCCCAGAGCGAGCGGTGCCGCGAGATCCTCAAGCGCCTGACCAGCCTGTCGTCCGAGGGAGAGGCGCATTTGTCCCGCCTGCCTTTGACCTCGCTGGTCGAGGAGGTCACCGCGCCGCACCGCGACTTCGGCATCTCGATCAAGCTTAGGCCCGGCGAGCGCAGCGGCCCCGAGCCGGTCGGGCGCCGCAATCCCGGCGTCATCTACGGCCTTGGCAATTTGGTGGAGAACGCCGTCGATTTCGCCCGCGAGAGCGTCACCGTGCGCTGGAGCTGGGACGAGGCCACCGTCACCTTCTCGATCATCGATGACGGTCCCGGCTTTCCGCCCGAGATCATCGACCGCATCGGCGAGCCCTATATGTCGACACGCCAGGGCACGGAGGCCGGCGGCGGGCTGGGGCTGGGCCTGTTCATCGCCAAGACATTGCTCGAGCGATCGGGCGCCACGCTCGACTTTCGCAATTCGAGCGGACTGGGCGAGGGCGCCATGGTGCGGATTTCATGGCCCAGAAATGTTTTCCTGAACCCGGAATCGGCGCCCGCGACGATGTTTGACACCGCGTAAATTGGACAATCGCGACGCAAAACTATATCTGCGTAAAATTAAGGCAGCAGGAATTTCAAGACGATGACAGGCGATGAAAACAATGGCGCAATGGTTGAGGGCGAGGACACCTCGCTTCTGATCGTCGACGACGACAAACCGTTCCTGACCCGTCTGGCCCGCGCCATGGAAACCAGGGGGTTCGTGGTCGAAACGGCCGAGAGCGTCGAGGAGGCGGTCGGCAAGGCACGCGCCAATCCGCCCGCCTACGCGGTGGTCGATATGCGGCTTGGCGACGGCAACGGCCTCGACGTCGTGGCCGCCATCCGTGAGAAGCGCGAGGATTCCCGCGCGATCATCCTGACCGGCTACGGCAACATCGCCACCGCGGTGACGGCGGTGAAGCTCGGCGCCGTCGACTATCTGTCGAAGCCGGCCGACGCCGACGACGTCTTTGCTGCGCTAACCCGCACGGCCGGCGAGCGCGCCGCGCCCCCGGAAAATCCGATGTCGGCCGACCGCGTGCGATGGGAGCACATCCAGCGTGTCTACGAAATGTGCGAGCGCAACGTCTCCGAGACCGCGCGCCGCCTCAACATGCATCGCCGCACCCTGCAGCGCATCCTGGCCAAGCGCGCGCCGCGCTAGGAGCGCGATGCGCTGAGCATTCCTTCGGACCGGTTTCTGCTTACGGGGAAGCATCCAATTGTCGAACTCGGCGCCGCCCCTCACCTGCCTGCCGGCATCCTCTCCCCGTATAGTGACGGGGAGAGGGGCGCTATCATCGCCGATTTCGCTAACCACCAGCGTTGCAAAAAGGCGCCGACGCTGCGGCCAGCCTCTTTCTCCCCGTCACTATACGGCGAGAAATGCCCGGCAGGGCAATGAGGGGCGCCGCCGGCCTCGACAATAAGCCTGCCGAACAGGCGGCATAACGGAGGGTGACATGCGGGACTTGAAAGAGCGGCCGGTTTCCGTCTTGCGCGAATTTCTCGACAGCGAGGCGGCCGGCGGCATCATGCTGATGGTGGCGGCGGCATTGGCCTTGATCGTCGCCAACTCACCGCTCTCCGGAACCTATTTTGCCGTCCTCCACGCCTATCTCGGCCCGCTCAGCGTGTCGCATTGGGTCAATGATGGACTGATGGCGGTGTTCTTCCTGCTCGTCGGCCTGGAGATCAAGCGCGAGATGCTGGACGGCCAGCTCTCGACCTGGCCGCGCAGGGTGCTGCCCGGCATCGCGGCGGCCGGCGGCATGGTGGTGCCGGCGCTGGCCTACGTCGCCATCAACCGTGACAATGCGGGCGCGCTGTCCGGCTGGGCGATCCCGACCGCCACCGACATCGCCTTCGCGCTCGGCGTGCTGTCGCTGCTCGGCAGCCGCGTACCGGCCTCGCTCAAGATCTTCCTCACCGCCCTTGCCATCATCGACGATCTCGGCGCGGTCATCATCATCGCGATCTTCTACACCAGCGGTCTGTCGCTTGCCTATCTGGGCGCCGCCTTCGCGGTGATCGCCGCGCTTGTCGTGCTCAACCGCATGCGGGTGATGAGCCTCGTGCCTTACCTCGTGCTCGGTGCGATCCTGTGGGTGCTGGTGCTGAAGTCGGGCGTGCATGCCACGCTTGCCGGCGTGGCGCTGGCCCTGACCATTCCGCTCGAACGCACCGCCGGCATCGAACGCGATCTCGATCATTCGCCGCTGCACCGGCTCGAGCACGGCCTGCACGCAATAGTGCCCTTCGTCGTCATCCCCATCTTCGGCTTCGCCAATGCCGGCGTTTCGCTGGCGGGCCTCAGCGTCGGCGCGCTGTTCGAGCCGCTGACACTCGGCGTTGCCGCCGGCCTCGTCGTCGGCAAGCTGGTCGGCGTGTTCGGCTCCTCCGCGCTTGCCATCCGCTTCGGTCTCGCCGACCTGCCGGCCCATGCCGGCTGGCTGCACATGATCGGCATCTCGCTGCTGTGCGGCATCGGCTTCACCATGAGCCTGTTCATCGGCCTGCTCGCCTTCGCCAGCGACACGGCGCTGCAGGACGCGGTCAAGGTCGGCATTCTCTCCGGCTCCCTGGTCGCGGCGCTGCTCGGAGCGGCGGTCCTGCTGATGGCGCCGGCGGCGACTGAGGTGGATGAAAGCGAGGAGTAGGGGCGTATCAGCGACTTCAATGCACTCTTTTCGAGGTCGCGCTGCCCCTCATCTGCCTGCGGGCATCTTCTCCCCGTATAGAGACGGGGAGAAGGGGTGACGCGACCCCTTGGCGTTTTCTTCCATAAGTTGGCGAATCGCCGATGACAGCACCTTTCTCCCCGTCTCTATACGGGGAGAAATGTCCGGCAGGACAATGAGGGGCGGCGCCGTGGGTTGCGTTCTATCTCCTGCCTGCCAGCCTATTCGCTCTCCCCCTCCAGCGCAGGCACGGCCACCCCGGCGAGCTCCGCCGCCAGCAGCCGCGCGGCGCCGGCCCGCGCGATTCGCAGCATCAGCGCCTTGCGCGTCGCCGCCACCATGCGGTGCTCGGGCGCCTCGCGCAAAATCTCGGCGCCATAGCCGTCGGAGAGGATGAAGCCGCATTCTTCGGGAAAAATCTCCGCCGGCACGCCGGGATGGGTGGCGAAGAAGAAGCGGTCCGAGTGCAGCCGGTAGTCGGGCCATTTGCGGTCGACACGAAAATCCTCGACCGAGGATTTGATCTCGATGATCCATATGTCGCCGTGGCGGGTCAGCGCGACGAGGTCGGCGCGGCGGCCGGTCGCCAGCGACAGTTCAGGCAGCACATGCGCGCCCATTTCGCGGAGCAGGCGCTGCACCCCGCGCCGCACCAGCATGGCGCGTTCGGACTGGCGACCATCGATGAGCGGGTTCAGGGGAATCGGTGAGATGATTGGCATGACGGGACCATGCCAGATTTTGTTCACGATTTGAACCCGTTATGAGCGGGGCATTATCTGGTTAACAAACCCAACTCAATAGGCGATAACAACATCAAGGAGTTATCGCCATGTCCATTTTGTCCCGCCCCGAGTTCCACGACGAAGCCAAGGCTTTCGAGCATGTGGAATCGATACTGTGGCCCAATGGTCCGGTTTGCCCCAAGTGCGGCTCTGTTGATAAGCACTATGCCTTGAAGGGCATTCGCACGAAGGCTTCCAAAAAGAACCCCCACGGTGTCGAGCGTCATGGCCTGTACAAGTGCAGTGCCTGCCGTTCTCAGTTCACCGTGCGCATGGGCACGATCTTCGAGGAAAGCCATTTGCCGCTCACCAAGTGGCTTCAGGCCATCCACCTCATGTGCGCCTCTAAGAAGGGCATCAGCGCTCACCAGATGCATCGCATACTCGAATGCACCTATGAGGCTGCTTGGTTCCTATGCCATCGCATTCGTCTTGCAATGGCGTCTGGCGACCTCTCCCCGCTCGGCGGCAACGGCAAGACCGTTGAGGTTGACGAGACATACACAGGCCGTCTTGCCGGCACTCGGGTTAAACGTGGCGGCGGCGCACACAAGAACACGGTCGTTACGCTGGTGAGCGTGGTGGCCGCGCCCGTTCCTTCCACGTCGATACCGCCCGAATCGGAACCGTCATGCCAATCGTTCGCGCCAACATCGCGCGGGAGACTGCACTCATGACCGACGAAAGCGGCATCTATCGCCGCGCCAGCCAGGAATTTGCTTCGCATGATGTCGTCACGCATTCCAAGGACGAGTATGTCCGCTACGAAGGCGAAAAGACCGTCCACACCAATACCGTCGAAGGCTTCTATTCGATCTTCAAGCGCGGCATGAAGGGCATTTACCAGCATTGCAGCGAGCGACACTTGCACCGCTATCTTGCCGAGTTCGATTTCCGCTACAGCAACCGCATCGCGCTTGGCGTCGATGACGGCACCCGCGCTTTCATCGCCTTGAAGGGCGCAACTGATAAGCGCCTCACCTATCATAGACCTGCTTGACGAAAAGCGGACGCACTTCCGCAGGCCCGCGCAGCTAGAGCTACCGCCCTGGCGCTATGCCAGGAAGCGGCTGCGGTCATGGGTGGCACCAAAAGAGAACATGTCCCCAAAATCATAATCGGGGACACGCTATGAGAATTCGATGGACGGCAGGGCCAAAATGCCTTAGATCGCATATCCAGTTCCTCTGCGAGGGCGACTCGCGCCTGTGGGAGGACACGGAGAACGGCGATGGTAGATTCATCAAACCAGAGCAGCGCACCCGCCGCTGAGGACAAACAGTCCCGCGACCAATCGACAATTCAATTTCCCTATGGCGATCAGGATGACGGCATCAGCGTCGCGCGCGGCATAATGGATTGTGGCGGCGTTCCGGTGGACGCCGACCAGTTGGCGGCCGCAATGAAGCAGGCTCCGTCAAGCGGCAACTTCCGACTTAAGATTGCAACCGCCCGAACGTTCGGCATCATCGAGACGGTCGGTGGCAAATATCAACTGACCGAATTGGGGTTTGCGATTGTGGACCCCAAGCGAGAGCGAGCCGCGCGCGCAGACTCTTTTCTGAAAGTGCCACTATACAAGCGCGTCTATGACGAGTTCCGGGGCAAGCAACTGCCTCCACGACCGGCGCCACTGGAACATGCTTTTGTGGGCTTTGGTGTCGCACCAAAGCAAAAGGAAAAAGCTCGCCATGCCTTCGATAGGTCTGCAAGCCAAGCAGGCTATTTCCCCAACGGAGATCGAGACCGCCTTGTGCGCCCGCCCATCGCGAACGCTGGGGAGAACGCTGCCGACGCACATGAAGGCAAAAAGGAACAACGTGATGATGACGCTGGCCGGGGCAGGAAAATTTGGTTTGCCGGCGGCGGGGATGGCGGTGGTGGTGCTGACAACTATCACCCGTTTATCCAGGGCCTTCTTAAAGAGCTTCCGACACCGGGGGAGGAGTGGAAGCACTCAGAACGGATCAAATGGCTTCGGCTCGCAGCGAACGCCTTCGACATGATTTATGAGGGCGACGGGGAGATTGAAATCGGGGAGCCGCAGAAACGAAAAAGCGACGCATTCCAATAGGGTGCGCCGCTCCAGATTTTCGAGTGTGTCGCGTCTTTGCAGGCCAGCGGGCCGCGACACAGAACCCAAGCGAGTGAAAGGAGGATGCGTCATGTGGTTCATGACCCGGAGAATACCGGTAGCCGCCTGATGGCGGCTCACCCTGCCCCCTTCCACAGGGGGTAAGAGCGAAAGCGTCGGGGCGTCCATAGCCTTCGGCGCTTTCGTGCGTTTCGTTTATCATGCGTCGGACTCGGAGTCTATATTCCTATGCCTAAGCCAAGTGATAAGCCGCAAATCGACAAATTCCGCGACGCGGCGCGCGAACTGAAAACGGATCAGTCCGACGCTGCCTTTGAGGCTGTGGTGAACAAAATCGCCCACGCGCCGAAGCTCACCAATGAGCAGATAAAGGAATTGGTGCGGCGGAAGCGCGAAGCGGACAAGAAAAAGCCCGCCTAAGCGGGCTTCCCATGTTTCTTGACGCCACCCTGTTTGGGGTGCTTTACGCCTCGTAGGGCGAGATAGAGCGCAGCTCCAAAGACCAAGCCAGCGAGGGGCACGAAAATACCGATCTCATTCATAGCCGTCCTCCTTCCGTAATAGGCTTAGGACTAAGTGTCCTACCGTATGTAGGGCGAAACCACCTATCGCCCAAGCTAATGACCACCATTGTAGGTCCTGGTGGTTAATTGCCGGTACGACTACCGAACCACCGATCATACCCACGGCAAGCGCATTTATCGCGCTCGCGGCGTACTTGACGCTCTCATTGAACCGTTTGGCGTCTCGTGAGTTCCGGATTTCTGGATTGATTATATGGTGCACCGCACCATAGATCAAAACAAATTCTACAATGAGGAAAACCACGCCCCAAGCGATTTTCCAGCCTTCAACCCCCAGCATGCGCCCCTCCAAGCGAATGCCAGTCATACGCTCAATTTGGATAATGGGAAAGCTGCGTCATTCCCCTACGGCTGGGTAGCGCTCACAATCTTTTGCTTAGTGCCCAAGCGAATGCCGCAGCCGCATCGTCTGGCGCGGCATTGACCATGGCCAATGCCATTTCTTCAAAGCTGTCGGCTTCGATATGGACGGACCAGTCGGTGCCTCGTTGCTTCAAGTCCCCGGTCTCAAAATCTATCGCCACAACAGGGCCGAGCCGGCGAACCCTGCCATCAACCGCGTCACTTACCTTCTGTGCCTGCCTACCCCTACGCACACAGGTGATGCCCATTCCAGGTGCCTCCGTTTAAGCCTGAATAACGCGAACGGCCCGCCTTATGGAAGGGCAGGCCGTTCTGTCTCGCGAGTTGTTACCTTATTACACCCTAACGTTGGGTTTGTCAACCATATAATCGCCTATGAGCGGCCAGGCTCCACCATTTCGATCGTAATCGGCACGCCCTGGCGCAACGAGTTGCTGACCGTCGAAACCGCGCTGGCACCGTCAATGATCCTTTGGGGATCGGACCCGTCCAAGGTCTCGCAGGAAACCGTCATCCTTGCTGCGGTCGCCAGCAGGGGCTTGCCGTCGAGATCACGCCTCACTGAGACGGCGATCCTGCCGAGTTTCACGCCGATCTCGTCGGCGACATAGCGAAGGTCGTTGCAGAAGCAGCCGCCAATCGCCAGCGCCAGCAGCTGGCCGCCATTGAAGCCCAGGCCCATGCCGCCGGCCTTGCCCTCGGGCCGGTCGACGACGATCGTGTGGCCGCCGGCCCAGCCCATGGCGGCTTCGGTGCCTTCGACATTGTGCAGTTCGACAGTCATCGAGGCCATCGGCATCCTCCCTCCGTAGCCGAGAGGCGTCGGGCCTGGCCGGCACGGATCTATGCGACCGTGACGGCTTTATCGCCGAGCGGCGCGGTTCCCGCAATGTCATCGATGATCGGGCAGTCCGGCCGGTCGTCGCCATGGCAGGCCTGGACGAGCTTCTGCAGGGTCGATCGCATCGCCTGCAGCTCGCGCACCTTCTCCTCGATCGCCCTGACATGGGCGGTGGCGATCTCGCGCACGTCGTGGCTGGCGCGGCTGCGGTCCTGGTAAAGCGCCATCAACTGGCGGCAATCGTCAATGGAAAAGCCCAGGTTGCGGGCACGGCGCAGGAAGGTCAGCCGATGGATGTCGTCGCCCGAATAGTCGCGATAGCCGTTGCCGGCACGCGCAGGCGCGATCAGGCCGATTTCCTCATAGTAGCGGATGGTCTTGGCTGGCAGACCGGAACGCTGGGCGGCGTCGCCGACATTCATGGTTGTTCCTCGATTCCTGCTGGCCCGAGAGTCATGGCCATTGAATTTCCTTCACAATCCGGTGAAGGCTGTTGCCGAAATGCCGCAGTTGCTGGCTTACCGGCAGGTGAGGTCTTGCATATAGGCATCGCGTACTTGGCAAGCAAAGCAAATGCCAGCATGAATGATGGCAAGAAAGCGGCCGACTCGTGCCGCGGATGTTTGGCGGGGCACGGATCACCTCATGCGCATGAAGTCGCTTGCAGTAATTGCCGCACTGGCGCTGTCCACCGCACTCGCCGGTTGCAGCACCATTGGCGGGCAGATATTCTCCAACGACTATGGCGCGGTGACCGACGCCGGCTACCAGCTGCCGCGCATCCCGATCGAAAAGGTGCCCGCGAAGTATCACCGGCAGGAGGTGAACTACGACACCAAGGAAAAGCCGGGCACCATCATCGTCGATACGCAGAACAAGTTCCTCTACTTCGTCGAGGGTGACGGCCGGGCAATTCGCTACGGCATCGGCGTCGGCCGCGAGGGCTTCGAGTGGCATGGCACCGCCCATGTCGCCATCAAGCGCGAATGGCCGACCTGGACGCCGCCGTCGCAGATGATCAAGCGCCAGCCGGAACTCGCCAAGTTCGCCGGCGGCATGGAGCCGGGCCTGAAGAACCCGCTCGGCGCGCGCGCTCTGTACCTGTTCAACAAGGGCGGCGACATGGGCTATCGCCTGCATGGCAGCCCGGAATGGAACTCGATCGGCAAGGCGATGTCTTCGGGCTGCATCCGGCTGATGAATCAGGACATCATCGACCTTTACGATCGCGCCGAGGTCGGCGCCAAGGTCATCGTCCTCTGACCGTGACCGCGAGGTTCATGGTCAAAACCGTTCGTACGCGGACCGTCTAGGCAACAACGGACGTCCCCAACAAAAAACCGGGCAATTCGGCCCGGTTTTTTGTTGCTTGCTTTTTGAGAATCGTCGCCGCGCTCGGCGAAGACGAATGGTCAGGCGACCTGTTCGACCTGCTGGACCTCGGGAACGAAGTGGCGGAGCAGGTTCTGGATGCCGTGCTTCAGCGTCGCCGTCGATGACGGGCAGCCGGCGCAGGCGCCCTTCATGTGCAGGAACACGGTGCCGTTCTCGAAGCCGCGGAAGGTGATGTCGCCGCCATCCTGGGCCACTGCCGGGCGCACCCGTGTGTCGAGCAGCTCCTTGATGGTGATGACGAGTTCCTCGTCGGCCTTGTCGTAGAACTCGCCGGTCTGGCTGGTCTCCGCGGCCGGGCCGGCATTGGCCATGACAGGCGCGCCGGACATGAAATGCTCCATGATGGCGCCCAGGATCGCCGGCTTCAGATGCTGCCAGTCGGGCCCGTCCTTGGTCACGGTGATGAAGTCGTAGCCGAAGAAGACGCCGGTGACGCCCGGTATTTCGAACAGCCGGCCGGCCAGCGGCGAGGCCGTCGCCGCACTGTCGGCATCACGGAAATCGGCGGTGCCTTCCAAAAGCACTTCCTTGCCGGGCAGGAATTTCAGCGTCGCCGGGTTTGGCGTCGATTCGGTCTGGATGAACATGGCCGTCTCCGTGCCCGTCTCGGGCAGATAGTTTGGAATAATTCTAAATAAGCTCTATCGGCTGGACATTCAAGCGAAACGCGTCGCCCGAACGGCTGGCTGGCGGAATGTTTTTGCTGGCTGGGGATCGAAATCCCTGGCGGGCTTCAGGCGAGGCTGTCGATTTCCTCGTCCGAAAGGTTTTGCGGCACCACGGTCACCGGGATAGGGAAGGCGGCGCCCTTGCCGGCCACCGCGCCGACCAGCGGCCCGGGCCCTTCCTTGCCGGCGCCGGCCGCCAGCACCAGGATGGCAATATCCTGATCTTCCTCGATCAGCTTGTGGATCTCTTCGGTGGGCTTGCCCTCGCGCACCACCATCTCGGGTTCGATGCCGAGCTTCTGGCGCACCTTGTTGGCATAGCTGTCGAGCGCGGTGCGTGCGGTGGCGGTCGCCTCCTCGCGCATGATCTTCTCGACGCCCAGCCAGTGCTGGAAATCGTCCGGTTCGATGACATAGAGCAGCACCAGCACGCCGCTGGTGCTCAGCGCCCGCTTCGAGGCGTAGGCGACGGCGCGCTCGCATTCGGGCGTATCGTCGATGATCGCCAGGAACTTCCGGCGATGTCCGGCTTCGCGGCTGAGGCGTTTGGAGACCATGTCTATTTACTCGATGTCATTTCGGCCGCAATCTGCCACTGCGGCTGACCGGCGGCAAGCCGCCGGTCTTTGGCCGGTATGGTGCGGGGCATAAGGATGCGGATCAGTCCTGCAGCAGCCCGATGATGTCGCGCACCGTCTTCATCGTCGCTTCGGCCAGCACGCCGGCGCGCTCGCCGCCGTCCCTCAGCACCGCGTCGACATAGGCGCGGTCATCGGAAATGCGGCGCATTTCGGCGGCGACGGGAGCCAGTTTTTCGACTGCCAGGTCGGCCAGTGCCGGCTTGAACACCGAAAACTGCTGGCCGCCGAACTCCTTCAGCACCGCCTCTTTCGATATGTCCGCAAGGCCGGCATAAATGCCGACCAGGTTTTCCGCTTCCGGCCGGGTGGCGAGGCCGTCCACTTCGCTCGGCAAGGCTTCCGGATCGGTCTTGGCCTTGCGGATCTTCTTGGAGATGGCGTCGGCATCGTCGGTCAGATTGATGCGCGACAGATCCGACGGGTCCGACTTCGACATCTTCTTGGAGCCGTCGCGCAACGACATGATGCGCGCCGCCGGCCCGCCGATGACCGGCTCGGTGATCGGAAAGTAGCCGTTCACAATTTCCTCTCCGACCTGCATCTCGACGCCGACGCCAAGACCGGCGATGCGGTCCGAAAAGTCGTTGTTGAATTTCTGGGCGATGTCGCGCGTCAGTTCCAGATGCTGCTTCTGGTCCTCGCCGACCGGCACATGGGTGGCGCGGTAGAGCAGGATGTCGGCTGCCATCAGCGAGGGATAGGCAAGCAGGCCGAGCGAGGCGTTCTCGCGGTCCTTGCCGGCCTTGTCCTTGAACTGCGTCATCTTGTTCATCCAGCCGATGCGCGCCACGCAGTTGAAAATCCAGGCGAGCTCGGCGTGCTGCATCACCCGCGACTGGTTGAACACGATGTGCTTCTTCGGATCGATGCCGGAGGCCAGGAATGCCGCGGTGATGGAGCGCGTCTGGTCCTTGAGGTCGTCATAAACCAGCTGGGCCGTCAGCGAATGCAGGTCGACGACGCAGTAGATGCAGTCGGACGTCTCCTGCAGGGCGACGAATTTCTTGATGGCACCGAGATAGTTGCCAAGATGCAGATTGCCGGTCGGCTGGACGCCGGAGAAGACGAGTGGCTTGAAGGCGGACATGGTTTCCTCGTGGCTTGTGGAGGGCCGTATAAGCGTGATTCCGAAAAGTTGCAGACTTTTCGGAGCCAATCACGCGGCTGGAAACCGCGTGCGGCGAAAGTCTTGCGACGGCGCGCTTATGGACGAACATGACGCTGCGATCAAGACTGCTATTGCAGTCGGGCTGCCCGGCCTACTCGTCCAGCTCGGCGTTTACGGCTGGTGGTGTCGCTTTGCCTGAGCCGCGCTTCACATTGCGCCGGATCATGCCGAAATCGGCGCCGCCGCTGGCAAAGGCCGTGACGAAGTAGAGCAGCGCCCCGCCGGCCACCAGCCCCAGCAGCGTCGTCGCCTTGACGACCAGCGGCGAGCCGGAGCCGAGGCTGGCGCTCAGCCAGTGTTCGGCGAAATAGAGGGCGACGCCCATCACCCCCGCCGAGAGCACCAGACGCGGAATGCGCTTCAGAAGCGGCACGTCGCGGCCCCAATGGCCGCGCCGGATCAGCACCCCGAGCAGCATCAGCGCGTTGACCCAGCCGGCCACCGCCGAGGCCACGGCGATGCCGGGCGCGCCCATCCTCGGAAACAGCGTCAGCGCGGTGGCGACGTTCACCGCCACCGAGATGGCGGCGAAGGTCATCGGCGTGCGTGTGTCCTCGCGGGCGAAATAGCCCGGGGTGAACGCCTTGATCAGCACGAAGGCCGGCAGGCCGAGCCCGAAGATCGCCAGGATCGCCGCCACGACAGGCGTCGAATGGTTGGCGGCGAACGCGCCGCGCTCATAGACCAGCCGCACGATCGGCTCAGACATGACCCAGAGCGCCACCGCAGCCGGCAAGGTCATGAACAAGGTGAATTCGACCGAGCGGTTTTGCAGATTGGCCGCCTCGATCAGATTGCCCGACTTCAGCGCCCGCGACAGTTCCGGCAACAGCACGATCGCAACGGCGACGCCGACCACGCCAAGTGG
This sequence comes from Mesorhizobium sp. B2-4-2, assembly GCF_006442845.1. Taxonomy (NCBI): domain Bacteria; kingdom Pseudomonadati; phylum Pseudomonadota; class Alphaproteobacteria; order Hyphomicrobiales; family Phyllobacteriaceae; genus Mesorhizobium; species Mesorhizobium sp. B2-4-2. Next base: position 578,435 of record NZ_VFVM01000003.1, on the reverse strand, counting down.
CAGCTGGTAGACGCGGTCGGCATAGGCGAGCGAGGAGACGGCGCTGTCCTGCGCCGAGGCGATGGCGGTGCCTATCAGCTGGTTGATCTGGGTGATGCCGCCGGTGATCGCCGCCGGCAGCGCCAGGATCAGGAGCCGCTTCACGTTCGGCGTCATCTTCGGCCGGCGGAAACCGATCGAGATGCCGGCGTTGCGAACCGCCACCCAGACGATGGCGAGCTGCACGAGGCCCGCCGCCAGAACGCCCCAGGACAGGCTGAAGCCGACGGCATGCGCATCCAGCCCATGATACCAGGCATAGCCAAGCACGCTGATCAGGATGATGTTGAGAAAGGCAGGCGCGATCGCCGCGGCGAAATAGCGGCGTAGCGAATTCAGCATGCCCGCCATCATGGCGGCCAGCGACATGCAGATGAGATAGGGGAACATGATCGTCGCCAGAGTGACGGTCGTCTCGAACTTGCCCGGCGTGTCGGCGAAACCCGGCGCCACCAGGTAGCGCACGATCAGCGGCATCGCCAGTTCCATGGCGATGGTCAGCGCCAGCAGCGCCGTGAACAGCACCCCGAACACTTCCTCTGAAAAGCGCTTGGCGCCGTCGGTGCCGTGCGTCTCGATCTCCTTGGCGAACAGCGGCACGAAGGCGGCGTTGAAGGCGCCTTCGGCGAACAGCCGGCGAAAGGTGTTGGGAAACTGGAAGGCGGCGTTGAAGGCGTCGGCCACCGGTCCGGTGCCCAGTGCTGCCGCCATCAGCATCTCGCGGCCGAAACCGAGCGCGCGGCTCATCAGCGTGCCGGAAGCGACCGTAGCGAATTTCTTGACGAGGCTCATGCGTTTGGAGACTGCCTGCGCGATTGGGACAAAGTGATGGTGGCGCTCACTCGGCGGCGGCCCTGGTCCTGCTGCCGCGTTCGGAGGCCGTGCCCTCGAGCGTCGCCGTCAGCCGGTTGCGGATGGTGGTGGTGCGTGACGGGCTGTCGATCTTCTGGCCGGTGAGGTCGGTGACATAGAACGTATCGATCACCTTTTCGCCGAAGGTAGTGATGTGGGCCGACGCGATGTCGAGCGACAGGTCGGACAGCGTTCCGGTGATCTCCGACAACAGGCCCGGCCGGTCCAGCCCCTCGACCTCGATCACCGAAAATCGGTTCGACAGCGTGTTGCGGATTTCGGCGCGCGGCGCGATCCGGAAGACCTTGGCGCCGCGCTTGGGTTTGGTGCGCTTCTCGATCATCTCCGGGAGCCAGCTCTTGCCCGACAGCACGTCCTCGATCAGCCGCCCGACGCGCTCGGCACGCCGGCGCTCGTCCTCGTCGCGATCGAACTCCCTCGAGATCAGGATCGTGTCCAGCGCGCGGCCGTCCGAGGTGGTGAAGATCTGCGCGTCGACGATGTTGCCGCCGGCCGCCGCACAGGCGCCGGCGATCACCGACAGCAGGCGCGGATGGTCCTGCGCCAAAACGGTGATCTCGGTCACCGCCTCGAACTGGTGCGTCTTGACCATGGTGGCAAGCTTGTTGCCGGACGCATCCGCCTCGCGGATGAATTCGGCGTGGCGAAGCTGGTCCGGCAGGTCGACGGTCAGCAGGTAATTCTCATAGTGCAGGCCGACATAGCGTTTGCGGATCTTGTCGGGCCAGCCGGCGAGCGCTTCGGCCAGGCACTCGCGCGCCGCCGCCGTGCGCTGGGCGCGCGACACTTCCGAGAAGCCGCCGGTGAGCAGCAGTTCGGTCTCGTAGTACAGCGTGCGCAGCAACTGGCCCTTCCAACCGTTCCAGACGCCCGGTCCGACGCCCCTGATGTCGCAGACGGTGAGGATGAGAAGCAGCTTCAGCCGCTCGACGGACTGCACGATCGAGGCGAAGTCCTCGATCGTCTTGCGATCGTTGAGATCGCGCGTCTGCGCCGTCATCGACATGACCAGATGGTTCTCGACCAGCCAGGCCACCGTTTCGGTGTCGGTGGTCGAAAGTCCCATATGCGGGCAGATGCGCCGGGCGATCCGGGCGCCGGCTTCCGAATGGTCCTCCGGCCTGCCCTTGGCGATGTCGTGCAGCAGCACGGCGACGTAGAGCGCCTCGCGGCTCTTTCTCAGTCCCGGCATCAGCGAATGCGACAGTGGATGCACCTTCTCGCCGTCGCCGCGCTCGATCTCGGCCAGCACGCCGATGCAGCGGATCAGATGCTCGTCGACCGTGTAGTGGTGGTACATCGAGAACTGCATCATGGCGACGATCTTGCCGAAATCGGGGATCAGCCGGCCGAGCAGCCCCGCCTCGTTCATGCGGCGCAGATTGAGCTCGGCGTTGCGGTCCGAGGTCAGGATGTCGAGGAACAGCCGGTTGGCCTCCTCGTCGCGCCGGAGCGATTTGTTGACCAGGCCGAGCGAGCGGGTGAGCAGCTTCAGCGCGTCGGGGTGAAACTCCAGCCCGTGCTTGTCGGCGAACCAGAACAGCCTGAGCAGATTGACCGGATCGCGCTCGAACACCTGGTCGTCGGCGATGTTGATACGGTGGTTGTCGACGATGAAATCCGACGTGCCGGCAAGCTTGCGCTTGCGGCGCTGGAAGGTGAGGAAGATGCGGTTGAAGCCCGGCACATGCTTGGCCTGCTCCTCTTCGAGCGCGGCGCAGAAGATGCGGGTCAGGTCGCCGACATCCTTGGCGACGAGGAAATAGTGCTTCATGAAGCGCTCGACCGCCGACAGGCCGGGATGCGTGGTGTAGCCCAGCCGCTCCGCGATCTCGCGCTGGATGTCGAAATGCAGCCGCTCCTCGGCCTTGCCGGTGAGGAAATGCATGTGACAGCGCACGGCCCACAGGAAATCCTCGGCCTTCTGGAACTCGCGGTATTCGGCCTGCGTGAAGACGCCCTTCTCGACCAGCTCCTCGCCGGTGCGCACCCGGTAGAAATATTTGCCGATCCAGAACAGCGTCTGCAGGTCGCGCAGGCCGCCCTTGCCGTCCTTGACGTTGGGCTCGACCAGATAGCGGCTTTCGCCGGCCTTGGCATGGCGCTCGTCGCGTTCGGCGAGCTTGGCCTGCACATATTCCGGTCCGGTGGTGCGCACCACCTCATGGTCGAAGCGCAGCATCAGTTCGTCGTAGAGCTTCTGCTCACCCCACAGGAAGCGCGCTTCCAGGATCGAGGTGCGGATGGTGATGTCGGTGCGCGACAGCCGCAGGCATTCCTCGATGTTGCGGGTCGCGTGGCCGACCTTCAGCCCGAGGTCCCACAGCATGTAGAGCATGTATTCGACTGTCTGTTCGCCCCACGGCGTCTGCTTGTAGGGCAACAGGAACAGGAGGTCGATGTCGGATCCCGGCGCCAGCGTGCCGCGCCCATAGCCGCCGACCGCGACGACGGCCATGCGTTCGGCCACCGACCGGTTCTTTACCCGGTAGACATGGGTCGCGACAAAATCGTAGAGCGCCCGGATCAGCTCATCCATCAGATGCGACAGCCGCTCGGCGCAGGCATTGCCGCCGCCATCCTGCTTCAGCATGGCCTCGGCTGTTTTGCGGCCCGCGGCGAGCCGGCCCTTGAGAAGCTGGAGAACCCCGGCGCGGGCGGCCGATCCGGAGCCGTCCCCGGTCGTGGCCGCCGTCAGCGCGGTCATCTCGCGGCGCAAGGCGTCGCCGTCGATCAGTTCATCGAGCTTCAGGGAGATTTTCGCCATGGTACCGGTTGGCCTTGCCTTTTGGGCGGCGTCTATAGCGCGTTTCCGCGGCGCTGGGTATGGGGGCGGGTTGACGCGTTTCCATGGTGCGGGACACCCGCGACAATAAAATTCAAGCCAGTCCTTGACCTTCCAGTTACTGGAAGGACTACCTCCGGCTCGAAGCAGTTTGATAGAGGCATTCGAAATGACGCATTCAGATCACGATCATCACGCGCATGGTGGTTGCTGCGCGGCAAAAGGCGCGGCCGTGGATGCCGGCGCCGTCACGCGCGATCCGGTTTGCGGCATGATCGTCGATCCAGCCGCCGGCAAGCCGGTATCGGAGCATGCTGGCCGCCTCTATCATTTCTGCAGCGAAGGCTGTCGGACAAAGTTCCAAGCCGAGCCGAAACAATACCTGACCGCCACCGACCCCGTCTGCGGCATGAGCGTGGACCGCGCCACGGCAAAGCATTTTCTGCGCCATGACGGCCAGGGCTTCTATTTCTGCTCCGCCGGCTGCAAGTCGAAATTCGAGGCGGCGCCGCAAACCTATCTCGGCGACAGACCGGCGCCGGAAGCGATGCCGAAAGGCACCCAATACACTTGCCCGATGCATCCCGAGATCGTCCGCGACAAGCCCGGCTCCTGCCCGATCTGCGGCATGGCGCTCGAGCCGATGGGCGTGCCGACAGGCGATGAGGGGCCAAATCCCGAACTGGTCGATTTCACCAGGCGGTTCTGGGTCAGTGCGGTGCTCTCGGTGCCCCTTCTCATCGTCGCCATGGCGCCGATGATCGGTCTGTCGTTCGAGAACCTGATCGAGGACCGGACAAAGGTCTGGATCGAGCTGGCGCTCGCAAGCCCGGTCGTGCTTTGGGCCGCATTTCCGTTCTTTCATCGCGGCTGGGACTCGATCCGCAACCGCAGCCCGAACATGTGGACGCTGATTTCGCTCGGCGTCGGTGCGGCCTATCTCTACAGCGTCGTCGCGACGCTGTTCCCGGACATTTTTCCGCATCAGTTCCGCGGCTATGGCGGGGCGGTGCCGGTCTATTTCGAGGCCGCAGCCGTCATCGTCGCGCTGGTCTTTCTCGGCCAGGTGCTGGAACTGCGCGCCCGCGAAAAGACCGGCTCGGCGATCCGCGCCCTGCTCGACCTTGCGCCCAAGACCGCCCGCCGCATAGGAGAGGACGGTTCCGAGAGCGATGTGCCGCTGGACAGCGTCAAGGCCGGCGAGCGCCTGCGCATCCGGCCCGGCGATGCCGTGCCGGTCGACGGTACCGTGCTCGAAGGCCGCTCTTCCATCGATGAATCGATGATCACCGGCGAACCGTTGCCGGTCGAGAAGGCCGAAGGGGATGCCCTCACCGGCGGCACGCTCAACAAGAATGGCTCGCTGATCATGCGCGCCGAGCGGATCGGCGCCGAGACCACGCTCTCGCGCATCGTCGAGCTGGTCGCCAAGGCGCAACGCTCGCGCGCGCCGATACAAGGGTTGGCCGATCGCGTTTCCTTCTACTTCGTCCCGGCTGTCGTTCTGGTCGCCATCGCTGCCTTTGTCGCCTGGGCGATCTTTGGGCCCACGCCCAGCCTGATCTTCGCCATCGTCTCGGCGGTCTCGGTGTTGATCATTGCCTGTCCCTGCGCACTCGGCCTCGCCACGCCGATGTCGATCATGACCGCCACCGGACGTGGCGCCCACGCCGGCGTGCTGATCAAGGAGGCCGCCGCGCTCGAACGCTTCGCTTCCGTCGATACGCTGATCGTCGACAAGACGGGGACACTGACCGAAGGCCGGCCGAAACTGACGGATGTCGTGGCGGCCGATGGGTTTTCGGAGGAGGAATTGCTGGGCCTCGCCGCGAGCCTGGAGAAGGGCTCGGAGCATCCCCTGGCCGAGGCTATTGTCGAAGGCGCCGCGACCCGCGGTGTAAGGGTCGCCGAAGCCAATGGCTTCGAGGCGGTCACCGGCAAGGGTGTTTCCGGTGCCGTTTCGGGCAGGAATGTAGCGCTCGGCAACGCCGCGATGATGCGTGATCTCGGTGCCGACGTGTCCACCGTTTCGGCCGCGGCCGAAGCGCTACAAGGCGATGGCAAGACGGCGATGTTCGTCGTCGTGGACAGGAAATTGGCCGGCATCGTGGCCGTCGCCGATCCGGTCAAGGCGACCACCGCCGAGGCGATCAAGGCCCTGCACGACAGCGGCTTGAGGATCATCATGGCGACCGGCGACAATGAGCGCACGGCAAACGCGATCGCCAGGAGTCTCGGCATCGACGAAGTCCGCGCCGGCCTGTTGCCGGAACAGAAGGGCGCGCTGGTCGAGGAATTGCGCGGCAAGGGCGCCGGCGTCGCCATGGCCGGCGACGGCGTCAACGACGCACCGGCCTTGGCCGCCGCCGATGTCGGTATCGCCATGGGCACCGGCGCCGATGTCGCCGTCGAAAGCGCCGGCATCACTTTGGTCAAGGGCGACCTCAACGGCATCGTGCGTGCCCGCACACTGGCGCAGGCGACCATCCGCAATATCAGGCAGAACCTGTTCTTCGCCTTCCTCTACAATGTGCTTGGCGTGCCGGTCGCGGCCGGCGTGCTCTATCCGCTGACCGGCACGCTGTTGTCGCCGATGCTGGCGGCGGCGGCGATGAGCCTGTCCTCGGTTTCAGTGATCGCCAATGCGTTGCGGCTGAGGACATTGAAACTTTGAGCCGATCCCCCAAATACGAAACCCGATCAACAGGAGACCATCAATGACCTTGGCCAAGAGAATCGTGCTGCTGCTGATGGCGGCTGGAATGCTGGTTGCCGTCTTCCTCGAAAGCGTTCCCGCACAGAGCGAAGAGATGAAGCACGACATGGCCGGCATGGCTACGGGGGCGGAAGGCCCATCGACCGCAGGCTACAAGGCGGCGATGGACAAGATGCACGCCGACATGATGGCCTCCAAATACACCGGCGATGCCGACGTCGATTTCGTCCGCGGCATGATCCCTCACCACCAGGGCGCCATCGACATGGCCAGGGTCGAACTCGCCAACGGCAAGGACCCCGAGATCCGCAAGCTGGCAGAGGCGGTCATCGCGGCGCAGGAAGCCGAGATCAAGCAGATGCAGGACTGGCTCGCCGCCCATCCGGTGAAGTAAGCTTTCGCGGCTCGGCGAGAACGCCTCTGAATTTCTCGTCCGGCCTGTGATGCGATCCCGTCTCAACTGGAGCCTGCCATGCCATCGAGCGTCAGAACCACCACGCTGCCCTGCGGCGAAGTCATCCCCGTTCTCGGCCAGGGCACCTGGAAAATGGGCGAGGATTCGCGCCGTCGCGCGGAGGAGGTGAATGCCCTCAAGCTTGGTCTCGATCTCGGCGTCAAGCTGATCGACACCGCCGAAATGTACGCCAGCGGCGGCGCCGAGGAGGTGGTGGCCGAAGCCATTGCCGGGCAGCGTGCCGAGGTCTTCCTGGTCTCGAAGGTGCTGCCGTCCAACGCCTCGCGCGCCGGTGCGCAGCGCGCCTGCGAAAACAGCCTGAAGCGCCTCGCGACCGACCGTATCGATCTTTATCTGCTGCATTGGCCGGGCAGCGTGCCCCTGGCCGAAACCGTCGAAGCTTTCGAGGCGCTGAAGAAAGCCGGCAAGATCCGCCACTGGGGCGTCAGCAATTTCGACACCGGGGAGATGGAAGAGCTGGTCGGCCTGCCCGACGGCGGCAACGTCCAGACCAACCAGGTGCTCTACAATCTGGTCCGGCGCGGCCTTGAGTTCGATCTGGCGCCCTGGAACCGGAAACGCGGAATTCCTCTTATGGCCTATTCGCCGGTCGAGCAGGGCGCCTTGGCGCGCAATGCCAGTTTAGACGCGGTCGCAGACCGCCACGGTGCGACCGCGGCACAAATCGCACTGGCCTGGGTGATGCACCAGGATGGCGTCATCGCCATTCCCAAGGCCAGCAGCCAGGACCATGTCCGCCAGAATGTCGCGACACTCGACATCGAGCTTACGCGCGAAGACCTCGCCGACCTCGACCGCGCCTTCCCGCCGCCGAGCCGCAAACGCGGGCTGGAGATGATCTGAGCGTTGTCGGTGAAGCTGCCAATCTCCCCCCTCGAGGGGGGAGATTGGCGGTTTCGGCGATACCGCCATGCCAGCAGGTTCAATTTACATCCCCGCCAACCCCTTCAACCGATAAAGCGCTTCCAGCGCTTCCCTCGGCGTCATCTCATCGGGATTGATGTCACTGAGTGCGACGCCCAGCGCATCGCTCTTGACCGGCTTCTGCGCTTCCCGCTTCACCGCCACTGAAAACAGCGGCAGGTCGTCGACCAGCCGGTTGGTCTTGCCCGAAACCTCGCCTTCCTCGAGCTGGTGCAGCACTTCCTTGGCACGGTCCACCACCGCCTCCGGCAGGCCGGCCAGCCGCGCCACCTGGACGCCGTAGGAGCGGTCGGCCGCGCCCTTGCCGACCTCGTGCAGGAAGACGACGTCGTTCTCCCATTCCTTGACCCGCATGGTGACGTTGTGGAGCCGCGCCAGCTTGCCGGCAAGCGAGGTCATTTCGTGGAAATGCGTGGCGAAGATCGCCCGGCAGCGGTTCTTCTCGTGCAGATATTCCACCGCGGCCCAGGCGATCGACAGGCCGTCGAACGTGGCGGTGCCGCGGCCGATCTCGTCGAGGATTACCAGCGCCCGTTCGCCGGCCTGGTTGAGGATCGCCGCCGTCTCGACCATCTCGACCATGAAGGTCGATCGGCCGCGCGCCAGATCGTCCGAGGCGCCGACGCGGGAAAAGAGGCGGTCGACGACGCCGATATGAGCCGATGTCGCCGGCACGAAAGAGCCGGTCTGGGCCAGGATGGCGATCAGCGCGTTCTGCCGCAGGAATGTCGATTTACCGCCCATATTGGGGCCGGTCAGCAGCCAGATCGCGCCGTTCTTGGCGCGGCCCTCCGGCGACAGGTCGCAGTCATTGGCCACGAACGGCCCTTCGCCCGAGCGCCGCAGCGCCTGTTCGACCACGGGATGGCGCCCACCCGAAATCTCGAAGGCAAGGCTGGCATCGACCAGCGGCCGGCACCAGGCCTCGCTTTCCGACAAAAGCGCGAGCGCCGCCGACACGTCCAGCACGGCGAGCGCATCGGCCCCGGCGCGGATCTTCTCCGCTTCGCCGACCGCTTCCGCCGTCAGCGCGTCGAAGGCGGCAAGCTCGATGCTCAGCGCCCGGTCGGCGGCATTGGCGATCTTTGTTTCCAGCTCCGCCAGCTCCGTCGTGGTGAAGCGCATGGCGTTGGCCATGGTCTGGCGGTGGATGAAGCGCGCCTTGGCGCCATCGCTGCCGGTCATCACCGCGTGATGGTTGGCGGTCACCTCGATGTAGTAGCCGAGCACATTGTTGTGCCGGATCTTCAGGGACCGAATGCCGGTCTCCTCGATCAGCGAACGCTCCAGCCCGGCGATCACTTTTCGCGACTCGTCGCGCAGCGCCCGCATCTCGTCGAGCTCGGCGTTGTAGCCGCCTCGGATGAAGCCGCCGTCGCGCTTCAGCAGCGGCAGTTCCTCGCCAAGTGCCTGCGTCAGATGCCCGGCAAGCGCGTGCGGCAGCGCCCGGATGGCGGCGAGCGCCGCCGCCAATTCCTGGGGCAGGGCGGTCGCGGCAAAGACCTCCGCGATCGCGCCGGCCGCCTCGAAGCCGGCGCGCAGCGCGCCGAGGTCGCGCGGGCCGCCGCGGTTGAGCGCCAGCCGCGACAACGCGCGCGGCATGTCGGCGACGCTCTTCAGGCTCGCCCGCACGGTCTGGCAAAGCCGCGTCTCGGAACGGAAGAACGACACCGAATCCAGCCGCGCGGCAATTGCCGCCGGATCGGTCAGCGGCGCCATCAGCCGGTCGGCGAGCAGCCTGGCGCCGCCGCCGGTCACCGTGCGGTCGATCGCCTTGAACAATGAGCCTTCACGGCTGCCCGACAGCGTGCGCAGGAGTTCCAGGTTGCCGCGCGTCGCCGGGTCGATGAACAGGGTCGAGCCGGCCTCCTCGCGCTCGGGGCGCGACAGCGGCGGCCGCTCGGCCTTCTGCGTCTTTTCGACATAGGCGATGGCGCCCGAGATCGCCGACAGCTCGGCACGGGAAAACGCACCAAAGCTGTCCGGTGTCGCCACCTCGAAGAAGCGGGCGATGCGCGCGGCCGCCGAGGCCGAATCGAACAGGCTCGGCGGCTGCGGGTTGGCGACGCGGCCGAGCATGTCGAATACCGGTCGCAATTCGGGATCGTGGAACACCGGATCGGCGACGATCAGCTCGCGCGGATCGACGCGGAAGATGTCGGCCAGCAGCCGGTCGGCGGTGGTGTCTGTGACCCGGAAAGCCCCGGTCGAAATGTCGATCCAGGCCAGGGCAAAGCTTCCTTGGGTCCCGGTCGCGCCGCCGCGCTCCCCACTTCTTGGATCGCCGCCGCCCTTCACTCGTCCCAGCGCCATCAGGAAACTCGATTCCGACGGCGCCAGCAATTTGTCCTCGGTGATGGTGCCAGGCGTCACCAGCCGCACCACATCGCGGCGCACCACCGATTTGGAGCCGCGCTTCTTGGCTTCGGCCGGATCCTCGATCTGCTCGCAGACGGCGACGCGGAAACCCTGCGCGATCAGTTTCTGCAGATAGTCGTCCGCCGCATGCACTGGCACGCCGCACATCGGGATGTCGTGTCCCTGATGCTTGCCGCGCTTGGTCAGCACGATGCCGAGCGCCCGGCTCGCCTTCTCCGCATCCTCGAAGAACAGCTCGTAGAAATCGCCCATCCGGTAGAACAGCAGCGAATCCGGGTTCGCCGCCTTGATCTCGATGAACTGCTCCATCATCGGCGTGACGCCGCCAGCGGCTGCCGGCGTGATCGCCTCGGGAGCGTCCGGTTCGTTTTGAATGTGCATGTTCATGCGCTCACGCTAGCAGATGTGGCGGCGGGGTTTAATGCCGGCCATTGGAAAAGCAGGGGAAGAACGGAGATCAACCACCATTGAACGCCATGCGTCCTTCCGACGCCAGTTCGGTAACGCTTGGCGGTTTACACGCGGCGGCGCGTAGTCTTAATTCGGAATCACACAAGGCACCCGCCTCAAGGAGGTGCCGCATGGCGAGGAAATCAAAAGCATCATGGCAAGGAAAACCGAAAACAGCGGTCCGTCCGTCAGCGCGCAGGAAGCGCTCGAATTCCACGCCATGGGGCGGCCCGGCAAGCTCGAGATCGTCGCCACCAAGCCGATGGCCACGCAGCGCGATTTGAGCCTCGCCTATTCGCCTGGCGTCGCCGTGCCGGTACTGGCCATCGCGGAGGATCCCAGCCGTGCCTTCGACTACACGTCGCGCGGCAACATGGTCGCCGTCATCTCCAACGGCACCGCGATCCTGGGCTTGGGCAATCTCGGCGCGCTGGCCTCCAAGCCGGTCATGGAGGGAAAGGCGGTGCTGTTCAAGCGCTTCGCCGACGTCGATTCCATCGACCTCGAGGTCGACACCGAGGACGCCGACGAGTTCATCAACTGCGTGCGCTTCCTTGGGCCCTCCTTCGGCGGCATCAACCTGGAGGACATCAAGGCGCCGGAATGCTTCATCATCGAGCAGCGGTTGCGCGAGCTGATGGACATCCCGGTCTTCCACGACGACCAGCACGGCACCGCCATCATCTCGGCCGCCGGCCTGATCAACGCGCTGGAGATCACCGGCCGCGACATGAAGACCACCAGGATGGTCTGCAACGGCGCCGGTGCGGCCGGCATCGCCTGTATCGAGCTGATGAAGGCGATGGGCTTTGCGCCCGAAAACATCATCCTGTGCGACACCAAGGGCGTGGTCTTCCAGGGCCGCACCGAAGGCATGAACCAGTGGAAGTCGGCGCATGCGGTCAAGACCGATGCGCGGTCGCTGGCCGAGGCGCTGGACGGCGCCGACGTCTTCCTCGGCCTTTCCGCCAAGGGCGCGCTGACCACCGCCATGGTGCGTTCCATGGCCAAGAACCCGATCATCTTCGCCATGGCCAACCCCGATCCCGAGATCACGCCCGAGGAAGTGGCGGAGATCCGCACCGACGCCATCATGGCGACCGGGCGTTCGGATTATCCCAATCAGGTCAACAACGTGCTCGGCTTCCCCTATATTTTCCGCGGCGCGCTGGATGTGCGGGCCACCACCATCAATGACGACATGAAGATCGCCGCCGCGCGTGCGCTTGCCGACCTGGCACGCAAGGACGTGCCCGACGACGTCGCCGCAGCCTACCAAGGCAACCGGCCGAAATTCGGCCCCAACTACATCATCCCGGTGCCGTTCGATCCGCGCCTGATTTCGGCCATTCCGCTGGCCGTCGCCAGGGCGGCGATGGATTCTGGCGTCGCCCGCAAGCCGATCCTCGATCTCGACCGCTACGCGCAGGAGCTGTCGGCCCGCCGTGATCCGATCGCCTCGACCTTGCAGCGCATCTATGACCGTGTGCGCCGCCAGCCCAAGCGCATCGTCTTCGCCGAGGGCGAGGAGGAGCAAGTGATGCGCGCCGCCGTCTCCTATGTGAACCAGCGGCTCGGCACCGCCATCCTGCTCGGCCGCGACGACGTCATCAAGGAGAACGCCAGGCACGCCGGCATCGACCTCGACAAGCAGGGGCTGGAGATCATCAATGCTCGCCTGTCGCGCCGCAATTCGGTCTATACCGATTATCTCTACGAGCGCATGCAGCGCAAAGGCTTCCTGTTCCGCGACTGCCAGCGCCTGATCAACAACGACCGCAACCATTTCGCCGCCTGCATGGTGGCGCTGGGGGATGCCGACGGCATCGTCACCGGCGTCACCCGCAACTATTCCACCGCGCTCGACGATGTCAGGCGCGTTATCGACGCCAAGCCCGGCCACCGCGTCATCGGCGTGTCGATCGTTTTGGCGCGCGGCCGCACCGTGATCGTCGCCGACACCGCCGTGCACGACATGCCGAACGCCGAGCAGATCGCCGATATCGCGGAGGAAGCGGCAGGCTTTGCCCGCCGCATGGGCTATGAGCCGAGGCTCGCCATGCTCGCCTATTCCACCTTCGGCCATCCCCACGGCGAGCGCTCCGAGCGCATCCAAGAAGCCGTGCGCATCCTCGACAAGCGCCGCGTCGATTTCGAGTATGACGGCGAGATGGCCGCCGACGTCGCGCTCAACGCCCGTGCCATGGCGCAATACCCGTTCATGAGGCTGACCGGCCCGGCCAATGTGCTGATCATGCCGGCCTTCCACTCCGCCTCGATCTCAACCAAGATGCTGCAGGAGCTCGGCGGCTCGACGGTCATCGGCCCACTGCTGGTCGGGCTGAACAAGCCGGTGCAGATCGTCTCGCTGAACGCCAAGGACAGCGATATCGTCAACATGGCGGCGATCGCGGCCTACACGGCGGGGACCTGAGGAAGGTCCGCGCGTCGGATGCGAAAGCAGCGGCGGATCTGATCGCGCTTAACCCGCGGAAAACACCCGCGCCGCCTCGACGACCTCCTTGACCTGATCTTGCCGCAGCAGGTCGATGGGAATGCGCTCGTCGAGCGGCGCCGAGGGGCGGGTCAGCCACAGCCATGCCAGCCTCGGATTGCCGATCAACGACAGCACCTCTCGAATACCCGCCACCGGCCTGCCGTCGACGAACTGCGCCAGCGGGAAGACGTGCTTGCGGCCGCCCTTGCGCAAGGCGACCACCTCGCCCCGCCTTTGCCAGCGGTGCAGGGTCGAGCGGGCAATGCGCAGGTGTTCCTCCAGATAGGTCGAACCGGCGACCCGACCGGCCCAGTCTTCGATCAGCATCGATTCGAGGTCGTCGGACTGGGTGCGCGGAAGCGGGGAGGCGGGGCCGTCGAAACCCGCCGATGGATTTGTGGCGCCCGCGGTGCCGGCTTCGCTGCGGCGCGCGGCTTCCACGGCCAGCGCACGCACGAATTTCGACGCCAGCCCCGGAAGGTCGGCATGAATGGCATCGATGGCGCGCTGATGCGTCGGCGATAGCAAGGTGACGGCTGACGCTATGCTGCCGGCGATCTTGCCAACCGAGACCATGGTGGGTTTGTTGATGGCCTCGTCATAGTGGGCGAGCGCCCGCTCGACCTTCTCCGCGACCATGTCCGCGAAGTCGTCTTGTTTAAGACCGGTTATGTGAAATCTGTTCATGCATCTGTCTTCGGGCCGCGAGCGCTCCTCCCCGACTGCGCCCGTTGCTGAATTTCTAATGTGGAAAGCGGAAATCGCGGCGGCAACAAATCCGGCCGCCCGACAGCTTGCTTTCTTGCATCTTGGCACCCCAACTGGTTGAGGGCGCCCAAATGTCAGTCAAAGGGCGCCCAGATTGCGTGTAGGTGCGATGTGTGACAGCCGCGCGACGGTGAAGCTGCCGATCTCCCCCCTCGTGGGGGAGATGCCCGGCAGGGCAGAGGGGCGCGCGAAGGATCGCTAGGTTGCGGTGGTTCCCTTCCGCGTGCCCATACTCTTCGAACTGGCGCCCCGACATGACAGTACGCTCATGCCGTTCATTTCGGGCTTGGCGGCAGTGTAGAACCCTGGATATGCCAGCGGGACAGCGCCCCCCCCTCTGGCCTGCCGGCCATCTCCCCCACGAGGGGGGAGATCGGCAGCTTCACCGCCCCCCTACAGCAGCCCCGCCAGCTCGGCCTCGCGACGCAGATTCTGCCTTGGCCTCGGCCCGATCTGCTGGATCACCAGGCCGGCCGCCAGTGAGCCGAGATCGCCGCAGGTCTTGAGGTCGCGGCCCTGGGTATAGCCATGCAGGAAACCCGCGGCATAGAGGTCGCCGGCGCCCGTCGTGTCGACCAGCTCCTTGATGGCGGTCGCCTGGATGACGACGGTCTCGTCGCCGCGCGCGATGACGGAGCCTTTTTCCGAACGCGTCACGGCGGCGACCTTGCAGTCCTTGCGGATCTGGGCCAGCGCCTCGTCGAAGGACGAGGTCTGGTAGAGCGACTTGATCTCGTGGCTGTTGGCGAAGACGATGTCCACGGTGCCCGAGCGCATCAGCTCGAGGAACTCGTCGCGGTAGCGGTCGACGCAGAACGAATCCGACAAGGTCATCGACACTTCGCGGCCCGCCGCGTGCGCCAGCTTGGCCGTCTGCCGGATCGCCTCCTTGGCGCGCGGCGGATCCCACAGATAGCCCTCGAAATAGGTAATCTTGGCGCCCGACGCCTTGTCGGCCTCGACATCCTCCGGCCCGAGCTCGACGCAGGCGCCGAGATAGGTGTTCATAGAGCGCTCGCCGTCGGGGGTGACGAAAATCATCGAGCGCGCCGTCGGCGGCTCGCCCTGAAGCGGCTTGGTGTCGAAGGCGACGCCCTGGGCGTGGATGTCGTGGGCATAGATTTCGCCCAAAGCATCGTTGGAAACCTTGCCGAAGAAGGCGGCGCGGCCGCCGAAGGAGGCAACGCCGGCCGCCGTGTTGCCCGCGCTGCCACCGGACGCCTCGATCGCCGGGCCCATGCGGCTGTAGAGTAGCTCGGCGCGGTGCGTGTCGATGAGGTTCATCGCGCCCTTGATGATGCCATTGGTCTCCAGGAATTCCTCTTCGCACTGGGCGATGATGTCGACAATCGCATTGCCGATGCAAAGCACGTCATAGTCCGGCATCAATGTCTCCGCCAAAATCCGCGCCGGCTTCTTGCCATGCCGGCCGGGCGCGGGTCTAGCGATTTGCAACCGGTTTGCCTAGGCCATGTTCATATCGCGTGACGCCCAGGAGCTACGACAATTCGGTCGTGGCCGAAGCATTTCACCGCGGCTTTGCCTAAAAAGGGCCGTTCGATCCCGGCCCGAAGGCGGCAAGCCCATGCCTGAAAGAAACGACATGAACACCGATCTGGCGCTGCTCGCCCTCCTGGCGGTGCTTTGGGGCGCCTCCTACACCTTCATCAAGATCGGCGTCGAGACGATCCCGCCGGTGACGTTCATCGCCGCCCGCACCTTGATCGCGGGCGCGACCCTGTTCGCCATCATCCGCTGGCGCGGGCTCGCCATGCCGGCCGATGCGGCGAGCTGGCGCCGCTTTGCTTTCCAGGCGTGCCTCAACAGCGTCATCCCGTTCACCCTGATCGCCGCCGCCGAGCGCTCGGTGGATGCCGGCCTCGCCACCATCCTCAACGCGACGTCGCCTATCTTCACCTTCCTTCTGACGGCGCTCATCACCCGCCACGAACCGGTGACGCTGCGCAAACTGATCGGCGTCGGCGCCGGCCTTGCCGGCATCTGCCTCATCGTGGGCACACAGGCGCTGGGCGGCCTCGGCCATGAACTCTGGGCGCAGCTTGCCATCGTCCTTGCAACGGTCTGCTATGCGGGGGCGGCGATCTTCGGCCGAGGCTTCAAGGGCCTCGACCCGATGCTGCCCGCCGCCGGCTCGATGCTCTGCGGCGCCGTCATCCTGGTGCCGCTCAGCCTCGCCGTCGACCAGCCCTGGACCTTGGCGCCGTCGACGGCGTCGATCCTGGCCTTGCTCGGCCTGTCGGTGTTTTCGACCGCGCTGGCCTTCGTCATCTATTTCCGCCTGATCCACACGCTGGGCTCGGTCGGCACGACCTCGCAGGCCTATCTGCGCGTGCCGATCGGCGTCGGCATCGGCGCCGTTTTCCTTGGCGAAAGCCTGGGTTCGACGGCCTGGCTCGGCATGGCCTTCGTCGTCGCCGGCGTCGCGGCCATGACCATTCCCACCCGCAAGCCGGCGCTCGCACAATAGTCAAACGGGGCAATCGCCTTCAATTGCCGAAGTTGGGGGCGCCGACGCTCGCAAGAGGGTGGATGCGGAGAATTCGAGCCCTCAAGCGATTGCCATGGCAACAGACGCTTGTGACGGGTGGACCTGCTGCCTATCCTCACGGCGTTCGAAGTGAGGTTGGAAGCACCGTGATCTCCAGCGCCGCCCGCGCCGCCGCCGGCCAGTTGTTCTCGCCCGAATTCCGCGCCGTCTTCCTCAAGACGCTAGGCCTGACTGTGCTTGCGCTGGTCGCCTTGTGGTTCGGGCTGACCAGCCTCGTCGAGTGGCTGGCGCTGCCGTGGCTGCACACGCTGTTTCCCGGCCTGCCGTCCTGGGCCGGTTGGCTGGGCGGCATCGTCGCGGCCATCGCGCTTGCTTTCGGCATGGCGCTGGTCGTCGCGCCGGCCACGGCCGTCGTCGCCGGTCTGTTCCTCGACGATGTCGCCGAAGTGGTGGAGCGTACCGATTATCCCGGCGATCCGCCCGGCCGCGCCATGCCGGCGCTGCGCTCGCTGGTGCTGGCGATAAAGTTCTTCGGCGTCGTCGTTCTGGGCAACATCGTCGCCCTGCTGCTACTGCTGGCGCCGGGCATCAACATCGCCGCCTTTTTCATCGTCAACGGCTACCTGCTCGGGCGCGAATTCTTCGAATTCGCCGCCATGCGTTTCCGCCCGGAAGAAGAGGCCAGGGCCTTGCGCCGGCACCATGCCCGGACGGTCTTTCTCGCCGGCCTGGTCATCGCGGCCTTTCTTGCCGTGCCGCTGCTCAACCTGGTGACGCCGCTCTTTGCCGCAGCCATGATGGTGCATTTGCACAAGGCGATCTCGGCCCAGCCCGATCGGCGGAGCAAGCCGTCCCGTTGATGCGCCAGTCCCTACCGCAGCAGAAAGCCGCGCCCCAGTTCGTCGTCGGGCTCGACGATGAATTCCGCCCGGCCGCAATAGTAGGCGCGGCCGCCGACGCGGGCGATGATCGCTTCATGCGGTCCGGCTTTCGCCATCCGCGCCACCGCGCCGGAAAAGCGCGAGCCGGCGATGCTCTCGAAAGTGCGTGTCTGGCCTGTTGCGATCTCGCCCTTGGCATGCATCGCCGCCAGCCGGGCGGTGACGCCGGAGCCGGTCGGCGACCGGTCGACCTGCGCCTCGGCGAAGACGCAGACGTTTTTCGTCGGCTCACCCGAAAACGTATCCCGCCCGTCCGTCAAAATGGTGCCGTAGAGAAAGGCGAGGTCGGCATGGTCGGGGTGCGACAGGTGAAATTCCTGCTTCAGCCTTTCGGACAGCGCCGTCGCCGCATCGACGAAATCGCGCACCCGATCGCGGCCGAATTCCAATCCGAACTGGTGACAGTCGGCCAGCGCATAGAATGCGCCGCCATAGGCGATGTCGAAGCCGATCGCGCCGTAGCCGGGCAGCTCGATCTTGCGGTCGCGTGCGAACAAGAACGCCGGCACGCTTTCGAACGACACAGCACCTGCCTTGCCGTCGCGCACCTCGACCGAGGCAATCACCATGCCGCAGGGCGCCTCGATGTTGACCATCGTCACCGGTTCCCGCTTGGTCACCAGCCCTTCGTCGACGGCATAGCGGCCGAGCGCGACGATGGCGTGGCCGCACATGGTCGAATAGCCCTCATTGTGCATGAACAGCACGGCAAGGTCGGCGCCCGGCAAATCGGGCTCGACCAGCAGCGCGCCGTACATGTCGTAATGGCCGCGCGGCTCGAACATCAGGATTTTCCGGAGATGATCGAGATGGTCGCGCACATGGGCGCGCTTTTCCAGGATCGTGCCCTTCGGGATATCGGGGTAACCCCCGGTGACGATCCTCAGCGGCTCGCCGCCGGTGTGCATGTCGACGACGGTCAGCGTCATGTGTTCGGCCCGCTTATCCCGATTTGCCAAACAGCGCCTGCAACTTGCCGAAGGGCATGGCGGCGCGGGCGAAGCCGAACGTGCCGTCCTGCTGGATCTCGCGCGCCGCCGTTTCCAGCATGCCATAGGCGAAGTTGGTGAGCCACGGCCCAAGCGAAACGCGCTTTGCCCCGGCCGCGGTCAGATCGGCAATGGTGAAGTCGGGCCTTGCCATGACGTTGACCGGCTTGCTCACCGCCGAGCAGACCGTGCGCACCATCTCGACGTCGCCGATGCCCGGCGCGTAGAGCACGTCGGCGCCCGCCTTCTCGAATGCCTGCAGCCGCTTGATCGTGTCGTCGAGGTCGGACTTGCCCCAGAGGAAGTTCTCCGCCCGCGCGGTGAAGACGAAATCGCGTTTCAGCGCGCGGGCCGCTTCCGCCGCCGCCGCGACGCGCTCCACCGCGTGCGAAAAATCATAGATCGGCTTGTTCGGGTCGCCGGTGTGGTCCTCGATCGAGCAGCCGGCAAGGCCGGCGGCTTCAGCCGCGAAGATGGTTTCGGCGGCCTGCTCGGCGCTGTCGCCCTTGCCGCGTTCGAGGTCGGCCGAAACCGGCAGCTCGGTTGCCGCCGTCACCTCGCGGCAATGATGGATCATCTGGTCGAAGGTCACCGCGCCGTCCGGCAGGCCGCGCGAGAAGGCGAAACCGGCGCTGGTCGTCGCCAGCGCCTTGAAACCGAAGGATCCAAGCAGCTTCGTCGTGCCGACGTCCCAAGGGTTGGGCATGACGAAGGTCGAGGCATGCAGGTCGCGAAAGATCTTGCCCTTGTCCATGGAAGTTCCCCCATCGTGTTGAGTGCGATGGCGCGGATTTTAGCTTGCCCGCCTTGCCCGGGCAAACGAATGCGGTTGGCTCAGAAGCGTTTCGCGTTCTCTGCTGACAATTCGTCCGGCGCGTCCCTGCAACCCCGTCAAAACCGGCGCCGATCAGTGGATCGGCACCAGTCCGGCCAGTGTGCGCATGTCGTCGAACAGGATGCCGCCGGCTCGCATCAAGCCGTCACGGTCGCTGTAGGGGTCGCCATGATAGGAAAATACCCGCATGCCGGCGGCGATGCCGGCCTGCGTGCCGGCGACGCTGTCCTCAATGACGATGCAGTCGGCAGGCGCAAAGCCCATCGTCTTGGCCGCATGTAGGAACAAGTCCGGAAACGGCTTGCCGCGCGCGACCATGGTCGAGGAAAACATCGCATGTTCGAACAGCGGCAGCAGGCCGGTCTGGCCAAGCGTGATGTGCATTTTCGACACCCTGGCCGAGGTGGCGACGCAATAGGCGATGCCGGCCGCGCGGACAGCCTCGACGAACTCCCGGACATAGGGAATCGCCTCGACCCCATGGGCGAACAGGTCCGGCAGCCCTGCATTCCAGCGCTCGACGAAGTCTGCGCCGAGCCTGACGCTGGTCTCTTCTTCGATCTGCTTCTGCACTGAGACCATGCTGCGGCCGGAGAAGTTCTTGCGGCAATATTCAAAGCTGGTGGGATACCCGGCTTCGCTCAGCCATTCGGCGAGACGCCGGTTGGCCAGGTTCTCGGTATCGACCAGAATCCCGTCGCAGTCGAAGATGACAAGTTTCGGTATGTTCATCAGGCCGTGCCGGTCGAGCCGAACCCGCCCGAACCGCGCGCCGTGCCGCCGGCCAGGTCGCGCTCTTCGACGCCCGCCTGCGTCACCGCGGCGAACACCATCTGGGCGATGCGCATGCCGCGCGTCACCGCAAAATCCTCGTCGCCGAGATTGACCAGCAGCACTTTCACCTCGCCGCGATAGTCGCTGTCGATCGTGCCCGGCGTGTTGAGGACGGTCAGCCCGTGTTTGAAGGCAAGGCCGGAGCGCGGCCGCACCTGGCCTTCCATGCCTTCGGGAATTTCCAGGATCAGTCCGATCGGCACCAGCGCACGTTTTCCCGGTAGGATCAGCAGCGGCCGATCGTCGGGCACCGCCGCGCGCAGGTCCATGCCGGCGGCGCCGGGGCTTTCATAGGCAGGGAGGGGGAGTCCTTCCGCATGCGGTAACCTTACGAAGCCGACGGTCGGACCGATGACGGAGGAATTTTGGATGGCTGCGCGCATAAAATCGATCCTATCGGCGCGATTGCCGATTCGGTCAATTCGCCCGCAATCCTATCAACGGCTTTCTTTCGGGCATCACTATGGCCGGAGCCAACCCTTAGCGCACTTCCATCGGCACCACCGTCGTCTCCTTGATCTCCTCCATCACGAAGGACGCCGAAACGTCCGACAGCGCCACCTTGGCGATCAGCCGCTGGTAGAGCCGGTCATACGCCTTCACGTCGGCGACGCGGGCGCGCAAGACATAGTCGAGGTCGCCGGACATGCGGTAGACTCCCGTGATCTCGGAAAACCCGGTCACCGCCGCCCGGAATTTCTGCAACCACTCGGGATCATGATTTGAGGTCCGGACCAGGATGAACACGGAGAGGCCGAGCCCGAGCTTCTCGGCATCGACCAACGCCACCCGGCCGGTGATGACGCCATCCTCCTCCAGCCGCTTGACGCGCCGCCAGCAGGCGTTGCGCGACAAGGCTACCCGTTCGGACAGCTGGTCGACCGACAACGTGCCGTCGCGTTGCAATTCGGCGAGCAATTTCCGATCGATTTCGTCGATTTCGATGGCCATGTGGGATGTTTGTCCCACGAACAAGCAAAATACAAGGACATTTTGAGACCGATGAACCGACGAACCGTGCCAGGATACCCCATATCAGGAACTTTAAGCGCTGAAGGGGAAGCAGCATGTCGGTCGCAAGGATTTTCACCTCCCATCCGGCCAAGGTTGGCGAAACCTATTTCGGTCACATGGCCTTTGCCGCCTGGTTTTCCTCGCGCCTGCTGACGGCCGCCGGGGCCGCCCTCGTTCACGCTTTCTTGCCATTTCTGTTCGAGACTACCGCCAGCCGAATCGTCCGCGAACTTTACGAGCGGACGCACAACAGAGGTTCGCACGCGGTCAAGGAGCCCAAGGCCCTTCCGGACCACGCCTAGGAACGGAAGAAGCGATGTGCCGGTGGGCGGCCTATCTCGGTGAAGCGGTCTTCCTCGAAGACATCCTCACGGCGCCCTGCCACTCGCTGATCGCCCAGAGCCATTGCGCCGAGGAAGCCAAGTCGCCGACCAATGGCGATGGTTTCGGCCTTGCCTGGTATGGCGACCGGCCCGAGCCCGGCCTCTACCGCGACATCCTGCCGGCCTGGTCCGATCCCAATCTGAAGAGCTTGTGCCGACAGATCAAATCCGGATTGTTTCTCGCCCATGTGCGCGCCTCGACCGGCGGCGCCACCAGCCGCATGAATTGCCATCCCTTCATCTCGGGCCCTTGGTCGTTCATGCACAACGGCCAGATCGGCGGCTTCGAGAAGATCCGCCGCGCGCTGGAAAATTCGCTGTCCGACGCCGTCTTCGACCAGCGCGAGGGCACCACCGATTCCGAGCTGTTTTTTCTCCTGATGATCGACGAAGGGTTGGCCGCCGATCCGAAAGGCGCCGTCGCCCGTGCCACCAGCCGCGTGCTGGAGGCTTCGCGGCGTGCCGGCATCGAGCCGGCGCTGAAGCTGACGGCCGCCTTTTCCGACGGGCAGGCGCTCCACGCGGTCCGCTACGCCACGGATGACCACGCGCCCACCCTCTATACCGCCGCCAAGGGCGGCGGCCGCTGCATCGTCTCCGAACCCTTCGACCGTGAAGGCGGCGACTGGCAGGCGATCCCGCCATCGAGCTTCGTCACCATGACCAGGGATGGCGTGAATATTCAGCCGTTTGCGCCGGCCCCGGCGAAGCTGGCGCTGGCCGGGTAGCCTCCTCGCGGCGCGAATTGCCGTAGAGAGCCGTCCACCAAGCTATTGAGCGAACCGACCCAATCCATAGGACGCCAGCAGCGGATCGCGCTCGCCGTCGAGGATTTCGCGCGCCGCGAACAAGCCGACCGCCGGCGCCAGCGTGATGCCGGAATGCGTGACCGCGATGTAGAGGCCGTCCATGCCCTCGGCGCGGCCGATGATCGGGAAGCCGTCGATCGGCGTCGGCCGGTAACCGACCGTATGGAAATCGAGTTCCAGGCCATCGCCGCCGCGCAGCATGGCTTGCACCGCCGCAAACAGCTCGCGCGCCGTCGCCGCCGCATCCATCCCCGGGTCGGCACCGCCAAAATCAGACCCGGCGATGATGCGGCCTTGCGCCGTCTGGCGCATGTGCAGCCGCTCGGCCAGCACCAGACCGTTGAGCAATTTTCTGTAAGGTCGCGAATGGACGATCAGGCCGGGCGGCATTTCGATCGGTAGCCTTATGCCGGCCGTCGCGGCAATCTCCGGCGAGCCGACGCCGGCCGCGATCACCACCTCGTCGGCTGCAAACAGCCCATGCGACGTGTCCACGCCCGTCGTCCTGCCGCCGGTTTGGACCAACGCCGTAACCGTGCTGGAGACGAAGCGCGCACCGCGCCGTTCGGCGTCGGCCAGCAGCGCGTTCGTCGCTGCGACCGGCTCGGCGACACCCTCCTCGGCGACATGTAAGGCAAAGTCGGGAAGCCCGGCGAGATTGGGCTCGATGCCGACCGCGCCGGCGCGGTCGACCCGCCTGATGCCATAACCCCAGGACGAATGCTCCGCCGCATAGGCCTCCAATTTGTCCGCCGGCAAGTCCCAGCACAGCCCGCCGCACCAGGCGAGCGGAAGGCCGGGCAGGTCCTGCGCCAGCCGCGACCATTCCGCCATGGAGCGGATGCGCAGCCGGAAATACGGTTCCGGATTGCCCCAGCTGGCATTTATCCAGGCAAACGAGTTCGGCGTCGCCACGCCGCCGGCAGCGCTGTCGGCAATGACCGTCACCTGCGCGCCCGCCTTGGCCAGGTGCCAGGCGATCGAGGCGCCGATGATGCCGGCGCCGATGACGATCACTTTCTTGCTCATGCAGGATCTCCATCGAACAGGTCTTCTGATGCCATCGCGTCTTCCCTATCTCAAGAGCCGGCGGACCGATCCGGGCAAATCTGTTCGACAGGCCGGGAAAGCGCTGCTAGAAGCCCGCGCCACAGACAGGATTTCATAAATTGGCTGAAGACATCGAACAGGCGGTATCGCGCCGCCGTACTTTCGCGATCATCGCCCACCCGGACGCCGGCAAGACGACGCTCACCGAAAAGCTGCTGCTGTTCGGTGGCGCCATCCAGCTTGCCGGTGAGGTCAAGGCCAAGAAGGACCGCATCCAGACCCGGTCGGACTGGATGAAGATCGAGCGCGAACGCGGCATTTCGGTCGTCACCTCGGTGATGACGTTCGAGTATGAGGACAACGTCTTCAATCTGCTCGACACGCCCGGCCACGAGGATTTCGCCGACGACACCTACCGCACGCTGTCGGCGGTCGACTCGGCGGTCATGGTCATCGACGCCGCCAAGGGCATCGAGCCGCGCACGCTGAAGCTGTTCGAGGTCTGTCGGCTGCGCGACATCCCGATCATCACCTTCGTCAACAAGATGGACCGCGAGAGCCGCGATCCCTTCGAGATACTGGACGAAATCGAGCAGAAGCTGGCGCTCGATACCGCGCCCATCACCTGGCCGATCGGCCGCGGCAGGACGTTTTCGGGCACTTACCACCTGGCGCTGAACGCCGTGCGCAAGGGCGATGACGAGAAGGAACGCACTCCGGTCAACGGTCCCGATTCCAACCGCGTCGCCGGCCTGTTGCCGGAAAACGAGCGCGAGGCCTTCATCGAGGAGCTGGAACTCGCGCGCGAAGCCTGCCGTCCGCTCGACATCGACGCCTTTCGCGAGGGCCATCTGACGCCGGTCTATTTCGGCTCGGCGCTGCGCAATTACGGCGTGCGCGACCTGATCGAGGCGCTCGGCGCTTTCGGGCCGCCGCCGCGCGCGCAGGATGCCGACACCCGGATGGTGGAGGCGACCGAGGACAAGATGACCTCCTTCGTTTTCAAGATCCAGGCCAATATGGATCCCAACCACCGCGACCGCATCGCCTTCGTGCGCGTCTGCTCGGGCAAGCTCGAGCGCGGCATGAAGGCCAAGCTGGTGCGCACCGGCAAGCCGATGAGCCTGTCTGCGCCGCAATTCTTCTTCGCCCGCACCCGCGTCACCGCCGACGAGGCCTTTGCCGGCGACGTCGTCGGCATCCCCAACCACGGCACGCTGCGCATCGGCGACACGCTGACCGAGGGTGAGGAAATCCTGTTCCGCGGCGTGCCGAACTTCGCCCCGGAAATCCTGCGTCGTGTGCGCCTCGGTGATGCGATGAAGGCCAAGAAGCTGAAGGAGGCGCTGCACCAGATGGCGGAGGAGGGCGTCGTGCAGCTGTTTTCGCCCGAGGACGGCTCGCCGGCCATCGTCGGCGTCGTCGGTGCGCTGCAGCTCGACGTGCTGAAGGAGCGGCTGAACTTCGAATACACGCTGCCGGTCGAATTCGAGATGTCGCGTTTTTCGGTCTGCCGCTGGATATCGGCTGACGACAAGACGGAAGTGCAGCGCTTCATCGAAGCCCATCGCGGCGACATTGCCCGCGATCTCGACAACGACCCGGTGTTCCTCGCCCAGCACGCCTTCTCGCTGAACTACGAAGCCGAGCGCTGGAAGGCGATCCGCTTCGCCACGATCAAGGACTACCAGGTCCGCGACAAGGCGGCGTAGCGGCGCTGCCTTTTTCCTTCTCCCCTTGTTGTGGGAGAAGGTGTCGCTGAAGGCGACGGATGAGGGGCAGCGCCGGCCTCAAAAATCAATGGACAGCCCTGCCCTTCGCAGGCTCAGGGCGTTCGAAGCTCGGAAAGCCCAGCAATTGGCTTTCCGTCCGCTACGCGGACCACTTCTCACCCCTTCGCCGCCTCTTCGATCTTGGCGATGTCGATCTTGCCCATCTTCATCATCGCACTCATCACCCGGCCGGCCTTTTCCCGGTCCGGATCCTGGAGCAGGCGCGGCAGCTGTTCCGGCACGACTTGCCAGGAGACGCCGAACTTGTCCTTCAGCCAGCTGCACGGGCCGGGCTCGCCGCCCTCGGTGAGCCTCTCCCAGAAATAGTCGACCTCTTCCTGCGTCTTGCAGTCGATCGACTGCGACATCGCCTCGTTGAACTTGAATTGCGGTCCGCCGTTGAGCGCCTGGAACGGCACGCCGTCGAGCTCGAACGTGGTCAGCAGCACTTTGCCTTCATCGGCGTGGCCCTTGGGCCAACGCATGACGCTCAGCACCTTCGAATTCTTGAAGATGGAGACATAGTGGTTCATCGCCTCTTCGGCCTGTCCATCGAACCACAGGCAGGTGGTGATCTTTTGCATGTCGTGCTCCTCGGTTGCTTCTTGCTGCTACAATGGAACGGCCGTCTGAGAAAATGGTCCCACTCCCTTGCCGTTGATCCAAGGACGGGCGCCCGGTAGGCGATCCGACACGGGAGGCCATCTTTTTTCGCAAACTCTGAATTTTTCTGGAGAATCTGGCGCATTGCAAAAATGTGGCCAGACAATAATTGCCGGTCTATAACGCCTGCGATCCATATTCAGGGCCGCGACGCTCCGCATCGGGCGCAGCCAGCCAGCTAAGGAAAGTTCATGCCTGCCTATCGCTCCCGCACCACCACCCATGGCCGCAACATGGCCGGCGCCCGCGGCCTCTGGCGCGCCACCGGCATGAAGGACAGCGATTTCGGCAAGCCGATCATCGCCGTGGTCAACTCCTTTACCCAGTTCGTGCCGGGCCACGTCCACCTGAAGGATCTCGGCCAGCTGGTCGCGCGCGAGATCGAGAAGGCCGGCGGCGTCGCCAAGGAATTCAACACCATCGCCGTCGATGACGGCATCGCCATGGGCCATGACGGCATGCTCTATTCGCTGCCGTCGCGCGAGCTGATCGCCGATTCCGTCGAGTACATGGTCAACGCCCACTGCGCCGACGCCATGGTCTGTATCTCCAATTGCGACAAGATCACGCCCGGCATGCTGATGGCCTCGCTGCGCCTCAACATCCCGACCGTCTTCGTCTCCGGCGGGCCGATGGAAGCGGGCAAGGTGGTGCTCGCCGGAAAGGCGCAGGCGCTCGACTTGGTCGACGCCATGGTCGCCGCCGCCGACGACAAGATCTCCGACGAGGACGTCAAGGTCATCGAGCGCTCCGCCTGCCCGACCTGCGGTTCCTGCTCGGGCATGTTCACCGCCAATTCGATGAACTGCCTGACCGAAGCGCTCGGCCTGTCGCTGCCGGGCAACGGTTCGACACTAGCGACGCACGCCGACCGCAAGCGGCTGTTCGTCGAGGCCGGACACTTGATCGTCGATCTCGCCCAACGCTATTACGAGCAGGACGACGAGACGGCGCTGCCGCGCAGCATCGCTTCAAAGGGCGCGTTCGAGAACGCCATGACGCTCGACATCGCGATGGGTGGCTCGACCAACACCGTGCTGCACATCCTGGCCGCGGCGCATGAGGGTGAGGTCGACTTCACCATGGAGGATATCGACCGGCTGTCGCGCAGGGTGCCCGTGCTGTGCAAGGTGGCGCCGGCCAAGTCCGACGTGCACATGGAGGACGTCCACCGCGCCGGCGGCATCATGGCGATCCTCGGCCAGCTCGACCAAGCCGGACTGATCAACCGCGACCTGCCGACCGTGCACACATCAAGCCTCGGCGAGGCGCTCGATCATTGGGATATTTCGCGCACCTCAAGCCAGAACGTGCGAGATTTCTTCCTCGCCGCGCCCGGCGGCGTGCCGACGCAGGTCGCCTTCAGCCAGGATCGTCGCTGGGACGAGCTCGATCTGGACCGCGAGACGGGCGTTATCCGCTCGGCGAAGACGCCTTTTTCCAAAGACGGCGGCCTTGCCGTGCTCAAGGGCAACCTGGCGCTCGACGGCTGTATCGTGAAGACGGCCGGCGTCGACGAGTCGATCCTGAAATTCACCGGCCCGGCGCGGGTGTTCGAAAGCCAGGATGCCTCGGTCAAGGCGATTCTCTCGAATGAGATCAAGGCCGGCGACGTCGTCGTCATCCGCTATGAAGGACCGCGCGGCGGCCCCGGCATGCAGGAAATGCTCTATCCGACCAGCTATTTGAAATCGAAAAGCTTGGGCAAAGCTTGCGCGCTGATCACCGACGGGCGCTTCTCCGGCGGCACGTCGGGCCTGTCGATCGGCCATGTCTCGCCCGAAGCCGCCGAAGGCGGCACGATCGGGCTGGTGCGGGAAGGCGACACGATTGAGATCGACATCCCCAACCGCTCGATCCGCCTCGCCGTGAGCGATGAGGAGCTCGCCAGCCGCCGGGCGGCGATGGCGGCCAAGGGCGCCCTGGCCTGGAAGCCCGAAGAAAAACGCAAGCGCAAGGTGACGACCGCGTTGCGCGCCTACGCCGCCTTCGCCACCAGCGCCGACAAGGGTGCGGTGAGGCACGTTCCGGAGTAGCGCTCGAATCGGCCAGGTTCGTGCTGCCCCTCATTGTCCTGCCGGACATTTCTCCCCGTAAGTGACGGGGAGAAAGGGCTATAACCAAAGATTTCGCCAATTGTAGACGTTGCAAAAATGGCGGCGAGGTCGCAGCATCTCCCTTCTCCCCGTCTCTAGACGGGGAGAAGGTGCCGGCAGGCGGATGAGGGGCGGCGCCACGTGGCAAGATTTTTCGCCCGCCGCGATCACGGCGGCAGCCGACAGGTGCTGATTCTTCGGGGACGACACAGATGGATTTCGACCTTATCGTTCGCGGCGGCACATTGCCTGACGGCAGGGTTGCCGACATCGGCATCGTCGGCGAGACGATCGCGACGATCGAGCCGAAGCTCGATGGCAACGCCGGCACGACGATTGACGCGCGGGGCAATCTGGTCTCTGCGCCGTTCGTCGACCCGCACTTCCATATGGATGCGACGCTTTCCTACGGCATTCCGCGGATAAACGCCTCGGGCACGCTGCTTGAAGGCATTGCTCTGTGGAGCGAACTGAAGCCGCTTCTGACGCATGAAGCGGTGCGCCATCGCGCGCTCGCCTATTGCGACTGGGCGGTGTCGATGGGATTGCTCGCCATCCGCACCCATGTCGACGTTTGCGACGACAGGCTGCTGGCGGTCGAGGCGCTGCTCGATGTCAAGAAGACGGTGGCGCCCTATATCGACCTGCAATTGGTCGCCTTTCCGCAGGATGGGCTCTACCGCTCGCCCGGTGCACGGGAAAACACCATCCGCGCGCTGGATCTGGGTGTCGATATCGTCGGCGGCATTCCGCATTTCGAGCGCACCATGGCCGACGGCACCCGCTCGGTGACCGAGCTTTGCGAGATCGCGGCAAAACGCGGCCTGATGGTCGACCTGCATTGCGACGAGACCGACGACCCGCTGTCGCGTCACATCGAGCAACTGGCCTATGAGACGCAGCGTCTCGGCCTTCAGGGCAAGGTGGCCGGCTCGCATCTTACCTCGATGCATTCCATGGACAATTACTACGTCTCGAAACTCCTGCCGCTGATCGCCGAGGCGGGCGTCTCCGTCATCCCCAATCCTTTGATCAACATCATGCTGCAGGGGCGCCACGACACGTTTCCCAAGCGCCGCGGCATGACCCGGGTCAAGGAGATGCTGGCGCTGGGCATCCGCGTCGGCTGGGGCCAGGATTGCGTGCTCGATCCCTGGTATTCGCTGGGCACCGCCGACATGCTCGACGTCGCCTTCATGGGGCTTCACGTCGCCCAGATGTCGAGCCCGGCCGACATGGCGCGCTGTTTCGACATGGTCACCAACGTCAATGCCGCCATCATGGGGCTCGATCATCTGGGCCTCGCCGTCGGCAAGCGCGCCAGCCTGGTCGTTCTCGACGCCGGCAATCCGGTCGAGGCCATTCGCCTGCGCCCCGAACGCATTTGCGTCATCGCCAGGGGCAAGGTGGTGGCGGAACGAACCAGGCAGGACACCCGGCTTGCCGTCCCCGGCAGGCCGGCACTGGTGAACCGGCGGCACACATCGTCCTAGACCCAGCCGATTCCCGGCGCTGGCCTTGCCGATTCCCGGATTTCTCCTCGTCAAAACGGCCGCTTCCGTCTACGACGCGGCCTGGAGCAATTCCAGGAAAAGTGTGTACGGTTTTCCGTCCGGAATTGGGCGAGATAAAGAGATAGAGCGGTTCGCCGTTTTCGTAAAACGGTGAACCGCTCTAGACAGGCAATGGATCGGCATGACGCAACCCGTGGCGCAGAATTCCACAATCAGGAACGTGCTTCTGGCCGGCATTCTTTTGATGCTGGCCGGCGACTTCCTGTTTGCGCTCAACGACGCCATGGGCAAATGGCTGGTCGCCAGCTTTTCCGTCGGCCAGGTGGTGCTGATCAGGTCGATCGGCGCGTTTTTCGTGCTCGGTCCGATGATCGCCCACCAGGGCGCCGCCAAGCTGTTCCGCATGGAAAGGCCCGAATTGCAGGTCCTGCGCGTCATCATGACCACGCTCGATACCGGGCTCTTCTATGCCGCCGTCGTCTATCTGCCGCTTGCGGATGTGATGAGCTTCTATATGGCCGGGCCGATCTATGTGGCGGCACTCTCGCATCTCCTGCTTGGCGAGAAGGTCGGCTGGCGCCGCTGGATGGCGATCCTGCTCGGCTTCTGCGGCGTGCTGATCATGCTCAAGCCCTCCTCGGCGGCTTTCTCGCTGTCGTCGGGCTTCGCGCTGGCGGGCAGCATTGCCTTCGCTTTCGCCATCATCCTCAACCGGCGCTTGCGCGGCACCAGCGACACCAATCTGGTGACATGGCAGACCATCGGCACGCTGCTGGTCGGCGGCGCCCTGACCATCGGCGCCTGGCACACGCCGTCGGCGCTCGATTTCGGCGCCATGCTGCTGCTCGGCATCGTCTCCTGCGGTGCCCATCTGATGATCACGCGGGCGCTCAAGCTGGCCCCGGCCTCGACGCTGGCGCCGCTGCACTACACGCTGCTTCTATGGGCGGTGGTCTTCGGGCTGGCGTTCTTCGGCGACGTTCCCGGCCCGCGCATCCTCATCGGCTCGGTCATCGTCGTGCTGGCCGGCTTGTTCATCTTCCATCGCCAGAAGGTGGTCGACACGACGGTGCCGCCTGAAAACGTGCCGAAGGGCGTGAATTAGCCCTCGCGGATCACCGCCAGGTGCCGTGAAAATTCCGGCGTCTCCATCAGCGCCTTGCAGCGCGCGAAGCGGCCGTCGGCATAGGCCCGAAAATCGTCGACGGGATTGTCGTTGGCGAGCTGGATCAGTCCCCACAGTGTCCACAACAGGTCGCACATCCCCTTGTAGATGACGATGCGGCCGCGCTCCGCCGGTTTCGCCTCGCCGCCGAAATAGGCGCGCATCATCTCCTCGTCCTGCGCGGCATCGAACTTGCCTTCGACGGAGAGGTCGCCAAGATCCCAGAGCGGATCGTTCATTCCTGAATATTCCCAGTCGACGATCCACATCCTGTCACCCGCATCGATAAAATTCTCGCACAGCGGGTCGCAATGACAGGCGACGACGGGCAGCGGGTGGGCCGACAGCGCCGCGCGCACGCCACCGGCCTCGCGCACCACGTCGTGATAGCCGGCGGGCAGGGCGACCTCCTTGGTCGACAGCACCTTCAGATAGTCATCGATCATCGCGAACAGTTCGAAACGGAACGGAAACACCGCACCGGACGAATGCAGCTTGCGGAAGGCCTCTCCCGCACGCGCCGGGCTGCCCGGCCGAACCCTGAATTTTTCCGGCGACATGGTTACGGCGCCGGCGATGAAGCGCGTCACCATCACGCCGGTGCCCGGATCGACATGCAGCACCTCGGGGCTGACGCCTGCCTTAGCCGCTTCGCGCGCCGCCACCGCCTCATTGGCGCGGTTGATATATTCCTCGGTGCCTTTGCCTGGAATGCGCAGGCAGAAGTCCCCGGCCTTGAAAACCAGGTTGGTGAGGCCGCCAAGCCGCTCCAGCGTCCCGTTATAGCCGGCCAGCATGGGAATGGCGGCAAGTTTTGTCCGTGCCTCGTCCATTGTCATGCCCGCTCCCCCGCTGTTATTTGTCGCAGAGACGGTTCCACAAAATTCGTGCTTTGGCTATCATCCGTGCGAGACCAATTTAGGGGCATGGCGGACAGGACGAAAGTGACCGACAGCAAGCATAAGGGCGCGCTTGGCGCTGCCTACGCGGCCAAGCGCCCGGAAGACGTGGCGGCGCTCTATGACCGTTGGTCGCAGACCTACGACAGCGACATGTCGGCCGCCGGCTATCGTCATCCCACCATCTGCCTGGCCTTGCTGGCAAGGCATCTGCCGCGTGGCTCGGCCCCGCTGCTCGATGCCGGGGCCGGCACCGGGCTCATCGGCGAATGGCTGGACATTGCCGGCTATCCCGAGGTCGAGGCGCTCGACATCTCGCAAGGCATGCTGGATCAGGCAGAGCGCAAGGGCGTCTATTCGGCCCTGCATTGCCTTGCGCTTGGCGGGCCGCTGCCCTTTGCCGACAATGCCTATGCCGGGGTGATCTCGGCCGGCGTCTTTACCTCGGGCCATGTCGGTGCCGAAGGGCTGGACGAACTGATCCGCATCTGCCGGCCGGGCGGCGTGATCGTGCTGACGGTCAAGAACACGATCTGGGATCTAGGCTTTAACGCGCGAGTCGCTGAGCTGGAGGCTCAGGGGCTGGTCACCCGCATCGAGGAAACGCGCCCGTACGTCTCGATGCCGGGCGAGGCCGACACGGTGCCCAGCCGCTGCCTCGCCTTGCGTGTGAACTGATCAGGCTTTGATCCTGTTCCCGGCCGGATCATACATCGGCTCGAGATGGATCTTTGCCGGCGTGCGCTGCATCGCCACGACCAGCTCATAGCGGCCCGAGGCGAGAAAATCGTCGCTCACGCCGTCGGCATTGCGCACATAGCCGTAGCCGATGTTCTTCTCCACGGTGTAGCCATAGCCGCCGCTGCTGAGATAGCCGACCGGCTCGCCATTGCGCAGGATCGTCTCGCGCCCGACGAGCACGATGTCCTGATCGTCGACCGTGAAGCCGGCGAAACGCTTCTTCAATGGCCCGCCAGTGATTTTCTCCAAGGCGCGCCGCCCTACGAAATCCGTGTTCTTGCGAAGCTTCACCGCCCAGCCGAGGCCGGCTTCCAGCGGCGTGTCGTTGGGGGTGATATCGGAGCCCCAGGCGCGATAGCCCTTTTCCAGTCGCAGCGATTCCAGGGCCCGGTAGCCGACCGGGCGGATATCATGTTGCTTGCCTGCCGACATCAACGCGTCGAAGATCTCGCCGGTTGCGGAGATCGGCACGTGCAGCTCCCAGCCGAGTTCCCCGACATAGGTGACGCGCAACGCCCGCACGGTGTGGCCGGCAACGACAATCTCGCGGGCATGGCCGAATGGGAAACCGCTGTTGGAAATGTCGGCATCGGTCACGCCGGCCAGCACTTCGCGGGCGCGCGGTCCCATCAGCGACAGCGTGCCGAAATCCTCGGTGACGTCGGTGAGCGTGATGTCGAGCTCCTTTTCGACATGGTCGCTGATCCAGGACAGGTCATGGGTGCGGAAGCCCGTGCCGGTAACGATATAGAACCTGTCCTCGCCGAACCGCGACACGGTGAGATCGGCCTCTATGCCGCCGCGCGTGTTGAGAAGCTGCGTATAGGTCAGCCGGCCGGCCGGCTTGTTGACGTCGTTGGCGCAGATCCAGTCCAGCGCCTTCGGCGCGTCGGGCCCGGTCAGCTCGTATTTGGCGAAGGACGACTGGTCGAAGATGCCGACCTTCTCGCGCACATGGCGATGTTCGTCGCCGACGGCTGAAAACCAATTCTGCCGGCCCATGGAATAGACGTCACGCGGCTCGACGCCTTCGGGGGCGAACCAGTTCGGCCGCTCCCAGCCGAGCTTCGAACCGAACACGGCGCGATGCTGTTTCAGCCTGTTGTACAGCGGCGAAACGATGCGCGGCCTGCCGGAAAGATACTCCTCATGCGGAAAGCCGATCGTGTAGTGCTTGCCATAGGCTTCCAGCGTGCGCTCGCGGACCCAGTGCCGGTCGCGATGCAGGCTGGAAAAGCGCCTGATGTCGACGACCCACAGATCGAACGGCGCCTCGCCATCGACCACCCATTGCGCCAGCACCCAGCCGGCGCCGCCGCCCGAAGCGATGCCGAAGGCGTTGAAGCCGGCGCCGACGAACATGTTGGCGCATTCGGGCGCCACGCCGAGGATGAAATTGCCGTCCGGCGTGAAACTCTCGGCCCCGTTGATCATCTGCTTGACGCCGACGGTTTCCAGCGCCGGCACGCGCGCGATCGCCTGGCTCATGTGCTGTTCGAAATGATCATAGTCGTCGTCGAACAGCCGGAACTCCCAGTCATTGGGCACGTCGCCTCCGGGGAGATCTGTCGTCCAGGCCTGCGGGTTTGGCTCATAGCCGCCCATCACCAGCCCGCCGACCTCTTCCTTGAAATAGGTGCGCCGGTCCGGGTCGCGGATGGTCGGGACATCGGTCGCCAGCCCGTCGATCTTCTCGGTGACGATAAACTGGTGCTTCACCGGCTGCAGCGGCACGTTGATGCCGGCCATGGCGCCAACCTGCCGTGCCCATTGTCCTGCGCAGTTCACCACCTTGTCGCAGGCGATGTCGCCCATGTTGGTCTTCACCGCAATGATGCGGCCGCCTTTGATCTCGAAGCCGGTGACGCGCACTTCCTCGTAAAGCCTTGCGCCATGCATGCGCGCGCCCTTGGCCAGCGACTGGGTGACGTCGGATGGGCTCGCCTGACCGTCGGTCGGCAGCCAGGAAGCGCCGACGAGATCGCCGGTTTCCATCAGCGGCCACATGTTCTTGACCTCTGCCGGCGACAGCAACTCCATGTCCATGCCAAAGCTCTTCGCTGTCGTCGCCAGCCTCTCGTACTCGGTCCAGCGGTCGGCATTGGTGGCAAGGCGCAGGCACCCGCTCATCTTCCAGCCGGTGGCAAGGCCGGTCTCGGCCTCCAGGCCCTTGTAGAGGTTGACCGAATATTTGAGCACGCGGGTGATCGAGGCCGACGAGCGCAGCTGCCCGACCAGGCCGGCGGCGTGCCAGGTCGAGCCCGAGGTCAGCTTGCCCTGTTCGAGCAGCACCACATCTGCCTTGTGGTCGCGGGCCAGATGGTAGGCCGTCGAGCAGCCGATAATGCCGCCGCCGATGACGACGATCGCTGCCTGGGTTGGCAAGGTCATGAATTCAGGTCCCGTATTTTGTCCGGTAGTTTTCCAGCGCGGCATCGAGCCGCGTCAGGTTCTCTTCCGTGTAGGCGACGTAGTCGATGCCGGGCACGTCGAGGTAGAGTTCCGAAACCATGCTCCACATCGCCTCGCGCAGCAGCGAGGCGCATTGCATGGCTGCATGCGAGCGGCGGATCGCCTCGTCCGGCTCCTTCATGAAATAAGCGGTCAGGAAGGCGAAGGATTCCTCGTCGCTCATGCCGGCGTTCGAGGCGACGCCGGCAAGGTCGAACATCGCGGTATTGAAGCCGGCATATTCGAAGTCGATCAGCCATAGCCTGCTGCCGTCGTCGAGAATATTCGCCGGCAAAAGATCATTGTGGCCGAACACGATCGGCAGCAGTTTCTGGGCGCGTTCGAGCTCGTCGGCCAGCATCAGCAGACGCGG
Source organism: Mesorhizobium sp. B2-4-2 (assembly GCF_006442845.1). NCBI lineage: Bacteria > Pseudomonadati > Pseudomonadota > Alphaproteobacteria > Hyphomicrobiales > Phyllobacteriaceae > Mesorhizobium > Mesorhizobium sp. B2-4-2. Next base: position 543,491 of record NZ_VFVM01000003.1, on the reverse strand, counting down.
CAGGTCGCTCGCCTTGCGGCTGCCGGCGTCCTCCAGCGTGCGCGCATAGTCGCGGATGACGTGGAACACCCAGAACATGAAGCCGGCACCGGAGACGTGGTTGGGCATCTCACGGTGAAAGCCGCGCATCAGGGCGGCGACACGGCCGAGATTGGCGCGCACGTCCTCAGCCAGACAGGTCTTGGCGCCGAGATACTCCGTCACGAGAATGCCGGGTTCGGCATGGCGGACCGCCGGCGCGAAACCGGCGGCATGCGCGGCGCGTGCGGTCATCACCTCACGCTCGCGAAAGACGTGGTGGAAGGGATAGTCCCTGCCGAAACGCACGACATGCCTCCCGGCCGCGTCCTTAACCCGATAATTGGCATTGCTCAGCCCGCCGGGCAGCGGCTCGATCTCGACGCTGCCCGTCCAGCAAGGCAGGGCGCGGATGCGGTCCTCGGCCGTCATGAATTCGCCCTTCGTACGGCAAGGCGCCGACGGGGCGGCGCCGCCGTGGCGACCCGCCGTTTGTCCGGACGCTCGTTCTGGCAAAGACCTCGCCGGCGCGGCATTCGGGATCGGTATCCCGCGCCGCACCGACGAGCCCCACGTGCCGGGCTCTTCGAGGCCGGCATCCGCCCCCGCGGATGAGAAAATTCTTCCAGTCGCCCTCGCGTCAGGCAGTTTCCAGACCTTGGGGCACACAAATTCGGATCAGGCTCCGCTATCGCTTTTCCGTGGCAGTGCGAGCCTGACACGGCATCAGTGTCACGCCGGGTAAGCCACGTTGTCAACGAGATTCTGTGGTTTTTTCTGCTTTCCTGCCCGTATTCTTTCGAGATTCCTTGTAATATGCGGCAGATTTGCCATAGAAGCGGTCACTGCATCATGGCGCGACTGGAAATGACCCGATGAGCCATTCCAAGCGGCACGGCGAAATCCTGCGGTTTCTGCAGGAGGAAGGCACCGTCACCATCGCCAGCCTGGCCGACCGGCTGGGCGTTTCGCTGGAGACCGTGCGCCGCGACGTCAAGCCCCTCACCAGCGACGGCTCGCTCCTGAAGATGCATGGCGCCGTCGGCCTGCCGTCGACGATCGGCGAAGCGCCGTTCGAACGGCGCATGCGAGAGAACGCCGAGGCCAAGCGCCTCATCGCCCGCATGGTCGCCGCCACCATCCGCGACGGCGAATCGATCATGCTCGACACGGGAACGACCACCTCGTTCCTGGCGCGTGAACTGCTCGGCCATCGGCGGCTGACGGTCGTCACCAACTCATCCGACATCGCCCGCACGCTGGCCACCGTCAACGGCAACAAGGTCTACATGGCCGGCGGTGAGCTGCGCAGCGATTCCGGCGCCGCCTTCGGCGCCTCGGCCATCGACTTCGTCAGCCGCTTCTCGGTCAGCCATGCGGTGATCTCGACGGGTGCCGTCGATGCGATGACGGGTGTCATGGATTACGATCTCGACGAGGCCGAGTTCGCCCGCATGGTGCTGTCGCGCGGCCAGCGTTCGCTCGTCGTCACCGATCATTCCAAGTTCGGGCGCCAGGGCCTGGTCCAGGTCTGCGGCTTCGATGGCTTTTCCGAGCTCGCCACCGACCGGCCGCCGCCGCGCGACATCGCTGCCGGCCTGGCGCAGGCCGGTGCGCGGCTCAGCGTCGCGGGCAACGCAGCCTGAGCTAACCGAATACCAGTGACTGGTGGGCGCATATGCCGGCGAAGGCGCCGCCCGATACGGCGAAGGCGATGTTGTGCATCGCGCGTGATGCGTCCCCGGCGGCGAAGACGCCGGGGACCGTCGTCTGCTGCCTGTCATCGATTGATATCACCGGGCCGAGGGGACCGTCCGTGAAGCCGCAACCGAGCTGTTCGGCCATCGGGCTCGCCATGCTATTGCGCGGCGCGGTGAATATCGCGCGAACCCCGGCCTTTCGGCCGTCGTCGAGGATCACCGTCAAGCCGCCCGTGCCATCCTCCCGCAGTTCGGCGACCGCAGCGGGTTCGAACCTCACATTCTTGCCTTCCAAGGCAGACATCTGTTCGGCATCGGGCTCGATCAGGCGATTGCCGAACAGCGTGACGTCGCCCCAGTCGGCGATCAACTGCGCCTGATGCAGGGACATGGGCCCGGTCGCCAGCACGCCAAGCGGCCCGCCGGAAACCTCGTAGCCGTGGCAATAGGGGCAGTGCAGCACGGTCTTGCCCCACTGCTCGGCAAGACCGGGAACTTCGGGCAGGATGTCGCGCACGCCGGTAGCCAGAACCAGCCGCGCGGCGCCGAAGGTCTCGCCGCCCTCTGTGCTGATTTCGAAGTCGCTGCTGCTATTGGCGACCGCCTTGTCCGCACGTCCGTTGACAAGGCGAGCCGTCGGATAGGCCAGCAACTGCCGTCTTGCCTCCTCCAGGATGGCGCCTGGCGTGCGCCCGTCCTGGCCGAGGAAGCCGTGCGAATGCGCGGCGAACCGATTTCGGGGCCGGCCGGCGTCGATCACCAGGACGTTGCGCCGGGCCCGGGCCGCCTGGATGGCAGCGGACAGGCCGGCAAAGCTGCCGCCGACGACGGCAAGATCATACTGCATGGCTGGAGACTCCTATGAGGTCGTAACGGCGGCGGAAGTCGGCGGTCAGGTCGGCCAGCGTGATACGGCTGAGCTTCTCCGCCAGCAGCTTCTCCGCCGCGATGCGAAAATCGTCGAGGACGGCGATCACGGCCTGCTCGACAAGGCAGCCGGGGCTCTCCGGCTCGGTGCCGAACGGCAGCAGCGTCTCGCCAAGCGCGGCGCTGATTTCGGCCAGCGAGATCTCGTCGGGCGGGCGCCCGAGCAGCCAGCCGCCGCCATGTCCGCGTGACGAGGTGACGATGCCGGCATCCCGCAACCCCGCGATGGTGCGGCGCACCACGACCGGATTGGTATGGATGAAGGTGGCAAGCTGCTCCGAGGTCAGCGCCCGCTCGGGCTTCTCGGCCATGTGGACCAGAATGTGCAAGGTGGAAGACAGCCGGCTGTTGCGTTTCATGTAACTTATTTAGTTACGATTCTGGGGCCGTCAAGTTGCCGATCCGTTCCACTTCCCAGCGTCGTCTCCGCCGTGTTTAGTCCGGGCCATGGCTTTCACCATCCGCCAGTTGCAGTTCTTCATCGCCGTCGCCGAGCAGGGCACGGTGTCGGGTGCCGCGCAGAACCTCTCCATTTCGCAATCCTCGGTCACCGAAGCGATCAAGGAGCTCGAAGGCGATCTCGGCGTCGAATTGTTCGACCGCCATCCGCGCGGCCTCAACATCACCCACAAGGGCCACCAGTTCCTGCGTCATGCCACCAAGATCCTGGCCGATGTGTCCGATGCGCGCCGCGCCTTCCTCGGCGAGCAGGCGACAGCGGGCGGCCGGCTGCAGCTCGGCGTCACCTCGCTGGTCGCCGGCTATGTGCTGTCGGACCTGCTTTCCCGCTACCGTCGTGCCTATCCCGGCGTCGAGGTCTCGGCAATCGAGGACAATGGCGACTATCTCGAGCATCTGCTGATCGGCGGCAAGCTGGACATCGCGGTCATGGTCACGTCCAATCTGCGCGACCGAACCGCGCTGCAATCCGAAATCCTCGAAGTCTCGGCTTACCGCCTGTGGCTGCCGCTCGGGCATCCGCTCGCCGGCGCCGACATCATCGGCATCGGCGACATCGCTTCGGAGCCGCTGATCATGCTGACCGTCGACGAGATCGAGGAGAACACCGGCAAGCTGCTGACGGCAATCGGCGCCAAGCCGCATGTCGCCTTCCGCACCCGTTCGGTCGAAGCGGTGCGCAGCCTTGTCGCCACCGGCGCGGGCGTGGCGCTGCTGCCCGACCTCGTCTACCGGCCGTGGTCGCTGGAAGGCGACCGCATCGAATCGCGCGACGTCTCCGGTGCCCTACCCGTCGTCCAGGTCGGGATGGTCTGGCGCCGCGGCTCCGGCCTGCCGCAGGCTGCGCGCGATTTCATCGGCCTGGCGCAGTCGCAGCGCATGGTTCGCCAGCGCCCCGACAAGAACGGCCGCTGATCTATCGGAAAAACCGATATCCCCCTTCTGATAAATGAATTTGCGAAACCGGGATTTTCACAGCAACTTCGCTTCAGGGAACAAGCCGCCGCCGAAGCGCGGGCCCTATCAATGGGAGATCGACGATGAATTCATTCCTGAAGTCATGCACTGCATTGACGGTCGCGCTGACCTTCTCCGGCCAGGCCATCGCTCAGGTCACGGAACTCGGCAAAGGTGAAGGCGAGGTCAATATCGTCGCCTGGCCGGGCTATATCGAGCGTGGCGAAACCGACAAGGGCTATGACTGGGTAACCGCCTTCGAGAAGGAAAGCGGCTGCAAGGTCAACGTCAAGACCGCCAACACGTCGGACGAGATGGTCTCGCTGATGAACGAGGGCGGCTTCGACCTCGTCACCGCTTCGGGCGATGCATCGCTGCGCCTCGTTGCCGGCAAGCGCGTGCAGCCGATCAATACCGATCTCATCCCGAGTTGGAAGACGGTCGACGACCGCATCAAGGACGCCCCCTGGTTCACCGTCGACAAGGTGCATTACGGCGTTCCCTACCAGTGGGGGCCGAACGTGCTGATGTACAATACCGATGTCTTCAAGGAAGCGCCCAAGAGCTGGAACATCGTCTTCGAGGAGATGAAGCTGCCGGACGGCAAGTCCAACAAGGGCCGCGTCCAGGCCTATGACGGCCCGATCCACATTGCCGATGCCGCCAACTACCTGATGTTCCACAAGCCGGAGCTCGGCATCAAGGACCCCTATGAGTTGAACGAGGACCAGTACAAGGCCGCGCTTGAGTTGCTGCGCGTCCAGCGCACGCTGGTCGGCCGCTACTGGCACGACGCCGCCATCCAGGTCGACGATTTCCAGAACGAAGGCGTGGTTGCCTCCGGCTCGTGGCCATACCAGGTCAACACGCTGATCGCGGCCAAGAAGCCCATAGCCTCGACCGTGCCGGAGGAAGGCGTCACCGGCTGGGCCGACACCACCATGATGGAAGCCGACGCGGCACATCCGAACTGCGCCTATATGTGGCTCGAACACTCGCTTTCGCCCAAGGTGCAGGGCGACGTCTCGGCCTGGTTCGGCTCGCTGCCGGTCGTCCCCGCCGCCTGCAAGGGCAACGAGCTGCTGACCGACGAAGGCTGCAAGACCAACGGCTACGAAAATTTCGACAAGATCAAGTTCTGGAAGACGCCGGTGACCAAATGCGCCACCCAGAACGACCAGTGCGTGCCCTATTACCGCTGGGTGTCGGACTATATCGGCGTCATCGGCGGGCGGTGACCTAGCCTTACTTTGCCGAAGCCGGCGCCGCCCCTCACCCTTACCCTCTCCCCGTGAAGAACGGGGAGAGGGTATCGCCAGCGTTGGCGCGCGTCCCTTTCCCTGTCCTTCACGGGGAGAAGGTGCCGGCAGGCGGATGAGGGGCGGCGCCGCCTGAGATCGATGAGCCCGGCAGATCAGGACACTCCATGACCTCAGCCGTTTCCTTTCAAAAAGTCTCGCGCCATTTCGGCAGCGTGCGCGCCGTCGACACGGTCGACCTCGAAATCGTGCCTGGCGAGTTCTTCGCCATGCTCGGGCCGTCGGGCTCCGGCAAGACGACCTGCCTGCGCCTCATTGCCGGCTTCGAGCAGCCGACGGCGGGTTCGATTTCGATCTTCGGCGAGCGCGCCGAGGGTGTTCCGCCCTATCGCCGCAACGTCAACACCGTCTTCCAGGACTATGCGCTGTTCCCGCATCTCGATGTGCTCGACAATGTCGCCTATGGTTTGATGGTCAAGGGCGTCGGCAAAGCCGGGCGGCACAAGGCAGCGGAAGAGGCGCTGTCGCTGGTCAGGCTGCCCGGCTACGGCGCCCGCCGCCCCGGCCAGCTTTCCGGCGGTCAGCGCCAGCGCGTCGCGCTGGCCCGCGCACTGGTCAACCAGCCCAAGGTGCTGCTGCTCGACGAGCCGCTCGGCGCGCTCGACCTCAAATTGCGCGAGAACATGCAGGAAGAGCTGAAGTCGCTGCAAAAGGCGCTCGGCATAACGTTCGTCTTCGTCACCCACGATCAGGGCGAGGCGCTGTCGATGGCCGATCGCGTCGCCGTCTTCAACGACGGCAGGATCATGCAGATCGGCACGCCGGAAGATATCTACCAGCGGCCGAGCACTCGCTTCGTCGCCGATTTCGTCGGTTCCTCCAACGTGCTGCCGCCGGATTTCGTCCAGCGTTATTGCGGCCAGCGCGGCTGGGGCAGCCTGCGCCCCGAATCCATCCGCGTCGGCCGCGCGGCGAGCGGCGAGGGCGTCGCCGCGCGCCTCGTCTCAACTAACTATCTCGGGGCGACCACCAGGCTGGCGCTCGATGCCGACGGTCTGAAATTGCACGCCATCGTGCCTGCCGGCACGGCCTTGCCCAGGGAAGGCGAGGCGGTGGTGCTCACCTTCAACCGCGAGAGCCTGCATTTGATGGACGAGCCGGTGTGATGAAGGCTTGCGCGAAGCACCCCCCTCTGTCCTGCCGGACATCTCCCCCTCAAGGGGGGAGATTGGCTGCCCTTTCGGGTTTCGCCAATTTCCAACGTCGCAGAATTGGCGAGGCCGAGAAATTGCCAATCTCCCCCCGTGAGGGGGAGATGTCCGGCAGGACAGAGGGGGGCGACGCAGAACGCGGCCTCTCATATAATTCTCTTCAGCACACGGCGGCCCCATGACCATTGCCGCGCTCAACCCCAGCCCAGCCCCTGCCATCCTGCCCGGCAGCGGCGGCATACGCGGCGCGCTCTCCGACCTCTTCTGGCGCAGGCCGCAACTGCTCCTTCTGCTTATGCTGCTGCCGCCGGTCCTGTGGCTCGGCATCGTCTACATCGGCTCGTTGTTCGCTCTTTTGGCGCAGAGCTTTTTCTCGATCGACGAGTTCTCCGGCCTCATCAATCGTGAGTTCACGTTGAAGACCTATGGCGACCTGTTGCAGGCCGCCAATCTCGACATCATCCTGCGCACGGTGACGATGGCGGCCCTGGTGACCCTGGCCTCGGCCGTCGTCGCTTTCCCCATCGCCTACTACGCGGCGCGCTATGCGCGCGGCCGCTGGAAGGCGCTGTTCTATCTCGGCGTCATGCTGCCGCTGTGGTCGAGCTACCTGGTCAAGATCTACGCCTGGAAACTGATCCTGGCCAAGGAAGGCATTCTCACCTGGCTGCTCGCCAAGCTGAACCTCTTGTGGTTGCTCGATGCGTGGCTGTCGCTGCCGGTCGTCGGCGGCAACTCGCTGTCGGTGTCCTTCACCGGCACCTTCATCGTCTTCGTCTATGTCTGGCTGCCCTTCATGATCCTGCCGGTGCAGGCAGCCCTCGAGCGCGTGCCCGGCAATTTGGTCGAGGCCTCTTCCGATCTCGGTGCCTCGCCAGGCCAGACCTTCCGCAATGTGCTGTTCCCGCTGGCGCTGCCGGGGATCGTCGCCGGCTCGATCTTCACCTTTTCGCTGACATTGGGCGACTACATCATCCCGCAGATCATCGGCACGTCGCGCCTGTTCATCGGCCAGGCCGTTTATTCGCAGCAAGGCACGGCCGGCAACATCCCGCTCGCCGCCGCCTTCACGGTGGTGCCGATCGTCATCATGGGCTTCTATCTCTGGGGCGCCAAGCGCATGGGGGCCTTCGATGCGCTCTGACCGTGCCCAATCGGCTCCGCTTGGCCTGAAGATCGCTGCGGCCTGCGGCCTGCTGTTCCTGCATCTACCGATCCTGCTGATCTTCGTCTATGCCTTCACGACCGAAGAGAAGAGCTTCGTCTGGCCGCCGCCGGGGCTCACCACGCAGTGGTTCGCCGTCACCTGGAACCGGCCGGACGTGTGGCAAGCGCTGTCGCTCTCGGTGCGCGTCGCCGCCATCTCAACGGCCATCGCGCTGGTTCTCGGCACACTGTGCGCCGCCGCGGTGTCACGGACGAAATTCTTCGGCCGTGAAACCATTTCGCTGCTGGTCATCCTGCCGATCGCGCTGCCCGGCATCATCACCGGCATTGCGCTGCGTTCGGCTTTCGCGCTGGCCGACATTCCGTTCTCGTTCTGGACGATCGTGCTCGGCCACGCCACCTTCTGCGTGGTTGTCGTCTACAACAATGCCGTTGCCCGCTTCCGCCGCACCTCGGGCTCGATGATCGAGGCCTCGATGGATCTCGGCGCGGATGGTTTCCAGACCTTCCGGCATATCGTGTTGCCCAACATCGCCACGGCGCTGCTTGCCGGCGGCATGCTGGCCTTCGCGCTGTCGTTCGACGAGGTCATCGTCACCACCTTCACCGCCGGCCAGCAGCAGACGCTGCCGATCTGGATGCTTGAAGAACTGATCCGCCCGCGCCAGCGCCCGGTCACCAATGTCGTGGCGATGGTGGTGGTGCTGGTGACGCTGCTGCCGATCCTCGCCGCCTACTACCTGACCCGCGACGGCGACCAGATCGCCGGCAGCGGGAAATGAAATAGTGAGCAGTGAGTAGTGAGTAGTGAGTAGTGAATAGTGAATAGTGAATGGGAGGATGGTGAATAGTAGTTTTGGATAGTGAATACGCGGCAGAAACCTACTCACTACTCACTACTCACTACTCACTATTCATCATTCACTACTCACTATTGCCAATGGAGAACCCAATGGACACCCAGATGCTGATCGGCTCGAAGTTCGAGAAAGGCACCGAGACCGAGGAGTCGGTCCTCAATCCGAAGACCGGGGCGACCATTCTCAATCTCCCCGAGGCGAGCCCGGCGCAGATCGAGGCGGCGGTGACGGCTGCCGGGAAGGCGTTCACGGCTTGGTCGCGTACCACGCCCGCGCAGCGCTCGGGCTATCTCCTTAAGATCGCCGACCGCATAGAGGCCGAAGCCAGGGAATTCGCGGCGCTCGAGGCGCTGAACTGCGGCAAGCCGATCAATGCCGTGCTCAATGATGAAATCCCGGCGATCGTCGACTGCTACCGTTTCTTCGCCGGCGCCGTCCGCTCCATGCCAGGCCAGGTAGCCGGCGAATACCTGCCGGGCCACACCTCGATGGTCCGGCGCGATCCGATCGGCATCGTCGCTTCCATCGCGCCGTGGAATTACCCGTTGATGATGATGGCCTGGAAGCTGGCGCCGGCGATCGGCGGCGGCAATACGGTCGTCTTCAAACCGTCGGAACAGACGCCGCTGACGGCGCTGAAACTGGCGAAGATCCTGGCCGAAATCCTGCCCGAAGGGGTCGTCAATGTCGTGCTCGGACGCGGCGACAGCGTCGGCAATACGCTGATCAACCATCCCAAGGTCAACATGATCTCGATCACCGGCGATGTCGCCACCGGCAAGAAGGTGCTGCAGGCGGCCGCCAAGTCGGTCAAGCGCACGCATCTGGAACTCGGCGGCAAGGCCCCGGTCATCGTCTTCGATGATGCCGACCTCGGCGCCGTGGTCAACGGCCTGCGCGCCTTCGGCTACTACAATGCCGGCCAGGACTGCACCGCCGCCTGCCGCATCTATGCCGGCAAGAAGGTCTACGACAAGCTCGTCGCCGATCTCTCCTCGGCCGTGTCGACCATCAAGTACAATCTGCCGGACGATGCCGAGAACGAGATCGGCCCGCTGATCTCGCGCCGCCAACGCGACCGTGTCTCGAGCTTCGTCGAGCGCGCCTCGGAATTGAAGCACATCGAGATCACCACCGGCGGCAAGCCGGGCGAGGGCACCGGCTTCTACTACCAGCCGACCGTCGTCGCCGGCGCCTTGCAGGAGGACGAGATCGTGCGCCGCGAAGTCTTCGGCCCGGTGGTCTCGGTCACCCGTTTCACGGAAGTCGACGAGGCGGTGAACTGGGCCAATGACAGCGATTATGGGCTGGCATCGTCGGTGTGGACCAGGGACGTCTCGCGCGCCATGGCGACGGCCGCTCGCCTGCAATATGGCTGCACCTGGATCAACACCCACTTCATGCTGACCAACGAGATGCCGCATGGCGGGCTGAAGCAGTCCGGTTACGGCAAGGACATGTCGCTCTACGCGCTGGAGGATTATACCGCCGTGCGCCATGTGATGGTGGCGCACGGGTAATCTGTCTCCTTCCGGCAAAGGCAGATCTTATATGGCTGTGGCCGGCGCCGGCGACCCCGCTTGAGAGGGTCGTCAGCGCCATTCCACTTCGCGATTGCGCTGCATTTGACAGGCACGGCCGCCGAACGGCATCAGCGGCGAGACCCCGGCACTACGCGGCCGTCCGGCCCGGCATCGCCGATGTCGCAGGCTTGATGTTCAGGTTGACCCGGAAGACATTGGATGGGTCGTAGGTTCGCTTAACCTGGCTCAGCCGCTCGTAATTTCCGCCATAGCTCGCCTGCAAGCGCGCGTCTCCTTCATCGTCCATCATGAAGTTCACGTAGCCGCCCTCGCCATTATGGGGATGGACGCTCGCCCAGTAATTCCGTGCCCACGCGGTCAGGTCGGCGGCTTTGCCCGGATCGGGGTCGATGGCGGCGATGACCATCGACCAGCTTGCGTCACGCGCGTTCCAGGCGGTCTCGTCCTTGCCGACGCGGCGGACGGCGCCGTCAATCGGGTATAGATGCATAAGCGACAATTCGCTGGGCGCCTGGGCGGCCTGGGCGATATGGGTCGCGATCGCTTCGTCGGGAAGCGACTTGACGAAATCGCCCTTCCAGTACCATTGCAGGCCTTTCGGAAGGAGCGGGTCGAATAGCGACTGCATCGCCGGGAACGGCATTACGCCCATCCAGTTGAACATTGGCGGCGGCAAGGTGTCCAGCAGCGGCGCCATGGCCTTGCGCCCGTCCTCCTCCGTGCCGTTGTAGCACGAGATGATGGCACAGGCGCGCTTGCCCCAATGCTCGCGCGGGAAAGGATCGCTCGAAGGGACGGATTTGAGGCCGACGAAAGCGCCGAGGTCTTCCGGCGCTTCCGGCAGGTAGTCGCGATAGGTACGCATGACCGCCGACGCGTGCCTGGCGTCCCAGAACACCGGACCGCCGAAGATCATGTTCACCGGATGAGCCTTGAACAGGAAGCTGGTTACCACGCCAAAATTGCCGCCGCCGCCCCGGAGCGCCCAGAACAGGTCGGGATTCTCGCTTTTGCTGGCCTTCGCCATGCTGCCATCGGCCAGCACCAGATCGGCCTCGATCAGATTATCGATGGTGAGACCGTACTTGCGCGTGAGATAGCCCGTTCCTCCACCAAGGGTTAGACCGGCGACGCCCGTGGTCGAAACGATGCCGAACGGAACGGCGAGCGCGAAAGGATGGGTGGCGTGGTCCACGTCGCCCGAAGTGCAGCCGGGCGCGACCCTCACGGTGCGGGTTTTCGGGTCGACATGGACGCCTTTCATCATCGACAGGTCGATGACGAGACCGTTGTCGCAAATCCCCAATCCCGCGCCGTTGTGGCCGCCGCTGCGCACGGCGATGAGGAGGTCGTTTATGCGCGCGAACCTTACAGCGGCGATCACGTCGGCGACATCGACGCAGCGTGCAATCAGCGCCGGACTCTTGTCGATCATGCCGTTGTAGACCTTGCGGGCCTCCTCATAGCCGGCTTCGCCGCGCAGGATCAGCTCTCCGCGCAAGCCTTCACGCAGTTTTGCATAGGTTTCGTCGGTCATCGGTTTCCTCCCTGATCGCGCCCGCGCCATATGGTTTCGACGCGACGATTTATCTTGTTGCTTTGCTTGTGCCGTCCATCCGTCGGGTGCGCAGGATGGTGCAGGAGAGCACATTGCACCGATCCGGCTCCTCGCTGCTTCGCCCGAAAGGGCCAGTGGGGAAATGGCCCGGGAGAGCCATAGCGGGCAGGCGGAAGCCGTCATGGTAGCGAAAGCGCGTCGCGTCGAAAGGGACCGATGCGGCGCGCTTCAGATCGTTGTTCTATGGGCACCTTTGGGCGACATGCATTATTCGACGATGCGGAAAATCTGCCAGAGGCTGGTGCCCGACACGACGTAAGGCTCGATCTCCTTGCCCCATTTGGCATGCGCGTCGATCTTGCCGATCCTGGCGAAGAACTCTTCCAACTGGGCCAGGCTTTCGACCTGGTGGTGAGATTCGACCGTCGCCTCCCGCGCGCCGATCGAACCCGTCATGATCTGGAACTTCAGGTCGGCGACGCCGACCTGCGAACCGATCTCGGATTCCCATTTCCGCATGAGGTCGAGCACGGTCTGCTTGTGTCCGAACCTGGCGTCGATCTGCCATCTGGCGCTGAACATGTTTTCCTCCTCCGAAGATGCGGCTGATGCCGCTTACTCGTCCCAGGCCTGCACGACCGTCTGCCGTGCAATCCGCCCGCCCTTGAGTTCCAGCATCGCCGCACAGAACACCTTGGTCCCGTCCGGGTAGGCGCAGGCTTGCGTGAAGGCGAGATTGTCGCCATCGGCAATGGCGGTATCGACCTTGTGGGTCATTGCCCGGCTGCAGATGTCGTCCCAGAATGTGCTGATCGCCGCTCGGCCGCGGATCTCGCGCGGCTTGCTCGGCGGATTATTGCGGTCGACGACCCGCAACACCGCATCGTCGGCGTAAAAGCTCGACAGCATCTGTCCGTCGCGCCCTTCGATGGCTTTCTTGATTGCCGCGCCGTCAACGGTCTGTGTCTTGGTCAGCATTTCGTCCTCCATGGGCCCGTCTTCCCGATCGGGCGGTTGATGAGCAAAGTGCTGCCCGGCGGTCATCGCCGTGCAGCGATAGTGTCACTGCGACTTGGCCTTCACGGCCGCGAACACGTCGTCGGTCTGCTTCTTGAAGGCTGTGAGGTCGACCTGGCTGCCGTTGAGCATCGTCGACCAGTGGCGAACGATCGCCGCCATCGCCACCGCTTCCTTGATCTCCTCGTCGGTCGCGCCGTTGAGCTTGGCGGCCTCGGTGTGGAAGTAGACGCAGTACTGGCAAGGAATCTGCGAGGCGACGGCAAGCCCGATGAGTTCCTTGGTCTTGCCGTCGAGTGCGGTCTTGGGGTTGAGCTGCATCGACTTTATCTCGGCCCAGGCACCGGCGACCGCCACGTCAGGCAAAGTCCTGAACATGTCCGGTACGGAGCCGAGCGTGGCCTCTATGTCCTTGTATGCTGCCGTCGCCGAGGCATCCTCGGCCCGCGCCGGAGCCAGGGCCAGCAAGGCGCCGACGCCGGCCGCGATGACGAGCAATCTGGTCTTGCGACTTGATTTCACCATTTCATCCTCCCTTCGCAGTACCGTCACGGCGATATCGCCTGGCCTGCATGGGAAGAATTGATAATCCCCGACGCCATCGGCCGCTTCGCCCGAAAGCGCCATGGCCTTTATGGCCCGTGCGGGCCAGGGTTCCGTGCCGAAAACGCGGCCGCCGCCGCCCGCGACGGCAGGTCGAGCTTGAGCAATATGTTGGCGACGTGACGCTTGACCGTATGCTCGCTGAGGTTGAGCTCGGCGGCGATCGCGGCATTGCTTTTGCCGTCGGCGATCAGGCTCACCACCTCGCTTTCGCGCGCCGTCAGCGCGGCCGGTTCGGCAGGCCTGGGCTTGGATCGGCAGGCGGGTTCCAGATGCTGCTCGGACGTCGCAAGAACAAACGCCAACGGCTCGTCCAACTCGTCGAGCGCAATGCGTCCGCCATCGATGAAGTGTAGGCCGGAGCCGGTCGCCAGGTCGGAAACCAGCCGCGACGCCAGGATCTCGCCGCGGCTGGCATGGGCCGCAAGTTGTATGGTCACGCGTGCAGTCAAGCCGACCGGCGGTCCGCGCATCTCGATCTCGCCGACATGCACGCCCTGTGCACTGGCCACACCGATCTCCTGCGCCGCTTCGCGCAATGCCGCCGCGCAGCGTATGGCGCGCGCCGGACCGTCGAAGCGCGAGATCATCAGCTCGCCATGCGTGCCTGCGACACGTCCGCCATGGCGCCCCACCAGCAATCGCCAGGTCTCCTGGAATCGCTGGCTGCGCTCGCTCCACATGCGATCGCCGAGGCGCGCCGTATCGTAGATACGCGTCACCAGCAATGCGGCGAGCACGCGCTCGCTGTCGGCCACGGCCGGCTCGCCGGTCAGGAATTCCTCGATCAGGTCGGCGACCCGGTCGACATCACCGGTCCACACCGGGTGGTCGCGCCCGGGGATTTCGACAAGCCGGGCGTTCGGGATTTTCCGGGCGAGAAAGCGGCTGGCATCGGGATCGACGCGCGCGTCGTTGCGGCGGTGGATCAGCAGCGTCGGCGCGCTGATCGCCGAGAGTATGCCGCGCACGTCTATGCCGGCATTCATGCGCGCCAGCGCCGCCGCCGCCGTTGGACTTGCCGACAGCCGCTCGAATCGCGACCACCAGGCGGCAAAGTGACTGTCTTCGACGCGGCCGGGCGCAAAATGCGGCAAGGTGGCGCCTGTGCCCCAGGCGGTTTCCGTCGTCGCGATGAATGCCTCCAGCCGTTCCGGCGGCATTACCCATCGGTGGAAATGGGCATAGCCGCCATAGAGCGCCAGGGCGCGCGTCCGCTCCGGATACGTGGCGGCGAACAGCATGGCCATCGGAGCGCCTTCCGAGGCGCCGAGCAGGGCCGCGCGGCCGCTGCCGGCCGCGTCCATCACCGCACGCACGTCGTCCATGCGCGTTTCGAGGCTGGGGAGATGGTTGGCATCGACGCGGTCGGACAGGCCGGTGCCGCGCTTGTCGAACAGGATCAGCCTTGAGAAGGCGGAAAGCCGTTTCAGCAGCCTGCTATAGCCTTCATCCTCCCAATGCAGGTCGAGATTGGAGATGAAGCCCGGCACGAAGACGAGATCGAACGCGCCTTGGCCGACCACCTGATAGGCGATCCGCACATCGCCGCTACGGGCGTATCGGGTCTCGATCGGCCTCACGAGTTGTTCCGCCCGGCCTGGCGATTTCGGATCGCTGACCATAGCAGAGCTGCGTCGCGTGCGGCAGCTTAAACTTTAGCGGAAGGAAATATAAGCGGACGCGAACCAATGGCTATTTTTGCTGGGCGGCTACGTCGCCTGGGGGAAGCTTGAGCCCGAGCTTCAGATCGGCCTCGGCGGGCGAGACCGGCCGCTTGATCCTGGTCGAGGCAGCCACGACGAGTTCATCGAAGCCGTCGCCGCCGCTGTCCAGCATCTCGAAGAACTGACGCCGCATCCTCGGCTCCCAGAATTTGTTGATATGCTCGGCCACCCCGGCCACGCCTTCTTCGCGCGGCCTGGAGTGGAAAAAGGCCGCGATCTGGTTGGCCATCCGCACCAGCTTCTCGCTGGTGCTCATGATGTGGTCTTCGTCATGCGACATGTTTGGCAACTCCGCGAACCACCCGGTCCGGATGGGTGAAAATATCGAAATCGTCGCCGCGAACCAAGGCCACCAGCGTCATGCCGGCCTGTTCGGCGGTGCGGACGGCGAGCGCGGTCGGCGCAGAGACGGCAATGATGAAGGGCGAGCCGATCGTCGCCGTCTTCTGCACCATCTCGACGGAGACGCGCGACGTCACCACCACCGCGCCGGTCGCGCCGTCGATGCCGGCCTTGGCCAATGCGCCGGCCAGCTTGTCCAGTGCGTTGTGACGGCCGACATCCTCGCGCGCAATGACGGTGCCCTTGCCGGGGATATAGAAGCCGGCGGCGTGCACCGCGCCCGTCTCGCTGTGCAGCGGCTGCATCTTGGCGAGAAGCTTGACGGAACGGACGATGTCGCCGGCATCAAGCGTAAGTTTAGACGCACCAACTGTATCGACCGAGCGCATCGCTTCCTCGATGGATTCGATGCCGCACAGCCCGCAGCCAACCGGTCCGGCGAGCCTGCGCCGCCGCGCCTCGAAGCGCGTGTTGGCCTGGTCCTTCAGTCGAATCTGGATGTCGATGCCGGCGCCGAGATCCTCGACCTCGATCGCCTCGATTTCGTCGGATGAAGCGATGATGCCTTCGGTCAGCGAGAAACCGAGCGCGAAATCCTTCAAATCGGCCGGGCTCGCCATCATCACCGCGTGCGTCGTGCCGGCAAAGGAGAACGCCACCGGCGTTTCTTCCGGCACCATGCGGCGGGCCGCTGCCGTGCCGCTGGCGCGGCGAGCGAGACGGGACATTTCGGTGATGGCGGGGCGTTTGCGAGTCACGAGACGCACCCCTCGCGCCTTTCTTCTCCCCCGTCGATCGGGGAAGAGGTATCGAGTGAAGCTCGACGCAATGGTGGTCGATCAACCATCAAGATTGAAGCTCTTATTGTCGAATGCCTCGTCCAAGTTCTACTCCGCCGCTTCCAGCGGGGCGATGCGGCGGCTGTTGCGCGCTTGCTCGTCATAGTCGCGTTGCCATTCCGATGGTCCGTTGGAGGCACCGACCTGCACCGCCGTCACCTTATATTCCGGACAGTTGGTCGCCCAGTCCGAAAAGTCCGTGGTGATGACGTTGGCCTGCGTGTCGGGATGGTGGAAGGTCGTATAGACCACGCCCGGTGACACCCTGTCGGTGATCTGCGCGCGCAGCGTCGTCTCGCCGGAGCGGCTGGTCAGCCGCACCCAGTCGCCGTCGCGCAAACCGCGGTTCTCGGCGTCGTGCGGATGGATCTCCAGCCGGTCCTCGGAGTGCCACATGATATTGTCGGTGCGCCGCGTTTGCGCGCCGACATTGTACTGCGACAGGATCCGGCCGGTGGTCAAAAGCAGCGGGAAGCGCGGCCCGGTTCGCTCGTCCGTCGCCACATATTCGGTGCGGATGAACTTGCCCTTGCCGCGCACAAAGCCGTCGACATGCATGACCGGGGTGCCGAGAGGGGCCTTCTCATTGCAGGGCCACTGCACCGATCCGAGGCGGTCGAGCAACTCGAAGGAGACGCCGGAGAAGCTCGGCGTCGTCTTGGCGATTTCGTCCATGATCTCGGACGGATGCGCATAGTTCCAGTCCAGCCCGACGGAACGGGCAAGCTCCTGCGTCGCTTCCCAATCGGCGTAACGCGCCTTCGGTTCCAGCACCTTGCGCACCATGTTGATGCGGCGCTCGGCATTGGTGAAGGTGCCGTCCTTCTCAAGGAAGGTCGAGCCCGGCAGGAACACATGCGCGTAGTTCGCCGTCTCGTTGAGGAAAAGGTCGTGCACGACCACGCATTCCATCGCGGCCAGTCCGGCGGCGACATGCTTGGTGTCGGGATCGGACTGCAGGATGTCCTCGCCCTGGATGTAGATGCCCTTGAAGGAGCCGTCGACGGCGGCATCCAGCATGTTGGGGATACGCAGGCCGGGTTCGTCGTCCAGCTTCACGCCCCACAGGCTTTCATAGATGTCGCGCACCGCGTCGCCCGAGACATGGCGATAGCCTGGCAGTTCGTGCGGGAAGGAGCCCATGTCGCACGAGCCCTGCACGTTGTTCTGGCCGCGCAGCGGGTTCACGCCGACGCCCGGGCGACCGATATTGCCGGTGGCCATAGCGAGATTGGCAATCGCCATCACCGTGGTCGAGCCCTGGCTGTGCTCGGTGACGCCGAGGCCGTAGTAGATCGCCCCGTTGCCGCCCTTGGCGTAGAGACGTGCCGCACCGCGGATCAGTTCGGGATCGACGCCGGACAGCTTGCCGACGGTTTCGGGGCTGTTCTCCGGCAGGGCGACGAAGGACGCCCAGTCCTGGAATTCCGTCCAGTCGCAGCGCTCGCGGACGAAGGCCTCGTCGAACAGGCCTTCGGTGACGATGACATGTGCGAGCGCCGTCAGCACGGCGACATTGGTGCCGGGCTTCAGCGGCAGGTGGTAGTCGGCTTCGATATGCGCCGACTTGACCATCTCGGTGCGGCGCGGGTCGAGCACGATCAGCTTGGCCCCCTGGCGCAGCCGCTTCTTCAGCCGCGAGGCGAACACCGGGTGTGCGGAAGCCGGATTGGCGCCGATGATGACGGCGACGTCGGTGAATTCGACGGAATCGAAATCCTGCGTGCCGGCCGAGGTGCCGTAGGTCTGGCCGAGCCCGTAGCCGGTCGGCGAATGGCAGACGCGCGCGCAGGTATCGACATTGTTGTTGCGGAAGCCCTGGCGCACCAGCTTCTGGACCAGATAGGTCTCCTCATTGGTGCAACGCGACGAGGTGATGCCGCCGATCGCCGTACGTCCGTACTGGTACTGGATGCGGCGGAACTCCTTGGCCGTGTGGGCGATCGCCTCCTCCCAACTCACTTCGCGCCAGGGATCGCTGACCTTCTCGCGGATCATCGGCGACAGGATGCGGTCCTTGTGAGTGGCATAGCCATAGGCGAAGCGGCCCTTCACGCAGGAATGGCCGTGATTGGCCTTGCCCTCCTTGTAGGGCATCATGCGGATGACCTCGTCGTCCTTCACTTCGGCCTTGAACGAGCAGCCGACGCCGCAATAGGCGCAGGTGGTGACGGCCGAGCGTTCCGGCAGGCCCTTGGCGAGCACTGTCTTCTCGCGCAGCGCATCGGTCGGGCAGGCCTGCACGCAGGCGCCGCAGGACACGCATTCGGAAGCGATGAAATCCTCGTGCATGCCGGCGACCATGCGCGATTCGAAGCCGCGGCCCTCGATCGTCAGCGCGAAGGTGCCCTGCACCTCTTCGCAGGCCCGCACGCAACGCGAACAGACGATGCATTGCGCCGGATCATAGGTGAAATACGGATTGGATTCGTCACGCGCGACGTAGTCGACGGCCAGCGAGCCGTGGCCGGGCGCGACGCCATCCTCCTTGACGTGATTGCGGCCTTCGACGCCGTAGCGGTTCTCGGTCAGGCCAACCGACTTCGCCACCGCGTCGAACTCACTGGCGCCGGTTCCGGCCTTCTCGTTCCAGCCCACCGGATGGTCGGAGACATAGAGCTCCATGACGCCGCGGCGAATGGCGTCGAGCCGTTCCGACCGCGTGCGCACCACCATGCCTTCGCCGACAGGCGTCGTGCAGGACGCCGGCGTGCCGCCGCGCCCTTCGATCTCGACCAGGCAAACGCGGCAGGAACCGAACGAGTCCAGCATGTCCGTGGCGCATAGCTTCGGGATCTCGACCCCGCTTTCCATCGCGGCGCGCATGATCGACGTGCCTTCCGGCACGCTGATGCTGCGGCCGTCGACGGTCAGCGTGATCCGCTTCTCAGCCTTCGATTGCGGAGTTCCGTAATCGATCTCTTCGATAAGCGTCGGGAAGTCGGCTTTGATGTTCATCTGCCAGCTCCTATTCAGCAGCCACGCGCGCCGGCGCGGGCTTGAAATCCTCGGGGAAATGCGTGATCGAGCTCATCACCGGGTAGGGCGTGAAGCCGCCCAGCGCGCAGAGCGATCCGAACTTCATCGTGTTGCAGAGATCGGTAACCAGGGCGAGGTTCTTCTCCGGCTCGATGCCGGCGGCGAGCCTGTCGATGGTCTCCACCCCGCGCGTCGAGCCGATGCGGCAGGGCGTGCACTTGCCGCAGCTTTCGATGGCGCAGAACTCCATGGCGAAGCGCGCCTGCTTCAGCATGTCGGCGGTGTCGTCGAATACGGTGATGCCGGCATGGCCGATCAGTCCATCGCGCTTGGCGAATTCCTCATAGTCGAACGGTGTGTCGAACAGCGCGCGCGGAAAATAGGCGCCGAGTGGACCGCCGACCTGCACCGCCTTCACTGGCCGGCCGGTGGCCGTGCCGCCGCCGATATCGTCGATGATTTCGCCGAGCGTCATGCCGAAAGCCGCCTCGAACAGGCCACCGCGCTTGACGTTGCCGGCGATCTGGATCGGGATCGTGCCGCGCGAGCGGCCCATGCCGAAATTCTTGTAGTAGGCGGCGCCCTTGTCCATGATGACAGGCACCGAAGCCAGCGAGATGACGTTGTTGATCACCGTCGGCTTGCCAAAAAGGCCCTGGATTGCCGGCAGCGGCGGCTTGGCGCGCACCACGCCGCGTTTGCCTTCCAGACTGTTCAGAAGCGAGGTCTCCTCGCCGCAGACATAGGCGCCGGCGCCGACGCGGATCTCCATGTCGAAGGCGTTGGGCGAACCGAGCACGTTGACGCCGAGCACCCCGGCCTTGCGGGCGACCTCGACGGCCTTGTTCATGACCGCCACCGCATGCGGATATTCCGAGCGGATGTAGACGAAGCCCTTGGTCGCGCCGGTGGCGATGCCGGCGATCGCCATGCCTTCGATCAGCACGAAGGGATCGCCCTCCATGATCATGCGGTCGGCGAAGGTGGCGCTGTCGCCCTCGTCGGCGTTGCAGACGATGTATTTGCGCTCGGATGTCGTATTGAGCACCGTCTTCCATTTGATGCCGGTCGGGAAGCCGGCGCCGCCGCGGCCGCGCAGCCCCGAGTCAGTGACCTGCTTGACGATGTCGGCCGGGGCCATGGCCACCGCGTTCTGCAGGCCCTTCAGTCCGCCAAGCGACTTATAGGCGTCGAGTGACAGCGGGTCGTTGATGCCGCAGCGCGCGAAGGTCAGACGGGTCTGCTTGGCCAGGAACGGGATCTTGTCCGGCGCGCCCAGCCAGCGCTTGTGGTGGCCGCCTGTGAGAAAGCCATTGTCGAACAGGCTCTTGACGTCGGACGGCTTCACCGGCCCGTAGGCGACGCGGCCGTTTGCTGTGGCGACCTCGACCATAGGCTCTAGGAAATAGGCGCCGCGCGACCCGTTGCGGACGATCTTGGCCTCAACGCCGCGCTCGGCGAGTTCAGCGCGAACTGCCTTGGCGACCCTTTCGGCACCGAGCGCCAGCGCGCCGGAGTCGCCGGGAATGTAGATGCGCGGGATCATGAGCGCACCTTTGCGACGATTTCTTCGATCTTCTCGTTGTCGAGCCGCCCGATCACCTCGCCATCGAGCATCGCCGAGGGCGAGCAGGCGCACAGCCCGAGGCAATAAACCGGCTCCAGGGTCACCGAACCGTCTTTCGCAGTCTCGTGGAAATCAATGCCGAGCAATTGCTTGATCCTGGCGGCGACCACGTCGGAACCCATCGACTGGCAAGCTTCGGCCTGGCAGAGCTTGAGCACATGCCGGCCTGCCGGGCGGGCGCGGAAATCGTGATAGAAGGTGACGACGCCGTGCACCTCTGCTCTGGAAAGGTTCAGTCCGTCGGCAATGACCGGGAGTGCTGCCTGCGGCACATGGCCGAACTCTTCCTGAATGTTATGGAGGATCGGCAGCAGCGGACCTTCGAGATCTTTCAGCTCCTGGATGATCGCGGCCGTGCGCGATGCGATCTCGGTACTTGCAGGCTGCATCGTCACGCAGCGCCCTCCCTGGTCGGTGGCTTTATCGCTAAGTCTTTACAAAATCAGGAGAAACCCCTGAAATCAATAAAGCTGATCCGTCGTTCGATAGAAATTTTCTATCGAGTTCCAGCACCTGTATTCCCTAACCTAGCGGTGGGCGCGGAAATCGTCTGCAAGCGCCATCGCCTCGTCCAGCAGCGCCGAAACCAGCGGCGTATGCGGTTCGCGCAACGCGGCCACCAGCCCGACCGTGTGGCTGGCGTCCGGCTCGACGATCGGGATAGCCCTGATAGGTTCGGAAAAGCCGAACGTTTCCGTGAGGTTGAGCGGCATGATCGAGGACCATTTGCCCGTGCGGATATGCGAGAACAACACGATCATCGAATTGGATTCCAGCGTCGGCCGGACCTCGACACCGGCCTCGGCCAGGTGCTGGTCGATGATGCGGCGGTTCTGCATGTCCGGGGTCAGCAGGCAGAGCGGCAGGTGGCTGATCTCGGCCCATGTCACCTTGTCGCGGTCGGAATAGGGGTTTCCGATGGCGGTGATCAGCTGATAGCGCTCATCGTAGAGTGGTACGCTGGTCACTCGTCCGAGCGGTTCGTTGTCGAGATAGGTGACGCCGGCGTCTATATCGAAATTGCCGAGCAGCGACAGCACTTCGATCGAGGTCCGGGACAGTACCGAGAAGGTGACGCCGGGGTGTTTTTCGCGGAATGGCGTCGTCAGCCGCGCCACCATGGCGAGCGCGGTGGGAATGGCGGCGATGCGGATACGTCCCGACAAGCCGTGCCGCGCCGCCCGCATCTCCTCGCGCATGGTTCTGGTATCGCCGACGATGCGGCGCGCCCACACCAGCACCTGCTTGCCCTCCGGGGTCAGGCCCTGGAAGCGCGAGCCGCGCAGGACCAGCATCACGCCCAGCTGACCCTCAAGTTGCTTGATGCCGGCCGACAAGGTGGGCTGGGTGACGCCGCACACTTCGGCAGCCCGCCCGAAATGCTCTTCCTTGGCCAGCGCGATGAAAAATTCCAGCTTGTCGATCATATCTGAAGCTAACCGCCGCCGCCGCACCGCGCCAGAGGGCTGCCGGCCACTGCGATGTCGATCGCCCCAAGCCGATGCTTGATCGCAGAAACCTATCGGTCGACGAGATTGAGGATGTTGCCGTCCGGATCCTTGAACCAGGCGACCTTCATGCCGTGACCGACATGGATGTCGCCTTCCAGGCTCAGGCCGGGCATCTCGTAGTGCTCGAACGCAACGCCCTTCGATTTCAGCCCGCTGACGACGGTGTCGATCTCATCGCCGACCGTCCACGTCACCGCCGTCGCCTTGTTGGTTCCGGCGAACTGAGAGCGATAGACATTGATCGTGGTGTCGCCGCTTTTGTACACGATCAGTTCGCCACCCTCGTCATGCACCTGTTTCAGGCCGAGCGTCCCCTCGTAGAAAGCCTTTGCCTTCGCCAGCTCTTTCACCGCGAGGTTGGCCGTCGCGTTGCTGTTTGCAAGCATGATCGTTTCTCCTTCGCTGCTTGTCGTCCCCGGCGCCTCCTTGGAAATAGGTCGCTCCGGTCGCTTGACGACCCCCGCTTTGCCGGCGGCCAGCCAATTGCGAGCGGTGCCTGCAATTGGCTGCATCCACATCTTTCAGCCGGCTTACTGTTCCCCATGGGCGCATGCGGCGCTATGTGGATGGAACTGGTGCGCCGGGAGGGACGAACATGCTGGGCTGGTTCCGCAAGCTGTTGCCGCGCGAAGATCGCTTCTTCGACCTGTTCGAGCGGCATTCCCGCACGGTGGTCGGCGGCGCGGAGGCCCTGCAGCAGCTCCTCCTAGGCAAGGACATCGAGCATTGGTGCGAAAAGATCGTCGATCTCGAGGACGAAGCCGACCATATCACCGCCGAAGTCCTGCTTGCCGTGCGGCGCTCATTCATCACGCCTTTCGACCGCGGCGATATCAAGGACCTGATCCAGTCGATGGATGACGCCATCGACATGATGCACAAGACCGTCAAGACGGTGCGGCTGTTCGAGAAGAGGGAATTCGATCCGCTGATGCAGGAAATGGGCGCCGTCATTGTCGATGCCGCCAGGCTCGTCGCGGAGGCGATCCCGCTGCTGGCCAAGGTCGGCGCCAACAGTGCGCGCCTGAACGAACTCGCCGAGGAAGTCATGCGTGCCGAAGGCCGAGCCGACGATCTGCATGAGCAGGGCCTGAAGGATCTCTTCAGGCGGCACGGCCGCAGCGATGCGATGGCCTATCTGATCGGCTCGGAGATCTATGGCCAATTGGAGAAGGTGGTCGACCGCTTCGAGGACGTCGCCAACGAGATCAGCGGCATCGTCATCGAGAACGTCTAGGCGATGGAAGTCGCGATCGCCTTTCCCCTGCTGGTCGGCCTTGTCGCCGTCGCGCTGTTCTTCGATTTCCTCAACGGCCTGCACGACGCCGCCAACTCGATCGCCACCATTGTCTCGACCCGGGTGCTGAGACCGCATTACGCGGTGTTCTGGGCGGCCTTCTTCAATTTCATCGCCTTCATGTTCTTTGGCCTCCATGTCGCCGAAACCGTGGGCAAGGGTATCATCGATGCAAGCATCGTCACCCCGGCGGTGATCTTCGCCGCCCTGGTCGGCGCCATCGTCTGGAACATCGTCACCTGGATCGCCGGCATCCCATCGAGCAGTTCGCATGCGTTGATCGGCGGATTGGTGGGGGCAGGCGTCGCAAAGGCCGGCACGGGTGCCATCGTCTGGGCGGGGCTCGGCAAGACGGTCGCCGCCATCGTCCTGTCGCCGGCGACGGGCTTTGTCCTGGCGCTTCTCCTGATCCTGGTGGTTTCCTGGCTGTTCGTGCGCCAGACGCCGTTTGCCGTCGACAGTACCTTCCGTGTCATGCAGTTCTTTTCCGCCTCCCTCTATTCGCTCGGTCATGGCGGCAACGATGCGCAAAAGACCATGGGCATCATCGCCGTGCTGCTCTATTCCCAAGGCATGCTCGGAACGGATTTCTACGTGCCGCTCTGGGTGGTCCTGACTTGCCAGTCGGCATTGGCGCTGGGCACGCTGTTCGGCGGTTGGCGCATCGTCCACACGATGGGCTCGAAGATCACCAGGCTCAACCCGATGCAGGGATTCTGCGCCGAGACCGGCGGCGCCATCACCCTCTTCGCCGCGACATGGCTCGGTGTTCCGGTTTCGACCACGCACACCATCACCGGCGCCATCATCGGCGTCGGCGCCGCCCGCCGTGTCTCGGCGGTGCGCTGGGGCATAGCCGGCAACATCGTCATCGCATGGGTCGTCACCTTGCCGGCGACGGCGGCGATTTCTGCACTGACCTATCTGGCGGTTCGCCTGGCAGGCTGATGTCGCGGCCTGGCGCTTGGAGCCGCCGGCGATCTGCACTATGTGAGCAGCAGCCGAACGCCAGGGAAGCAACAGCCATGTCCGTCACCAAGGAAACCGTCATCGAGCGCCTGAAAACGGTCAATGGCCCCGATTTCACCGGCAACATCGTCGACCTCGGCATGGTTTCCGAGATTTTCATCGCCGATTCGAAAGTGTTCTTCTCGATCACCGTTCCGGCCGCCAGGGCGCAGGAGATGGAGCCATTGCGCGCCGCGGCCGAGCGTGTCGTGAAAGCTATTCCTGGTGTCGCCGGCGCCGTCGTCGCCTTGACGGCGGAGAAGAAGGGCGGCGGCATGGAGGCGCCTGTCGCGGCGCGCCCGGCGCCACGTCCCGCCCCGCCCGTTGCCGCGCCGCGCCCGGCGCCCCATGCGCCTGCCTCGCACAGCCAGGGCAAGCGCGGCGTGCCCGGCATCGAGGCGATCATCGCGGTTGCGTCCGGCAAGGGCGGTGTCGGCAAGTCGACCACAGCCGTCAATCTGGCCCTCGGCCTCGCCGCCAACGGGCTGAAAGTGGGCGTGCTCGATGCCGACATCTATGGCCCGTCCATGCCAAGGCTGCTCAACATCCGCGGCCGGCCGCAGACCGTCGACGGCAAGATCCTGAAACCGATGCAGAATTACGGTCTCAAGGTGATGTCGATGGGCTTCCTCGTCGACGAGGAAACGCCGATGATCTGGCGCGGGCCGATGGTGATGTCGGCGCTGACGCAGATGCTGCGCGAAGTCGAATGGGGGCCACTCGACGTGCTCGTCGTCGATATGCCCCCTGGCACCGGTGACGCCCAGCTCACCATGGCCCAGCAGGTGCCGTTGGCCGGCGCGGTCATCGTCTCGACGCCGCAGGATCTGGCCCTGATCGATGCTCGCAAGGGCCTCAACATGTTCAGGAAAGTCGACGTGCCGCTGCTCGGCATCGTCGAGAACATGAGCTATTTCCTCGCCCCCGACACCGGCAAGCGCTACGACATCTTCGGCCATGGCGGCGCACGCCGTGAGGCCGAGCGCCTCGGCGTCACCTTCCTTGGCGAGGTGCCGCTGGAGATGGGCATTCGCGAAAGCTCGGATGAAGGTGCGCCGGTGGTGGCATCGAAGCCCGACAGTGCCGAAGCGAAGATCTATCGCGATATCGCTTCGAAGGTCTGGGACAGGGTCAACGAAGAGCGCGGCGCGGCCGCGGACGCCGTGCCGAGCATCGTCTTCGAGTAATGTCGTCCAGGGGCGCTAACGCTGGATAGACCAGCCTAAGCAGCCCCCACCTTCTCGCCGAAGCTCGAAAAGAACTGTCCCGCCAATTTCTTCGAGGTCGATTCGATCAGCCGACTGCCGAGCTGGGCGATCTTGCCGCCGACTTCGGCCTTGGCAGCGTATTTGAGCACCGTCGCGTCCGCCCCATCCTCGGTCAGCGTCACGTCGGCGCCGCCCTTGGCGAAGCCGGCGATGCCGCCCTTGCCTTCGCCCTGGATCGTGTAGGCATGCGGGGGATTGAGATTTCTCAGCGTCACCTCGCCGTTGAAGGTCGCCTTGATCGGGCCGATCTTCAGCACCACCGTCGCCGCCATCTCGGTCGGCGACTTCATTTCGAGGCTCTGGCAGCCGGGGATGCTTTCTCTCAGCACCGCCGGATCGTTCAGCGCTTCCCAAACTTTCTGGAGGGGTGCGGCGATGCGCTCCTCGCCCTCGATCACCAAAGCCATCAGAACCTCCCGGACGACCAATGTCGGATTGTTGGTAGCGTGCGGCCCGATTGATGTCTATCGCACCAAAGTCCGGATTCAGATCACGCGTGCCCCTTGCCTGCATCCGCGCGTTGTCATATCGATTTGTCATACAAATACGGAGACCATGATGGCTGGCGCCCCCACAGGAAAGAAAAAGTTTCGCTCGCAGGAGTGGTTCGACAACCCCGACAATCCGGGCATGACGGCACTTTATCTGGAGCGCTACCTGAATTACGGGCTGACGCGCGCCGAACTGATGTCGGGCAAGCCGCTGATCGGCATTGCCCAGACCGGTTCCGACCTGTCGCCTTGCAATCGCCACCACATCGAGCTCGCCAAACGCGTGCGCGAAGGCATCGTCTCGATGGGCGGCATTCCTTTCGAATTCCCGTGCCACCCGATCCAGGAGACCGGCAAGCGCCCGACCGCAGCTCTCGACCGCAACCTTGCCTATCTCAGCCTGGTAGAAGTGCTCTATGGCTATCCGCTTGACGGCGTCGTGCTCACCATCGGCTGCGACAAGACGACGCCGGCGCTGTTGATGGCGGCGGCGACCGTCAACATTCCGGCCATAGCGCTGTCGGTCGGTCCGATGCTTAACGGCTGGCACAAGGGCAAGCGCACCGGTTCGGGCACCATCGTCTGGGAATCGCGCCAGCGCCTGTCGGCCGGCGAGATCGGCTACGACGAGTTCATGGACATCGTCGCCTCCTCGGCGCCGTCCACCGGCTACTGCAACACCATGGGCACCGCCACCACCATGAACTCGCTGGCCGAGGCGCTCGGCATGCAGCTGCCGGGTTCGGCCGCGATTCCGGCTCCTTATCGCGAGCGCGGCCAGATCGCCTACGAGACGGGAAAACGCATCGTCGATATGGTGCACGAGGATTTGAAGCCCTCCGACATCATGACGCGCAAGGCGTTCGAGAACGCCATCGTCGTCAATTCGGCGATCGGCGGCTCCACCAACGCGCCGATCCATCTCAACGCCATCGCCCGCCATCTCGGCGTGCCGCTCGACAATGACGACTGGCAGAAGATCGGCCTCGACGTGCCGCTCATCGTCAATCTCCAGCCGACGGGCGAATATCTGGGCGAGGACTACCATCACGCGGGCGGCGTGCCGGCCGTGGTGGCGGAGCTCATGAAAGCCGGGCTGCTGCCGCATCCGGATGCTCTGACCGCCAACGGCAAGACAATGGGCGACAATTGCCGCGATGCCGTCAACGAGAACCGCGAGGTCATCCGCACTGTCGCCGAGCCGCTGAAGGCCAATGCCGGCTTCATCAATCTCAAGGGCAATCTGTTCGATTCGGCAATCATGAAGACCAGCGGCATCTCGCCCGAATTCCGCGAGCGCTATCTCTCCAACCCGAAGGACCCCGAGGCCTTCGAGGGCAATGCCATGGTCTTCGACGGTCCGGAGGATTACCACGCCCGCATCGACGACCCGGCGCAAGGGATCGACGAGCACACCATCCTGTTCATGCGCGGCGCCGGTCCGGTCGGCTATCCCGGCGGCGCCGAGGTCGTCAACATGCAGCCGCCGGCCTATCTCATCAAGAAGGGCATCCACGCGCTGGCCTGCATCGGCGACGGCCGCCAGTCCGGCACGTCAGGCTCGCCCTCCATCCTCAACGCCTCGCCGGAAGCCGCCATCGGCGGGGGGCTTGCGTTGCTCAAGACAGGCGACCGCGTTCGCATCGACCTGAAAAAGGGCACGGCCAACATTCTCGTCACCGATGACGAGATCACCCGCCGCCGCGCCGAGCTGCAGAACAATGGCGGCTACCATTATCCCGAGCACCAGACACCATGGCAGGAAATCCAGCGCGGTATGGTCGACCAGTTCTCGGGCGGCATGGTGCTGAAACCGGCGGTGAAATACCAGGACGTCGCTCATACGAAGGGCGTGCCCCGGGACAATCACTGATTATTCCCCGGACAATCATCGATCGTTTCAAGCGATAATTGACGGATAGCGATCGCCGATCGGCGGCCTGATCGGCCGCCGGTCGTCTTTCCGTTTCGCGGCCTGCCACAGGCCGGGGACATTGCGTCCTTGACAAGCCTGCCCAACAAATCCACCATCGCTGCAAGGGGTTCATCGCGACGACCCCGTGAGGCGTCAGCCCAACGTTCGCGTCCAGGCTTCTCTTTCAGGAGGTGGACGCCATGCCGTCAACAACCGCTGTCACCGTGCCGCAACTGATCCGTATGGTCGGTTTGCCGGGCGCGCCTGCAATCCTCGATATCCGTACCGAGGACGACTACAACGCCGATCCACGTTTGCTGCCGGCGTCGTACCGGCGCGATTTCAAAACCGTCCAGACTTGGGCAGCCGACTTCGCCGGTGGCCGCGTGGCGGTCGTCTGCCAGCAGGGAAAAAAGCTCTCGCAAGGCGTCGCCGCATGGTTGCGTCATGAAGGGATTGCCGCCGAATCGCTCGAAGGCGGCTTCGAAGCCTGGCGGGACGCCCACGGCCTTCTGGTCCGTGCCGACAGGATGCCGCCTCGTGACGACAAGGGCCGCACCGTCTGGGTGACGCGGGCCCGGCCCAAAGTCGATCGCATTGCCTGCCCCTGGCTGATCCGCCGTTTCGTCGATCCTCAAGCGGTCTTCCTGTTCGTCGACGCCGCGGAAGTGCCCGATGTCGCCGATCGTTTTCAGGCCGTGCCTTTCGACATCGACAATGCGTTCTGGAGCCATCGCGGCGAGCGCTGCACCTTCGACACGATGCTCGAGGAGTTCGGGCTCGAATCCGAAGCGCTCGACCGCCTCGCCGTGATCGTGCGCGCAGCCGACACGGCCAGCCTCGACCTGGTTCCGCAGGCGGCGGGATTTCTCGCCGCCTCGCTTGGCTTGTCGCGCATGTTTCGCGATGACCTGCAACAATTGGATGCCGGCATGCTGCTTTACGACGCGTTCTTCCGCTGGTGCCGCGATGCCACCGACGAAACGCACAATTGGCCGGCCGGGGCGAAGGCGTCATGAGCTCCCTCCTTTCCGAGGAAAGTGCTGACCTCATCGAGGCGCCTGCGGTCCCGAGCTTCCGCGAGGCCACGAAACTCTGGGCGAAGATCGGGTTGCTCAGTTTCGGCGGACCGGCTGGGCAGATCGCGCTCATGCACAGGGAATTGGTCGAGGAAAAGCGCTGGATCGGCGAGCAGCGTTTCCTGCATGCGCTGAACTACTGCATGCTGCTGCCTGGCCCCGAGGCCCAGCAACTCGCCATCTACATCGGCTGGCTGCTGCACAAGACGATCGGCGGTCTTGTCGCCGGCATCCTCTTCGTCGTGCCCGGGGCGGTCGTCATGCTGACCTTGAGCATCCTCTATGCGCTCTATGGCGATGCGCCGCTGGTCGACTCGCTGTTTTTCGGGGTGAAGGCGGCGGTGCTGGCGATCGTGGTCGAGGCCGTGATCCGCATCGGCCGGCGCGCCTTGAAGAACCGGGTTATGGCGGCGATCGCGCTTTGCGCCTTTGTCGGCATCTACGTGCTCAACGTCCCCTTTCCGCTCCTCGTCCTGTTTGCAGGACTGGTGGGATGGGTCGGAAACGGCATCGCGCCGGCCCTGTTTTCTGGCGCCGCGCATGGCAAGGACGAAGCTCCCGACGCCACGGGCGCGGTCGATCTGATGTTCGAGCGCGGCGAACTGGCCCACACCAGGCCGACGCGATGGCACGCGCCGCGCACCATCGCGATCTGGCTGCCGATCTGGCTTGGACCGGTTGTGCTGATCTGGGCGTTCACATCGGCAAACAGCGTCTGGACGCAGATCGGCGGCTTCTTCAGCCTCATGGCGGTCGTCACTTTCGGCGGCGCCTATGCCGTTCTGGCCTATGTCGCGCAAGCGGCCGTCGGTTCTCTTGGCTGGCTTGCGCCAGGCGAAATGGTCGATGGCCTGGGCCTTGCCGAAACCACGCCAGGACCGCTCATCCTGGTCCTGCAGTTCGTCGGCTTCCTTGCAGGCTTGCGCCATTCCGGATCGCCATATCCGTTGTTTGCCGGATCGCTTGGAGCGCTGCTTACGCTGTGGGTTACCTTCACGCCGTGCTTCTTCTGGATATTCCTCGGCGCGCCCTACATCGAGGCGCTGCGCGGCAACAAGGCATTGTCGGCGGCATTGGGCGCGATCACCGCGGCGGTCGTCGGCGTCATCATGAATCTGGCCCTGTGGTTCGCCTTGCACGTCATCTTCCGCGACGTGCGCGCGACGGGGCTCGGAATGGAGATGCCGGTGCTGTCCTCGATCGACTGGCGTGCCGCGCTGCTGTCCTGCGCTACCATGATCGCCATCCTCAAGCTGAAAATCGGCATGCTGCCGACGCTTGCCGGATCGGCCCTGGCGGGTGTCTTATTGCTTGCGGCGAGTGGGTAGCTTCGGCACGGAGGAGACCATGGAAACGGTCAACGTTCGCTATATCGTCAATGACGTCGACAGGGCGATCGCCTTCTACCGCGACCATCTCGGCTTCACGGTCGCCATGCACCCGGCGCCGTCCTTCGCCATGCTTTCCAGGGGCAACCTGCGGCTTCTGCTCAATGCCGCTGGCGGCCCTGGTGGGGCGTCGCAGCCGATGCCCGACGGCAGCGTGCCCGAACCCGGCGGCTGGAACCGCATTCAGATCGAGGTGGAGGATCTCGAAGGCGTGGTTTACAAGCTGAAAACTGCCGGCCAGGCTTTCAGGAACGAAATCGTCAAGGGCATGGGCGGCAGCCAGATATTGCTGCGGGACCCATCCGGCAATCTGGTGGAACTGTTCGAATCGGGGCGCAGATAATGCGTCCCTGTCACGAATAGCCAGCTGACATGGGCAGAAACCACCTGCACGGCATTTGCATTCCGTTGCCAGGCCACTCAATTTGCTGGGAAACAGATTGGACCATGATGGCCAAACGACGCTCTTCCCTCGGTTTCCTCGGCATGTTCGGCCGTTCAAGCGACCTCAGGCAGCTCGATGCCGCATTGCGCGGAGCCGACTTGCATCCCGCCCTTGTGCCGGAGGGCGTAAAGCTCACCATCGTCAACCTGATGAAGGATCACTGGCCCGACGAGCCGCCGCCGCAGGCTTATGCGCAAGTGGCGTGTTTGTTCAGCTATTGTATTGCTGGGCCTGAGGCATTCGAGCGCTCTCATGGCGCGCAGCCGCGGCAGGACGTGGAGCGTCGGATAGAGGCCGCGGTCGATGCCGGAGACAGTTTCGACGCCCAGATCGTGCTGATGGCGGTACACGCCAAGCTGGTCAATACCGAGGTCGTCGAACATTATGGGTTGAGCGCGGATTAACCTATTTTCAAAGGGGGGCGTTCTCAGCCGCCCATGCCGTTGCGCGGCAGCTTGATCATGTCGCCGAAGCGGGCGCGCAGCCTGTCGTCGAGCGGCTTCGGCACATGGCGCGGGAAGCGTTCGGCGAGGATGCGCTTCTTCTCGACGATCGCCCGCTGCAATATGTCGGGTCGGCCCTTCTCGTTCCATTCCTTCGGCGAAAACCGGTCGCCGACGGCGGGGTAGAAATATTCGGTCTGCATCAGCTTCAGCGTCTGCTCGTTGCCGAGATAGTGGCCCGGGCCTTTCAGGCAGACATCAGCAATGGTGTCGATCGACAGCGCGTCGTCCGTCACCTCGATGCCGCGCACGCAGCGCAGGCAATGGCCCAGCATGTCGTTGTCGATGATCAGGCTTTCCAGGC
Organism: Mesorhizobium sp. B2-4-2; assembly: GCF_006442845.1. Taxonomy (NCBI): domain Bacteria; kingdom Pseudomonadati; phylum Pseudomonadota; class Alphaproteobacteria; order Hyphomicrobiales; family Phyllobacteriaceae; genus Mesorhizobium; species Mesorhizobium sp. B2-4-2. Next base: position 511,488 of record NZ_VFVM01000003.1, on the reverse strand, counting down.
AGAAGCCGAGCAGGGACGCATGCATGCCGGCCGATTCGTAGACCAGGTTGAGGCCGGAAAGGCCGGCCATCACATTGGTAATGCCTTTTTCATAGCCGGACTGGATGTCGGGCAGTTTCGAATCCGTCATGCCTGCGGCCGAACCGCCTGGCAGGTCGTAGAACTGCGCCATCTGCGCGCAGGCCGCGGTCAGCACCGCCTGTTCGGCCGAGCCGCCGGACATGGCGCCGGTGCGCAGATCCGACACGAACGGCCAGGTACCGAAGATCGCCGGATGGCCCGGCTTGATGGTGTTGACATAGACAAGGCCGGCCAGCACTTCGGCCACGGCTTGCACCACCGCACCCGCGATCGCCGCCGGAGCGGTGGCCCCGGCCTGTCCGGCCGAAAGCAGCAGGATCGGGATGCCGCCTTCGACGCAGGCCTCGAGCACGCCGCAGGCGTCCTCGGCGAATTTCATCGGCGGCACGACGAAACAGTTGGAGTTCGACACGAACGGCCGGGCCCGGAAATTCTCCTCGCCACCGGCGATCGCGTAGAGCATTTCGAGCGCCGGTTGCACGTTCTCCCGCACCGTGAAGGACGTGCCGACATGCTTGGACGTGCCCATCACGCAGGCATAGAGCGTGTTGAAGTCCATTTCGAGCGGATCGGGAATGTCGCGCGGCACCATGGGCCGCTGGAAGAAATGGATGTTGTCGAGCCCGTCGACGATGCGCGCGGCATCATAGATGTCCTGCAGCAAGGATTCGCGATACTCGCGCTTCTCGACGTCGACAAGATGCACGGCAGCACCCGCCGTGCCGTAATGCACGCGCTTGCCCTGGATCACCATGTCGTGCTTCGGGTCCTGGCCGTGCAGCGTGAAATGCCGCGCCGCCCGCTTGATCGTGTCGAGCACCAGTGCGCGCGGGAAACGGATACGGCCGTCGTCGCCATGGCTGGCGCCGGCCTTGGTCAGCGCCTCGATGCAGGACGGGATTGCGTTGGCGAAGCCGACCGTCTCCAGCAGGGTCAGCACCGCTTCGTGGATGCGCTCGCAATCAGTGCCGCGCAGGGGGCCATAGCTCCCCCCCTCAAGGCCGGCGCGAACCGGCCTGATGTCGTCGGCGAGCGGCGCCGCCCGCATGGCGCGACGCGCTTCGCGTCCGCCGGAGCGGCGCGAACGCTGGTCGGCCGCTTCCTGCTTTTCGACAGCCACTGACATGGAAGCACTCCACCTTTTCTCGGAAGCAGGGCGGCGGTTGGTCCACCATCGGCTGCTTCGTCCCCTTTAGGCCTCGACTATGCCGCCGGCATTGGCACAGCCTATGAGCCAGCCGGTCCGGTTGCATATGCCAGTGCTAAAGAAGCAGGAGCCGCTGTTGCGCGGCTCCCGGGAGGTGGTCAGGCCCAGGTGATCAGGCGGCGGCCGGCCTGCGGCCCGCGGCGGTTGCAAGTTCGCGGATACCGGGCTCGATATGCTGCAGCGCGATCGAGGAGATGCCCAAGCGCATGAAACGCGAAGGCTTTTCGGTGCGGTCGAAGAAGCGGTCGCCCGGCTCGATGATGACGCTGCGCGAGGCGGCGGCCTCGGCCAGTCCGCGGGAATCGGTGCCGCGCGGTCCCTCCAGCCACAGCGACGTGCCGCCGGCCGAGTCGGTCGAACGCCACTCGGGCAGGAAAGCGGAAATCGCATGGACCAGGCGCTTGCGCCGCTCGTCGAAGGCGCTCGACAGCCGCCGCACCAGCGCTTCGTGGTGGCCGAGCGACAGGAACAGCGCGACCGCGCGCTGGTTGTTGGCCGGCGGATGGCGCAGCATGAAGCGGCGCAGCGCCCTGAGTTCGGCGATTAGTCCAGCCGAGGCCACGATGTAGCCAAGCCGCAGGCCCGGAGCCAGCGTCTTCGACATCGAGCCGACATAGATGACGCGGCCCGAGCGGTCGAGGCTCTTCAAGGCCTGCTGCGGCGCCTCGTCGAGAAGCTGGCTGTCATAGCCGTCCTCGATGATGATCTGGTTGTAGCGGTTGGCGCGCGCCAGAAGGTCCTGCCGGCGTTCCGCCGACAGCGGCACCATGGTCGGGCAATGATGGCTGGGCGTGACGAAGACAAAGCCGGAATCGTTGGGAATCGAAGAGGTTACGATGCCGGACTGGTCGACCGGCACCGGCTGGATGTCGGCGCCGGCGAGCCGGAAGATCGAGCGTGCGTCGGGGTAGCCCGGATCCTCCATCGCCACCTTCGAGCCCTTGGTCATCAAAAGCGTCGCCAGCATGTAGAGCGCGTTCTGGGCGCCCAGCGTGACGATGATCTCGTCGGGGTTGGCGAAGATGCCGCGCCTGGGCAGCAGCCGCGCCTGGATCTGCTCGATCAGCAGCGGATCGTCGCGATCGACCATGTCGGAGGCCCAGTTGCGGATCTCCAGCACGGCAAGCGCCATGCGGTTGCACTCGCGCCACTCGGCGGTCGGGAACAGCGCCGGATCGAACTGGCCATAGACGAAGGGGTAGGACGACTTGATCCAGTTCTCGTGCTTGGCTGGCGGCGGCATGTCGCTGGCCGCGATCTGCCGGCGTGCCTTCCAGTCGATCTCGTTGGCCTGGTCGGGCGCCTTCTGGTGCGGCTTGGCCGGCGTCGCCAAAACGTCGGGATTGACGAAATGGCCGCGCCGCTCGCGCGCCACCAGGAAGCCCTGGTCGACCAGTTGCTGGAAGGCCAGCACCACGGTTCCGCGCGCCACGCCGAGTTTTTCGGCCAATATCCGGCATGACGGAAGCGGCATCGAAGCGGCGATCTGGCGGTCGAGAATAGCGGCCACGATCGCCTGGCGGATCTGTGCCTGCAAAGTCTGGCCGGATTCGGCCGAAATCCGGAACAGGCCGGACCATATGGCCGTGTCGTTGCGCTGTGGCATGGGAAATGTTCCTCGATGGCCAGCTTTTTTCGTTTGGCTGGACCAGTCGAATGTAACGGTGGCACAAGGGGTTGCGCCAATCAATTTTTCTGATCTTTGGGATTTATGCCAGTGATCTTTCGGCCTTCGCATCCCGTGTAACGCAGTGCGTCATCGCCGCGTATTGACCGGACGGAATTCGGCTCAATAGTTTGGCGCGACGACACGCGCCGGAAACATCCGGTCTGCTAAGATAATTTAACAGTCCCAGGAGCCCGCCGGTGGATCAGTCAGCCTTCCAAAAACAGCTTGCCGCCTTGCGCGACCATCGCGCCGCGGCAGCCGGCGAGATGCGCCAGGCCTTCGCCGCCGATCCGCAGCGGTTCAAGACGTTCTCCGCCAGCGACGGCGACCTGTTGCTCGACTGGTCGAAATGCGCCGTCGATGCGCGCACGATGGACCTGCTGGAGAATCTGGCTGACGCCGCCGATCTCGAAGGCCGCCGCGCCGCCATGTTCGCCGGCAAGAAGATCAACGTTACAGAGGGCCGCGCTGTTCTGCACACCGCCCTGCGCAACCTGACCGGCAAGGGCATCGTGCTCGACGGGCAGGATGTGAAGGCGGAGGTCATCGCCGTATTGGACGCGATGGGCGCCTTCGCCGACGCGGTGCGTTCCGGCAAGGCGACAGGCGCCACCGGCAAGAAGATCACCGACATCGTCAATATCGGCATCGGCGGCTCCGATCTCGGCCCGGCCATGGCGACGTTGGCGCTGGCGCCCTATCATGACGGTCCGCGCGCGCACTATGTCTCCAACATCGACGGCGCCCATATCCACGACACGCTGAAGGGTCTTTCCGCCGAGAGCACGCTTTTTATCGTCGCCTCCAAGACCTTCACCACGGTCGAAACGATGACCAATGCGCAGACGGCGCGCGACTGGGTCCAAAAGGCGCTCGGCAAGGAAGCGATCGGCAAGCACTTCGCCGCTGTCTCGACGGCACTCGACCTGGTGGCGAAGTTCGGCATCGAGCCGGACCGCGTCTTCGGCTTCTGGGATTGGGTCGGCGGCCGCTATTCTGTGTGGGGCGCCATCGGCTTTCCCGTGATGATCGCCATTGGTCCACGCGATTTCCGCGCCTTCCTCGATGGCGCGCACGAAATGGACGAACACTTCCGCACAGCGCCGCTGGCCAAAAACCTGCCGGTGCTGCTTGGCCTTGTCGGCTGGTGGCATCGCGTCGTTTGCAAATACCCGGCCCGCGCGGTCATCCCCTATGACCAGCGCCTGTCCAGGCTGCCGGCCTATCTCCAGCAGCTCGACATGGAATCGAACGGCAAGAGCGTCACCCTGGACGGCGGCCCCGTGGCGACGCCGACCGGGCCGCTGGTCTGGGGCGAGCCCGGCACCAATGGCCAGCACGCCTTCTTCCAGCTCCTGCACCAGGGAACCGATTTCATTCCGGTCGAATTCCTCGCCGCGGCGAACGGCCACGAGCCGGAGCTGAAGCACCATCACGACCTGCTGCTCGCCAACTGCCTGGCGCAGTCGGAAGCCTTCATGAGGGGCCGCACGCTGGAGGAAGCGCGCGCGCAGATGCTGTCCAAGGGCATGAAGCCGGCCGATGTCGATCGCATTGCCCCGCACCGCGTCTTCTCCGGCAACCGGCCCTCGGTGACCATTCTTTATCGCAAGCTCGACCCGCGCACGCTCGGCCGCCTGATCGCTCTCTACGAACACCGCGTCTTCGTCGAGGGAACGCTGTTCGACATCAACTCCTTCGACCAGTGGGGCGTCGAGCTCGGCAAGGAACTGGCCACCGGCCTTCTGCCAGTCGTGGAAGGCAAGGAAAGTGCCGCAAAGCGGGATGCCTCGACCGCCGGCCTGGTGGAACACATCCACCAATTGCGTGGTTCGGAGTGACTGAGTTGGCAGACATCAAGGGAATATTGTTCGACAAGGACGGAACGCTTGTCGACTTCAATGCGACCTGGCTCGGGGTTGCCGACTTCATGGCCATGGACGCCTCCGAAGGCGACCGCTGGAAGGCCGACAGGCTGCTTGCGGCCGCGGGCTTCGATTTCGCCAACAGGCGCTTCAAGCCCGACTCCATCTTTGCCTCCGGCACCAATCTCGACGTCGTCGAATTGTGGTTTCCGCGCCTGTCCGATGAAGACCAGATGCTGGCCGTCGCCCGCTTCAACCAGATCACCTCGGTGCAGGGCTCGGCGATGGCGGTGGCTCTGCCGGGCATCGTCGAAACGCTCGGCACCTTGCACGCAAGGTCCTATCGGCTCGGCGTCGCCACCAACGATTCGACCAGCGGCGCGGAAAAAACGCTGGTAACGCTCGGCGTCGCGCAGCTGTTCGACGCCGCCTACGGCTATGACGCGGTGGCCAATCCCAAGCCGGCGCCGGATACGATCCAGGCCTTCTGCGATCTCACCGGCCTGAAGCCGACGCAGGTCGCCATGATCGGCGATAACCGCCACGATCTCGAAATGGCTCGTGCCGGCGGCTGCGGCCTGGCGGTCGGCGTGCTCTCGGGCACCGGCACGCGTGAATCTCTGGCCGGAATTGCCGACGTGATCCTGGATTCGGTTGTCGACCTGCCGGATTTCCTTTCAGCGCGGGTCAAGGAGACGATCTGATCTCGTCGCTAGCGGCGTCTCGGCTTCGAAGGAAAAGACGCCGCTCGGCCTGCTTGCGGCGCCCTTCGCGTCGCCGAAATCCGGCACCTGATATTCGGCGAGCAGCCTGAGCCGCGACAATGGTAGATCGGCGCGGCGCGGGTCGCCGATCAGGACCTCGACGCCAGCGGCAAGGCAGCGGTCGAGGAAGGGGATCATGCGTTGGGTGACATCGGGTCCGTAGAACACGTCGCCAGCCAGCACAAGGTCGACCGCTGGTGGCGGACCGGTGGTAATGTCTTTGCAGATCACCGAGATCGTGACGCCGTTGTCTTTTGCATTGAGACCGAGCGCGGCGACGCCGTTTCGGTCGATCTCGGCGGCGATCACTTCGCGGGCCCCGGCCTTCGCGGCAGCGATGCCGACAATGCCGGAACCGGCACCAAGGTCGAGCACGCGGCGTCCCCCCACGGTCATCGGATGGTCGAGGACATAGCGCGCGAGCACGGTGCCGCCGGCCCATGCGTAGGCCCAGTAGGGCGGTTGTGGCTCCGGTGCATCTTCCGCATCGCCTTCGGGCTCGACGAGCCGTCTCAATCCGCTGCTGGGGTGCGCCGTGTAAAACCGGATTTCTGGAAGCGCAGGCGCAGGGACAAGGCGCATGTTGGCCTTGATGAACTCGGCCGGGTCGAGGCGCTGGCGCCGGTCCGGCGCATCGTCGCCGGCAAGATCGTGGTCCAAGCCGGCTCCTATTCGCGCAATGCGCGCCGCAGGATCTTTCCGACCGGCGTCTTCGGCAGTTCTGTCCTGAATTCGATGTATCTGGGCCGCTTGTAGCCGGTCAGGTTCTCACGGCAATAGGCGGTGATGGCCTCGGCGGTCAGCGCCTGGTCCTTCTTGACGATGAACAGTTTCGGCACTTCGCCCGAATGCTCGTCCGGCACGCCGATTGCCGCCACTTCGAGCACGCCGGGATGCAGCGCCACGACTTCCTCGAGCTCGGTCGGATAGACGTTGAAGCCGGAAACGAGGATCATGTCCTTCTTGCGGTCGACGATCTTGGTGTAGCCGCGCTCGTCCATGAAGCCCATGTCGCCCGACTTGAAGAAGCCGTCCTTGGTCATCACCTTGGCGGTCTCGTCAGGCCGGTTCCAGTAGCCCGCCATCACCTGCGGCCCCTTGATGCAGATTTCGCCGACCTCGCCGAGCGGCAAATTGTTGTCCTCCTCGTCGCGGATGGCGATCTCGGTAGACGGCAGCGGCAGGCCGATCGTGCCGGTGAATTCGCCGGAGCTGAACTTGTTGGCCGTTGCCACGGGCGACGTCTCCGACAGGCCGTAGCCTTCACTGACCGGGCAGCCCGTCAGCGCCTTCCAGCGCTCGGCGACGCCCTTCTGCACCGCCATGCCGCCGCCCAGCGTCAGGAGCAGCGGCTTGAAGTCGAGCTTGCGGAAATCCTCATTGTTGAGCAGCGCGTTGAACAGCGTGTTGAGGCCTGGAAAGATATGGATCGGATACTTGCCCATTTCCTTGACGAAGCCGGGGATGTCGCGCGGGTTGGGGATCAGTATGTTCTGTCCACCCATTTGCATGCCCATCAGCGCATTCACGGTCAGCGCGAAGATATGATAGAGCGGCAGTGCGCAGATGAGGTTGAGATGGGCGGGTTTTGGCTTGACCGTGTAAGCGTCCTGCAGCCACAGCGAATTCTGCGCGACATTGGCCAGCACGTTGCTGTGCAGCAGGATAGCACCCTTCGAGATTCCCGTGGTGCCGCCGGTATATTGCAGGAACGCGATATCGTCGGCCGCCACCTTGGCCGGCTTGAAACCCATGCCGCTGCCCACCTTCAGCGCCGCGTTGAACTTGACATGGCCGGGCAATGACCAGGCCGGCACCATCTTCTTGACGCGGCGCACCACCAGATTGACGATGCTTCCCTTGAGCCCGCCGAGCATGTCGCCCATGGCCGCGACGACGACGTGCTTGACCGACGTCCTGGCGATCACCGCTTGCAAGGTGCTGGCGAAGTTCTCCAGGATGATGATCGCTTGTGCCCCGGAATCCTTGAGCTGGTGTTCCAGCTCGCGCGGCGTGTAGAGAGGGTTGACGTTGACCACCGTGTAGCCGGCGCGCGCCACCGCCATCATCGCCACCGGATATTGCAGCACGTTCGGCATCATCAGGGCGACGCGTGCGCCTTTGGGCAACCCGGTCGATTGCAGGTAGGCGCCGAACGCCGCCGAAAGCCGTTCGAGTTCCGCATAGGTGATCGACTTGCCCATGCAGGTGAAGGCCGGCTGGCCGGCAAATTGCTTGCAGGCGGCAACGAGGAAATCGCCGATGGAGCTGTAGGGCAGGGCGCCGATCTCGGCCGGCATGTTCTTCGGGTAGCTTTCCAGCCAGGGCTTTTCCGGCAAGCCTGCGGCAAGGGCGGTGAGCGCTTTCGGCAATCGCTTGGCGGCCGCCGGTCTCGAGGCCGCCGGTGCCGGCTTGGCCACGGATGCGGCTTGTGCGGCCCCAGTCTTGCTAGTCCGGGTCGCCCCGGTCTTGCTCGCGCCAGTCTTCGTCGTCCCGGCCTTGGTCGAACCGGTCTTTGTCGTCCCGGTTTTAGCAGTTCCGGCCTTCGCCGACGTCTTTGCGGGGACGGCTTTGGCCGCCGGCTTCGCGGCCGGTTTGACAACAGCGTCCGCCTTGCCGGCGGAAGGTTTCCCTGCGACCTTTGCCTTTGTGCTCTTTGCGCCCTTTGCGTTCTTGGCGGAGGGCGTTGGCTGCTTGTCGGCGCCCGCGGCCGGCTTCAGGGTCGCCTTGGCCGTCTTCGGCGGAGCCGTCCTGTTCGATGCTTTTGCCAACCGTCCCTCCCTGTTTTGTTCGCCCCTGCCGCGCTCGCCTCCTGCTAAGAGAGGCGTCCCCCGCTGCCGACGGTGCCTTGTCTATGTATGGCCTCTATCGGCGGGCGTGCAAGCCTTGCCCCAGCGGCAAGCCGTCGAAAGATTTGCCGCCGAAAATCTTTCCCACCACGGGCGCAGCGGCCCTGCATCGTCCGGCATCCCCGGTCATATGAAAGCGGGCGCGACGTTGATCTCGTAAGATTGGTGATCAATAAAAAAATGCGGTCGTTAATAATGTTGTGAATAGAAAAAAATACTAAATTTTTCCATTTTTTTGCGGAGAGGAGGATTTTTTTCCCGCTTACCATGGGGTAGGCAAACTGGGTGTTCCAAAGCCGGAGAAACGGTGCTTATATGCGCGCTTCGCGAGCCTGATAGAGGGGCTTGGAAAAACATCAGGGAGTGCTCAATGAGGAAGAAACTGACTTTTGCAGCCGCGTTGCTGGCTGCAAGCGTCCTGGGCGGCGTGGCCAACGCAAAAACCTTGGTCTACTGCGCCGAAGCTTCGCCGGAAGGCTTTGACCCGGCGCCCTACACCGCGGGACAGACGTTCGATGCGTCTTCGCGTACGGTCTTCAACCGCCTCGTCGAATTCGATCATGGCAAGACAACGGTCTCGCCGGGCCTGGCCGAAAGCTGGTCCATTTCCGACGATGGCAAGGAATACACGTTCAAGCTTCGCAAGGGTGTGAAGTTCGCCGCTACCGACTATTTCACCCCGACGCGCGACTTCAACGCCGACGACGTGGTGTTCTCGTTCCAGCGTCAGGTCGACAAGAACGGCCCCTGGTTCCAGTACATACCGGGCATTGCCTACCAGTATTACAATGACCAGTTCGGCGACAACATCACCAAGGTCGAGAAGGTCGACGACCTGACGGTGAAGTTCACCCTCAAGGAGCCGGCGATCACTTTGATCCCGACGCTGGGCATGGACTTCGCCTCAATCGTTTCCAAGGAATATGCCGACAAGCTGCAGGCGGACAAGACGCCTGAACTGTTCAACCAGAAGCCGATTGGCACCGGCCCGTTCATCTTCGTCGATTACCAGACCGACGCTGCCATCCGCTACAAGGCCAACCCCGACTATTGGGGCGGCAAGCAGAAGATCGACGACCTTGTCTTCGCCATCACCACCGATCCGGCGGTCCGTGCGCAGAAGCTGAAGGCCGGCGAATGCAACATCATGTCCTACCCGGCGCCGGCCGACATCACCGGCCTGCAGGCCGATCCGAACCTGAAGGTCGACGAGCAGGAAGGCCTCAATGTCGGTGCGCTGATGTACAACACCCAGCAGAAGCCGTTCGACGACGTGCGCGTGCGCAAGGCGCTCAACATGGCCATCAACAAGAAGGCTATCATCGACGCGGTCTTCCAGGGCGCCGGCCAGGTGGCCGTCAACCCGATCCCGCCGACCATGTGGTCCTACAACAAGGACGTGAAGGACGATCCGTACGATCCGGATGCGGCCAAGAAGATGCTCGAAGAGGCCGGCGTCAAGGACCTCAAGATGAATGTCTGGGCCATGCCTGTGTCGCGCCCCTACATGCCGAACGCGCGCCGCACCGCCGAGCTGATCCAGGCCGACTTCGCCAAGGTCGGCGTCACAGTCAACATCGTCAGCTACGATTGGGGTGAATACCTCAAGCGCGCTTCGGCGGTCGATCACGACGGCGCCGTCATCGTCGGCTGGACCGGTGACAATGGCGATCCGGACAACTTCCTCGGTGTACTCTTGAGCTGCGCTTCCGTCGGTTCGAACAACCGCGCGGAATGGTGCAACAAGGACTTCGATGCGCTCATCAACAAGGCCAAGACGGTTTCCGACCAGGCCGAGCGCACCAAGCTCTACGAACAGGCGCAGGTCATCTTCAAGGAACAGGCACCGTGGGCGACGCTCGCACACTCCAAGGTGTTCATGCCGATGCAGAAGACCGTCTCCGGCTTTGCGATGGATCCGCTCGGCATCCATCGCTTCGACGGCGTCGATATCGCCGAATAAGGTTCGCGAAACGGGGCGGCGCCACAGCGCCGTCCCACCTCGCCCGCCATGCTGCGTTATATCCTCGGCAAGCTCGCCCTCATCGTCCCGACCTTCATCGGGATAACCATCCTCGCCTTCGGCTTCGTGCGCATCCTGCCCGGTGATCCGGTGCTGGTGCTCGCGGGCGAACGCGGCCTGTCGCCCGAACGTCACGCTGCGCTGATGCACCAGTTCGGCTTCGACCTGCCGATCTGGCGACAGTACCTGACCTATCTGGCCAATATCCTCAGCGGTGATTTCGGCACCTCGTTTTCCACCAAGACGCCGGTGCTCAAGGATTTCCTGGTGCGGTTCCCGGCAACCGTCGAACTCGCCATCTTCGCCATGATCTTCGCCATCGTCATCGGCGTCGCCTTCGGCATCTTCGCCGCGATCCGCCGCGGCTCCTGGTTCGACCAACTGACCATGGGAACGGCGCTGGCAGGCTATTCCATGCCGATCTTCTGGTGGGGGCTGCTGCTGATCATCGTGTTCTCCGGCATGCTGCACTGGACGCCGGTTTCCGGCCGCATCGACCTTCTCTATTTCTTCAAGCCGGTAACCGGCTTCATGACCATCGATTCCCTGATCTCCGGACAGAAGGGTGCATTCCGCTCGGCCCTGTCGCACCTCGTCCTGCCCACCATCGTGCTCGGCACCATTCCGCTTGCCGTCATCGCCAGGCAGACGCGGTCGGCCATGCTCGAGGTCCTCGGCGAGGACTATGTGCGCACCGCGCGCGCCAAGGGCCTGGCGCCTCGCCGCGTCATCGGGCTGCACGCTTTCCGCAATGCGCTGATCCCGGTCGTCACCACCATTGGCCTGCAGGTCGGCACGCTCCTGACCGGCGCCATCCTGACCGAGAGCATTTTTTCGTGGCCAGGCATCGGCAAATGGATGATCGACGCTATTTCCAAGCGCGACTATTTCACCGTGCAAGGCGGGTTGCTTTTGATCGCGCTCATCGTCATGTCGGTGAACCTCATCGTCGACGTGCTCTATGCCGTCATCAACCCGCGTATCCGGGCGAATTGACATGACCAACGAAGGCCCTGCCACAATCGAAGCCGCGACCGTCGTCAGGCCGCAGGACGCCCGGCTGCAGATGTTCGCCGAGTTCTGGCACTATTTCTCGATCAACAAGGGCGCGGTGATCGGCCTCTTCGTCTTCGCGCTGCTGATCCTGATCGCGGTCTTCGCGCCGCTGCTCGCCCCGCATTCGCCGGACGACCAGTTCCGCGACTTCTTCCTGACGCCGCCGGCCTGGCAGGCGGGCGGCAGCGCCCAGTTCCTGCTCGGTACCGACGCCGTCGGCCGCGACATTCTCTCGCGCCTGATCTACGGCTCGCGCTTCTCGCTCGCCATCGGCTTCGTCGTCGTTACCACGGCGCTGATCTCCGGCGTCATCCTCGGCCTGCTCGCCGGCTACTGCCGCGGCTGGGTGGATACGCTCATCATGCGCATCATGGACATCATCCTGGCCTTCCCGTCGCTGCTGCTGGCGCTGGTGCTGGTCGCCGTTCTCGGACCTGGGCTGGTCAACGCCATGATCGCCATTGCCTTCGTGCTGCAGCCGCACTTCGCCCGGCTCACCCGCGCCGCCGTGATGGCGGAGAAGAACCGCGAATATGTCATCTCGGCCAAGGTCGCGGGCGCAAGCCATCTCAGGCTGATGCTGGTCACCATCCTGCCCAACTGCATCGCGCCGCTGATCGTGCAGGCGACGCTGTCCTTCTCCAACGCCATCCTCGAAGCCGCGGCGCTGGGCTTCCTCGGCATGGGCGCGCAGCCGCCGACCCCGGAATGGGGCACGATGCTGGCCGAAGCACGCGAGTTCATCCTGCGCGCCTGGTGGGTGGTGACCTTCCCGGGCCTTGCCATCCTGATCACCGTCTTTGCCATCAACCTGATCGGCGACGGCCTGCGCGACGCGCTCGACCCCAAGCTGAAGAGGTCGTGAGCATGTCCCTGCTCGAGATCAAGAATCTCACCGTTTCCTTCGACACCGCCGCCGGTCCGTTCATGGCCGTGCAGGGCATCGACCTGTCGATCGAGCCGCGCGAAGTGCTGGCGATCGTCGGCGAATCCGGTTCCGGCAAATCGGTGGCGATGCTGGCGGTGATGGGGCTGCTGCCCAACACCGCGACCGTCAAGGCCGACCGCATGGCCTTCGACGGCGTCGATCTGCTGAAGCTCAGCCCGTCCGAGCGGCGCAAGATCGTCGGCAAGGATATCTCCATGATCTTCCAGGAGCCGATCGCCAGCCTCAACCCGTGCTTCACCGTCGGCTTCCAGATCGAGGAGGTGCTGCGCTTCCATATGGGCATGGACCGCGCCCAGCGCCGCGCGCGCGCCATCGAATTGATGAAGCTCGTCGGCATTGCCGATCCGGAAGAACGGCTGAGCTCGTTTCCGCACCAGATGTCGGGCGGCCAGTGCCAGCGCGTCATGATCGCCATCGCCATCGCCTGCAATCCGAAGCTCTTGATCGCGGACGAGCCGACCACCGCGCTCGATGTCACCATCCAGAAGCAGATCCTTGATCTCCTGGTTTCGCTGCAGGCCAAATACGGCATGGGCCTGATCATGATCACCCACAATATGGGCGTGGTGGCCGAGACAGCCGACCGCGTCATCGTTCAGTACAAGGGCCGCAAGATGGAAGAGGCCGACGTGCTGTCGCTGTTCGAGAGCCCGAAAAGCAACTACACGCGCGCGCTGCTGTCGGCGCTGCCGGAGAACGCGGTCGGCGACCGGCTGCCGACCGTTTCCGACATGCTGTTCGAGCCGGCGCCCTCGGCCGCGGGAGCCTCCGCATGAGCACCACCGTCCTCGAAGGCAAGAACATCGTTCGCGACTACCATATCGGCGGCGGCCTGTTCAGCGGGCCGCGCACGGTGCACGCGGTCAAGGGCGTCTCGTTCACCGTGGATAAGGGCAAGACGCTCGCCATCGTCGGCGAAAGCGGCTGCGGCAAGTCCACGCTCGCCCGCATCATCACGCTCATCGATCCGGCGACATCGGGCGAACTGTTCATCGACGGCAACAAGGTCGACATCGCCAGGGGCGGATTGACCAGGGAGATGCGCCGCAAGGTGCAGATCGTCTTCCAGAACCCCTACGGATCGCTCAACCCGCGCCAGAAGATCGGCGACGTGCTGGGCGAGCCGCTGCTGATCAACACCGACAAGACGGCCGCCGAGCGGCGCGACCTCGCCATGAAGATGCTGAAGAAGGTCGGCCTCGGTCACGAGCACTACAACCGCTATCCGCACATGTTCTCGGGCGGCCAGCGCCAGCGCATCGCCATCGCCCGTGCGCTGATGCTGAACCCGAGCCTTCTGGTGCTGGACGAGCCGGTCTCGGCGCTCGATCTTTCGGTGCAGGCGCAGGTGCTCAACCTGCTCGCCGACCTACAGGACGAGTTCCAGCTGACGTATGTCTTCATCAGCCACGACCTCTCCGTGGTGCGCTACATCGCCGACGACGTGATGGTGATGTATTTCGGCGAGGCGGTCGAATACGGCTCGCGCGACGAGGTCTTTTCAGACCCCAAGCACAGCTACACCAGGACCCTGTTCGCCGCCACGCCGCGCGCCGACGTCGCCAGCATCAAGGCGAGGCTGGCGAAGAAGAAAGCGGCTTAAGCCGCGGTGGTCGTCATCCTCGGGTCTGCGCCGCGTCGCTCCGCTCCTTGCTCCGCCCGTGGATGACGAAACGGAGGCAGTCACGCCTCCGGTTTCTCTCGCGAAAAGGGTCGAGCGCTTACGACAGCTTCGCGATGACAGCCCGCAGCGCTTCACCGAAACGCCTGACCTCGTCTACCGTATTGTAGTGCACCAGCGAGGCGCGGATGGCGCCGCTGTCCATCGACAGGTTAAGGCGCTTCATCAGGCGCGGGGCGTACATGTGGCCGTCGCGGATGCCGATCTGCAATTCGGCCATTTCCTCAACGATCCGCTGCGGCGACAATTTGCCGATGTTGAAACAGAAGGTCGGCACGCGTTCGTTGATCCGGGCCTCCTCGGAAACGCCGTAGATCGTTGCCCCGCAGCTCTTCAGCACAGCCAGCATCTCGCGCGCCAGCACCAGCTCGTAGTCGCGGATGGCGCCCATGCCGGCGACGATGTTTTCGCGCCGCGAGCGGTTGTTGGACGGAGTAAGGTTGCGGCCGATGAGTTCCAGATACTGCACCGCCGCACCCATGCCCGACACGTTCTCGTAGATGAAGGTGCCGGCCTCGACCTTGTAGGGCGGCTCGTCGGGGATGAAATCCTCGCGGAAGGTCGGCAGCCGCTTCAGCGTTTCGAAGCGGCCCCACAGGAAACCCATATGCGGCGAGAAATTCTTGTAGCCGGAACAAACGAGATAGTCGCAATCCCAGGCCTGGACGTCGATCAGCCCGTGCGGCCCGTAATGTACGCAGTCGAGGAACACTTCGGCACCGGCGGCGTGGGCGATCCCTGCCACCGAAGCGACGTCGACGATCGAGCCGATGGAATGGGCCGTCACCGTGCAGGCGACAAGCCGGGTGCGTTCTGAAACCAGCGGGCGCAGATCGTCGACATGCAGATTGCCGTCCTCGCGCATGCGCCACCACTTGAACTTGGCGCCGGCGGATTCGAGCGCCAGCCATGTCGCGATGTTGGCGTCGTGGTCCATGTCGGTGACGACGATCTCGTCGCGCTCTTCAAGCATCTGGCCGATGCCGAGGCTGACCAGGCGGATGAACGAGGTGGCGTTCATGCCGAAGCAGATCTCGGATGGGCTGTAGGCATTGATCAGCAGTGCCACGCTTGTCCGCGCATCGGCGACCGATTGGTCAACGGTGACGCTGCGCCCATAACGGCCGCCGCGCTGCACATTGTGCGAAACCAGATGGTTGGTCACCGCATCGAGCACGCTCTGCGGAATCTGCGCGCCGGCGGCGTTGTCCAGGAAGATGAAGTCGCCTGCCCGCTGCAAGGCCGGAAACATCGCCCGGATTCGTTCAACAGGAAACGCGCCGGAAGTGCCGGTCGCATTGGCGGCTTGATGCTTGTTCATGGTCGTCTCCTGCGAAGTGCTCGGTAGATGGGAAATTGTAGGCGGGTCAGCGCGTCTTCTCGGTCTTGAAACGGTCTTCAAGCAGGCTGACGAGGCGAACCATCGGCCACAGGAAGATGAGATAGACCAGCGCTGCGCCGATCAGCGGCGAGGGATTGGCATAGAGCGACTGTGCATTGGTCGCTTCCTTCAGGAGTTCCGGCAGCGCCACGGTGGAGGCGAGCGAGGTGTCCTTGAACATCGAGACGCAGTTGCTGGTCATCGGCGGGATGACCACGCGCACCGCCTGCGGCAGCACCACCTTGCGCAAGGTCAAAAGGAACGGCAGGCCGAGCGCCTGCGACGCCTCGAACTGGCCGCGCGGAATGCTTTCGATGCCGGAGCGGAACACTTCCGCCGAATAGGCCGACATGATGATGGCGAAGGCCGTTACGGCGGAAGCCCAGGACGACAGGCGGATGCCGAGGAAGGGCAGCGCATAATAGATCAGGATCAGCACGACCAGCACCGGCAGCGCGCGGAAGATATCGGTGTAGCCGACCGCCAGCCACCGGAGCGGCTTCGGCGCATAAAGCCGCAACAGGCTGATCACCAGGCCGATGGGGATGCCGATGCCGATGCTGAGCAGGCCGAGCAGCAGCGTGTTGAGAAAGCCGCGCAGCAGCGCCGGCAGACTGGACGCGATGACGTCGGCGTTGAAGAAGGTATCGAGCAGCGACATGGGAGGCTTTCCCGAACCGTTTGGCGTCCCGTGACGCTGGAGCAGAAGCCGGAACAGCGAAAGCGGGTTTGCCGCGCCGAGCTGGTTCCGGGAGGGTTATGTATCAAACGAAACGTGCCGGCCTTTCGAACCGGCACGTTCTCCTTGGCGGCCGCCGCTCAGGCCTTCGGCACCGGCATTTCCTTGGCGGTCGAGGAATCGGCGGGCGCGTCGCTGCCGAACCACTTCTTGTGGATCGCGGCCAGCGTGCCGTCCTTCTTCATTGCCGTCAGCGCGTCGTTGAGCTTGCCGAGCAGCGGGTGGTCCTTGGTCATCATCAGCCCGTACTGTTCGCCGGTCTTGATGCGTTCCTTGACGGTGAGATCCTTCATCTTGGTGAAGGAGTACTGCATGCCCGGAATGTCGCTGACAGCCGCGTCGATGCGCCCGGCGCTGAGGTCGAGCAAAAGGTTCTGCTGTGTGTCATAGCCCTTTACGTCGCTGAGGCCATCGGCCTCCTGATGCGCCTTGACCCAGGTCTCGCCGGTCGAGCCGGACAGCACGCCGACGATCTTGCCCTTGAGGTCGGCCTCGGCCTTGATCGGGCTGTCGGTCTTGGTGGCGATGCCCATGTCGGAATCATAGTAAGGCTGCGTGAACGACTGCGACTTCAGCCGCTCCGGCGTGATGGTGATCGACGAGATGGCGACATCGATGCGCTTCGAGGTGGTGGCGGCGAACAGCGCCTGGAAGCCGAGATCGGCGATGTCGGTGGTCATGCCGACGCGCTTTGCCGCTTCGTTGACGATGTCGACCTCAAAACCCTCGAAAGTGCCGCTCTCGTTCTTGTACTCGAAGGGCGGGTTGGTCGGGTAGGCGCCGACATTGAGCACATCGGCGGCATAGGCGGTTGCCGGTCCGGCGGCGATGCCGATGGCGGCCGCGAGAAGGATGAGATTGCGACGGGTCAGGCTCATTGTTGGTCCCTCTGGGGTGTTCCCTCTGGTTGTTGATCGGGCGGGCTGATGCCCGCACGGTTTCTTGCCGCCCCACCTCCCAGCGGGGCGTCAATTCATGCTCGCCGCCACACGGTCGGGCGCTGTCCGGTCGCGGCAGACGCACATCGGCAAGATTGGCGATGCTCTCGGTATGCGGATCGTGGAACTGGCGCGCGCACGCCATCGCAGGCATAGCGTGCTGGAGGATGACTGGGGGCAGCATGAACGACAAGGACTGAAACCCTTTGATCCCACCCGATGCACCACGATGGATGTCCGGCAAGCCCGTCCGGAACGGCAGTCGCCATCGATCGAGGAATGCTTATCCAAACCACCGCAGTTTTCAAGGCAAAAGTTTTAAGCTTAAAAAGTTGGCGGCGGCGGCGCCTGGCATATCTTTCGATGGCGCTAGCTGCGGCCGCTCCTGCCCAGTTCGGCATCCGCGCCGGCTTTGCCGGCAGCAGCGCCAGCCCCCAGAAGCATCGTGTCGCTGGCCAGGATGAAGAAACTGGCGCCGAGTGCTGCCCATCGGGCGACATCCTGCGGTTCGGCGCAGAAGATCCCGGATGTCTTGCCATGCGCGATCGTCACATCGATGATCCTGCGGATCGCTTGCGCGAGCTTGTCGGCGCCTTTCGGGCCGATCGCATCGATCGATACGGAGAGATCGCCGGGCCCGACGAAGATCACGTCGACACCCTCGACGGCGGCGATCGCCTCGATATTGGCCAGCCCTTCCGATGTCTCGACCTGAACCGCCACGACGATGCTGTCATTGGCCTGAGCGAGATATTCGGAGATGCGGTAGCCATAGCCGGCGGCCCGTCCGGGCCCGACGCCGCGCTCGCCGGTCGGCGGATAACGCGAGGCCTTCGCCGCCGCCTGCGCCTGGGCGGCGGTCGAGACGCGCGGGACGAGCACGCCTTGCGCGCCGCTGTCCAATGCCGCGGCGATCGCTTCCGGTGCATGGCCGGGCACGCGCACAATGGCCGGCACGCGATGGATGTCGGCCGCGCGCACCATCGCCTCGATCATGTCGCGCGAAATCTGGGCATGTTCCCAATCGATGCAGAGGAAATCGAGACCGGACTGCGCCATCACCTCGACCGCAACGGGATGCGGAATGGCGGCAAAGGAACCGACGAGGCTTTCCCTACAGATGCATTTGTGGCGAAACCCGCTCATCGTTCCATCCCCTTGTTGTCGTGCCGGAATTCATATCCGCAAACAGCGGCGAGGCGAAGCTATTTCAGGCTTGAAATATTTTCGCGCGGGCCTAGCGTGTCGATCTCCCGCCGCGAGTTCCGGACATGATCAAAGCGCATCCCCTGCACGGCCCAAACAGACTGAAGCTCGGCGTCTTCTCGACCAATGCCGACGGCGGCCTTGCCATATCGGATGTGCCTGAACGCTGGACGGCAAGCTGGCACGACAATCTGACGGCGGCGCAGATCGCCGACCGCGCGGGGCTGGAATTCCTGCTGCCGATCGCGCGCTGGCGCGGCTTTGGCGGCCGCAACAGGGTGCGCGAATGGTCGTTCGAGACCTTCACCTGGGCGGCGGCGCTCAGTGTGGCCACCGAGCGGATCGGCCTGTTCATGACCGTGCATGTGCCCCTCGTGCATCCGCTCTACGCCGCCAAGGCGCTGGCGACGGTCGATCATATCAGCCAGGGCCGTGCCGGCCTCAACATCGTCTGCGGCTGGAACCCGAAGGAATTCGGCATGTTCGGCACGCCGCTGGTCGAGAAGGGGTATGATCAGGCCGCCGAATGGATCGAAATTCTGGAAAGGCTGTATGCGTCGGCTGAACCTCTCGACTATGAGGGCACTTATTATCGTCTCAAGGAAGCCGTGAGCCGGCCGGCCAGCCTGCAAGTTCCGCGACCGGTGACGATGAACGCGGCTTTCGGCGGTCCGGGCCGCGATTTCGCTGCCGCCAGATGTGACTATCTGTTCACGACCTTTTCCGAGATGGCCGATGCCGGCAAACATGTCGCCGATATCAGTGAGCGGGCCGACAAGGCTGGCCGCGAGGTCGGCGTCTACACCGTGGCGCATGTCGTCTGCCGGCCGACGATGGAGGAGGCGCAGGCCTATTACACACGCTATGCCGTCGATCTGGCCGACCGTGAGGCGGTCGATGCCCATATGGCCGGCAAAAAGGAATTCTCGCGGTCGCACGACCCGTATGCCTATGACCGCTATCGCCAGCGTTTCGCCGGCGGCGCCGGCACCTATCCCTTGGTCGGAACGCCCGAAACGATCGCCGCCGATATGGTCGCCATTGCCGGGCATGGCTACCAGGGCATTGCGCTGTCCTTCGTCAACTACACGCAGGAACTCCCCTATTTCTGCGATCACGTGCTGCCGCTGCTGGAGCAGGCCGGCCTTCGCGGAAAATAGTCTGGCCGACGCCTTCCTGATTTCTCATCCTGGGGTCTGCGCCGTATCGCTACGCTCCTTGCTGCACCCAGGATGACGAAGCGACGGCCGATTATTCCGGAATAACCGCGGTGGCCTGGATCTCCACCTTGGCTCGGTCCTCGACCAGTGCCATCACCTGCATCGCGGCCATCGCCGGGAAATGCCGGCCGATCACCTTGCGATAGGCCTCGCCTATACCCCTGAGATTGGCCAGATATTCGCTCTTATCGGTGAAATACCACGTCATTGACGTGATGTGCCGCGGCTCAGCTCCGGCCTCCGCCAGCACCGCGACGATATTTTGAAGCGTCTGCCGCACCTGGCTGACGAAATCGTCGGTCTCGAACTGGCACTGCCCATTCCAGCCGACCTGTCCGCCGACGAAGACAAGCCGCCCGCGAGCCGCTACGCCATTGGAGTAACCGACCGGCTTGGCCCAGCCATCCGGCTGCAGAATCTCGTGCATTTCAAACTCTCCGCAATATCCGCGTTCGAAACCGTCCAAACCTTGACGTGACCGGAGTCAGGCCGCCCCCATCACCTGTCGCGCGATCACCACCTTCTGCACGTCGGAAGCACCCTCATAGATGCGCAGCGCGCGGATCTCGCGATACAGGCTTTCGACGATGTGACCCTTGCGGACGCCGTCGCCGCCATGCAGTTGCACCGCTTTGTCGATCACCTCCTGCGCCTTGTCGGTGGCGAACAGTTTGGCCATCGCCGCCTCGCGCGTTACCCGCGCCGCGCCCATGTCCTTGGTCCAGGCGGCACGGTAGACCAAAAGCGCCGCGGCATCGACGTCGAGCGCCATGTCGGCGATATGGCCCTGCACCATCTGCAGCTCGGTCATTGGCGCGCCGAACAGCTTGCGTTCGGCCACCCGCTTGATGCTTTCATCGAGCGCGCGGCGCGCAAAGCCGAGTGCCGCCGCGCCGACGGTCGAGCGGAACACGTCGAGCACCGACATGGCAATGCGAAAGCCGTCGCCCGGTTTGCCGATCAGTGCGGCGGCCGGCAGGCGGACCTGATCGAAAGACAGTCGTGCCAGCGGATGCGGCGCTATGACTTCAAGGCGCTCCGCAATGTCGAGGCCCTTGCTGTCCCCCGGCACGATGAAGGCGGATAGCCCCTTGGCGCCGGGTGCCTCGCCTGTGCGGGCGAAGACGACATAGAGATCGGCGATGCCGCCATTGGAGATCCAGGTCTTTTCGCCCGACAGGACATAGCCCTCACCATCGCGGCTCGCGGTCATCTCCATATTCGCGACATCCGACCCTGAGCGCGGTTCGGATAACGCAAAGGCGGAAATGATCTTACCGGCGCGCGTCTTCGAAAGCCATTGCTGCTGCTCCGGCGTGCCGAACAGGCTGAGCGCTCCGGTGCCGAGCCCCTGCATGGCGAAGGCGAAATCCGCAAGCCCGTCATGCCGCGCCAGTGTCTCGCGCGTGACGCACAAGGTGCGCACGTCGAGCGGGCCGGGATTGTCGGCGTCGAGCGCCGTCGGCTTCAGCCAGCCGTCCCGGCCGAGCTTGGCCACCAGTTCCCGGCAGGCAGTGTCGACGTCATGGTGATCGACGGGCAGGTTCTTCGCGCACCATGCTTCGAGGTGCTCGGCCAGTTCGCGATGACGGTCTTCGAAGAAGGGCCAGTCGAGGAAGGAGCGGTCAGGCATTTCTGCCTCCGCTATTCTCCAGAGTCCGTGCTCTACGGCGCCCCCCTCTGTCCTGCCGGACATCTCCCCCTCTAAGGGGGAGATCGATCCTCATCTCGGCTTTCGCGAATCGCCTGCGCCGCAGGATGGCTGCCGCCGCCGAAGCTGCCAATCTCCCCCCTAGAGGGGGAGATGGCCGGCAGGCCAGAGGGGGGCGCTGTCCCGCCAACGTCTCCATCAACCTGCTCATCCTCAATTCCCCTCGAACACCGGCTTTTCCTTGGCAACAAACGCCTTGTACGCCCGCTCGAAATCGCGCGTCTGCATGCAGATCGCTTGCGCCTGCGCTTCCGCCTCGATCGCCTGGTCGAGGCCCATCGACCATTCCTGGTTCAACTGCGTCTTGGTGATGCCATGGGCGAAGGTCGGGCCGGAGACGATGCGCGCCGCCATGTCGAGCGCGTCGGCCTCGAGCGATGCGGCATCGACCAACCTGTTGTAGAACCCCCAGCGCTCGCCTTCGGCAGCCGTCATGGTGCGGCCGGTGTAGAGCAGTTCGGCGGCGCGGCCCTGGCCGATGATGCGCGGCAGGATAGCGCAGGCTCCCATGTCGCAGCCGGCAAGACCGACGCGGGTGAACAGGAAAGCCGTCTTGGCGTCCGGCGTGGCGATGCGGATGTCGGAGCTCATGGCGATGATGGCGCCGGCGCCGACCGCCACGCCGTCGACCGCCGCGATGATCGGCTTGCCGCAATTCAGCATCGCCTTTACGAAATCGCCGGTCATGCGGGTGAAGGCCAGGAGCTGCTTCATGTCCATCTTGACCAGCGGGCCGATAATATCGTGGACATCGCCGCCGGAGCAGAAATTGCCGCCATTGGACAGGAACACCACGGCATCGACATCGTCGGCATAGATGAGGTCGCGGAATGTATCGCGCAGTTCCGCATAGCTGTCGAAGGTCAGCGGGTTCTTGCGCTCCGGCCGGTCGAGCCGGACCTTGGCGATCCGGCCTTCGACCTGCCAGAGGAAATGCTTCGGCTTGAAGCCGGCCATCTTGCTCATTCGCGTCCCTCCCAGTTGCTGCGGAACGAGGTCAGCATGCCGGTCAGCCGGCGTGCGTCGTCCTCGCTCACCTTGCCCAGCAATTCGCCGACCCAGCCCTCGTGAGCGGCAGCGATGACGGCGAAGGATTTGGAGCCTTCATCCGTCAGCCGCACCATCGAGGTGCGGCGGTCGCCATTGCGGCGGGCGCGGGCGACCAGCCCCTCGGATACGAGCCGATCGACGATGCCCGTGACATTGCCGTTGGACACCAGCAGGAAGCGCGACAGATCGCTCATCAGCATGCCTTCGGGCGCACGGTAGAGCGCGGCCATCACGTCGAAGCGCGGCAACGTCGTGTTGAATTCCTTCTTCAGGCGCTCGCGCAGTTCGGCCTCGATCGTGCGCGAGGCGCGCAGCAGCCTGATCCACAGCCGCAAGCGGTCCTTGCCGGGTCCCGACGGCGCGGGCAGGGGGCCGGCTACCATGTTTCGCCTCCTGAGATCGAAATTGCCTGTCCGGTGATCGACGCTGCCGCATCGCCGCACAGCCACAGCACGGCAGCGGCAATTTCCTGCGGCTGGATGAAGCGGCCTTGCGGATTGGTCGCGGCAAGGCTCGCCCGCGCCTGCTCCACCGAGCGGCCGGTTTTTTCCACGATCCGCTGGATGGACTCCTCCAGCATTTCGGTTTCCACAAAACCCGGGCACACCGCGTTGACGGTCACGCCGGACTTCGCCGTCTCGGCGGCAAGCGCCCGCATCAGGCCGACGACGCCATGCTTGGCCGCCACGTAAGGCGCAACATAGGCGTAGCCTTTCACTCCGGCGGTAGACGCGATGAAGACGATGCGGCCCGCCCTGCGCGCGGCCATGCCGGCGAGCGCCGGCTTCACCGTCAGGAAAGCGCCGGTCAGGTTGACGTCCAGCGTCCGCTGCCAGTCGGCCAGCGTGGTCTTGTGCGCCGGCGTGCTGCCGGCCATGCCGGCATTGGCGACGACGATGTCGAACGGCCCGCGCGCGGCCTCCGCCGTCTCGTAGAGCGAGGCCATCGCCGCCTCATCGGTGACATCGGCGGTGATGGCGAAAATGCGTTTGCTTTCGCCAGCCACCTTGGCCAGCTCCGCCTCGCGGCGGCCGCATATGGTGACGTCGATGCCGGCACCAGCCAGCGCCAGAGCGATCGCTCGGCCGACACCGGACCCGCCGCCGGTGACAAGGGCGTGGCTGCCGGCGATCATCGCGGCGGCCGTCATACTTTCAGCCCCGCTGCGGCATCGCGTTCGGCCAGCCGGTAGATCTGGTCGCGCCCGGGCAGATAGGGATCGGGCCATTTGACGCCACGGTCGCCGAGCGCCACCGCCGCATGCAGCGTCCAGTAGGGATCGGCGAGATGCGGCCGTGCCAGCGCCACCAGGTCGGCGCGGCCGGCCATCAGGATCGAATTGACATGGTCCGGCTCATAGATGTTGCCGACCGCCATCGTCGCCATGCCGACTTCGTTGCGGATGCGGTCGGAAAACGGCGTCTGGAACATGCGGCCATAGACCGGCTTTGCCAGCACCGAAGTTTGTCCTGCCGAGACGTCGCAAATGTCGACGCCGGCCTCATGCAACAGCCGCGCGATCTCGACGGCGTCGGCGGGTGTTACGCCTTCGATGCCGACCCAGTCATTGGCCGAAATGCGCATTGAGATCGGCTTCTGCGCCGGCCAGGCGGCGCGTACGGCGCGAAAGATTTCAAGGGGATATCGCATGCGGTTTTCCAGCGAACCGCCATACGCATCCGTGCGCCGGTTGGTGACCGGCGTGATGAAGGACGACAGGAGATAGCCGTGCGCGGCGTGGATCTCGAGCATGTCGAAGCCGCAGCGGTCGGCCATCTCAGCCGAAGCCACGAACTCGTCGCGCACTCTGTCCATGTCGGCGCGATCCATGGTCTTCGGCACCTGATTCTGCGGCGACCAAGCGACCGCCGATGCCGCCATGACTGGCCAGTTACCCGAGGCGAGCGGCACGTCCGTGCCTTCCCACCCAACCTGGGTCGAACCCTTGGCGCCGGAATGGCCGATCTGTGCGCAGATCTTCGCCTCGGTCTCGGTATGGACGAAATCGACCAGCCGTTTCCACGCCGCCTCATGTTCGGGCGCATAGAAGCCCGGGCAGCCGGGCGTGATCCGCCCTTCGGGGCTGACGCAGGTCATCTCGATATAGATGAGCCCGGCGCCGCCCTTGGCACGCTCGGCATAGTGCGTGAAATGCCAGTCCGTCGGGCAGCCGTCGACGGCCTTGTACTGCGCCATCGGCGAGACGACCACGCGGTTGCTGAGCCGCATGTCGCGCAGCTTGAAGGGCGCGAACATCGGCGCGCGGCGCAGCCTGTTGGCGCCGGCGCCCGCCTGGCGCTGGAACCATTCCTCCGCGCTTTCAAGCCACTCCGCGTCGCGCAGCCGCAGGTTTTCGTGGCTGATGCGCTGCGAGCGGGTCAGCAGCGAATAGTTGAACTGCACCGGATCGAGGCCAAGATAGCGCTCGACCTCCTCGAACCATTCGAGCGAATTGCGCGCCGCCGACTGCAGCTTCAGCACCTCGGTGCGGCGCGCATCCTCATATTTACGGAATGCGGCCTTTAGGTCCGGTTCGGTTTCGACATACTCGGCCAGCGCGACAGCGCTTTCCAGCGCCAGCTTGGTGCCGGAGCCGATCGAGAAATGCGCCGATGCCGCCGCGTCGCCCATCAGCGCCAGGTTCTCGAACGACCAGCGCTCGCACAGCACGCGCGGGAAATTGATCCAGGCCGAACCCCTGATGTGGTTGGCATTGGTCATCAGCTTGTGGCCGCCAAGATGCTTTTCGAAGATGCGCTCGCAGACGGCGATGGATTCCTGCTGCGTCATGGCGCCGAAGCCGAAGGCGGCCCAGGTCTGTTCGCTGCACTCGACGATGAAGGTCGCGGTGTCGCTGTCGAACTGGTAGGCGTGCGCCCACACCCAGCCATGCTCGGTCTTTTCGAAGATGAAGGTGAAAGCGTCGTCGAATTTCTGATGGGTGCCGAGCCACACGAACTTGCATTTGCGCGTGTCGATGTCGGGCTTGAAGATGTCGACGAAGCTGTTGCGCGCCCTGGAGTTCAGTCCGTCTGCGGCGACGACCAGGTCATGCGTCTCCATATAGGGCTTGGGATCGGCGATGTCGGTCTCGAACATCAGCTTGACGCCGAGCTCGCGTGCGCGCCGTTGTAACAGGATCAAGAGCCGCTTGCGGCCGATGCCGCAGAAGCCGTGGCCTGAGGATACAGTGCGCACGCCGTCATGGACCACGGCGATGTCGTCCCAATACGCAAAATGCTTCTTGATCCAGACGGCGCTGACCGGATCGTTCCTGGCCAGATTCTCAAGCGTTTCGGCTGACAGAACGACGCCCCAGCCGAACGTGTCGTCGGCGCGATTACGCTCGAAAACCGTCACATCGTGCGCGGCGTCCCTCAGCTTCATCGAAATGGCGAAGTAAAGGCCGGCTGGTCCGCCGCCGAGAACCGCAACCTTCATCTGTGCGATCTCCTCTTCGCTTGCTTGATTTCAGTATCGCGCCGGGGCCAAGGTATTTCAAGCTTAAAGTTTTATGCCGAAACGATTATGCGAAATAGCGGACCGCGCGCTCGCGCATCGCCGCACGCGCGGCCCGTGGGGTCACTTTTCCGGGTTCTTCGGGCTCCACAGCACCGTCTCGGCACCCTTCTCGTAAGCCATGCCGTCGGGATAGCTGATCGCTTCCAGCTGCAAGCCCCAAGGCGCCTGGAAGTAAAGGATGGTCTGGCCGGCGGCGGGTCCTTCCTTGACCGGCAGCGGCCCCAACCTGGTCTTTACGCCCTTGGCCTCGAGATAGGCTTTCGCCGCCGCGACGTCGTCGACATAGAAGGCGATGTGAAAACCGCCAATGTCGCTGTTCTTCGGTGTCAGGTCCTTCTGGTCCGGCGCGGTGTATTTGAACAGCTCTATGTTCGACCCCGTGCCGCAGCGAACCATGGTGACCTGCTCGATGACAGCCTTCGGATCGACGCCGAGAAGATCCTGCATGAAGGTGCCCTTGTCGTCGGCGAACGGGCCGAACGACATTGCCTTCTTGCAGCCGACCACGTCGGTGAAGAAATCGACCGCCTGCTTCATGTCGGGAACCGTGATGCCGGTGTGGTCGTGCCCGCGCATGCCGGGGATCGAGCTTGCTGCCGCCACACCGGTGCTGCCGAGGATGGCGGCAGCGAGTGCTGCATTTCGAATTGTTGTCTTCATGTCAGTTTCTCCTCCATTTGGCGGGGCTTTGTCATTGGCCGGTCGCACATCCGAGCCCGCTTTTCGGCGTGCGTATGCATTCATGTCGGAGCCTTGGCAGCGGAAGGAATATCCAGCCAGCCGTCGTCGATTTCGGGCAGTGGGATGGCCGCGATCAGGTCGCGCGTGTAGGTCTGTCGGGGATTTTCGAAGAGAGCGTCCGTCGCGCTCGCTTCGACGATCCTGCCTTCGCGCATGACGATGACCTGCCGGCACAGCCGCCGGATGACCGACAGATCGTGGCTGATGAAGGCGACCGTCAGCCCCATCTCCTCCGCCAGTTTCTCCAGAAGGGTGAGGATCTGCGCCTGCGTCGAGACGTCGAGGCCGGAGACGATCTCGTCGGCCAGCACGAATTTCGGCGCCAGCGCCAGCGCGCGCGCTATGCCGACGCGCTGGCGCTGGCCGCCCGACAGTTCGTGGCGGTAGCGGCCGGCGAAGCTCTGCGGCAGGCCGACGCGCTGCAAGGCCTCGGCCACGCGGTCCCTGAGATTGTCGCCAAGCCCGTTCTGCTTCAGCGGCGCGGCAATGATGCTGGCAATGGTGCGGCGCGGGTTGAGCGACGACATAGGATCCTGGAAGATCATCTGCAGATCGCGGCGCAGCGGCCGCAACTCCGCCTCCGGCAGATGCGTGATGTCTATGCCGTCGAAGCTGATGCTGCCGGCGCTGGGCTCCAGCAGTCGTACCAGGGCACGGCCGAGCGTCGACTTGCCGGATCCGGACTCGCCGACGATGCCGGTCACCGATCCCTTGGGCAGGTCGAAGTCCAGGCCTTTTAGGATTTCCGCCAGCGGCGCGCGGCCGATCAGCGGCTTGCGGGTCATGTCGGGCAGCGCGACTTTCAGGCCGCGCACGGAAAACAGCGGCTCAGCCATGCGGTCGCCTCCACGCCTGGTCCGCGGCCGCAATCTCCGCGGCAAGCCCGGCCAGCACTGCCTCGTCGACCGGCTTTAGCGAGGCGAGGGGATCGGTGTAGCGCGGCGTTGCCGCCATCAGTGCCCGTGTGTAGGGGTGCTGCGGTGCCGCGAAGAGGGCAGCTGTTTCGGCCTCTTCCACGACCTTGCCGGCATAGAGCACCGAGACCTTCTGGCTGATCTTGGCGACGACGCCGAGGTCGTGGGTGACGAACAGGATCGCCGTGCCGTGCTCGCGCTGCAACGCAGCGATGAGCCGCAGGATCTGCTTCTGCACGGTGACGTCGAGCGCCGTGGTCGGCTCGTCGGCGACGATCAGCCGGGGCTCGGCGGCGAAGGCTGCGGCGATCAGCACGCGCTGGCGCATGCCGCCGGAAAGCTCGTGCGGGTAGCTTTTCAGTACCCGGTCGGGGTCACGGATCTGCACCTCGTCCAGCAATTGCCGGATGCGGGTTTCGGCCCTCTCGCCGCTCCAGCCGAGGATGCGCACCAGCCGGTCGGTCGTTTGCGGGCCGATGCGGCGCGACGGGTTGAGCGCGGTCAGCGGATCCTGCGGGATCAGTGCGGTGCGCGCGCCGATCAGCGTGCGCCGTGCCTTCGGGTTGAGCTTGCCGAGGTCTTCGCCCTCGAGCCGCATATCGCCCTCGACGATGCGCACGCTCGACGGCAAGACGCCAAGTACCGCCTTGCCGATCATCGTCTTGCCGGCGCCGCTTTCACCGACCAGTGCTCGCACTTCGCCGGGCTGCACGGCAAGCGACACCGAGCGCAGCACGCGCTGGCCGTTCGGCAGCACGGCGCTCAACTCCTTGATATCGAGACAGGCGCTCATCGCAGCACCGGATCGAAACGTGTCTTCAGCGCCTCGCCGAACTGGCTGAACGACAGCACGGTCAGGATCAGTGTGATCAGCGGGAATACCAGCACCCACCAGGCCTGGTGGATCGACAGCCGGCCCTCGGCGATGATGCCGCCCCAGGTCGGGTCGTCGGTCGAGATCGACAGGTTGACGAAGGACAGGATCGCCTCGACGATGACGGCGATGCCCATTTCCAGCGACAGCAGCGCCACGATCGATGGCACCACATTGGGCAGCACTTCGCGCAGCATGATGCCGATGCGGCCATAGCCGGCGATGCGGGCGTTCTCGACATAGTCCATGCGCGACTGGCCCATCGCCTCGGCGCGGATGACCCGGCAGAAACGCGTCCAGTCGATGATCGCGATCGCCAGGATGACAGAGCTCAAACCCGTGCCGAGCACGGCAACCAAAAGGATGGCGAACAGCACCGGCGGGAATGCCATCCAGACATCGACGATGCGCGAGATGATGCGGTCGGCCCAGCCGCCGAAATAGCCAGCGATCAAGCCCAGGGTCGAGCCGACAAGGCAGGCGGCGCTGGCGGCGGCGAACGCAACGATGAAGGCGATGCGCCCGCCGAAGATCAGGCGTGACAAGAGATCCCGGCCGAGGCTGTCGGTGCCCAGCCAATAGCCGGGCTCCGCGCCATCGAGCCAGAACGGCGGCAAACGTTCGAGCATAAGATCCTGCGCGAGCGGGTCCCGCGGCGCGACCAGCGGCGCCAGGATCGCCGCCAGCAGCACCAGCAGCAGCCAGCCGCCGGCCAGCCAAAGCCTGGCGCTTGAGCCGTGTCTCGAGATGCGGCTCTCATCCATGGCGCAGCCTCGGATTGAGCAGGGCGTACATCATATCCACCGCGAGATTGATCAGCACGAACAACAGCGCGAAGACCAGCACGATGCCCTGGATCAGCGGCAGGTCGCGGTTGATGACCGCGTCGATCGCCATGTTGCCGAGACCCTCATAGGAAAACAGCCGCTCGACGATGACCGTGCCCCCGATCAGGAAGGTGAACTGCACGCCGACCAGCGTCAGCGTGGGCAGGGCGGCATTCTTCAGCGCCTCGCGCAGGATGACCTGCGTTTCCGAAAAACCCTTCACCCGCGCCAGCACGACATAGTCGAGGTCGAGCACTTCCTTCAGCGATTGTTTCAGTAGCTGCGAGATGATCGCCGCCAGCGGCAATGCCAACGCCACTGCCGGCATAAGCATGTGCTTCAGGAGATCCCATGTGAGATCGAGGCGGAGCCGAAGCAAGCTTTCGAACAGATAGAACTGGCTGACGAAGGGCAGGTCGAGTTGCGGCGAGACCCGGCCGGAAATGTCGAAGATCGGCACCAGCACCCCGAACAGCAGGATCAGCACCAGGCCCCAGAGGAAGTCGGGAATGGAAAGTGCCGCCCCGCTGGCGATGTCGATGCCGGCTTCCACCGCCGTGCCTCGTTCGCGGGCGCCGAGGATGGCCGTCGTCCCCCCGATCGCCACCGCCATGATAAGCGCGACGATGGCGAGTTCCAGCGTTGCCGGCAGCCGGTTGAAGACAAGCCCGAGCACGTCTTGCCGCAGCGAGATCGAGGTGCCGAAATCGCCTTTGACGACGCCGGACAGCCAGATGAAGAACTGCTCGACAATCGTCTTGTCGAGGCCGTAGAGCGCCCGCAGCCGGGCGATGTCGACATCGGTCGCGCCGGGCGGCAGCATCATGGCGATCGGATCGCCGGGAGCGATGCGGATCACGACGAAGACGACGACGGCCACGCCGAACAGCGTGATCAGCATCGTCAAAAGACGGATCAGGAATCGTTGCAGGAGCATGTAAATCTTTGCTGGAGCCCGGAGGCTCGTATGCCGAAAGAAGATGCGCGCCGTCGCTATGGACGGCGCGCGGCAAACCCGGGCCGATATTAGGCCGGGGTCATCAGGGCCGGTAGCAGCGCGCCGGACACATGCTGGACGACGTTGACACCCTTGGCATGAACGATTGGCTGCGCGTACTGCATCAGCGGCAGCACATAGGCCTGCTCGGCGATATATTTGTCCACCGCCTTCCAGCCGGCGATGCGCTTGGCCTCGTCCTTCTCACCCCACAGCGGGTTGATCATGTCGATCAGATCCTGGCTGTCCCACACCGAGTGCGGGCTCGGACCATACATGGCAAAACCGGTCGAGGTGGTCGGGTCGCCGATGGCATTGCCCCAGTTGTAGAAGGCCGCCGGCGCCAGCTTGTCGGCGGCGCGCAGTTCGTAGTGCTTGGCGATCTCGTAGACCTCGATCGTCGCCTCGATGCCGACCTTGCGCCACATGCCGACGATCGCCTGGATCATCTCGTAGTCCTTGGGCTTGAAGCCCTTGGTCGTCTGGATGGTGAACTTGACCGGCTTTTCCGGCGAATAGCCGGAAGCGGCCAGCAATTGCTTGGCCTTTTCCGGATTGTGCTCGACCTTGATCGACGCGTCGTAGGCCGCGTATTCCGGCGTTTCCAGCGTGGCGAGCGGCTGGCCGTAGCCGCGCAGCAGCCGCTTGACCAGAAGCTCCTTGTCGACCGCCATGACGGCTGCCTGGCGCACGTTCTTGTCCAGCATCGCCTCGACGTCGTTGAAGAAGATCATGCCGATGTCGGAAACATTCTTGATCGAGCCGGCAAGACCGTCCTTGGCGATCAGGCGGTCATACTCCTCATAGGGAATCTCGAGCGTCACCTGCGAGGAGCCGGACTCGATTTCGGCGACACGGCTCGCCGCGTCTGTGACGAATTTGATCGTCACGTTCTCGAATGCCGGCTTGCCGCCCCAGTACTTCGGATTGGCCTTCAGCCGCAGGAAGGCGTTGCGTTCGAACTTCTCGACCATGTACGGGCCGGTGCCGATCGGAGCCTTTTCGAAACCTTCGGCGCCCACCTTCTCGTAATAGGCCTTCGGCATGATGTAGCCCGTGAGGAACGACATCCACTTGAAGTAGACCGGGTCGAACTGCACGACATCGCCCGTGATCTTGTTGCCCTCGATCTTGAAGTTGTTGACGTTCTTCCACACGAACTGGATCGGGTTGCCGGTCTTTTCATCGCCGGCCCGCTGCAACGACCAGACCACGTCCTCGGGCGTGAACGGCGAGCCGTCATGCCAGGTTACGCCCTCGCGCACCGTCATCATGATCTTGGTGCGGTCGTCATTCCAGCCCCACTCGGTGAGCAGCCCCGGCGCGAAGGACAGGTCCGGCTTCTGCGGGATGAACTGATCGAACACCGACTGGTAGAGGCCCTGGATGGTCGGGTTGACCGCCGAAGGTCCGGTGGTCGGATCCCAGGACGGCAGGTTGACATTGTAGGCGATGGTCAGTTCGCCGGCCGCCGCCCCGGCGATCTTCGGCAGGCCGATGGCCGTCGCCCCGAGTGCGGCGGCACCGTATCCGAGCAATTCGCGTCTGTTGATTGTCATGGTCGTTCCCCTTGTTGGTTTTTCTGTTTTCCGTGCACGGCTTCGTTGTTTGATCAGTGGGTTCCCTGGGCAACCGTACCTTGCCTTGCTCCACCCCAATGCCTTTCGGCTGCTACCTCCCGCCAAGCTGTTGCGCCAGCATGAAGCCCGAGGCGGCACCCGTGCCGGCGCCCGGCCATGTGGCGGCACCGGTGAGATGCAGATTGGCCACAGGCGTGTTCCAACCGGCGTAGCCGCGTGCCGGGCGAAACAGGAAATTCTGTGCCAGGTGGTGGCTACCACAAACCTGGTCGCCGCCGACGAGGTTCGGGTTCTCGCGCTCGAGGTCGATGGGCGAGAACACGGCCTGGCCAAGGATCTTGGCTCGCAGGCCGGGCGCGTAGGTTTCGACGATGTCGAGCACGCGCTCGGCATAGCGATCCTTGACCTGATCCCAATGCGCGGGCGTGATCTTGCCGGCGGCGTCGCCAAGGATTTCTGCCGGCAGCATGCGCACCTGCACCCACAGCACATGCTTGCCTTGAGGCGCGCGCGACGGATCGACCGCGGTTGGTTGGCCGAGGACCAGCACCGGCTCGTCCGGCAGCACGCCCGCCATCGCCTGCTGATAGGTGCGCGACATGGCGTCGAGCGACGGTGACAGATGCACATAGGCGAACTGCCGCAACTCGGCGCCGGCGCGCCAGTCCGGCAGATCGTCCAGCGCCAGATGGATCATCATGGTGCCCGGCGCGTGGCGGAATTTTTGCATCGCCGTGTTGAAGCCGGCGTCGCCGGAACCGTTGGGCAAAAGCGTGCCGGCCAACGCCTTGGGTGCAACGCCGGCAATGACCGCCCTGGTGGCCGTGTGCGTCTCACCGGACTTGAGCCGCACACCCGTCGCCTTGCCGGCCGAAACCGTGATTTCGGCCACCTCGGCGTTGGTGAAGATCTTGCCGCCGGCGCCCGTGACCATCCCCGATAAGGCACGAATGATGGTGTGGGCGCCGCCCTTGCCCAGCACCATGCCGAAACTCTGGTTGGCCATGGATTCCAGATAAGGGAACACGGCACCGCCTGCGATGTCGGGCGCAAAGTCGAGATGCATGCCCCAGGTGGCGAGCGTCGCCCGCACATGGGGCGACTCGAAAGTCTCCTCCAGCCACGCGCGGGGCGAGGAAAGCAGCAGGCGCCCGGTATCGAGCGCGCCGGTAAGGCCCTTCTTGCGCCAAAGGTTCCACGCCGTGCCGGCAAGGGCGCGGGCGCTCATCGGTGATCCCAAGAGGCGAAACAGATGCTCTGCTTCCGCCGGGAAGGCGGCGACCAGCTTGCGCCACGTGGCGGCATCGGCGGCGGAGAAGGCAGCCATGCGCGCGGCCGTCTTTTCCAGATCGTTGCTGACGCCGAACCAGCGTCCGTCCGGGAAGGCGCTGGCGAAACAGTCGGCGACCGGCGCGAATTCCAGCCCGTGGGCGTTCAATTCATTTGCATATTTCCGGTGGAAGGCCGAGCCGGCGAACAGGCTCAGATTCATCGCACCGAAATCGTGCCGAAAACCCGGCAGCGTGAACTCGCGGGTCTGGACGGCGCCGCCGATCGTTGCACTGCGCTCAAAAACCCCGGTTTTCCAGCCTTTGAGTGCCAGATGCGCGGCGCAAGCCAGACTGTTGTGGCCCGCCCCGACAAAGATGGCGTCGAACTCGCTCACGCCCCGCACCCATTTCCTTTATGCTTAAAGATAATTGCAGATGCATATGTTTTCGTCTAGTAGGATATTAAGGGCCGAAACGAGCCTTCAGCACATCAGACAAGAGGGAACAGAGACCATGGACACGCAACAACTCCTCGGCGAAGTCGCCGGCCAGCTTCTTTCAGGCGCCATCAAGGTGGTCGACCTGTCGGCGCCGCTCGGTCCTGACACGCCGCTGATCAAGCTGCCGCCGGAACTTGCCGTCGACACGCCGAAGGTCGAGATCCATAACATCTCCCGTTACGACAAGAATGGTCCCTGGTGGGCCTGGAACTGGCTGAAGCTCGGCGAACACTCGGGCACGCATTTCGACGCGCCGCAGCACTGGATCAGCGGCAAGGATTATCCGGATGGCGCCACCGACACCATTCCGGCGCAGAACTTTATTGGTCCGGTCAATGTCATCGACTGCTCCAAGGAAGCCGCCGCAGACCATGATTTCCTGCTCACCGTCGATCACATCAAGGCGTGGGAAGCCAAGCATGGCGCCATCAACGCCGGCGAATGGGTGGTGATGCGCACCGACTGGTACAAGCGCAACGGCTCGGAAGCCGAATTCCTCAACGCCAACGAGACCGGCCCACACACGCCCGGCCCGACGGCGGAAGCAATCCAGTTCCTGATCAGCAAGGACATCAAGGGCTGGGGCTCGGAGACGATCGGCACCGATGCCGGCAAGGCCGGCGGCATGGAGCCGCCATTCCCGGCCCACACGCTGATGCACAAGGCCAACCGCTATGGTCTGGCCAGCCTGTGCAACCTCGACCAGTTGCCGCCGAAGGGCGCCATCCTGATCGCCGCGCCGCTCAAGATCGAGCACGGCACCGGCAGCCCGATCCGCGCCCTGGCGCTGGTGCCGGGCAAATAGGGCGAAGTGGATCTTCGGGAGAAGATCATGCGCGCGGGCGATGCGATAGGGAGGCAGACTGGCGGCGCTCGCGCTCTACGGCGCCCCCCTCTGCCCTGCCGGGCATCTCCCCCACTTGGGGGGAGATTGGCGGCTCGGGCGCCGCATACCATCCTGCGACGTTGGAAATTGGCGAAAGCCGAGATGACGGCCAATCTCCCCCCTTGTGGGGGAGATGCCCGGCAGGGCAGAGGGGGGCGCCGTAGAGCGCTGTCCCACGCAATTGAATCCCACCCGCCGACGAAAAGCCACCGCCAATGAACGCCCCCGACCACATCATCGTCGGCAGCGGCATCAACGCGCTGGTCTGCGCGGCGTTGCTCGGCGGCAAGGGCGCCAAGGTACTCGTGCTGGAGCGCAACGACCGCATTGGCGGCTGCATGCGCACCGAGGAAATCACCGCGCCCGGTTTCATCCATGATGTGATGGCGACGACCTTCGTGCTGTTCATTACCTCGCCGGCTTACGCGGCGCTGGGCAAGGACTTGGCCCGGCATGGCCTGGAGTTCTGTCACGCGGCCACCCCGACGGGGGTGCTGCGGCCCGACGGCAGCCATGCCGTGCTCAGCACCGACCGCGCCGCCAACATCGCCGCCTTCAATGCGATCGCCGCAGGCGACGGCGACCAGCACGCCGAGGATGTCGGCGGCATCGAGCGCAATGCCGGGCTGCTGTTCGGCCTGCTCGGCGGCAGCCTGTGGACCTACCCGACGGCGAAGCTGCTCGCCGGTGATGCCTGGCGGCGGAGCCCGCGCGGGCTGGCCGCCTTTCTCGGCGATGCGTTGGTGCCGGCGCGCGGATGGCTGGAGAGCACCTATCGGTCCGAAACCATACGCGCGCTGTGGGCACCGTGGGTCCTGCATGCCGGACTTGGGCCGGAAGATGCTTTCTCCGGCCAGATCGCCAAGGTCATCGCCTTCGCGCTGGAAGCTGCGGGCGCGCCGATCGTCAAGGGCGGGGCGAAGAACCTGCTGTCGGCCTTCGAGGCGCTTGTCAAAGAGCGCGGCGGGGTCATCTCCACCGAGGCCGACGTTGCCTCGATCATCCTGACCGAAGGTCGCGCCACCGGCGTGCGGCTGGCCTCGGGCGAAACCGTCCATGCGAAGAAGAGCGTCATCTGCTCGGTCACGCCAACGCAGCTTTACGGTCGGCTGCTCGGCAGTGACGGCCCCAAAACCGACGTCGAAGCGACGCAAAAATACCGCTACGGCAAAGGCAATTTCCAGATCCACTATGCCCTCGACAAGCCGCCTTCATGGCGAGGCCAGGGGTTGGACAAGGTGGCGCTGCTGCATCTGACGCCTGGGTTGGACGGGGTATCGAAGGCCTGCAACGAGGCGGTGCGGGGCATGCTGCCCGAAGTGCCGACCATCTGCGTCGGCCAGCCGCACGCGCTCGATCCCTCGCGTTGCCCGCAAGGCAAGGCGATCCTGTGGCTGCAACTGCCCGAGGCTCCCCGTCACATCAAGGGTGATGCCGCCGGCAAGCTGCAGGCACCGGCGGACGGGCAGTGGACCGACGCGCTGCGCGAGGCCTATGCCGATCGCGCCGAAGCGATCCTTGCCAGTCATATCGATGGCTTCAAGGACAGCGTCATCGCGCGCCGCGCCTATTCGCCTGCTGATCTCGAAGCGATGAACATCAATCTGGTCGGCGGCGACCCCTATGGCGGGTCCTCGACCGTCGACCAGTCCTTCCTGTGGCGGCCGTTCAAGACCAGCCGCAATCACCAGACCGGCATCAAGAACCTCTACCATATCGGCGCCTCGACCCATCCGGGCGCGGGCCTCGGCGGCGGCTCCGGCTTTCTCCTGGCGGGGAGACTGTGATGGAGCAGAAAATCGCGGAAAAGCGCCAGCGCATTTCGACCTTGGGCCAGATCGGCCTGCAGCAATTCGCGCCCTATCTGATGAACCGCATCATGGGCCGCTACAACGCCACCTTGCGCGACGATTTCCGCAAGCAGGGCCTGACCATTTCGCAGGTGCGGGCGCTCGCGGTGCTGTCGGTCACCGACGGCGTCACCGTCAACGACCTCTCGGTCTATACGGTGATCGAGCAGTCGACCTTGAGCCGCACGCTCGACACCCTTGAGGGGCAGGGGCTTGTGCGGCGCGAGCAGGGGGTTAGCGACAGTCGCATCCGCCATGTGTTCCTGACCGACGAGGGCCGCACCGAGTTCACCCGTGCCTGGCCGGCCATGCATGACGCTTTCGAGGCCATGTTCGACGATGTCGACGATGCCGAATATGCAGCGCTGATCGCGACATTGCAGAAGATGCTGAAGAACATTCGCAAGCACGACATCTAGAGCTACGCGCCGCCGAAGCCGGGCGGCAACGGAAGGAGGCCAAAAATGGCCGAACGGTCTTTTGCCAAGGAAGTCGAAAAGCTGAGGCTCGGCGCGGGCGAGGAATTTGCCGGCGAAGGCATCCTCGCCATCACCAAGGCGCTGCTGCAATGCGGCGTCGGCTATGTCGGCGGCTACCAGGGTGCGCCGATCAGCCATCTCATGGACGTGCTGGCCGACGCACAGGACATTCTGGGCGAACTCGGCGTGCATTTCGAGGCGAGCGCCTCGGAAGCCACCGCCACCGCCATGCTGGCGGCCTCGGTGCATTATCCGATCCGCGGCGCGGCGACCTTCAAGTCGACGGTCGGCACCAATGTCGCCTCCGACGCGCTCGCTAATCTGGCATCTGGCGGCGTCACCGGCGGCGCGCTGATCATCGTCGGCGAGGACTATGGCGAGGGCTCCTCGATCATGCAGGAGCGCAGCCATGCCTTCGCCATGAAAAGCCAGGTCTGGCTGCTCGATCCGCGCCCGAACCTGCCCTCGATCGTCAAGGCCGTGGAAGACGGCTTCGAGTTGTCCGAGGCCTCCAACACGCCTGTCATGCTGCAGGTGCGCATCCGCTGCTGCCATGTCCACGGTCATTTCACCGCCAAAGACAACAAGCGGCCGCCGATGACGGTGGCCGATGCGCTGGAGGCGCCCCGCCGCGACACCGGCCGCATCGTGCTGCCGCCCGCTTCCTTCCTGCACGAGAAGGAGAAGGTCGCGAAGCGCTGGCCGGCGGCGGTGGATTTCATCAAGAGCCGCAAGATCAACGAGATCTTCGGTTCCGATCACGGCTCCGTCGGCATCGTCATGCAGGGCGGCATGTACAATTCCGTCATCCGCGCTTTGCAGCGGCTCGGCCTTGCCGACACCTATGGCGAGACCGACGTGCCGCTCTACGTGCTCAATGCCGTGTATCCGTTGATCGACGACGAGTTTCTGTCCTTCTGCGAAGGCAAGCAGGCGGTGCTGGTCGTCGAGGAAGGCCAGCCCAACTACATCGAACAGGCCTTTGCCGCCATGCTGCACAAGGCCGGGCGTGGCACCCGCCTGGTCGGCAAGGAGCACCTGCCGATGGCCGGCGAATATACCGGCCAGGTCATGCTCGACGGCATCGGCGCCTTCCTGCGCACCGAGGCGCCGCATCTTCTGCCCGGCGAAGTGCGGGCTCCCAACAAGGTCGGCGACGGCGTCGACACGGCGGACCTGATCAATGTCGTTCCAGGTCGACCGCCCGGTTTCTGCATCGGCTGCCCGGAGCGGCCGATCTTTGCCGCGACAAAACTGGTCGAACAGGAACTCGGCAAGCACCACATCGCGTCCGACATCGGCTGCCACCTGTTCTCGATCATGCCGCCCTTCGAACTCGGCGCCACCACAATGGGCTACGGGCTCGGCCCGGCCTCGGCCTCGGCCTTCAATTCACCCGACGCCAAGCGCCGCTCGATCTCCTTCGTCGGCGATGGCGGCTTCTGGCACAACGGCCTGACCTCCTCGATCGGCAATGCGGTGTTCAACAAGAACGACGGCGTCATCGTCATCGTCGACAATTTCTACTCGGCCGCGACGGGAGGACAGGATATCCTGTCGTCTCGCGCCGGCAACAAGACCAAGTCGACGAAGCATCCCATCACCGAGGCCGTGAAAGGTATGGGCGTCAAGTGGCTGCGCCATGTCGACCGCACCTATGACGTCGGCAAGATGCAGGACACGCTGCGCGAGGCGCTGACCACGGACGAGAAAGGCCCGAAAGTCATCGTCGCCTCGTCGGAATGCATGCTCAACCGCCAGCGCCGCGAAAAGCCCCTGGTCGACAAGGCGATCAAGGGTGGGACGCGCGTCGTCAAGCCGAAGTTCGGTGTCGACGAGGATATCTGCACCGGCGACCACGCCTGCATGCGGCTGTCCGGCTGCCCGTCGCTGTCGGTGAAGTCGCTCGACGATCCGCTGCGCGACGATCCCGTCGCGAGCATCGACCAGAACTGC
Source organism: Mesorhizobium sp. B2-4-2 (assembly GCF_006442845.1). Lineage (NCBI taxonomy): Bacteria > Pseudomonadati > Pseudomonadota > Alphaproteobacteria > Hyphomicrobiales > Phyllobacteriaceae > Mesorhizobium > Mesorhizobium sp. B2-4-2. The sequence continues at coordinate 472,702 of NZ_VFVM01000003.1, read as the reverse complement.
GTCGGCTGCGGCAATTGCGGCGAAGTCGCCGATGCGGCGGTGCTGTGCCCGTCCTTCTATCGCGCCGATGTCGTGCACAATCCGAGCCGCTGGGACCGTTTCCTCGAGAGCGCCCGGCGCGCCGTCATCGGTCTTTTGCAGCGTCGCCGCGAAGGCCGCCGTCTGGTGTTCGCCGATGCTTGATCACAACGCCTCATTACGCCCGAAGACAGGCGCCGCCGACGACGAACGCGTTATCAAGCTTGCGGTGCTTGCCGTCGGCGGCCAGGGCGGCGGCGTGCTTGCCGATTGGATCACCGACGTCGCCGAGCGCAACGGTTACGTGGCGCAATCGACCTCGGTGGCCGGCGTCGCCCAGCGCACCGGCGCCACCATCTACTATGTCGAGATGGCCCGTGACACCGGCCGCCTGCCGGTCTTCGCGCTGTCGCCCTCGCAAGGCGACGTCGACATATTGATCGCCGCCGAGCTGATGGAAGCCGGCCGCGCCATCATCCGCGGCTTTGTCACTCCCGACCGCACGACGTTGATCACCTCTTCGCACCGCATCGCCGCCGTGTCGGAAAAGATCGAGCCCGGCGACGGCAGGGCGTCGTCGTCGAAGGTGCACGCGACGGCTGAAGCCGCATCGAAGCGCTTCATCGCTTTCGATATGGAAAAGATCGCCGCCGACAGCGGCTCGATGATCTCGGCCAGTCTGCTTGGCGCGCTGGCCGGCTCCGACGCTCTGCCGTTCACGCGCGAAAGCTACCAGGAGGCGATCGGCGCCGGTGGCCGCGGCGTCAAGGCCAGCCTCGCCGCCTTCGCCGCCGCCTATGATCGCGCGCGCGGCACGGCATCATCGGCTGCGCCAAAGCCGGCGGAAGCGGCTGTCGTCGGCTCCGCCCTGGCCGCTGGACAGGTGAGTGGCCCGCAAGACCTCCTGCGAGGCTGGCAGGCCCTGGCCGCCCGCATCGACGTGATGCCCGTGGCGGTGCGCGACATGGCGCTGCGCGGTCTGCGAAAGGTCGTGGACTATCAGGACATTGCCTACGGACGCGAATATCTCGACCGCCTGGACAAAGCCGTCGTGCTGGACGGGCCTGATCGAGCCTATGCCCTCTCGATCGCCGCCGCCAAGCATTTGGCGAACGCCCTATGCTACGACGACATGATCCGCGTCGCCGACCTGAAGACGCGCTCGACCCGCGACAGGCGCGTGCGCAAGGAGGTCGGCGTCAGGGATGGCTCGGTCCTGCAGGTGACCGAGTATTTCCATCCGCGCATCGAGGAGTTCTGCGGCACGCTGCCGGCGGGGCTGGGCAGCTACATCGAGAACCGGCCGAAGCTCGCCGCCTTCCTTGACCGTCGCATCAATCGCGGCCGACGCATCCGTACCGATAGTTTTGCCGGCTTCACCGCTCTGTGGTTCATCGGCGGCCTGCGCCGCTGGCGCCGCCGCCTGCTGCGCCACAAGGTGGAAGCCGCACATCTGGAGAGCTGGTACGCGCTGGCGCTGGGCCATGCGCGTGAGGACTATGCATTGGCCGTCGAGATCCTGAACTGCCGCCGGCTGATCAAGGGCTACAGCGACACCCATGTCCGTGCCCAGTCGAAGTTCGACCGCGTGCTGTCGGCGCTCGACCTGCTCAAGGGGCGCGCCGACGCCGCTGACTGGATCAGGCGGCTGCGCGAGGCGGCGCTGAAGGACGAGAAGGGCGACATGCTCGACGGCGCCCTCAAGACGGTGGCGACGCTGGGGGCCGGGCCGACACACTGAGGCCGCGTCGCGCCGTCACCGTGTTTCGACTTGTGAATGAAGCGGCGCAGCTTGCGGGAAAAGATGCAGCAGTCCTGAATCGGCGCGGCGGCGCAGATGTGCCTCCACCTCGGCCCGGTCAGCACAGCCATGGAACCTGCCGCCGCAATGGTCACGCAACCGCACCAGATCAGACATGACGGGTGACATCGGCAGGCCGGCGGCATCGAGCAGGCTTGCGCTGAGAAAGGCAATATCGAGCGACGCCATATCGGGCATCGGGTGACGCAGTGGATGATGGAACGTCGTGAGGGTGTAGAAGGTGCGATAGGCGAGCGAGTCAAGCTTGGCCAGCGCGTCACTGCCTGCGGTCGCATCGACAAACGGCTTGGTTGCCGAGGACTGGTGGTCGCCGAATTCGAGCACCACGGCGCCGCGCGTGCCGGCCTCCGCTTCCCGTTGCTTAAGAAAATCCTGAAGGTCGCCGCGCGCGATCGCCATGCGGCGCAGATATTCGCCGACCTGGAAATCGTCCGCGAAAGGCTCGCCTTCCATCTTCAATCCCGGCTCCATCCGCCCCTCATAGGGCGAGTGCGGAAACATGGTCTGGATTTCGAGGAACAGTGGCCGGCCGTCTTCCCGGCGGTGCCTGGCGATGAATGCCTCCGCCGCGTGATAATAGAAACGGTCGCGCAGATGGTAGAAGGGCGCGGCGATATCCTTGATGTCGAGGACGTTCTCGAACCCGATCGACTTCAAGAAAGGCCCCTCGTTGACGAAGGTAAAGTCCATCGGCGTCATGACGGCCGTTCGATAGCCGCAGCGCGCCAGCAACTCCGGCAACGCGCCGGCGACCTTATCCTGTAGCGTGATCGTCAGATAGGGACTTCGCCAGCCGAAATCGGTGGCCGAAACCCCGGTCATCAAGGACAAATTGCTGATCCAGGTGCCGCCGCCGAACGTCTCGACCTGCATCGGGCGGGGCTCGCCGGCGGCAGGTGCAAATCGCTGCAGGAATCCCGCGCCGCTGGCGATCTGCGGAAAATAGCTTGGATCGGACTGGCTTTCGCTCAACACGAAGAAAATATCGGGAAGCGCTGCCCGGTCGCCGCAGTCGACCGTGTCGGCGAAGGGTGGCTGTGGCGCGACGGCCTGCAGCCGCTGCTCGAACGCCGGCTCGACGACCAGGTTGCGCAGATCCATCAGTGAGATGAAGAAGGCCGACATGTGCCGGCCCTGCATATAGTAGAAGTACCGGTCCTTCGAAGCCTCGGCGGGAAAGGTCAGCGGCACCAGCGTGACGAGGACGGCCAGAAGCAGGGCGCGCGCCGATGCGGGCCAGCCAAGCTTCCGGTCGGCGCGAAAGATCAGGATCACTGCGGCGATGCCAAGCACCAACGCCGCAGCGACAGGCAGGATGAGGTGGAGATAGGAGCCAAGCAGGAAGCGATACACTCCCGGATCCGTGGACACGAAGATCGTGTCGTAGAAGTGCAGCGAGAACCCCTTCATCCGGAACTTGACCGCCGAGATCAGCGTCACCAGGGCAACGGCCATCCAGGCGAGATAGACGGAAAAGGCGAGGCGCCCCGATGTCAGGAACACCGCTCCCGCGAGCGCCGCCACCAATGTCAGCGAGAACGGCACCGACAGCCATTCATGCTCGGCCCGGCCGGCACCAAAAACGCCCGCGAGGCTGATCAGCACCAACGCCAGCGGATGGCAGAAGGCCCGCAAAGGCCCTTGAAGTCGAGATATGGCTTTCCCCACGAACATGTCTGTGCGTTCCTTTGGGGGAGCTTTGTGTCATTTGCCGCTTTCGAACAATTCCATAGTAAATTTAACCTTAATCGCCATGTGCGATGGGAATTCAGACGACCAGATCGCGCATCGGCTTCACCGCCGCGGCCTCCGGGAACACCTTGTCGACGAGCACCGCCGCCGAAAGCCCGAACTGGTCGGCGAACAGGCCTTTCAGCACCGCCCTGACATCGCTGGTCGGCGCCAGGTCGCGCTGGTCGTAGAGCTGGGCCGGCTTCAGGCCCGGCCAGTCGGCTATGATGCGGCCGCCCTTGATCGCGCCGCCGGCGAGCAGCACCACCGACCAGGGCGGCGTCCGGCGGCATGGAGCCTTTGGCCGGGATAGCCACGTCAGCTCTCCTTGTTCAGGCCCAGCGCGGCGCATTGTCCCGTTTTCGGCGCGATGCGCTCAGGTCGGATCGGTTACTGCGGTCGAGGGGGCCAGGCCGGTGAAGCGCCTGGCCCCGCGCACGCTTACCAGTGACGCCAGCGGTGCCAGACCCGATGTGGGTGCCAGACACGATGGGGGTGCCAGACGTGGAAGACCGGGCCGGGCCGGTAATAACGCTGATACACAACCCCCCGATTGGGCACGCAGCGCCCCCAGTGGTTGGGATGCCAGCCGGGGCCGCAACCCCATGCCACATGCTCGATCAGCGCCGGGGCGCTTGGCTGGGCCAGCATCGGCGTGGCGGATGCCGCCGCAACGGTCGCGGCCGTTCCGGTCAAGGCAAGCGCGGCGGCGGCCGCGTATTGTGTCAGACGGTTCATGACGATACTCCAAATGGTCTCGAAGTTGAAAACCTGTTCGCACCAGGCGGTCCGGCAGGTGTGCCCTTCTTGCCTTAAACGGCGGCTTCGGCGCATTCCGTCGGTGCTTATGGCGATTTTTTTGGCGCCGGCGGCAACGCGGCGCGTCTTGTCAGCGCCTCAGCCAGCACGGCGCGATCCTCGGCCGAACTTGCCGCGGCAAACTCGACGATGCGCTGCTCCAGCCGCATGCGCATGGTGACGTCGGCGTTGCGGGCCCGCTCGAGCGCGGCCGTCAGCGCTGCCGTGTCGAGGGTGGGCTGCCGCAGCAGGTCGGCGGCCTCGCGCCTGGCCTGCTGGCCGTCGAGGATGACCTGGCGGGATTCGCGCCGGACCTCACGCAACGCCTTGCGGAATATCCTGCGTTCCTGGTCCGGAAGCCGGCCTCCGGCCGCTTCCAGCGAATAGCCCTGGCCCGCCTTGCCACTTCTCAGCCAGACGGCCCCGCCGGCAAGGGCGCCGGCCAGGAAGACGTTCAGCGCCACGGACGCGATGAGGAGCTTGCGGCCCGTGCTCATAGGTTTTCCTCGATGGTGTCGTCGGGACCGGCATCGCCGAACGCCGTCGCATTGGCGTCCAGCACATACTGATCGGGCTGAACCTCAGGCGTGGCGACGATCACCAAAGCCGATCCGGCAACCGCGCCGGCCAGGCCGATGCCGGCAAGTCCCAGTCCCAGCCACCACAAGCGCTGGCGCCAGCGTTGGGCAAGATGACCGTCGGCAGCCCTCACTATGCCGCCGTGCAGCGCTTTGCCGGGCGCTTCGACGCGATAGCTGTCGAGCAGGGCGTCGAGCTTGCCGGCATCCCTCAGAATGGCCGCGCCCGCGTCGCTTGCGGCAAGGATGCTGCCCGCCGCGCGTTCGGCCTGTGGCCATCGCCGCAAGTCGCCGCCATAGGCTGACGCCAGCGCGGCAAAGCGTTCGGCATCCATCGTCGGTGCGTCCCTGGATCGGTCAGACATCGGTCTTTCCCTTGCCTGTTGGCCCCTTGCCCGCTGGCATCGCGTGCCCGCACGGCGCTGCGATCATCGGAGCCGGCTGCCAGGCGGTGTCGGCAAGGCGCGAACGCTGCGCTTTCATGGCGGCGCGGTTCTCATTCATGGACATCGTCCCTGGCCAGGATCGCCTGCAGCGCCCTGCGCCCGCGCGAAAGCAGGCTCTCCAGGGCATCGACGCTGATCTCCAGGGTCGTGGCCGCCTCGATGTTCGACATGTCCTGATAGTAGACCAGGATGATGGCTTCGCGCTGCCGCGGCGCGATGGCTCGCAAGGCCTGTTCGACGCGCCACGTGTCTTCCCGCGGCTGGGTATCCGGAAGCGGCGCCGGGTCTACCACCTCCGGCAGATCGTCTGTCACCCATTCGCGGCGGCGGCGCAGCCGGTCGTAGCAAAGGTTCAGCGTCACCCGGTGGATCCAGGTGTCGAAGCGGGCATTGCCGCGCCGCCAGCCCGAGGCATGCCGCCAGATTCGGACGAAGGTCTCCTGCGCGACATCCTCGGCTTCCGCCGCGTCGCCCAGCATGCGCACGGCAAGCGCCAGGATACGCGGCAGTTTGCGCGCGACGAGCGTTTGCACGGCCGCCGGATCGCCGGCGCCGATACGGCGAACCAGCTCCTCGTCCGGATCCGCGCTCATCGGCTGGCGCACCCCTGATGCTCATCGCGTGCCATTACCCCCGTTCATTGCTCCGTCTTGGGAGCGGTTTTGTGGCCCGGCATTTCGTCGACGCTCAGAACGCCGTCGCCATTCTTGTCCAACCTGGCGAAGCGCTCGGCGAAGAAGGCATCGAGTTCGGCGCGGTCGATGAAGCCGTCATGGTTCGAGTCGGCGCGCGCGAAGGACTGTGTCGGGTCGCCCTTGGTGCCGCGCTTTGCCTGGAGGGCCTCCCATTCCCGCAGGCTGATCTTGCCGTCGCCATCCGTGTCGGCGGCCATGATCGCCTTCTCACGCCGCTTCTGGAATTTGGCCAACGTGATGTCGGGCCTGGTCTTTGACGCGGCTGGCGCGGCAGCGGGAGGCGGTGCAGAAGGGGACGTCGCGGCCGGAGGCTGTGTCGCCGTCTGGGCGAACGCCGTGGCGGTCAGCAGGCTCAAGGCAGCGGCAAGGATCGAACGGCGTATCATGCTGGCGTCTCCGGTTAGCGCGCTGCCATGGCATTGTGCCGTGGCGACGCTTCTCCCGTTAAACGCAGCGGCGGTAGAAATCCGTCGGTGACTTTTGTGCCGGCAGGCGCATGCCGCAACAACGCGCCCGATCGGGCGCTGCTTGCGCCATGTTCGAACCCTTCAGCCGAAGGGCAGGAACTAGAGCAATTCCAAGAAAAGTGTGTACGGTTTCCCCGGGAAAAGCGCGTAGCGCTTCCCTATGGAATTGCGTAAAAACAAAGAGATAGAGCGTTTCGCCGCTTCCGCGAAGCGGTGAACCGCTCTATGTCGATTGGTCCGCCACCACCAGCTGGTCCGGCTTGAAGCCGGCATGCTGCGGGGTCCATACATCGCCCTCGCGGTTGAACCAATGGCACATATATGTGCCGGAGGCGGCACCGTCGCTTATCGTCATCTTCGGGCCTCCGGACTTCAGCTTGACGACGTCTCCGGTCTTGAAACTGTTGGGCATTTTGACCTCCCATGCTGACGCCGGGAGTTTCACATCAAACCTCGGTCTCGACAATGGCGGATGCATTCGGCCAGCATCGCGATCCACAGTGCCAGGCGGCGTTTTGAGGTCGGGTCTCGGTCGCAGTTGCAGATTCGGTCGCAGTTGCAGCAATGTGTCTTGCCGTTTGTTGTCGAAATTGGATGTTGAAATTCCTGTTCGGCTGGTGGAGATTGATCCTCTGCTGAGTATTGAGCGCGGCTATCGCTTCGGCGATGCTGCCGATCTGGCACCATGAGTTTCGGACGGAGTTCTATCGAACCGTGATCAGAAGCAACAAACAACAGCAACCCGCATGCAGTCTCGTGCCGAATACAGTAGAGTTGCGACATTGAGTGAGAGAGGCTTGAAGCGCTTGGGGAAAAGCGAAGGGTTCCCATCAGAGCGCCGGAGGAAATGATTCGTCACGTTATGGTTGCTGCCTGCCCCAACGATCAAGCCGCTGATCAACGCCGGCTGGCAGGGGGGAGTACATGCCCGGGAAAGCATTGAGAGGAGGCCGGTTTGGCGAAGGCCAAGGGGATCGCTCTGGAGATTGCAGAGCATAGCGCAGCGAATCCCGATGCACAGAAGCCGCTGCGCAAGCGCTTGTTCGATCACCCGCTTCTCGTGGTTAAGCGGAAACTGTTATATCGCCTGCTGCACCCCCAGGCGCCACGGCACCCTGTGCCGCTTACAAAGCCGGTCCTCGTCGTGGGCTCCGCGCCGGTCTCGAACCCGCCGGTGGGTTTTCAGCGCGATGCTTTCACACTCTTTACCGTGAATGGCTCGCAGACCGTGACTGCCCGCTGGGGGATGGGTACTCCTGACGCGACATTTCTTTACGTCAACCAACTTGACGCGACCAAGCCCAACGCTGTGGCCGTGCGCGCCGTCTTGACCGGCCAGGAGACCGATCTGCTCTGGATTGTGCGTGCACACCGCACGATGGAGGAATTGCGCTGCAACATCGCGGCCTTCAACTACCGCTGTCGCGACCTGCGCACGATGACCCGTCACCAGCGCATGGCGCTCTACGAAGCAGTGATGGGTGTGCCCAATTTCGAGATGCATCTGGAGGAGAAGTTCTCGACCGGGATCACGGCGGTCCTTTACGCCTTGCATAACGGCGCGCCGGCCGTGATCATCACGGGTATTGACCCAGGTTCGCACGGCCATGTGTACAACAAACTGAACATCGACCGGATGCACGTCGGTTCCGACCGTGCCACCCTGCTGGCGCTGTTGGCGCTCGGTTTCCCCCTTTATACGAGCGATCCGCACGTGGCGGACTCGCTCGGTCTGCCACTCTGGACGGGCCAGGCCAGGAGATGTGAGGTCCAATAACAACGGTCGATGTGGCTTGCTGGTGAGCTGTCTCAAATGTGAGTGCGACGACCCGCTCGACAGCTCCGTCGTGAAGAGGTGCGATGCCGGTTGCTTGGCACTTGTCGCGCAAAAACACCATCGACACCTTCAGAGATGAAACGCTCGTGGCAACCCGGACACACGGCATTGCGAATGTGCTTCTGGTCTTCCGCGTGCAGTGCTGCCATGCTAGATTCGTCTAAATTCACATCAGATTATAGAACTGCCACATGATACCAATCTACATTGGCTATGATCCGCGCGAATCCCGAGTTCTGGACGTGGCGCGATGGAGCGCCTATCGGCGGACAAGCACCCCGTTGCAGATACAGCCGCTCGTGCTCAAGGACCTTGTAGCCCAAGGAATCATGACGCGACCGATGGAAGTACGTGACGGTAAGCTCTGGTGCCCGATTTCCGAGGCGCCGATGGCGACCGAGTTTGCCATATCGCGCTTTGCCGTTCCGTTCATGGGGCAAAGCGGCTGGGCCATGTTCTGCGATTGCGACGTCCTGTTTCTAAAGGATCCGGTCAAACTGCTCGATCTGCTCGATCCTTCCTACGCGATCATGGCGGTCAAGCACCAGCAACGCGAATCCGAAGCGGTCAAGATGGACGGACAAACGCAGACGTTCTATCGTCGCAAAAACTGGTCGTCGGTCGTTTTATGGAATCTGGATCATCCCGCCAACAAGCGGTTGACCAAGGAGATGCTCAATACGTGGCCCGGACGTGACCTCCACGCCTTCAAATGGCTTGAGGATCACGAGATCGGCGAGTTGCCCCTGGCATGGAACTACCTCGTCGGGGCTTCGGCTTCCGAACTCGATCCCGCCGATGTCTCGCTGGCGCACTACACGCTCGGCGGCCCTTGGTTTGCGGGCTGGTCCGGGACCACGCAATGGGACGAATTGTGGAGCCGGGAAGAGAGCATCCTGCGCGCGTTTGAGGAACAGGCGGTCCAGATTCCCGGATGAAAACTCCGCTTTCGGATCTCTTGCCAGCCTTCTCAAAGCCAATTCTTCGCCTGCCCAGGGCCACGGGGCCCGCCTTGGTGATGGGGTCGGCGCCGAATTTTCGCCTCCCGCAGGGATATGATGCCGATTGGGCACTTGTGACCGTCAATGCTTCCCAGCTTTTGGCGGAAACCGTCGGCCTCCCCGTTCCCGATATCGCCGTGATCCGCCGCGGCATTTTCGTCGATGCCAGCGAGCAGGATTTCTACAAGCGTGATTTGTTAAACGGACGCCAGGCAAAGCACCTGATCATCCCGGTTTGGCCTGATGTCGAGGACAAGCTGAAAGCCGGTTGTCGCACCTTCAACTATCGTTATGAAACCTTGCAGGCGCTTACCAAATGGCAGCTTGCCAACGTCGTCTGGCAGCTTAGCGGCAAGTATCATATGTTCCGCGGCTGGCACCGGAAAATCTCCACCGGGGCCTTCGCGATCATACTGGCGCGTTTCGCCGGTTTCGCCCCTGTGGTGGTCAGCGGTTTTTCCCTGTCCCAGGCCGGGCATGGATACGACACCCGAAATGCCTTTCGATATCACGCCAACGAAGATGCGGATCTGCTTCGACGGGTGGTGAGAAGAGGCGAACCGATCTACGCGGAGGACAAAGAATTCGCTGCGGAAAGTGGATTGCCCTTGTGGCAGGGACATATGCCGTAAGGACGACAGCAGCAGGCCGATGACGAATGGCGCAGATACTCGCGCAGTATACGGCTTTGCTTAGCAGTTTCTTCTGGACGTCAGCGCGCAACGCCTCTCGCCAAGCGCCGGGCTTTCAACTTCACGATCTGAGGCATGAAGCGATATTGGAGATTGTTTGAGCTGGGTCTGACGGTGCCAGAAGTCGCCTCGATCTCTGGCCACAGGACGCTTGCCCCGTTGATGAAGGTATCTCCTAATACGATATGCTAACCGCCTCGATATAGAGCGCGTCCAAATCGGGCAACCAAATATCGAGAGCGCGCATATCCAACAATACTGTGCCAAACAACTCATCGTTGACGACAACAGTCGCTGCAGTGGCGGCATACTCCGAGCTACGTTGGCACTCACGCAATAAATTTCTGACAGATCCAAGCAGCCTGTTTCTTCTCAGAACGGTGCCATCAAGTTTATATCTTTCGAGCTTATCGAAAATGTCAGAAATATTAATATGTATCTGCTGACCAATCTGAAAACGCTTCGTTGTTGCCCTGTCAGTGTCGTTAAGAGAAATCACATCGACAGTGGTTTTGCCTTTTTGATCCTTTCCAATAAATCGATACCAATTCATATATAGATGATTTCTTGGCTCATCATCATAAGGATTTATTATAGGTTGATTAACTACGTCATGTGTAGATTTACTGACGTTGCAGCGCTTGCATGCCGGAAGCAGATTGTCCCATTGGACAACCAGGTCAGGAAAATCATTCTTATTCTTGAAATGCTCCACCTCCATGTACTTACTTTCTTCGTCGATCTTGCATTCGCAGTACGCACATTTATCGGCGGATGAAGACAGTAAAGGCTGAGTGATCTGTGGTTTTCGCCAGACAGATTCCTTCGTCGCTTTGAACTCGCTTGTAAGTTCCGTGACTTTTGCATTCGTAAGGTAGGCTGGTGCGGCTGATCGAGTGAGGCGAATCATGGTCAGTCCAGCCTGATTGAAGCCATCTGAAGGCGGAGAAGCTTCCTTAACTCGTTTCCTGGATGGAGCATCTTATCGAGCCGCTCAAATGCTGTCTCTGCACCGCCAACGTCGCCTTCGTCTACGGCTCCGTTAAATGCCTTGATGCTTTCTTCAAACTGCTCAGTTCTTGTGTCGGACATACCCATCACGTCGGTTAGAACCTCTTCAATCGTCCACCCCCTGAATCCAAACTCGGCGTCAGGAATCTGACGTCTGACCGTACGACCGTCATCGTCGCTTCCGAGCGCTATTACCTCTTTCGGATTAGCAGCCTGAATGATGTGCGGACTATGGGTCGTAGCTATGAACTGACATTTAGGGAAAATTGACGTCAATATCCCTGGTAATTTCGCTTGCCAATCGGGGTGAAGATGAAGTTCTAGTTCGTCAATAAGAACGACCCCATCGAATTCATTTGCCACGATGTGAGGTTTTTTGAACCGAAACTCAATCTCTTTAATGATGCCGAATACGATAGATAAAGTTGACTTAAATCCAGACGATAAATATTCGAAATATATCTCACCGCGAGGGCTGTTGATCATTATGTCATTAGTATCGGCAGCAACTCTATGGAACTCATATGCTCTATCAAGTATTTTAAAGCAATTTACTGCAAGCATATAATTCGACATTTGCTGATTTGATAACGAATTTGAATGTGCGGCCCACATATGTCTGTTTACAAACCATTGCTTAAAGTCGAAGGTGCTGATGCCGTTCCTGGCCTCTTCGAATATTGTATTAGGGTTTTTCTCAACGTCCGCTTGTATGGCATTCAAAGCATAATACGAAAAAGAGCGTTCAGCCTTGAGTGAGAAAAGTTTGTTGGCATTCTGATGCAGCCCTAGAACTGGAGATGTCTGCATAGGGCTGAAATCGCGGACCGTAATCACATGTGGTACTTCGGCACTGTCAATATCGGCAACTATTTCGACCGATCCTTCCGATGAAAGCGCGTTGCGTTTTAATATTTGAGATTGGAATGAGAACGAATGTGCCACGCTCTCTAAGACCGTTGTCTTTCCGACACCATTCGGGCCACACAATATGTTCATGCCGGGGGAGAAGGACAGCGAGAGGTCTCGTATCCCGCCGACGTCTTTTATTTTGATAGATTTTACCCGCATCGCATTCACCTTTTGGTGTCGAGCTAAACCCGGACTGCCCTGTCTGCACGGGTCGATCTATTACCTTCTCTTCACTCCCCGCGCAAATGTTGTACCCGCGGCGCGCCCAAGGATTGCCGTAATCGCGTCGCGACGACCCTGTGGAGGCGCTAGATTGCTGTAAGCAACTGATTTGTCAGTGCTTTGGGAGTAGGGAGCACAGGCGATTAGGAAGGTTTTGGTGCCGCTTGCGTGACTCGAACACGCGACCCCATCATTACGAATGATGTGCTCTACCAACTGAGCTAAAGCGGCCCGGGAAGCGTTAGGCCTCCAAGATGGGCTGGGTGATAGACTCAACCGACGGCGAATTCAAGATGGGCGATCGCGAATTCAGGATGCGGCCCGGCAATTCGTGTTGCGCGTCGTCCCCCCCGACACATCGCCGACAAAGCCGGCTGCCACGCCCTTTACCGATCGGCCGGGACATGGCGCTTGGCCGGTGCCTCCGTACCGGCAAAGATCAATGAAGCATGTTGATTTCGTTGCCGGAATACCGCCAAGATGGACTTTGGACACTCCAACGAGGCAGAATGCGGACGCTCGCCCGTTGATTGATTGGTCGGCTGCGGCTAACGATCATGCCGAGGTTTGGGCAACGCACAGAGGGATCTCGCTTGGACGCAATCGAAAAAGCGATCCGGAATGCCCTCGAAAGAGGCAATGCCGAGGACCGCGCGTACCGCGAGAAGGTCTATCGCTCGGCTTTCGCCGCGCTCGACCGTGCGCTCCAGGCCAATCCCGGCGTGACGGTGGAACTCGCCATCAAGCGCCGTAAGGCGATACAGGCCAAGATCACCGAAATCGAATCCGAATTCCTGCCGGCGGTGCCGGATGCCGCTCCCCAGGCTGTATCCGATGCACCGGCGGTCGAGCTTCCGGCGAGCCCGGTCGCACCCGCCGTAACCGGCGAGAGCGCCGCACCTCCCGCAGTTTCCCTCGACGAGCCTGCCCAGCCGGCCGCCGATGCGCCGCGCTCGCGCGTCTTGCCGGTCGTTCCAGACATCATGCCCGATGCGACCCTTCCCGGCGTGCCGTCCATCGATATGTCGGCTCCTGCTTCGTCCGAAGCCACGGCTGAAGTGGCGCCCGATCGCGACGAGAGGCGCATCAGGGGCCGGCGCCTGCCACTGACCGCCATCTTCCTCACCGTGACGCTGCTCGCCGCGGTCGGCATCGGCCTGTTTTTCGCCATGCAGACCGGCGTGTTCAAGACCCAGGCCCAGCTCGACACCGCGCCGCCCGAAGCGCCACCGACCGTCGAGGATGACGATTTCACGCCGGCGGATGGCGAGACCGGGCCGGAAAAGCCTGGCGCTGCCGATCAGGCGCGCAACTGGATCAACGTGTTTTCGCCCACCGACCCGGCGCATGTCAGCGCCCCGTCGGATGCCAAGGCGGAAGCTATGAAGGACGATTCCGGGCCATTCCTGCGCATCCAGTCCGGCGCTTCCGGTTCGGCGATCAGCTTCGATGTGGGGCAAGGCGTGCTGGAGAAGCTCGCCGGCAAGCATGCCGTGTTCGATATCGTCGCCCGCGCCGAGGATGGCAAGGACACGCAGATCTCCATCGACTGCAATTTCGGCGAGCTCGGTGATTGCGGCCGCAAACGCTATGCGGTCGGCCAGCAGCGCAACGAATATCTGTTCGACGTGAAATTCCCCGACAAGCGGCCCGGCTCGGCCGGAACGATCGCCATCAACTCCGATTTCGACAAGGAGGGCAAGGCGGTCAACATCTACGAGATCCGCGTCTCCATCGAGCCTTGAGCGCCGGCACCGGAGAGGGTGCGATCAACGATCGAGCAGCGCCTGCAGCGTTTCGATGCGGTCGGCCTCATTGGCGGGCTTGTCCCAGCGCAGCCGCGAGATGCGGGGGAAACGCATGGCGACGCCGGATTTGTGGCGCGTCGAACGGTTGAGCCCTTCGAAGGCGACTTCCAGCACCAGCCCGTTGTCGCGGTCGGCGCGCACCGAACGCACAGGCCCGAAACGCTCGATCGTGTTGTCGCGGACATATTTGTCGATCTGCCTCAATTCCTCGTCGGTGAAGCCGAAATAGGCCTTGCCAACCGGCACCAGTTCCTCCTCGCCTTCCGCTCCGGACCAGACGCCGAACGTATAGTCGGAGTAGAAGCTCGAGCGCTTGCCGTGGCCGCGCTGGGCGTACATGAGCACGGCGTCCACCGTGTGCGGGTCACGTTTCCATTTGAACCAGGGCCCCTTCGGCCGGCCGGCGACATAGGGCGAATCCCAGCGCTTCAGCATCACGCCTTCGATGATCGGGTGCGGCGGCGCCCGGCGCAGTTCCTCCAGCGCCTGCCAGTCCGAGAACGCGACGAATGGCGAAAGATCGAAGCGGCTCGGGTCGAGCGTTTTCACGAAGTTTTCGAGGCGGACGCGCCGCTCCCGGAAGGGCAATCCCCGCAAATCCTCCGCGCCGACCTGCAAAAGGTCGTAGCAACGCATGAAAGCCGGATATTGCTGCTGCATCTTCAGTGACACCGTCTTGCGGTTCAACCGCTGCTGGAGATCCGAGAATGTCCCTGTCGCTTCCCGGGGATCGCCGACCAGCAATTCCCCGTCGAGCGTGGCCGAGAAAACCATCGCCTCGGCGAGGTCGGGAAAGGCGCCGGAGACATCGTCGCCGGTGCGCGAATAGAGCCGGCGGATGCCGCCTTCCGACACCGCCTGGACGCGGATGCCGTCCCATTTCCACTCGGCCACGTAATCGGCGGGGTCGAGCCTGTCGAGATCGCCGTCGCCGACCGGGTTGGACAGCATCACCGGCCGGAACAGTGCCCGCGCGGCCCTCTCGGGCTTTGCGGCCTTGCCTTCCAGCCATGCGAACAAGGCTGTGTACGGCGGCGACAGCCCGTGCCAGAGTTCCTCGATCTCGGCGACGTCGACCTTGCCGAAATCCGCCAGTGCCTGCTTGGCCAGCCGCGCCGACACCCCGATGCGCAACCCGCCGGTGACCAGCTTGATGATGGCGAAGCGGGCCGAGATGCCGGCACTGTCGAGCAGGTTTGACAGCACTTTCGGCCCGTCGGAGCGGCTCGCCGCCTGCAGCTTCGCGACCACCTCACCGAGCGTCGGCTCACGGTTCGGTATGGTTCCGGGCGTCTGCGGCCAGACCAGCGACACGGTCTCGGCGAGATCGCCGACATAGTCGTAGGAATAGCCGAACAGCACCGGATCCATGCGTTCGGTCACCAGGGTGCGCAGCATCGCCGGCTTGATCGCGGCGATGTTGAGGTCGCCGGTGATGGCAGCCAGCGCCAGCCCGCGATCGGGATCCTCGACGCTGCGGAAATAATCGGTCAGCAGCGTCAGCTTGCCGTTGCGCGACGGCGTCAGCACAAGGCGGTCGAGCAGTTCGGCGAAGCGATTCATGCCATCAATCGCCCTCGTCCTCATACCCCACCAGATGCAGTGGCCGCGCAGCGATCCCTTCGAGTTCGCACCAGCGCACCAGCGCCTCCTCGCGGCCGTGTGTCACCCAGATTTCCTCTGCGCCGGTCTCCTTGATCGTGGCGGTCAGTTCGTCCCAGTCGGCATGATCCGAAATGATCAGCGGCAGCTCGACGCCGCCCTGCTTGGCGCGCTGGCGGATGCGCATCCAGCCCGAGGCGAAGCAGGAGATCGGATCGGGAAAGCGCCTCGCCCAGCGATCGGCGAAGGCGGCCGGCGGACCGACGACGATGGCGCCGGTGAAATCATCCTTGCTGGCGCTCTCCACTGTCGCCGGCTCCAGCGTGCCGAGATCGATGCCCTGGCTCTGGTAATAGTCGCTGAGCTTGGCCAGCGCGCCGTGGATATAGATCGGCCTGTCGTAGCCGGCGTCGCGCAACAGACGCATCACCCGTTGCGCCTTGCCCAGCGCGTAGGCTCCGATGAGATGCGAGCGTTCGGGGAACTGCGCCGCCGATTTCAGGAGCCGCGCGATCTCCTCCTCGTCCGGCGGGTGGCGAAACACCGGCAGGCCGAAGGTTGCCTCGGTGATGAACACATCGCACGCGATTGGCTCGAACGGCAGGCATGTCGCGTCCTGCTGCCGCTTGTAGTCGCCGGAGGCGACGATGCGCATGCCCTGATGCACGACCGCGATCTGCGCCGAGCCCAGCACATGGCCGGCCGGATGAAAGCTGATGTCGACGCCGTTGAAGGCAATTCGCTCGCCCAGTCCTGCCGTCTGTGTCGTGCCTGCAAAACCCTCGCCATAGCGAAGCCTCATGATGTCCAGCGTCTGCTGCGTCGCCAGCACCGAGCCGTGGCCGGAGCGTGCGTGGTCGGAATGGCCGTGCGTGATCAGCGCCCGGTTGACCGGCCGCACCGGGTCGATGAAGAAGTCGCCCGGCGGGCAGTAAAGGCCCTCGGGCCGGGGATGGAGCAGGTCGCTGGCGCGCATCGTTCCAAGATAGTGGCTAATTCGGGCGCGGGAAGCCTGTTGCAAGAGACTGCTGACTCGTCCTACAGCCACCCGCCGGGCAGCAGTCAGGCAACGCACTCTGAGGCCTGCGGATGCCTCTGCTGCGAAAAAGCCCCAATCGCATGCCGGATTATGTCGGGGCAGTGTCGTACGGAGGGATTTTCCATGCGCTGGAACATGATGGCCTTGGCCTCTTGCCTCGTTATGGCGGGCTGTGTCGGCAACTCCATGTCCGAGCGCCAGGACGAAAACGTCCAGTCCTCATTGCAGTATGACAGCGTGCCTTGCGGGCAGTTGCTGGCGCAACGCAACGCCTTGGCGCAGCAACACAACCTTTCACAGCAGGCCAAGCCGACCTTCTCCAATCCGGCGATGGGTTTTGGCCCGTTCATCCCGGACATGCGTTCCAAGGCCAAGCGCGATGCCGACAAGGCAAGCGGCGAGATCGACGCCATGAATCGGTCCATCGAGCGCCGCGATTGCGGCAAGCCGGACAAGCAGAAGAAGCTCGCACTGCCCGGCTAAGCTGGCCTCTGCGAGACCCTCACCTCCACGTCCCCGCCGGACGGGAGGAAGCGTGAGCCGCGTCGAGGTTCCTTAATATCCCGCTTTGCGGTCCACCAGGTTCTCCAGCTTTTCGCCCCGCTCGAAGGCGTCCATCTGGCGCAGCATGATCGGTGCCAGGTGGACGGGATCGGACGTGGCCGCGGCATGCGGCGTCACGAACACCTTCGGATGGGCCCAGAGCGGGCTGGTCTTCGGCAGCGGTTCGACCTCGAAGACGTCGAGGCTCGCTTCCTTCAGCGTGCCGTCGTCGAGCGCGCGCAGGATGTCGGCGTCCTTCTGCAGGCGGCCGCGACCGGCATTGATCAGCACCGAGCCGCCAAGACCGTTGCGCTTGCGCAATTCCTTCAGCACGCCGTAATTGATGATACCCTTGGTATCCGCCGTCAGCGGCAGCAGCACGACCAGTATGTCTGTGGCATTGAGGAACGGGATCAGCCCGGCCTCGCCGCAATAGGTCGCGACACCTTCCATCGGCCGGTCGGTGCGCGACCAGCCATTGACCGCGAAGCCGAGCGACAATAGCGCCGACGCCGCCGCGCGGCCGAGACTGCCGAGCCCCATGATGCCGACCGAGATGTCTTCAGCGGTGCGCTGCGCCGGCTCGCGCCATATCTTCTTCGGCTGCTGCGAACGGTACAGCAGGCCCTGGCGGTGATGATCGAGCACCCGCCAGACGACATATTCGGTCATGTGCTGGGCCAAATTGCCGGCGACGACCTTGACGATCGGCACATCCGGCAGGCCGGGATCGGAGAAGATGTGGTCGACGCCGGCGCCGATCGAGAAGATGGCGCGCAGATTGGGCAGCGACCCCAACAGGTTCGGCCGCTGCTTCCACACCACCGCATAGGTGATCGAAGGATCGCTGGCGCCGTCCGGCTCGAGCACCACCTCGCGCTCTGCGGACAGCAGTTCACGCCAGCGCTGCGGGTGAAAGCCGGTGACGGCAAGCAGGATTTTGCCTTTTTCCATTTATGGATTTTGTCCTGTTGTTCGGTTTGGAGCAATTGCGGGAAAGGCGCGGCGGCTTTCCGTCCGGAATTGCGAAGGGAGAAGTCACTCGCTGACGACCCCCGTCGGGGCGGTTTCTATCTTGAAGGCGGCCGAAATCAGCGCCCGAGTATAGTCGGTTTGCGGCTTTTCAAAAATCTGTTCGGAAGGACCGGCTTCGACGATCTGGCCATTGCGCATGACGATGACATCGTTGGCCAGGGCCCGGATGACCTTGAGGTCGTGGCTGATGAAGAGATAGGCGAGGTCATGCTTGGCCTGCAGGCTGCGCAGGAGGTCGACCACCTGCGCCTGCACGCTCATGTCGAGCGCCGAGGTCGGCTCGTCCAGCATGACGAAACGCGGGTTGAGCACCATGGCGCGAGCTATGGCGACGCGCTGGCGCTGGCCGCCGGAGAATTCGTGCGGATAGCGGTTGCGCGTGGCCGGATCGAGCCCGACTTCCTTCAGCACGTCGACCACCTTGTCGTCGCGCTCGTCGAGCGACAGCTTCGGCTCGTGGATCTTCAAGCCTTCTTCGATGATCTCGGCGATGGACATGCGGGGACTGAGCGAGCCGAAAGGATCCTGGAAGACGATCTGCAATTCGCGCCTGAGCGGGCGCATGGCGTTGAACGAGAGCTGGTTGATGTCGCGCCCGTTGAACTGGATGGTTCCGCTCGACGAGATCATCCGCGCCAGCGCCAGGCCGAGCGTGGTCTTGCCCGACCCGGACTCTCCGACCACGCCCAGCGTCTGGCCGGCCCGCACGGTGACGTCGATGCCGTCGACCGCCTTCACATGGTCGACGGTGCGCCGGAAGAAGCCCTGCTTGATCGGAAACCAGACTTTGATGTCCTTGCCGGTCATCACGGGTGCCGCGGCGCTGTTGGCCGCAGGTGGCTTGCCCTTGGGCTCGGCCGCCAGAAGATGGCGCGTATAGGCGTGCTGCGGATTGGCGAAGATGTCCTTGGTAGGCCCCATCTCGACGATCTTGCCCTTGGTCATCACGCACACCCGGTCGGCGATCTTGCGCACGATGCCGAGGTCGTGGGTGATGAACAGCATCGACATGCCCTTGCGGCTCTTCAGGCCGGCCAGCAATTCGAGGATCTGCGCCTGTACGGTGACGTCGAGCGCTGTCGTCGGCTCGTCGGCGATCAGGAGTTCCGGTTCGTTGGCCAGCGCCATGGCGATCATGACGCGCTGGCGCTGGCCGCCGGACAGCTGGTGCGGATAGGCGTCGAGGCGCTTCTGCGGCTCGCGGATGCCGACCTCGTTGAGCAGGGCCAGCGTGCGCGCCTTGGCCGCGCGGTCGGCCATGCCCTGGTGCAGCTTCAGGATTTCGACGATCTGCTGCTCGATCGTGTGCAGCGGATTGAGCGAGGTCATCGGCTCCTGGAAGATCATGGTGATCTTATTGCCGCGCACCTGCCGCAGCTGCTTCTCGTTCATGGCGAGCAGGTCGGCGCCCTGGAACAGGATCCTGCCCGAGGGGTGGCTTGCGCTGGGATAGGGCAAGAGCTTCAGCACCGACAGCGCCGAGACCGATTTGCCGGAGCCGGATTCGCCGACCAGCGCCACCGTCTCGCCCTTGGCGATGTCGAAGGAGATGTGATCGACGGCCAGCGACTGCTGTCCGCCTTGCGCAAAGGCGACGCTGAGGTCCCGGACCGAGAGCAGGGGAGGCTCGCTCATCGGAACGTCTTGCGCGGATCGAAGGCGTCGCGTGTCGCTTCGCCGACGAAGACCAGCAGCGACAGCATCAGCGAGATGACGACGAAGCCGGAAATGCCGAGCCACGGCGCGTTGAGATTGCGCTGCGCCTGCTTGAGCAATTCCCCAAGCGAGGCCGAGCCCGGCGGCAGGCCGAAACCGAGATAGTCTAGCGAGGTCAGCGTCGAGATCGAGCCTGAGAGCAGGAACGGCAGGAAGGTCAGTGTCGCCACCATGGCGTTGGGCAACAGGTGCCGGAACATGATGGTGCGGTTGCGCACGCCGAGCGCGCGCGCCGCGTTGACGTACTCGAAATTGCGCGCGCGCAGGAATTCGGCCCGCACCACGCCGACCAACGCCACCCAGGAAAACAGCAGCATCAGCCCGAGCAGGATGAAGAAGCCCGGCGGCAATATGGCGGCGACGATGAGCAGGAGATAGAGCACGGGAATAGCCGACCATATCTCGATGAAGCGCTGGAACAGCAGGTCCGTCCAACCGCCGAAATAGCCCTGTAGGGCGCCGGCCGCGACGCCGATCAGAGCCGAGCCGGCGGTCAGGATCAGTCCGAACAGCACCGAGATGCGGAAACCGTAGATGACCCGCGCCAGCACGTCGCGCGCCTGGTCGTCGGTGCCCAGCCAGTTCCAGTTACCGACGCTGCAGGCCGGATCATCAGCCCCTTGCGGGTACTGGTTGCAGCGCGTCTTGGCGTCATACTGCCAGGACGGCTTGGCCGGGGCTGCTTCGGGAATGGCGTTGTTGACGGTCTGGTATGAATAGCGGATCGGCGGCCAGATCATCCAGCCATTGGCGTTGATCTCGTCCTGGATCACCGGGTCGCGATAGTCGGTGACGGCATAGAAGCCGCCGAACTTCTCTTCGGGATAGGCGACCAGCACCGGAAACAGGATCTCGCCCTTGTAGGAGGCGATGATCGGCTTGTCGTTGGCGATGAATTCGGCGAACAGCGACAGCACGAACAGGACAAGGAAGATCCACAGCGACCAGTAGCCGCGCCGGTTGGCCTTGAAGTTCTGCAGGCGGCGCTTGTTGAGCGGCGACAGAAACGGCCGCGGCATCCGCTCCGGCACGACCCCGGCGGTAACACTTGCCTCCGACATCAAACGTCTCTCCGCTCGAAATCGATGCGCGGATCGACCCAGGTGTAGATGAGGTCGGACAGCAATCCGACGAACAGGCCGAGAAGCGAGAAGATGTAGAGGTTGGCGAACACCACGGGATAGTCGCGTTCGACCACCGACCGGAAGCCGAGCAGGCCGAGCCCATCGAGCGAGAAGATGTTTTCGATCAGCAGCGAACCGGTGAAGAAGGCCGAGATGAAGGCGCCGGGAAAACCGGCGATGACGATCAGCATGGCGTTGCGGAAGACATGGCCATAGAGCACCTGCCGTTCCGAGAGGCCCTTGGCGCGGGCGGTCACCACATACTGCTTGCGGATTTCCTCCAGGAAGGAATTCTTGGTCAGCAGCGTCGTCGTGGCGAAGGCCGACAGCACCAGCGCCGTCAGCGGCAAGGTCATGTGCCAGAGATAGTCCCCGATCTTGGCCGGCCATGACAACTGGTCCCAATTGTCCGAGACGATGCCGCGCAGCGGGAACCAGTCCCAGAACGAACCACCGGCAAACAGCACCATCAGCATGATGCCGAACAGGAAACCCGGAATGGCATAGCCGACGATGACGACGCCGCTGGTCCAGATGTCGAAGGGGCTGCCGTCCTTCACCGCCTTGCGGATGCCGAGCGGGATCGAGATCAGGTAGGACAGGAGCGTGATCCACAGCCCGATCGAGATCGACACCGGCATTTTTTCCAGGATCAGGTTGAGCACCGAAATGTCGCGGAAATAACTGTCGCCGAAATCGAACCGGATATAATTCCACAGCATCAGGCCGAAGCGCTCGAGCGGCGGCTTGTCGAAGCCGAACTGCTTCTCCAGCTTCTTGATGAATTCCGGATCGAGCCCCTGCGCGCCGCGATATTTTGAACCGACGTCGCCGGCGGCATCGAAATTACCGCCGCCCGCATCGCCGCCGCCACCGCCCAGACGGTCGCTGCCGCCCTGGTTCGTCAGCTTGGCGATGACCTGCTCGACCGGGCCGCCGGGCGCAAACTGGATGACGGCGAACGAGATCGCCATGATGCCGAACAGGGTCGGAATCATCAAAAGGATGCGGCGCAGGATATAGGCGCCCATCAGATGGTGCCCTCCCGACGCATGTGATTGGCGAAACCGTCGATGAACGCGCCTCTTTCCCCGTCACTATACGGGCAGAGGATGCCGGTCCACCCTCCGCAGCTGCGGCGCAGCTGCTGCGGAGGACGGGCAGGCAGGTGAGGGGCGGTGCTTACGCCCGCAAGAAATTCAGCCTTTGCCAATTTTTGCCGCCTTGCCCTTGTCGAACCACCACAGCGTCTCGACCGGAAAGCCGAAATCGGGCTTTTGCTCGACGAAGCCGAACATGTCCCAATAGGCGACGCGGTGATTCGCCAGATAGTATGTTGGAATCCAGTCCAGCCGCGCGCGCAAGACCCGATCGAGCGCTCTGAGCGCGGTGACGAGTTCGGACCGGCTTTGCGCCTTGCCGGCTGCCACGATCAACGCGTCGATGGCCTTGCTTTCTGTTCCGGGGTAGTTGCGCTGCCCCGGGATTTTCGCCATTCGAGAATCATAGAGCATCTCCAGGCTGTCATCAGTCGGCGTCGCCCCGATCGACCAATGCAGCACGGTAAGATCGAAGTCGAAATCGCTCTGCCGCTGTTCATATTGCGCCGAATCGACCTGCCGGATCGAAGCGTCGATCCCGATCGCCTTCATATTCTCGGACCATGGGGTGTAGATGCGAACGATGCCGTCATCCTCCGTCAGCATTTCCACCCGCAGCCGCTCGCCCTTGTCGTTGACGACGAAATTGCCCGCCCGCTTCCAGCCGGCTTGCGCGAGCAATCTCGAAGCCTCGCCCAGCAGCTTGCGATCATGGCCTGACCCGTCGGACAGAGGCTGCGTCACGGCTTCGCCAAAAACCTCCGGTGGCAACTCGGCCCGGAATGGCTCCAGCAGGACCAGTTCCTCAGGCGAGGGCAAGCCTTCGGCCTTGTAATCCGACCGTTCGAAGTTCGATTGAGAGCGCTCGTAAGAGCCATAAAACAACGCCCGCTTCATCCATTCGAAATCGAAACACCGGGCGATCGCCCGTCGCACCCGCTCATCGCGGAATTGCGCACGACGCTGGTTCAGTGCGACGCCCTGCATGTCTGGCGTCTTCTCGCCGGGAAATTCCCGTTTGACGACCTTGCCGTCCTTGAGCGCCGGAAAATCGTAGCCGGTCGCCCAGACCCGCGCGGTAAACTCCTCGCGAAAATGCGTGTCACCCTTCTTGAAGGCTTCGAACGCCGCCTGCCGGTCGAGATAGAAGTCGATGCGGATACGGTCGAAATTATACTGGCCGCGATTCACCGGGAGGTCGCGGCCCCAATAGTCGGGCACGCGCTCATATTCGACTGTCTGTCCCGCGGCCACTCGCCCCATTTTGTATGGTCCCGAGCCGAGCGGCGGCGTCATCGTCGAGGCATTGAAATCATTGACCGCATAAAAGGCCTTGGACACGATCGGCATCGCCACGATCCTGAGGATGTTTTGCGCGGACTGTTCGCCGTTGAAGGTAAGGTTGAGGGTGAGTGGATCCTCGGCGACCGCGTCGGTCATATACCGCAACGCCTGGGAAAGGTTCGGATGCCCTTGCTCTTTGTAAAGCTTCAACGCGAAGACGACGTCTTCGGCGGTTAGCGGCGAGCCGTCGTGGAAACGCGCTTGCGGTCGCAGCGCGAAGCGGAAGCCGTTGCGGTCTTGCGACAAGGTGACGGACTCGGCAAGCAGGCCGTAGACCGCATCCGGCTCGTCGAGCGCGCTTGCCATCAAGGAATCGAAACAGAGTTCGGTGCGCGGCGGCGCATCTCCTTTCAATACCAGGGAATTCAACGTGTTGAAGGTCAGGAAGCTTTGGTTGAGCGTGGCGTTCGGCGGCGCGAAATTCATCTGGCCGCCCTTGGGTGCATCCGGATTGACGTAGTCGAAATGCGTGAAATCCGGTTTGTATTTGAGGTCGCCGTAGGCGGACAGGCCGTGCAGTTTGGTGCCGGTCGCAATATTGGCAAAGGCTTTTCCGGGCAACAGGGCGGCGACAGCGGCGGCACTGCCCAAGCCCAGGAAATCGCGACGGGGCAGCACCGCCATCAATTGTTGCCCTTGTATTTGGCCGCCAGCGCCTTTTCCTTCTCCGGATCGATCCACCAGGAATTCTGGTCGGCGCCGATATAGCTCGGCTGTTTGGCGGGAATGCCGAATTTGTTCCAGTAAGCCAGCCAGACCACGGCTCGATAGTACTGCGGCACGACGTAGTAGTTCCACAGCAGCACGCGGTCGAGCGCATGGGTGGCGGCAACCAGATCGTCGCGGTCGGTGGCGAAGATGATGCGGTCGACCAGGGCATCGACGACCGGGTTCTTGATGCCGGCGTAGTTGCGCGACCCCGGTCGGTCGGCTGCCCTGGAACTCCAGAAGTCGCGCTGCTCATTGCCAGGCGATTCCGACTGGCCGAGTTGCCCGATAATGACATCGTAGTCGAAATTGTTGACGCGGTTGACGTACTGGGTCTGGTCGATGATGCGCAACGTGGCGTCGACGCCGATCTTGCGCAGATTGGCGATATAGGGGCTGGAGATGACCTGGTCGGTGTCGTTCCAGCCGAGTATCTCGAACTTGAACGGCTCGCCGGTCTTGGCATTGACCATCTTGCCGCCCTTGATCACCCATCCAGCCTTGGCGAAGAGGTCGACTGCCTGCTTCAGGTATTTCCGCTCGGCCTGCGGCGAATCGTAGACCGGCAGCTTGAATTCCTGGGTGAACAGCTCGGGCGGCAGCTTGTCGCGATACTGTTCCAGAATTTCCAGCTCCTTGCCTTGCGGCAAGCCGCTGGAGGCCAGTTCAGTTCCCTGGAAATAGCTGCTGGTGCGGGTGTTGAACCCGTAGAACAGCGTACGGTTCATCGTCTCGAAGTCGAAAGGATAGGTCAGCGCGGCCCGCACCAGGCGGTCCTGGAACAGCGGGCGCCTCTGGTTGAGCATAAAAGCCTGCATCGGCTCTGGCGAGGTGGTCTTGAATTCCTGCTTGATGACATCGCCGGCCTTGACCGCCGGGAAATCATAGAATGTCTTCCAGCGCTTCGAACTGTTTTCCGGTTTGATGTCGTCAAGTCCGCCCTTGGTGAAGGCCTGCCAGGCGGCATTGTCATCAAGGATGTAGGTGAAACGCTGCCTGTCGAAATTCTCGCGGCCGACCTTCACCGGCAGCTTGGCACCCCAATAGTCCGGCACGCGCTGCCAGACGATTTCCGAGCCAGGCTTGAAGCTTGCGATCTTGTAGGCGGCGGAGCCGAGCGGCGGCTCCAGCGTCGGCCTGGTGACGTTGCGCTTCTTGCCGTTGGCATCCGTGCCTTCCCACCAGTGTTTCGGCAGCACGGCGAGGTCACCCAGGATTTTAGGCAGCTCGCGGTTGCCCTTCTGGCTGAAATGAAACTCGACTTCGCGATCCGAGACGGCCACGGCATCCGTGACGTTCTCGAAATAGCGGCTGTACATCGGGCTGTTGGCCTTCAGCACCTGGAATGACCAGATCACGTCGTCGACGGTGATAGGCTGGCCGTCATGCCACTTCGCGCGGGGGTCGAGCCGGTAAGTCGCCGAGGAAAAGTCGGCCGGGTATTTGTAGGCGTCGGCGATCAGCGGATGACTGACACTGCCTTCGTCGGTCGCCTGCTCCATCAGCGTGTCGTAGAGCAGGCCGCCGCCGAACCCGACCAGGCCGGCGGCCGGTGAACCCTGCACGATATAGGGATTGAAGCTGTCGAACGTGCCCAGTACCACCGAATTCAGCGTGCCGCCTTTGGGCGCGTTGGGATTGACGTAGTCATAGTGCTGGAAATTGTCGCCATATTTGGATTCGCCGATCAGCGATGAGGTGGTGCGCCATTCATCGGCCAGGGCCGCCTGCAACCCCGCGGCCAGCAGGGCCGCCGCCAGCAACGATTTGAGAAGCACTCGGCCAAGCGTCATCCACTGTCCTCTTCGCGATGCGTGCCATCATCCAGAAAGGGCAATCTAGATGATTTGCCGCGCGTGAAAACCGCCATGCGCGGCTTTGTCGCCGCATATGCGGTTTTCCTAACGAAAAAGCCGGGCTGAACCCGGCTTTTTCAAGGTCGTCGAGACTATATCCGGTTTATTGAGCAGGCGCCGGTGCCGGGGCGGCCGGAGCTGGTGCGGCCGGAGCTGGTGCGGCGGGAGCCGCAGGCGCCGCTGGCTTGGCAGGAGCTGCGCCTTCGGCCGGCTTGGCCGGTGCGGCCCCTTCGGCGGGCTTGGCGGGGGCGGATGCATCGGCGGCAGCGCCCGGCGCGGGCAGCGGCTTGGGATTGTCCGACAGCGTGCGCAGATAGGCGATGACGTTGGCGCGGTCTTCTTCCTTCGGCAGGCCGGCAAAGCCCATCGCCGTGCCTTTCACGAATTTTTTCGGCGAGGTGATGAAGTGGTTGATGTTGTCGTAGGTCCACTTCTCTGTGCCGCCCTTGGAAAACTCCTTCATGCCGGCCGAATAGGCGAAGCCCTCATGCTCGGCGACCGGGCGGTCGATGAGATCCCACAAATCCGGGCCGACCTTGTTGGGGCCGCCCTTCTCGCCGGAGTGGCAGGCCTGGCATTTCTTGAAGATGGCAGCGCCCTGTTCGGCACTTGCGTTGGCCAGAAGATCCGCGATCGGCTTTTCGGCGGCTGCCGGAGCGGCGGGGCCGCCCTCGGCGGGCTCGGCGGCCTCGATGGCGAAGCCGGGCTTTTCCGGAGCGGGCGAGGCAAACAGCGCGTCCGACACGATGCCGACCGAGAACACCACGAAAACGGTTCCGAGCAATCCGGCGAGCAGCTTGTTGACTTCGTTGGAATCCATACGCCCCTTGCTCCCTTTTCCGGCGGACCGATCCGTCCACTCCGTCCGTCGGTATCGAGACCTGCCCTCCAGAGCCGGTCAAATCGCGCGGAAACTAGGTCTTTTGCTCCGGCGTTGCAACACCTATAAGGGCGCTTCCAGTGAGACCTTTTGCCACTTTCCCCTCCTCGTTTCGAACGCCCGCCAAACCGATGTCCACCTTGATCCTGATCCCCGCCCGCATGGCCTCGACCCGGCTCCCGGGCAAGCCGCTGGCCGACATTGCCGGCGCCCCGATGATCGTCCATGTCGCGCGCCGCGCCGCCGAGGCCGGGCTTGGCCGTGTGGTGGTGGCGACCGACACGCAAGGCGTGGCGGAAGCGGTGCGCGCGCATGGTTTCGAGGCGGTGATGACGCGCTCGGACCACGAATCGGGTTCGGACCGGATATTCGAGGCCCTGACGGTGCTGGATCCGGCAAACAAGGTCGAAACCATCGTCAATGTGCAGGGTGACCTGCCGACCATCGATCCCGCGATCATCGTGGCCTCGCTCAGGCCGTTCGAGGACAAGGCGGTGGACATCGCCACGCTCGGCGTCGAGATCGAGCGCGACGAGGAAAAGACCAATCCCAACGTCGTCAAGATCGTTGGCTCGCCATTGTCGGCCACCAGGCTGAGGGCGCTTTATTTCACCCGGGCCACCGCGCCCTGGGGCGAGGGCGCGCTCTATCACCATGTCGGTCTCTATGCCTATCGCCGCTCGGCGCTCGAGCGCTTCGTGGCGCTCAAGCCGTCGCCGCTGGAACGCCGCGAGCGGCTGGAGCAGTTGCGGGCGCTGGAAGCCGGCATGCGCATCGACGCCGAGATCGTGCGGTCGCTGCCGCTCGGCGTCGACACGCCGCAAGACCTGGAACGGGCCAGGACGATCCTTTCAAACTGAGCGCCGAACCGACACCCCTTCAACGAGCTTTGGCCATGCCTGAAAAGACCAACAGAATATCCTTCCAGGGCGAGCCCGGCGCCAATTCCGACACCGCCTGCCGTAACGTCTATCCCTCGATGCAGCCGCTGCCGTGCCCGACCTTCGAGGATGCGTTCAACGCGGTCGAAACCGGCAAGGCCGATCTCGCCATGATCCCGATCGAGAACACCATCGCCGGGCGCGTCGCCGACATTCACCATCTGCTGCCGGAATCGAGGCTGCACATCATCGGCGAATATTTCCTGCCCATCCATTTCCAGCTGATGGTGCTGCCAGGTGTGAGGCGTGACGAGATCAAAACCGTGCACAGCCACATCCATGCGCTCGGCCAGTGCCGCAAATACGTCCGCAAAAATGGCTGGAAGGCGGTTGTCGCCGGCGACACGGCGGGCGCGGCCAAGATGGTCTCCGAGGTCAAGGACCGTACCATGGCGGCCCTGTCCCCGGCATTGGCCGCCACGCTCTACGGCCTCGACATCATCGAGGAGAATGTCGAGGACACCGATTCCAACGTCACGCGCTTCGTCGTCCTGACCAAGAACAAGCAGTGGGCCGAACGCCCGTCGCCTGACGCCAAGATGATGACGACCTTCATCTTCCGCGTCCGCAACGTGCCGGCCGCGCTCTACAAGGCGATGGGCGGTTTCGCCACCAACGGCATCAACATGACCAAGCTCGAGAGCTACCAGCTCGGCGCCTTCACGGCGACACTGTTCTACGCCGACATCGAGGGCCACCCCGACGATCCGCTGGTCAAGCTGGCGCTGGACGAGCTTCGCTTCTTCTCGCGCGAAGTGCGGATCCTCGGCGTCTATCCGGCAAGTGAGTCACGCGAGCAGTGGAAGGTAGCGGATTGAGCTACCAGCCAAGGGGCACATAGTCGATCTCCATGAAGGTCTCGACTTCAGGAATCCAGCGGTCGCGCACGAAGGCGACGTGGTCGGGATGGTCGTTGTACCTGGTATAGGCGGCCTGGTCGGCGAATTCCATGGAGAAGCCGAACTGGTAGTCGTTCTTGGGGCTGACCTGGCGCAATTGTTCGAAATGGGTGACGCCCCTGATCGCCGAGAGGAATTTTTTGGCGTCGACCAGGAACCTTTTTTCCTCCAGCGAGTGCGGCGGATGCTTCAGCGTGAACACGACGGTATGGCGGATCATTTCCCTCTCCTGATTTCCATTATTCGCTGTCGACCCAGGCGCGGATCAGGTGATGCGCGATGGCTCCCTTCGGCGGCGTGATCAGATTGCCCGGATGCTCCCTGGCCAGCATCAGGCGCACCTCGTCGCGCAAGAACCAGCGGCAGTCTTCCAGCTCGTTGAGGTCGGCCTGGATGTCTTCATTGAGCGGCTCGCCGAAGCAGCCGATCATCAGCGAATAGGGGAATGGCCAGGGCTGGCTGGCGTGGTAGACGACGCGGCCGAGCCGGATGCCGGCCTCCTCCAGCGTCTCGCGGCGCACCGCCGCCTCGATCGTCTCGCCCGGCTCGATGAAGCCGGCAAGGGCGGAGTACATGCCCGGCGCGAAATGCCGGCCGCGCCCGAGCAGGCATTTCTCGCGCGTCGCCGTCAGCATGATCGCCACCGGATCGGTGCGTGGAAAATGCTCGGTGCCGCAATTCGGGCAATGGCGCTTGTAGCCGCCGGCCCGCATTTGTGACTCGGTCCCGCATTTGCTGCAGAAACGATGGCTGGCGTGCCAGGCGAGCAGCGCGGCGCCCTGCGCCATCGCTCCGGCGGCCGCTTCGTCGATCAGGCCTTGCATGTAGACCGAGCGGTAGTCGATGGCCTTGACCGTTTCGGGAAGCTGTTCCGGCTCGAGGCCGGCGGTCACCGCCAGCACCGGGCCCTGGTCGGAGAATCCAAGCAGCACACCGCTGCCGGGCAAGGTCTGGAAGGGCAGGCTTTCGGCGACGCCGAACCAGGGATCGAAGCTGCCGTCACGAACCTTCAGGTAGAGCCGGCCGCCCTGCATCAAAAGCAGCCTGGTTCCAGGATCGGCGAGCGCTTTGTCGACCGAATCGTCGGCGCGGTTCTCGGATTGTCGGTCGATACTGTTGCCGGCGAAGCCGACGAATTGGCTCGGCTCGCGCAAGGGCGCGTCAAACAGGCTAAAGCTCATGCGGACTCTGGGCGTTCGGGATGGACACGTTCGGGATGGACACGGGAAGGCTTATAGCGCCGCCCTTATCGTTTCGGCAAACCGGCGCAGCTCGGAGCGCTGATAGGGCTCGCGCAGGCCGTGCCCCCACACCGGGCCTGGCCAGCCGGGATCGCCTTCCGAACGGGCGATGACGTGGATGTGCAGCTGGCGCACGATGTTACCGAGCGCGCCGGTGTTGATCTTGGTGCAGCCGGTCACCTTCTTCAGCGCCTGCGCCACCATATTGGTCTCGAAGGTCAGCATTGTCTGGTCGAGCGGCGTCATGTCGTGGATTTCCTCCACGCCCGGCCGCTGCGGCACCAGAAGCAGCCATGGCCAGCGGCGGTCGTTCATCACGCGCAGTTCACACAGCCCAAGCCACATCAACTGCTCGCTGTCCGCCTCCAGCCGGGTATCCAGCGTGAATCCGGCCTTCAGGCCCGGCAGCATCGGCGTTTCCCTTGCTTTTGGTGTTTTCCTCAGAGTCATGAACGCTAGAGCGGCTGCATCGAGGCTGCAAGCGAATCTCGTGGCTGGTGCAGCCGATTTGCCTGCGCCCTTGCATTTCGTCGCCGAATTGCCGATATGGACGGAGGGAGGTTGGTGGTGGACGATCCACTCGCCAACCGGGTCAGGTCCGGAAGGAAGCAGCCCTAACGAGCCCGGAACGGGTCATTGTTCCAGCCTCCCACCTCATCGGCCCTTCTCGCGACGTTGACGACGCATTGCAGCGCGGGCGAAACTATGCGCAGGAATCGGCCGCCTTTTGGCGCGGCCATTTGGAGTTTTGCGGGCGAATGAGCGAAGCCGGAAATTCGGGACCAAAAAGCCTGGAGATAGGCAAGGCTGGCGCCTATCGCGTGCTGGCGCGCAAGTACCGTCCGGCGAATTTCTCCGAACTGGTCGGCCAGGAGCCGATGGTGCGCACGCTCACCAACGCTTTCGCCACCGGCCGCATCGCCCAGGCCTGGATGTTGACCGGCGTGCGCGGCGTCGGCAAGACCACGACCGCGCGCATTCTCGCGCGGGCCCTGAATTATAAAACGGCAACAATCGACCAGCCTTCCGTCGACCTTGCCGTGCTCGGCGAGCACTGCCAGGCGATCATGGAAGGCCGCCATGTCGACGTCATCGAGATGGATGCCGCCTCGCACACCGGCATCGACGACATCAGGGACATCATCGAACGGGTGCGCTACGCGCCGGTCTCGGCCCGCTACAAGGTCTACATCATCGACGAAGTGCACATGCTGTCGACGCAGGCCTTCAACGGCCTGTTGAAGACGCTGGAAGAGCCGCCGCCGCACGTCAAGTTCATCTTCGCCACCACCGAAATCCGCAAGGTGCCGATCACCGTGCTGTCGCGCTGCCAGCGCTTTGACCTGAGGCGCATCGATGCGGCTGTGGTGAAGGCTGATCTCGCCCGGATAGCGGGCCTGGAAGGCATCGAGGCGGAAGACGACGCGCTGGCGATGATCGCGCGCGCGGCCGAGGGGTCGATGCGCGATGCTCAATCGATTTTCGACCAGGCCATCGCGCATGGCGGCGGTGCGGTCAGCGCCGAAGCCGTGCGCGCGATGCTGGGTCTCGCCGATCGCGCCCGCGTCGTCGATTTGTTCGAACATGTCATGAAGGGTGACGTTGCCGCGGCACTGGCGGAATTGCGCGCGCAATACGACACCGGCGCCGATCCGGCCGCCGTGCTGACAGACCTTGCCGAATTCAACCATCTCGTCACCCGGCTGCGTTTCGTTCCGGCCGCCGCCGACGACGCGGCGCTGTCGCAGGACGAGCGCGAGCGCGGCGCCGATTTCGCGCGGACGCTCTCGATCAAGGTGCTGTCGCGGACGTGGCAGATGCTGCTCAAGGGCATCCCGGAGGTGCAGTCGTCCAACCGCCCTGTAAGTGCCGCCGAGATGGTGCTGATCCGGCTGGCGCATGCGGCCGACCTGCCGACGCTGGACGAAGCATTGAGATCGCTGGAGAACGGCCTGCCGGCGCCGGGCGCCGCGCCGCGTTCGAACGGCGCGCCGGCGAGCCCCGGTAATGGCGGCGCTCCTGGTGGCAACGGCGCCAGCGCAGTGGCGCAGGCGCGCATGCCCGGCGGGTCGGGCGGCGCGCAGACCATGCGGCTGGTGGAAGCCGCGCCCGCTCCGGCCGCCTTCATTGCGCCTGTGCAGCCGGCGCCGGAGGCGCAGCCAATACCGCTGAAATCGCTGGCCGATATTGTCGCCCTTGCCGACGCGCAGCGCGACATCGCCTTCAAGGTGCTGGTCAAGCGCTGCATCCGCCTCGTGCGCATCGAGCCCGGCCGCATCGACGTCAGCCTGACCGACGATGCGCCCAAAATGCTGCTCAACGATTTGACGACCAAGCTGCGCGCCTGGACCGGTCGCAACTGGCTGGTGTCGCTGTCGAAGGAAGAGGGCGGCCAGACGCTGGCCGAAATGGAATCGACCAGGCGCGAGAACGCTTTGCTCGACGCCAAGAGCGATCCGACGGTCGCCGCCATCCTGGCGTGTTTTCCCGGCGCCAGGATCATCGACGTGCGCATCCCCGACGCGCCGGAAGCCGACGCGGTCGAAGCCGAAGTGCCGGTCGAGCCGCCGGCGGACGACGACGAACCCTGACGAAACCACGACTCTGCAAAGGATCGGACCATGAAAGATCTTCTCGGCCTCATGGGCAAGGCGAAGGAAATGCAAGCCAAGTTCCAGGCTATGCAGGACGAGATCGCCACGGTCGAAGCCGTCGGCCAGGCCGGCGGCGGCCTGGTCATTGTCACGTTGACCGGCAAGTTCGAGATGAAGTCGCTGAAGATCGACCCGTCTCTGTTCAAGGAGGATGAGGTGGAGATCCTCGAAGACCTGCTTCTGGCCGCTCACAATGACGCCAAGGCCAAGGTCGAGCAGATCATGCAGGAAAAGACCAAGGCGCTGACCGCCGGCCTGCCGATTCCGCCGGGAATGAAACTGCCGTTCTAGATGCATGTCGCCCAAGAGTGTGCGACGGTTTTGGGGATAACGACATGCATAAAGCCAAAGACTAGTTGGCCATGGCCGAAGAGCCGTCCGAAAGGCTGATCGAGCAGCGTATCCGCAACAGGATCTACGAGATCCTGGAAATCCTGGCCGATTCTGATGCCGGCGTCGATCTCGTCGGCATCAAGGGC
Source organism: Mesorhizobium sp. B2-4-2 (assembly GCF_006442845.1). NCBI lineage: Bacteria > Pseudomonadati > Pseudomonadota > Alphaproteobacteria > Hyphomicrobiales > Phyllobacteriaceae > Mesorhizobium > Mesorhizobium sp. B2-4-2. The sequence goes on along the minus strand of NZ_VFVM01000003.1, from coordinate 439,503 downwards.
TATTTCAACCTGTTCGAGGATTTCGTGCATCGCCCCTCGATCGAAGCCGGTACTTCGGCGCTCTCGAAGGAAGAACGCGCCATCGTGCTGGAGATCGCGGATTTCCTGGAGGCTGCCGGGGAGGCCAACCCCGATTTCACCAGGTCCGAGTTCATCGACAGCGACTGGCCGGGAAAGATCGCGCCGGTCGCCCGCAATGCGCGAGCATTGTTCCTGAAGCGCGGGCTGTTCTCGGAGAAATTCGAAGAAATTGAGCCAGGACGGCCGGCAGCGATTTCAGCCGGGCGATAATGCATGTCGTCCAAAAGCGGTCTCGGCCTGGACAAGGGCGTGCATAAAACAAAGGCTTGAAGTCCGGATCTTGCCACGTAACTGTGCCAGTTTGGCAACAGCATCTCATCAATAACGTTTTAGCCATCATTTTGCCCGAAAGTGTCTCATTCTTGCCGCAGCCTGGGGGCGGGCATCGAAGTGAGAGGGTTACCTGTTGATTGCCACGCGATGGAAGACGCCGCTGTTGCTCGGCGTCGTCACGTCTCCCCTGTTCCTGGCCGCTTGCAGCCAGACCGCGTCACACGGCATGTCCAGCCTGACCGACGCCATCACGCCGAGTTTCCTGAGCTCCCGCGGCTACCACACGCCGAAGGACAGGGAATGCCTGGAAAGGGCGATGTTCTTCGAATCCAACCGGTCGAGCCGCGATGGCATGATCGCCGTCGGCACTGTCGTGATGAACCGGCTGCGCTCCGGCAAACATGGCGACACCATCTGCGCGGTGGTGGGCGAGCGCGGCCAGTTCGCGCCCGGCGTCATGACCAGGCCGATGAATTCGCGTGCCATGCCCGATGTCGAGGAAGCCGCCGACGCCGTGCTCAAGGGCGAGCGCAAGGCCAAGCTCAAGAACACGATGTATTTCCACACCGCGGGCCTGCGCTTCCCCTACAAGAACATGCATTACACCATGGTCGCCGGCGGCAATGCGTTCTACGAGAAGCGCGGCCGCAACTGGCAGCCGCTGCCGGACGAGCCGACGGTCGCGGTCGCCTCGGCCGAGCAGCCAGCAGCCCTGCCCGGAGTTGCCGCGACTCGTGTTGCTTCCGCCGAGCCGGCGGCCAAGACATCCGATCGCACCGCTGCGGCCTACGTGACTGCCGCGGCGGAGCCGGTGCGCTCCGGCAAGGCGGCCCAGCAGACCTACGTGACGGCATCGGCTGCGCCGGCCGCAAAGTCTGCGCGCGTCCAGGAAAAGCCGACGATGGTGGCGATGCAGGAGCCGATGGAGGAACCGGACGCCGCTCGTTTTGGCGGGACCTTGAACACGAAGGTCATTTCCTCGGTGCAGGGCGCGCCGCAGGAAGCGGCGATGGGATTCCAGTCGACGCCTGAGAACACCGATGCCATCGGCGCGATGATCGTCAGCCAGAGCCGTCCGCTCGAAACCAACTGAGGCGGGCCGCACTTGACGGCCTGCCGGTGCTGGTTGGAGACGCGGTCCGGACGCAAAACCGCTTCGCACTTTTCGCGGAATTGCTCTAGATCAGGGCAATGTCCAAGCGAATCGCGGGTCCCGAGATCGAACGCCTGATCCAGCTCCTGGCCAAAGTGCCGGGGCTCGGTCCCCGCTCGGCCAGGCGCGCCGCGCTGCATTTGATCAAGAAGAAGGAACAACTGCTGTCGCCGCTCGCCGCCGCCATGGGCGAGGCGGCCGACAAGGTGCGCATTTGCTCCACCTGCGGCAATGTCGACACGTCCGACCCCTGCATGATCTGCACCGATCCGCGCCGTGACGCCGGCACGCTGATCGTCGTCGAGGACGTCTCTGATCTGTGGGCGCTGGAGCGGGCGGCGGCGATGAACGTGCGCTACCACGTGCTGGGCGGCACGCTGTCGCCGCTCGACGGCATCGGCCCCGATCAGCTCAACATCCGCTCATTGGTCGACCGCGTCGCCGGCGGCGAGGTCAAGGAGATCATCCTGGCCGTCAATGCCACGGTGGAGGGCCAGACCACGGCCCACTACCTGACCGATCAATTGCACGGTTTCGAGGTGAAGATAACGCGGCTGGCGCATGGCGTGCCGGTCGGGGGCGAACTCGACTATCTCGACGAAGGCACGCTGGCGGCAGCGCTGCGCTCCAGGACGGCGTTTTGACGCGATTGCGGGGAAGGATGCTTGTCACGGTGATCCCGCATCCTCAAAAGTTGGCGTTCCGTGGCGCCCCCCTCTGTCCTGCCGGACATCTCCCCCTCAAGGGGGGAGATTGGCAATTTCGCAGCCGGCATCTCCTTTTCAACGGCGGTGTTTGGCGAAGGCAGAGACAACAGTCGATCTCCCCCCTTGAGGGGGAGATGGCCGGCAGGCCAGAGGGGGGCGCCAAGGAACGCGGCCTCCGCAAGTTCTGCTTTGCGTTTTTCCTGGCGATACTGGCTGCACTGTTCCTCTCCACCCCCGCCTCGGCCGCCAAAGTCGACAACCAGTTCCGCGCCTGGCTGCGGAACGATTTGTGGCCTGACGCCAAGGCAAAGCGCATTTCCAAGCAGACCTTCGATGCCGCTTTCGACGGCGTCAAACCCAATCTCAAGCTGCCCGATCTTGTCATGCCCGGCGAGAAGCCGAAGACGCCGCAGAAGCAGCATCAGGCCGAGTTCGGCTCGCCCGGCGCCTATTTCGCCGAGAAGACCATCCGCGCGGTCACATCGGGCGGGCGGACGCGCGAGGCGGCCAACGCCAGGACACTCGCCGCGATCGAAAAGCGCTATGGCGTGCCGGGCGAGGTCCTTTTGGCGATCTGGGGCCGCGAAACAGGGTTCGGCGCGGCGAAGATGCCTTACGACGCCTTCGAGGTGCTGGGCACCAAGGCGTTCATGTCGACGAGGAAGGACTTCTTCCGCACCGAGCTGCTGGCGGCGCTCGAGATCGTCCAGCGCGGATTGGCCCCGGTGGATGCGATGAAATCGTCCTGGGCCGGCGCGCTCGGCCAACCGCAGTTCATGCCGACATCGTTTCTCAAGCATGCGGTGGATTTCGATGGCGACGGGCGTGTCGACATCTGGAGCTCGACGCCTGACGTGCTCGCCTCGATCGCCAACTATCTCGTCCATTATGGCTGGGTGAGGGGACGTGGCTGGGGCTTCGAGGTGACCGTGCCCGAGAGCGTCTCCTGTTCGCTCGAAGGCCCCGACCAGGGCAAGACAATCTCGCAATGGGCCGCAATGGGCATCAAGCGTGTCGGCGGCAAGGCATTCCCGGCGAGCGAGCTGAAGGCCGAGGGCTTCCTGCTGATGCCGGCCGGCCGCAGCGGCCCAGCCTTCATCGCCACGCCCAATTTCTACGTGCTGAAGCAATACAACACCAGCGACCTCTATGCCCTCTTCATCGGCCATGGCGCCGACCGCATCGCCCATGGCGATGCGAATTTTTCCGGCAGCTGGGGTGCGGTCGGTGACCTCCACCGCTCCGACATCGCCGCCCTGCAGCGGGCGCTGGAGGCCAAGGGCTATGATGTCGGCAGTGCCGACGGACTGCCCGGCTTCAAGACCCGCCGCTCGATCGGCGCCTGGCAGGAAAAGAACGGCAAGCCCGCCACCTGCTTCCCCGATGCCGGCCTGGTCGCTGCTCTGAAGTAACTCCCACGTCAGGGTTTTTTCTCGAATGCGGGCCTCTGTTGGCCTTCGCATGCTCCGGCTCGCCCGCCTGCCACTATGATCCAGTGAGCCGACGCATAAATGCTCGTTGCCCGCCGCGAGGCCGCCGGATATGCTGTTGACCAACTGGACAAAAACCACGACGGTAAGTGGTCAAAGGGGGCCCTTGTCGGCCTGGAAAAACACCGCAACCCTGAGCCGGGAACTCAGGTCAACAAAACAGGGAACAATCACCATGATGATGGAAAAGCTTGCTCTACGATCCCGCATTCTGCTTGCGGGTGCCGCAATGTCGGCGCTGCTTCTGGCGGGAGCGCCGGCTGGCGCGGTCACGCCAGCCGACACGCTGGTCGAAGGCTTCGCCATCGATGACATCATCTCCATGGATCCGGGCGAGGCATTCGAGCTGTCGACCGCCGAGGTCACCGGCAACACCTATGACCTGCTGGTCCGGCTCGACCTCAGCGACACCTCCAAGGTCAAGGGCGACCTCGCCGAAAGCTGGACCGTCTCGGACGATGGCCTGACCTACACGTTCAAGCTCAAGCCCGGCCTGAAATTCGCCTCGGGCAACCCGATCACCGCGGCCGACGTCGCCTATTCGTTCGAACGCGCCGTCAAGCTGGACAAGAGCCCGGCCTTCATCATCGACCAGTTCGGGATCAGCGGCGACAATGTCGCCGAAAAGGCCAAGGCGGTCGATGACACCACCTTCCAGTTCATCGTCGACAAGGCCTATGCGCCGAGCTTCGTGTTGAACTGCCTGTCGGCCACCGTCGCCTCGGTCGTCGACGCCAAGCTGGTCAAGGAACATGTCGCGGCGGTCACGCCGAGCGCCGACTACAAATGGGACAATGATTTCGGCAATGCCTGGCTGAAGACCGGCTATGCCGGCTCGGGCGTCTACAAGCTGCGTGAGTGGCGCGCCAACGAGGCCGTCGTGCTCGAACGGAACGACAATTACTACGGCGAAAAGGCCAAGCTTGCCCGCGTCATCTACCGCAACATGAAGGAAAGCTCGGCACAGCGCCTGGCGCTTGAGGCCGGCGACATCGACGTCGCCCGCAATCTTGAGCCAAACGACCTCGACGCCATTGCCAAGAACGCCGACCTCACCACAACCAGTGCGCCGAAGGGCACTGTCTACTACATCAGCCTCAACCAAAAGAACCAGAACCTCGCCAAGCCCGAAGTCCGCCAGGCCTTCAAATATCTGGTCGACTATGACGCGCTGAGCTCGACCATCCTCAAGGGCATCGGTGAAATCCACCAGACTTTCCTGCCCAAGGGCGTGCTCGGAGAACTGGACAAGAACCCGTTCAAGCTCGACGTCGCCAAGGCCAAGGAACTGCTGGCCAAGGCAGGCCTGCCCGACGGCTTCAGCGTGACCATGGATGTGCGCACCGGCCAGCCGACAACCGGCATGGCGGAATCGATCCAGCAGACGCTCGGCCAGGCCGGTATCAAGCTGGAGATCATTCCCGGCGACGGCAAGCAGACGTTGACCAAGTACCGCGCCCGCAACCACGACATCTATATCGGTCAGTGGGGCCAGGACTATTTCGATCCGAACTCCAATGCCCAGACCTTTGCCTCGAACCCGGACAATTCGGATGAGGGCAAGTCCAAGACGCTGGCCTGGCGCAACGCCTGGGATATTCCGGACCTGACCAAGCAAACCGAAGCCGCTTTGCTGGAGAAGGATTCGGGCAAGCGCGCCGACATGTACAAGGATCTGCAGCAGAAGATCCTCGATACCAGTCCCTTCGTCATCATCCATCAGCAGCTGGAAGTCGCCGGGTTGCGCAAGAACCTCAAGGGTTTCGCGCTCGGCCCGAGCTTCGACACCAATTTCGTTGGGCCGGTTTCCAAGGAATAGCGCCGGCGGATGAGCGTAGCTGAAAATCAGGCGGCGGCAGGGCGCGGCAGCGCCCGTGCCGTCGCCATTTTCTCATCGATCGGCCGCTTCCTGGTGATCGCGATCACGACCTATCTCGGTCTGCTCGCGGTGACCTTTTTCATTGGCCGCGTCATCCCCATCGACCCGGTGTTGGCCGTGCTCGGCGACCGGGCGCCGGCCAATGTCGTGGAACGCACGCGCCGCGAGATGGGTCTCGACCTGCCGCTGGTCGAGCAGTTCTATATTTATGTCAAAAATGCCCTCAATGGTGATTTCGGCACCTCGGTGCTGACCACCAATCCGGTCATGACCGACATCCGCCGCGCCCTTCCGGCAACGACGGAACTGGCGACGTTGGGGACACTGATCGGCGCGCTGTTCGGCGTGCCGCTGGGTGTGCTGGCTGCCGTCAGGCGCGGCAGCCTCATCGACCAGGTCGTCCGTGTCATCGGCCTGATCGGCTATTCCGTGCCGATCTTCTGGCTTGGCCTGCTCGGGCTCGTCCTGTTCTACGCCAAGCTGCAATGGGTGGCTTTCCCGGCGCGGCTCGACGTCGTCTACGAATACACCTTCACGCCGATCACTGGCTTCTACCTTCTCGATTCGGCGATGCAGGGGCAGTGGGATGTCTTCTGGGACGCGTTCCGCCACATCATCCTGCCGGCCTCGCTGCTCGGCTATTTCTCGCTCGCCTATATCAGCCGCATGACGCGCTCCTTCATGCTCAACGAACTCACCCAGGAATACATCGTCGCCGCGCGCGCCAAGGGCCTGTCGGAAACCCGCATCATCTGGGCTCATGCATTGCGCAATGCCGCCGTGCCGATGGTGACCGTGATCGCGCTCTCCTATGCCGGGCTGCTGGAAGGCTCGGTGTTGACCGAGACGGTCTTCTCCTGGCCTGGCATCGGCCTCTACATCACCAATTCGCTGCAGAATGCCGACATGAACGCGGTGCTCGGCGGCACCATCGTCATCGGCTCGGTGTTCATAGCCATCAATCTCCTGTCCGACCTGCTTTACCGCGTGCTCGACCCGAGGACGAAGGTAAGATGAGCAGAGGAATCCCACTTTCGGGCTCGGCTGCCGCCAATCGCCCCTATTCCGGCCCTTCGGGCCACATCTCCTCTTGCCCGGGGGAGAGGAAGAGCCGGTCGCACGCCTGGCGCCTTTCCTCTCCCCCGTCGAACGGGGCAGAGTTGGTCTGCGAAGCAGACCGGAGTGGGGGTCGACAGCGCCAAGAGGCATCGTCATGACCGCCTCCGACGCCGCCCCCCTCTCCCGCCGCGACTGGCTGCTCAGCGAGCGGCCGGCCTCGCGCATGCAGGCGAGGCTCGGCCGCGCCTATGTCGCGTGGCGGCGTTTCTCCGCCAATCGGCTGGCCTTTCTCGGCCTGCTCATCATCATCGCGCTGCTGGTCATTGCCGCCCTTGCCGGGGTGCTGGCGCCTTATTCGCCGACTTTCGGCGATCTGAAGAATGCGCGCCTGCTGGCGCCAAGCGCCGAGCACTGGTTCGGCACCGACGATCTCGGCCGCGATATCCTCTCGCGCATTCTCTACGGCTCGCGCTGGACGCTCTATGTCGTTATCCTGGTCGCCATCATCGCCGCCCCCATCGGCCTCGTGGTCGGCACCGTCGCCGGCTATGCCGGCGGCTGGACCGATGCCATACTGATGCGCATCACCGACATCTTCCTCGCTTTCCCCAAGCTGATCCTGGCGCTGGCCTTTGTCGCGGCCCTCGGCCCCGGCATCGAGAACGCGGTGCTCGCCATCGCCATCACCTCCTGGCCGCCCTATGCCCGCATCGCGCGTGCCGAAACGCTGACCGTGCGCAATTCCGATTACATCAAGGCGGTGGAACTGATGGGGGCCTCGCCCTTCCGCATCGTGCTGCGCCACATCATGCCGCTCTGCATCTCCTCGCTGATCATCCGCGTGACGCTCGACATGGCCGGCATCATCCTCACCGCCGCCGGCCTCGGCTTCCTCGGGCTCGGCGCGCAGCCGCCGCTGCCCGAATGGGGCACGATGATCGCTTCGGGCCGCCGTTTCGTGCTCGACCAATGGTGGGTGGCCGGCGCGCCTGGCTTCGCCATCCTGATCGTCAGCCTCGGCTTCAACCTGCTTGGCGACGGCCTGCGCGACGCGCTCGACCCCCGGAGCGGCGACCAATGAACGCTGACAGCAAGACGCTGCTCGAAGTCGACGATCTGCGCGTCACCTTCCCGACGCGCACCGGGCTGATCGAGGCCGTGCGCGGCGTCTCTTTCTCGCTCGGCCGCGAAAGGCTGGGCATTGTCGGCGAGAGCGGCTCGGGCAAGTCGCAGACCGGCCGTGCCATCATGGGGCTGACGCCGCCACAGGCGCGGATATCAGCCAATAAATTGGCCTTCGACGGCATCGACCTGCTCGGCGTCTCGGCGCGCGAGCGCCGCGCGCTGCGGGGCAATCGCATCGCCATGATCCTGCAGGATCCGAAATATTCGCTCGACCCGGTGATGAGCATCGGCCGCCAGATCGTCGAGACGCTGCGCACGCATGAGAAGGTCTCCAAGGCCGAGGCGCGGGAGCGCGCGCTGGCCATGCTGGAGGCGGTGCAGATCCGCGACCCCCGGCGTGTCTTCGACCTGCATCCGCACGAGGTCTCCGGCGGCATGGGCCAGCGCGCCATGATCGCCATGATGCTGATCGCCGGGCCGGAAATGATGATCGCCGACGAGCCGACCTCGGCGCTCGACGTCACCGTGCAACTCGACGTGCTCGGCATTCTCGACCGGCTGGTCGGCGAGCGCGGCATGGGGCTGATCTTCATCTCGCACGATCTGCGCCTGGTCTCGTCCTTTTGCGACCGCGTCATCGTCATGTATGCCGGCAAGGTGGTGGAGCAGCTCAAGGCCTCCGAACTCGGTCGCGCCCAGCATCCCTACACGCGCGGCCTGCTCAACTGCATGCCCAAGATCGGCGCCGATCGTCACCCGTTGCCGGTGCTCGACCGCAAGCCGGAGTGGGCGGCATGACATCAGCAATCGCCGTCGACGGGCTGGAGGTCATCTTCGACCGCTTTCGCGCACTGAAGGGTGTCAGCCTGGACGTGCAGCCGGGCGAATCCTTCGGCCTGGTCGGTGAATCCGGCTCCGGCAAATCGACGCTGCTCAGGGCGATCGCCGGCCTTGCGCCGGTCGCTTCGGGCAGCATCGTGGTCAACGGCAAGAAGCTCGGCGCGCGCCGCGACAAGGCCTTTTACCGCGAAGTGCAGATGGTGTTCCAGGATCCGTACGGTTCGCTGCACCCGCGCCAGACCATCGACCGCCTGCTGCAGGAGCCGCTCGCCATCCATGGTTTTGGCGACGGGGAAAAGCGCATCCAGCGGGCGCTCGACGAGGTCGGTCTCGGCAACGGCTTCCGCTTCCGCTACTCGCATCAATTGTCGGGCGGCCAGCGCCAGCGCGTGGCGATCGCGCGCGCGCTCATCCTCGAACCGTCGGTCCTGCTGCTCGACGAGCCGACCTCGGCGCTCGATGCCTCCGTGCAGGCCGAGGTGCTCAACCTGCTCGAGGAGGTCCGCCGGCGGCGCAAGCTCACCTTCCTGATGGTCAGCCACGACCTCGCCATCATCACCCATATGTGCGAGCGCCTGATGGTGATGCAAAGCGGCGAGGCGGTGGAGAATTTGACGGCGGATGACCTGGTCGAACGCCGCGTGACGAAGGATTACACGCGCAATCTCTTGCGGGCCAGCGACGGGTTTGTGAGAGCTATTTGAATTCGCTTGTCTTGCGAACCGATCGTCTTAGGGGACGTCATGAAGGAATGGCAGTTTGCAGATCCTCCTAACGTCGGGGTGTTTTTGGACAGGGGCATAGTAACCCGGGGCGACTGGATCGCATATGTCTCGCATGACGATGACGACGGCAGTTGGCAATTCCACAACAGCGAAACCGGACCTGTTGAAGAAGGCGACATAATGATCGTGAGCCTGCAAAGCGTTTTGCAGCGGGATGAAAGCATCCGAATCTTGGCCGACTTGCCGGAAGGCTGGCATGCCTGGCGCAGCTCAAAATCGTCACCTTGGCAGCGGGCAAAATCGCGTCCCACACCCACCAACGACAACGAATGACTCGGCAATGTCTCAGGTCTGAGCTTGCACCGGTTCGCCGGTCTCCAGAGCGGGCGGCTCATCCCGACGCTTCGGCTCCTTGATCCTGAACCACGTCACATAAAGCGCCGGCAGGAACAGCAGCGTGATCGCAGTACCCGCGATGATGCCACCCATCATCGCGTAGGCCATCGGTCCCCAGAACACTTCGCGCGCGATCGGGATCAGCGCCAGGCTGGCGGCGGCGGCCGTCAGCGCGATGGGCCGCATGCGGTGTTCCGTCGCTTCGATGACGGCGGCCCAGCGGTCCTTGCCCTCTGCGACAAGGTCCTGGATCTGCACGATCAGGATGACCGAGTTGCGGATCAGGATGCCGATCAGGGCAAGCACGCCGAGGATGGCGACGAAGCCGAGCGGCGCGCCGCTCGGCACCAGGGCCGCCACCACGCCGATCAGCCCGAGCGGCGCCACCGCAACGACCAGAAACAGGCGCTGGAAGCTCTGCAGCTGGACCATCAGGATGGTTGCCATCACGAAAAGCATCAGCGGCACGACGGCCGCGATCGGCCCCTGGCTCTTGGCGCTTTCCTCAACGGAGCCGGCGGTCTCGATCGAATAGCCCGGCGGCAGCTTGGCGATGAAGGCATCGACCGAAGGCTTCAATTCGTTGACCACCGTTGCCGGCAGAACGTCGCCGACCAGGCCGGCCCGCACCGTGATGGTCGGGATGCGGTCGCGTCGCCACACCGTCGGCTGTTCGAGCTCGTAGCGGAAGTTGGCCACCGCCGCGAGCGGGATGGCCTCGCCGGTGCTGGTCGGCAGCTGCATGTTCTGCAACGTCTCGATCGAACCGCGTTCGGCCTCGCGCGAGCGCGCCACCACATTGATCAGATAGGTGGCATCGCGCACTTGCGTGATGGTGGCGCCGCCGACGGTGCTGTTGAGCGCGCTGGCGATGTCGGAGGAGGTGATGCCGAGCTGCCGCGCCTTGTCCTGCAGCACGTCGACCCTGAGCACGCGCTGCGGCTCGTTCCAGTCGAAGGTCGGCGCGGCGAGCTTGGGATTGGCCGAGATGACGCCGGCGAATTGCTGCGCCAGCGCGCGCACCGTCTGGATGTCGGGCCCGCCGACGCGGTACTGCACGGGGCGGCCGACAGGCGGTCCGAGTTCGAGCAGCTTCACGAAGGCGTCGGTGCCGACGAATTCCTCGCGCAGCAGCTTTTCCAGCGCCGGCTTCACCCGGTTGCGAGCCTCGATGCTTTTGGTGACGATGACCGTCTGGCCGAAATAGGGATTGGCCGGTTGCACGTCATAGGCGAGCACGAAGCGCACCGCGCCCTGGCCGATATAGGACGAGAAATGGTCGATGTCGGGATTGCCGACCAGCGCCCGCTGCTCGAACCGCTCCATCTGCTCGCGCGTGTCGGCGATCGAGGAATTCTGCGGCAGATTCCAGTCGACGATCAGCTCCGGCCGGTCCGATGGCGGGAAGAACTGCTGCTGCACCAGACCGAAGCCGGCGATCGACCCGGCAAACAACAGCACCGTGGCGATGATGGTCAGCCAGTGATGGCGCACCGAGCCCACAAGGGCACGCCGGAACAGCGAGGTGAAGCGGCCCGGCTGGTCGTGATGCTTCGTCTTCATCGTCGCCGGCAGGATGGTGACGCCGAGCAGCGGCGCGAACAGCACCGCCACGATCCACGACACCAGCAGCGACACGGCGATGACGACGAACAGGGTGAAGGTGTATTCGCCGGCGGCGCTGTTGTTGAGGCCGATCGGAATGAAGCCCGCGACGGTCACCAGCGTGCCGGTCAGCATCGGAAAGGCGGTCGATGTGTAGACATAGGTCGCCGCCTTGCGCAGGCTATCACCGACCTCCAGCCGCGCCACCATCATCTCGACCGCGATCATCGCGTCGTCGACCAGAAGCCCGAGCGCGATGATCAGCGCACCGAGCGAGATGCGCTGCAGCGAGATGCCGAGATAGGACATGACCGTGAAGGTGATGGCCAGCACCAGCGGGATCGACAGCGCCACGACGAAGCCGGCGCGCATGCCGAGACTGATGAAGGACACGGCCAGCACGATGGCCACCGCCTCGAACAAGGCGCGCGTAAAGCCCGAGACCGCTTCCTCGACGATGACCGGCTGGTCGGCGACCAGATGCACGCCGACGCCGACCGGCAGGTCTGCCAGCACCTTGTTCATCGCCTCATGCAGCGCCTCGCCGAATTTGAGCAGATTGGCGTTGGGCTTCATGCCGATGGCAAGCCCGATCGCGTCCTGGCCGTTGAAGCGGAACAGTGCCGTTGGCGGATCGGCATAGCCGCGCGTGATCGTCGCCACGTCGCTCAGCCGGAAGAAGCGGTCGTTGACGCGAAGATTGATCGCGCGAAGGCTGTCTTCGGAGGTGAACTGGCCGCCGACCCGCACGCTGATGCGTTCCGGGCCGGACTGGATGACGCCGGACGGCGTGATCGCGTTCTGCGCTTGCAGGCTTGCCACGATCGCCTGTTGGTTGAGGCCGAGGGCCGCGATCTGGCGGGTCGAGAATTCGAGGTAGATCGCCTCGTCCTGGGCACCGACCAGGTCCACCTTGCCGGCATTCGGCACGGTCAGGATTTTTGTCCTGACATCCTCGACATAGTCGCGCAGCTGGCGCGGCGTCAGCCCGTCCGACGTAAAGGCGTAGATGTTGCCGTAGACGTCGCCGAAACGGTCGTTGAAGAACGGCCCCTGGACGCCTTGCGGGAACTGCGCCTTGATATCGTTGACCATGTTGCGCACCTGAATCCAGTTCGGCACGACATCGCGCGCCTTGGTAGTGTCCTTCAGGTTGACGAAGATGACGGTCTGGCCGGCTGTGGTGACGGATTTGGTGTAGTCGAGGCTGTCGAGTTCCTCGAGCTTCTTCTCGATGCGGTCGGTCACCTGCTGCACCGTCTCCTTGACCGAAGCGCCGGGCCAATTGGCCTGGATGATCATGGTCTTGATGGTGAAGGCGGGGTCTTCCTCGCGGCCGAGGTTGAGGTAGGAGAAGATGCCGGCCGCAACGAAGACCAGCATGAAATACCAGACCATCGAGCGGTGGTTGAGCGCCCAGTCGGAGAGGTTGAAGCCCTTCATGAGGCCCCTCCCGCGGGCAGTTTGACCTTCTGGCCTTCGGTCAGGCTGTGGACGCCGGCGGTGACGACGCGCATTCCCGCTTCCAGTCCCTGAGCCACCGTGAAGGTTCCGCCGTTCCTGGAGGCAACCTTGATCTCGCGCGTGCTCACGCTCGATGTCTGCGCATCGACGATCCACACCCTGTCGGAGCCGTTCCTCTGGAAGAGCGCCGACAGCGGCAGTTCGATCGTCGGCTCCACCGTGGTCATGCGCGTTGCGGTCACGGTCGAGCCGAGCCGGAAGGCCTGCGGCGGATCGGTGAGCGTCAGCCGCACGCGCCGCGTGCGCGTCGAGCCCTCGGCCTGCGGCGCGATCTCGCGCAGCTTGGCCTCGGTCCGGATCGTCGGCAGCGATTGCAGGATGACCTGGAACGGCGTGCCGGCCGTGAGATCGCCGGTCAACTGGTCGGGAATATCGACCACCGCTTCGCGCGGGTCCGAGCGCGCCACGGTGACGACCGTCTGGCCGGGGGAGACCGTCTGGCCGACCTCGGCGCCGACAGCGGTGACGACGCCGTCGAAATCCGAGAACAGCCTGGCATAGCCGAGCTGCTCCTGCGATTTGGCCAGCGAGGCCCTGGCCCGCTCGACACTGGCCTCGGCCGCCTTCCTCGCCTGCTGCGCGGCATCGAACACGGCTTGCGTGGTGTTGGCGGTGGCAAGCAATTGGCGCTGGCGCTCCTCGCTGGCGGCGGCGTTGGCAAACTGTGCCTCGGCATTGGAGAGCTCGGCCTTGGCCGCCTGGACGGACAGCTCCAAGGCGGTCGGGTCCAGTGCCGCGATCGTCGTGCCCTTGCTGACGATGTCGCCGACATTGACGTCGCGGGACACGACCCGGCCGAGCAGGCGAAAGGCGAGATCGGCGCTGACCTGCGGCTCGACCGATCCGGCGAAGCCGAAGACCTGCGTGGTGCGCGGCTCGACCACCACCGACAGCACCGGCCGGATGATCTCCGGAGGCTTCTCCTCCGATTTCGAGCAGGCGGCGAGCGCGCCAAGCGCTATCACGCCAAGCAGGAGGCGCGGCAGCCGGCTCATTGGCCCGCTCCCGACATCTCGATTTTCTGACCCGCACTGAGCAGCTGTCCGCCCGCGGTGACGACGCTTTGGCCCTCCTCCAATCCCCTGGCGATGACGACGGTGCCGGAATTGAAAGCCAGCACCTCGACCGGTGCCATCGTCACCGTACCGGTCGAGGGATCGACGATCCAGACCGCCGGCTTGCCGGCGCTGGACGTCAATGCCTGCCAGGGCAGCAGGATCGCCTTGGCCGGTTTGGCGCCGACCGAGCCGATGACTGCCGCGCCCAGCGGCATGCCGGCGGGCGTATCGGCAATGCCGACCTTGACCCGGATTGAGCCCGACGCCGGATCGACCGCCGGGGAGATTTCGCGCACCTTGCCCGTTGCCCTGATCTGCGGGTCGGACAGGAGCGTGATCGTCACCGCCGGCGACGTCGGCGTCCTGGCGACCAACGTCTCCTGGACGTTGAACACCGCGTCGCGGTCGCCGTCCTCGGCGACGGTGAAGACGGTCTGCGCAGCCTGCACCACCTGGCCGGTTTCGACCTGGCGGGCGGTGATGACGCCCGCGGCGCCAGCCTTGAGTTCGGTGAAGGACAGGTTCTGCTTGGCATTGGCGAGCGCGCTCTGCGCCGCGTCGAGGCTGCCCTGCGCCACCTTCAATGCCTGATCGGCGGCGTCATAGTCGCGCCTGGTGGTGTAACCCTGGGCAAGCAGCGTCTTTTGCCGCTCGAAGGCGGCGGCGGACTGGGTCAACTGCGCTTGCGCCGCGTCGAGATCGGCCTGCGCCGAGCGCAAATCGGATTCCTGCTCCTGCGGGTCGATGCGGGCAAGCACCGCGCCCTTGTCGACATGCTGGCCGACATCGGCAAGCCGTTCGGCGACGCGGCCGCCGACCCGGAACGACAGATTATTCAGCGTGCGCGCCGCGATCACCCCGGTCAGCGCGGTTCTTGGCGCATAGTCGGCCATCGCCACGGTCTCGGTGCGCACCATGATCGGCAGCTTTTTCTCCGCCGCTTCCTGTTTCTGGCAGCCGGCCAAAAGCAGGGCGGCCGTGCAAGTGAAAAGCGCTACGCCGATGGAAAAAGACGAAAAATTGGAAGGTTTGGCCGATGGCGGCGAGACGGACGATGTCGCGTTCCTGCTCATGGGCTCCCTCAGCCGCAGGGCCGCTCGCCGATCGCGATGCCTCGCGGATCCCGGCACGATAGTCGATCTCCCGAAAAAGGAAACCGGACTCGTACCCGTATCAGTGATCCGACTCGGGTTTGCAAAGGCCTGACGACGGCCGGTCCCGGCCGGGCAGCTTTTCGTGATAGGAATTTTTTCCTTGATGAGGTGAAGGCAACTATGATAGATATTTGGATATGGTGCTGAGTTGCGCCAGGGACCCGCCGCACAGGCGGTTTTTCCGCTCAATGATCCTCAACAGCGCGCCGCGAAGGCTCCGAACCCTTCAACGCAGTCCGTTGCCTGGTACGGATATCGCCGGCTGGTCAGGCGCGATACCTCAGGCCCAATCGCCTGCCGGCGGTGCCGACTTGAGGAAAGCATGAAATAAGCCCAGAAGACATCTGATCAAGCAGAACGGGCGCCGGCCCTATGAGGGACATCATGAAGAACTCAGCCATTTCCGAACGCAAGAGCCAGTCGATCTCGCGCGGCGTCGGTATGACCACGCAGATTTACGCCGACCGGGCCGAGAACTCGGAGATCTGGGATGTCGAGGGCCGCCGCTACATCGATTTCTCCTCCGGCATCGCCGTCGTCAACACCGGCCATCGCCACCCCAAGGTCATCGAGGCGGTCAAGGCGCAGCTCGACCGCTTCACCCACACCTGCCACCAGGTGGTGCCCTATGAGAGCTATGTAAGGCTGGCCGAACGGCTGAACGGCATTCTTCCGGGCAAGTTCGAGAAGAAGACGATCTTCGTCACCACCGGCGCCGAGGCGGTCGAGAACGTCATCAAGATCGCCCGCAATGCCACCGGCCGCCAGGCCGTCATCGCCTTTGCCGGCGGCTTCCATGGCCGCACCTTCATGGGCATGGCGCTGACCGGCAAGGTCGTGCCCTACAAGGTCGGCTTCGGCGCCATGCCGGCCGACGTCTTCCACGCCCCGTTCCCGGTGCCGCTGCACGGCGTGTCGGTGGCCGATTCGCTTGCCGCGCTCGATCGCCTGTTCAAGGCCGACGTCGATCCGGCCAGGGTCGCGGCCATCATCGTCGAGCCGGTGCAGGGCGAGGGCGGCTTCTACGAAGCGCCGCGCGATTTCATGACCGCGCTGCGCAAGATCTGCGATCAGCACGGCATCCTGCTCATTGCCGACGAGGTGCAGACCGGCTTTGCCCGTACCGGCAAGATGTTTGCCATGGAGCATCATGAGGTGACCGCCGACATCACCACCATGGCCAAGGGCCTGGCCGGCGGCTTTCCGCTGGCGGCGGTCACCGGCCGCGCCGAGATCATGGATGCGCCTGGCCCCGGCGGGCTGGGCGGCACCTATGGCGGCAGCCCGATCGGCGTTGCCGCCGCGCACGCGGTGCTTGACGTGATCGAGGAAGAGAAACTGTGCGATCGCGCCAACTCGCTCGGCGCCAGGCTGAAGCAGCGTCTGGGCTCGATCCGCGACGACGTCCCCGAAATCGTCGACATCCGTGGCCCCGGTTTCATGAACGCGGTCGAGTTCAACGACGTCAGGAAGGGCTTGCCATCGGCGGAGATGGCCAATGCGGTCAGGCTGAAGGCGCTCGACAAGGGGCTGATCCTGCTCACCTGCGGCGTCCACGGCAACGTCATCCGCTTCCTGGCGCCGCTCACCATCCAGGACGGCATCATGAATGAGGCGCTCGACATTCTGGAAAGCTCGATCCGCGAGGTTCGCGCTGCCTGAAAGGGCGGCGCCCATTTCTCCTGACGGCTTACACCGGACCCGGTGAACGTGCCGTCAGGAGCTCGGATTCTGTAACCAGGCTGGAATGTCCATCTTGGCGTGCAGCACCCGCCAAACATCGATATGGTCGGTCTGTTCAAGATAAAAAATCAGGTATGGATAGCGCCTGACTTGCACGCTACGCAGACCAGGCAATCCAATTTCGTAGCCATATCTCAGAGAGCCCGATGCCGGATGGCTGGCTAGCAGTTTGTAGGCGTTTTGAAGCTCCTCGATGTAGCCCAATGCCGCGCGCGAACCAGCTTCTCGCGTATAGTAATCGACAGCATCCTCGACATCCCGCAGGGCTAGTTTTCGAGGAATGATCGCCTTTATGGGCACTTACTCTATTGGCCCTGCGCCCGTTTCCGCAGCGCGGCGAAATAGTCGTCGTCAACCGGAGCGCCCGGGGCGGACGATGCGCCCTCAAGGAGCAAGCCGCGCAGAAGCTGACGATCCTGATCGCGGCGGATCAATTCACGCACATACTCGCTGCTCGTGCCATAGCCGCGATCGGTCACTTGCTGATCGACAAAATGCTTCAAGCTTTCCGGCAGGGAGATGTTCATGGTGCTCATTCAGGCATTTTATAGCCTATGGCAAAAATTGGCAATCTTAGGCACTGGCCTCGGCTGACTCTTTGTTCTGGAACGCGGCCAGCGCCGCTTTCAATCCGTCCGGCCCCGCTGCCACCGTCTGTGGCGCCGGCGAGAAGCCGGCGCTCAGCATCTTGCGGCCGAGCATGTGGTCGCCGGGGCGGTTGACCGATTCGATGCCGAGCAGCCTGTCTGCGGCATAATGGTAGATCGAGAACTTGTTGTCGGCGAGATCGCCCAGCACGACATGGCTGTCGCCGCCGGATGTCAGACCGACCATCTGCAGCTTCATGTCGCCGATGTCGGACCAGAACCAGGGCACGGCCGAATAGGCGTCGGCATGGCCCGTTATGGTGCGCGCGGCAAGCCGCGCCTGGTCGGTAGCGTTCTGTACCGATTCCAGCCGCACGTCGCCCCCGGTGAACCAGTGTCGATAGGAGGCGGCGTCGCCGATGGCGAGGATTTCCGGCACCGAGCTGCGCATCTGGTGGTCGACGCGAATGCCGTTGGCGATGGTGAGGCCGGCTTCCCCGGCCAGTTCGACGTTGGGCAAGGCGCCGATGCCGACGACGACCATGCGCGCCGGCAGCCTTTCGCCAGACGAGGTGATCGCTGCCGTGACATGGCCGTTTTCGCCTTCGAGCCTTGCGATCGTGGTGCCGGTGAGAATGTGCACGCCGGTCGCTTCCAGCCGTTGGCGGACATGGCTCGCCACGATCGGCGCCACGGCGCGGCCAAGCAGCCGGTCGACCGCTTCCACGACCGTTACGGTGCGGCCGGCCGCGCGCAGCGTCGCCGCGATCTCCAGCCCGATGAAGCCGCCGCCGAGGATGACGACGTCTTCGCTCCGTGCGCTCAAGTCCCGGATCAGCCGCGCATCGGCCAGCGAGCGCAACGACACCACACCGGACAGATCCGCGCCGGGCAGCGGCAGGAGGCGCGGGCGCGAGCCGGTGGCGAGGATCAGATGATCGAAGGCAAGTTCGCCGCCGCCTGATATCTCCAAACGGCGACTGCCGGCATCGATGCGGTCGATCCGAACGCCCGGCCGGTAGTCGACGGCGTTGCCGGTGTAAAATGCCTCGCCACGCAAGGGTTGCGGCTTGGCCTCGGCATCCTTGATGAAGGTCTTCGACAGCGGCGGCTTGTGATAGGGCAGTTCGTTCTCGTCGCCGACGAGGATCACCGGCCCGTCGTAACCCTCCTCGCGCAGGCTTGCCGCCGCCTGCACGCCCGCATGTCCCGCACCGACAATGACCACGCCGTTCTTCATCGCATTCCGATCCCAAGCTTGATTTTAGGATGTCTCGCCACGTGGCAATTGTCTGGCGCCGCCGCAAGAGGCCATTTGCGGGTCGCACCCGGAACGGCGGCTGTCAATCGGACAGTTCGGCGATGAAGTCGGCACACGGTGCAGGCGGCTAAAGTTGACTATCGCAGTTTAGAATAATTCTAAACTGTTGTTTCGATTGAGTTTTCCTGTCGATTTTCGTTGACTTCCATCGGTCCTGAAGCTTTATGGGGCCTCGCGCATCGGCGCATCCCTTTGATGTCTGGGCCTTGAACCCTTTCGATTGGAGGCATTTTGGTGTCTTTCTTCTTCGACCCGCGCGACAGCGCGGCATGCCCCGCGAATGACGGCCTGCACATGGCCTGGCGCCGGTTGTCGCGCGCGCCGTTCACAAAATTCCCGAAAAACTGGAGAGTGATAATGACGGCACGACATGGCAGCAGGCTTGCGGCGATCAGTGCCACGGCGCTGCTGACGGCGGCGGTGTTCGTGCTGCCGGCCAAGGCCGAGAGCGATCCCAAGGCGGTCATCAAGACCTATGCCGACATCGCGCTTGCCAAATACGAGGATTCGCTGACCACCGCGCAGGCGCTCGACAAGGCGGTCGATACCTTGTTGGCCAAGCCTTCGGCCGAGACGCTCAATGCCGCCCGCGAGGCCTGGAAGGCATCGCGCGTTCCCTACCAGCAGACCGAGGTCTACCGCTTCGGCAACAAGATCGTCGACGACTGGGAAGGCAAGGTGAATTCCTGGCCGCTGGACGAAGGCCTGATCGATTATGTCGCCAAGAGCTACGGCACAGAATCCGACGCGAATTCGCTCTACACGGCCAATGTGATCGCCAACAAGGAGATCGAGATCAACGGCAAGAAGGTGGACGCCTCGAACCTTTCGCCGGAATTCCTCTCCGGCACGCTGCAGGAGGCCGGCGGCGTGGAGGCCAATGTCGCCACCGGCTACCATGCCATCGAGTTCCTGCTCTGGGGTCAGGACCTGCACGGCACCGGACCGGGCGCCGGCGAGCGCCCCTACACCGACTATGATCTCAAGAACTGCACCGGCGGCAATTGCGACCGCCGCGCGGAATATCTGAAGTCAGCCAGCACGCTTTTGGTGTCCGACCTCCAGGAGATGGTCGGCGACTGGAAGGAAGGCGGCGCTGCGCGCAAGAACCTGGTCGACGGCGAGCCGAACGCCGCTATTTCGGCCATCTTCACCGGCATGGGCTCGCTCTCCTACGGAGAACTCGCCGGCGAGCGCATGAAGCTCGGCCTGCTGCTGCACGATCCGGAAGAGGAGCATGACTGCTTCTCCGACAACACCTACAATTCCCATCTTTATGACGCCGTCGGTATCCGCGCCGCCTATCACGCCAGCTACACCAGGCTGGACGGCACCGTCGTTTCAGGGCCGTCGGTGGCGGACATGGTCAAGGCGGCCGATCCGGCCATCGACAAGGAACTGTCTGACAAGCTCGATGCCACCGTCGCCAAGATGGAGGCAATCAAGGCCCGCGCCGAAGGCGGCGAGGCTTACGACCAGCAGATCGCCGAAGGCAACACCGAGGGCAACGCCACGGTGCAGGCGGCAATCGACGCACTGGTCGACCAGACCAAATCGGTCGAACGCGCCGTCGGCGCGCTGAAGCTCAACGCCATCGCCTTTGAGGGTTCAGACAGCCTCGATGCGCCGGACAAGGTGTTCCAGTAAGCGTCGAAGCCTGGAAGCCCGGGCCGAAGTCACAAAGGGCTTCGGCGCGGGGAAGATAGAGTCAAGCCACACGGCGCGGAAGGCGCCGTCAGCCATCCGAGCAAGTTTATGCTGATCTGCCATTGCAACATCATCACCGAGAAGGAGATTGAGCAGACGATCGTCGGGCTGCTGGACCAGGATCCCTGGCAGCTCATCGTGCCGGCAAAAGTCTATCACGCCATGCACAAGCGCGGTCGCTGTTGCGGCTGCTTCCCAAATGTGGTCGAAGCGATCATTCGGGTCACCGAGAACTACCACGCCCGCTCGCAGGCGAGCGGCGTGGACATCGTTTCACATCTGGATCGCGTCAGAGGCCTGCGCGTCCAATACGGGAGCAGAACCCATGAAAGGCGAACCACAGATCATCGAGCGGCTTAACGAGGCTCTGTTCCTGGAGCTTGGTGCCGTCAATCAGTATTGGGTCCATTTCCGTCTGCTGGAGGACTGGGGATACGCCAAGCTCGCCAAGAAGGAACGCGCCGAATCGATCGAGGAGATGCACCATGCCGACAAGCTCGTGGCCCGGATCATCTTCCTGGAAGGGCACCCCAATCTGCAGTCCGTGGCGCCGCTGCGTATCGGACAGAACGTGAAGGAAGTGCTCGAATCCGACCTTGCCGGCGAGTATGACGCTCGCACCGCCTACAAGCGCTCGCGCGAGGTCTGCAACGAAGCCGGCGACTATGTCAGCATGAAACTGTTCGAGGAACTCTTGGCCGACGAGGAGGGGCACATCGACTTCCTCGAGACGCAGCTCGATCTGCTTGCCTCGATCGGCGAGGAAAAATACGGCCAGCTCAATGCCGCATCGGCGGACGAGGCGGAGTAAGGGCATGCGGGAATGCGGCGCACCCTAGCATTGCTGCGCCGCTGGCGGCGGGCCAAAGGGCTGTCGTCAAACAGAAAACCGGGAAGCGTCGTGCTTTCCGGTTCGGCCGCCATCATCCTTTTGGCCTTCGCCACGGGCGGGTCCGGCTCGCAGCAGCCCGCCAATTTCGCCGCCACGCGCACCGACCTCAGCCCGAAGGATCAGGCGCGCGTCACAGCCGTTACCAGGCCGACCAAGGACTTCTCGAAACCCGAGCAGTTCGAATTGATGCAAGGCGGCGCCGGCACATCCAGGAAGGACGTCAACCGCGATTCCTTCTCGCAATCCTCGGCCAACATCACCTTCGAGGAAGAAGGCACCTTCAAGCTGGGCAACGCCCTGTTCCGCAAGAATTGGGTCTCGTCGCCGTCCTCGACGCAGGCTTCCGACGGGCTCGGACCGCTGTTCAACGAACGCGCCTGCCAGAACTGTCATCTGAAGGACGGCCGCGGCCGTCCGCCGCAAGGCACCGGCAGCACGTCGATGTTCCTGCGGCTGGCGCGCGAGGCGAGCACCGAGGAGGAGAAGGCTGGGCTTGCCGACCACAGGCTGCTTAACATCCCCGATCCGGTCTACGGTTCGCAGCTGCAGGACCTGGCCGTCCCCGGCCTGCGCGGCGAGGGCCGGATGCGCGTCGACTACAGCGAGGAAAAGGTCGGGCTCGGCGACGGCGCCGTGGTTTCGCTGCGCAAGCCCGCTTACGCGGTCGATGATCTGGCCTACGGCCCGCTCGATCCGCGCACCACGCTGTCGCCGCGTCTGACGCCGCCGATGATCGGGCTCGGCCTCATCGAGCAGATCGCGCCTGCTGATATACTCGCCCATGCCGATCCGGACGACCGGGACGGCGACGGCATTTCCGGCAGGCCGAACATCGTGCGCGACGGCATGAGCGGCGCGCTCACCCTTGGTCGTTTCGGCTGGAAGGCGCAGACCGCGTCAATCCGCCAGCAGGCCGCGGATGCCTTTGCCGGCGACATCGGCATCTCGACGCCGGAGGAGCCCAAACACTGGGGCGACTGCACCGCCGCCGAGAAGGATTGCCTTGCCATGCCGGACGGCGTGCAGGAGCGGCTCGGTCCGGCCGAGGCGCCGGCGCCGGTCATGGACCTCGTCACCTTCTATTCGCAGAACCTGGCCGTGCCGGCGCGCCGCGACCTCGGCGCCCCGGATGTGCTCGCCGGAAAGAAACTCTTCTACGAGATCGGCTGCATTTCCTGCCACGCGCCGAAATTCGTAACCCGCCGCGACGCGCCCAACAAGGCGCAGGCCTTCCAGCTTATCTGGCCCTATTCCGACTTCCTGCTGCACGACATGGGCCCCGGCCTTGCCGACGGCCAGGCGGTGGGCGAGGCGACGGGCAACGAATGGCGCACGCCGCCGCTATGGGGCATAGGCCTCACCGAAACGGTCAACGGCAACAATTTCTATCTGCACGATGGCCGCGCCCGCAGCCTGGTCGAGGCGATTCTTTGGCATGGCGGCGAGGGCCAGAAGTCGCGCGACCGCTTCGCCGCCGCCGGCGCCGCCGACCGCGAGGCATTGCTCAAATTCCTGGAGTCACTTTGATGCTGAAGCGTTCCGCGCTGGTTCTCGTTCTTCCTCTGGCCCTGCTGGGCGCCACCCCCGCATGGGCGGCGGTGAAGGCCACTGACATCATCCAGCGGGCAATCGACGGCTTTGTCCGCCCGGCCTATGCCAGTCTGCACGACCGCGCGGCGGGCTTGAACAAGGCAATGCACGCGCTTTGCGAAAAACCCTCAAAGGGCGATCTCGATGCGGCTCGCGCCGAATTCTCGCGTACGGTGGATGCCTGGTCTTCGGCCGAGATCATCGGGTTCGGCCCGATCAAGGAAAACAACCGGCTGGAGCGAATGCTGTTCTGGCCGGATCGCAAAAGCATCGGCCTGAAACAGGTGCAGGCCGCGTTGGCCGCCCAAGACCCGAGCGCCACCGATCCGGCACAGCTTTCCGGCAAGAGCGTCGCCATGCAGGGGCTCGGCGCCTTGGAGTTCGTGCTCTACGGTGACGGCGCCGATGCGCTTGCCGGCAAGAACGATCCCTATCGCTGCGCCTATGGTGCGGCGGTTGCCGGCAACATCGAAACCATGGCCGGCGATGTCGCCGACGCCTGGAACAAGCCGGACGGCTTTGCGGCGCTCTGGGCCAATCCGGGGCCGCAGAATCCGCTCTATCGCGACGGCACGGAAGCGGTGACGGAACTGGTCGGCATCTTCATCAACGAGCTGGACATGGTTCGCGACGTGCGCCTGAAAGGCTTCCTGGGCGGCAAGCCGGAGGCGGACAAGCCGAAACAGGCGATCTACTGGCGTTCGCAAAACACCACCAATTCGCTGGCTGGAAACCTTGCCGGCATCGACGGGCTGTTCGAGGCCTCGAAGCTCGGCGATGCGCTGCCGCCCGATGCGCGCTGGATGGCGGAATCGATCCGTATCCAGCTGGTCAACGGCGTCGCCACCGCGAAGTCGGTCCAGGGGCCGATCGACATGGCGCTCGCCGACCCGGCGCTGCGCGCAAAGCTCGAGCATCTCGCGCTGATCACCTCCAGCCTGTCGACCCTGTTCGGCACAAGGCTGACCGCCGAATTCGGCCTGACCGCCGGTTTTTCCTCGCTGGATGGGGACTGAGCGTGAAAACCTCCCTCATTGACCGTCGCGATTTCCTGAGAGCCGCGGGCATCGGTTTTGCCGCCGCGATGGCGCCGCCGGCCTGGGCAAATACGCTTGCCGCCGATGCCGTCTTCGCCACCGCCTTCGTCAAGCGCGACGGCAGCTATGGCGCCGCAATCCTGTCCGAGGCCGGCAAGCTCCTGCACGCGATCGACTTGCCCGACCGCGGCCACGACGTCACCTTCGATTCCATATCGAAGCGCTCAGTGGTGTTCGCCCGCCAGCCCGGCACCTTCGCCGTGGTCTTCGATCACGCCGGGCGCGATGAACCGCTGACCATCGCCAGCATCACCGGCCGGCATTTCTTCGGCCATGGCGTGTTCTCCCCGGACGGCGCCTTGCTTTATGCCACCGAGAACGATTTCGACAACGCGGCCGGCGTCGTCGGCGTCTACGACGCGCGGGCGAAATTCAAGCGCCTTGGTGAATTCCCGACCTATGGCATGGGGCCGCACGAGCTTCTGCTCCTGGGCGACGGCAGGACGATCGCAGTTGCCAATGGCGGCATCGAGACGCATCCCGATTATGGCCGCGCCGAGCTCAACATAGCCACTATGAAGCCGTCCTATGTGCTCATCGACCGTGTCACCGGCGATCTGGTCGAGAAGCACGAATTGCCGGCGGCGCTGCACCAGCTGTCGATCCGCCACATGGACACCGACCAGACCGGCACCGTCTGGTTCGGCTGCCAGTACAGGGGGTCCGGCACCGACCGTCCGCTGCTGGTCGGCCGCGCCGCGCGCGGCAAGGATTTGCAGCTCCTCGACATGCCGCGGGATGTCCTGTCCGGCTTCCGCAACTATATCGGTTCCGTCGCCGCCAATCCGGCTGCCGGCACCGTCGCCGTCTCTTCGCCGGAAGGCAATTCGCTTGTGGTGATCGAGGCGGCGAGCGGGCGGCTCGTCTCGTCAAGCGCGCTCGTCGAGGTCTGTGGCGTGGCGCCCGACGGGACGGGTTTCATGGCCACCACCGGAGCCGGCGAAATCGTCGAGGGCAATGGCGCGACACGGTCCGAACCGGACTACGTCTGGGACAACCATATGCTGCGCATAGAGCCGGCCGCATAGACACCTTCCCGCTGCGTCGGAGCGAAGCCGCTTAACAAATTATGCGCTATCCCCTTGCGGTGGCGCGCTGTGGCAGGCACAGGGAATTGTTTTTCGAACCGGTCGTTTCATGAAAATGCTCGCCATCGACTGTGCCGCCAACCTCTGCGCCGCCTGCGTCTATGATGCCGGGGCGAGGCAGGAACTCGGCCGCGCGGTGCTCGATTTAGGCAAGGGCCATGCCGAGCATCTGATGGCAGTGATCGCCGAGGCGCTGAAGGCCGGCGCAACCGCCTATGCCGGCCTTGGCGCCATCGCCGTCTCCGTCGGCCCCGGTTCCTTCACCGGCCTGCGCGTCGGGGTTTCCACGGCGCGCGGCCTGGCGCTGGCGCTCAAGGTGCCTGCAATCGGCGTGACGACGCTCGAGGCGCTGGCAGCCGAGGCGGCACGGGCATTTCCCGGGCGCGCCGTGCTGGCCGCGCTCGATGCCGGACGCGAGGAGATCCATGCCGCTCTCTATGATGAGATGTCGGTTTTGACTTACGGTCCGGCCGTGGTCACACTGGCGGATGCCGTGGCCATGGCGAGCGAGCGGTCTTCGGTGCTCGCCGGAACCGCCGCGACGCGGATCGCGGCATCCGCCGGACGCTCCTTCGACATCGGACCCGAGACGGCGACCGCGGACATTCTCACTTACGCCCGCCTGGCGGTCGCCAAGGGCGACGGCGAGAGGCCGAAACCTCTTTATCTGCGCGGCGCCGACGCCAAGCCGCAGGCCGGGTTCATACTTTCCAGGCAAGGGAAATAATGCGCATACCTTTTCTCCAGTCGCGCCGCCGCGATTACGCGCTCGAACCGCTCAGGACCACCGACAGTCCGGCGGTCTCGCTCCTGCACCGCGAGGACTTCGTCCGCCCATGGACCGATGGCGAGTTCGCGGCCTTGCTCGAACAGGACACCGTGTTCGGCTATGCCGCGCGCGAAACCGGGCAGGGCGCCAAGCCGCCGGTCGGCTTCGTGCTGGCCCGGCTGGCGGCCGGCGAGGGCGAGATCCTGACCGTCGCGGTGGCGCGGTCGCATCGCCGCCAGGGGCTGGGCTGGCAGTTGATGGACGCGGTGCTGCGCGAACTGCACGCGCAACGCGCCGAAGCGCTCTTCCTCGAGGTCGACGAGACCAATGTCGCCGCGATCGCCCTCTACAGGCGTCTCGGATTCCGCGAGGTCGGCAAGCGCCCCAACTATTACAGGTCGCCCGAGCATGGACCGACCGGCGCGCTTGTCATGCGCCGCGATCTTCGCTAGCCAGGTTTTCGGGGTGGAGCGATGATCGGAAAAATCAGGGTTTTCCTGGCGATAGGGCTGGTCGTCGCCGGTTCGCTGATCCTGGTGCCTTTGCAGGTCCTGTCGATGAAGACCGGCTGGTGGCCGGAAACCTTCATCCTCAAGATCTGGCACAGGCTGATCGTCAGGGCGCTCGGCATGCGCATCCATGTCAACGGCACGATGTCCGACCGCCGCCCCTTGTTGATTGCCTCAAATCACATCTCCTGGACCGACATCATGGTGCTGGGTTCTTTTGCCGATGTGAAGTTCATCGCCAGGGCCGACATGGAAGGCTGGCCGCTGATCGGCATGCTGTCGAAGCTGCAGCGCACCGTCTTCATCGAGCGTGAGCGCAAGCGCTCGTCCGGCGACCAGGCGAGCGAGATCGCCAACCGCATGGCCAAGGGCGATGCCATGGTGCTGTTTGCCGAGGGCTCGACGGGCGACGGCAACATCGTCCTGCCCTTCAAGAGCACGCTGTTCGGTGCCGCCTCGATGGCGATTTCGGAGGGCGCGGCGGAGCAGGTCTTCATCCAGCCGGTAGCGATCGCCTATACCCGGTTGCATGGCGTGCCGCTCGGCCGCCGGCACCGGCCGATCGCGGCGTGGATCGGCGACGAGGATCTGATGCCGCATCTCAAAGTGCTGATGGCGGAAGGCGCGCTCGATGTCGAGGTGCATTTCGGCGAACCGATTGCCTTCGCCAAGGGGTCGAACCGGAAGGAAACGGCGAAGCTGATGGAAAGCCGCGTGCGCGAAATGATGCAGGCGGCACTGGCCGCGCCGCGCCCGAGCCGCTGAATCCCGAAGGCCCCCAGGCAGAATCGTCTGTTTTTTGTCGCGGAAAGGCGTTAGAAGCCGCCGGATGGACTTGAACACGGTTGAAACCGACGACATCGGCACTGCGGCTGGACAGCAGCCAGTGATTTCCGCGGCAGCGAAAAAGGTCTTCGTCAAGACTTATGGCTGCCAGATGAACGTCTATGACTCGCAGCGCATGACAGATGCGCTGGCCGCCGACGGCTACACGGCGACGCAGACCATCGGCGAAGCCGATCTGGTGCTGCTAAACACCTGCCATATCAGGGAAAAAGCGGCTGAAAAGGTCTATTCCGAGCTCGGCCGCATCCGCGAAATGAAGGCCGAACGCGCCGCCGCCGGCCGCGAATTGCTGATCGGCGTCGCGGGTTGCGTGGCGCAGGCCGAAGGCGCCGAGATCATCCGCCGCTCGCCCGCCGTCGACCTGGTCATTGGCCCGCAGACCTATCACCTGCTGCCGGACGTACTGGCCAGGGTGCGCGGCGGCGAGAAGATCGTCGAAACCGACTACGCCATCGAGGACAAGTTCGAGCACTTGCCGCAGCCGAAGCGCGCCGAGGTGATCAAGCGCGGCGTCACCGCCTTCCTCACCGTCCAGGAGGGCTGCGACAAGTTCTGCACCTTCTGCGTCGTGCCCTACACCAGGGGGTCCGAAGTGTCGCGGCCGGTGGCACAGATCGTCGCCGAAGCCGAGCGCCTGGCGGAAGCCGGGGTGCGCGAGGTGACGCTGCTTGGCCAGAACGTCAATGCCTGGCATGGGCAAGGCGAAAACGGCGAGGAATGGGGCCTTGGCCGCCTTCTGTTCAGGCTGGCCGAAATTCCCGGGCTGGCGCGCCTGCGCTACACCACGAGCCACCCGCGCGACATGGACGACGAGCTGATAGCGGCCCATCGCGACCTGCCGGCACTGATGCCGTATCTGCATCTGCCGGTGCAATCCGGGTCCGACCGCATCCTGAAGGCGATGAACCGCAGGCACACGGCGGTTGATTATCTGGCGCTGCTCGACCGCATCCGCGCCGTGCGGCCCGATATCGCGCTGTCGGGCGATTTCATCGTCGGTTTCCCCGGCGAGACCGAGACGGATTTCGAGGCGACGATGGAGCTGGTGCGCCAGGTGAACTACGCCTCGGCCTTTTCGTTCAAATATTCGCCGCGCCCCGGCACGCCGGGCGCCGAGATGGCCGGCCATGTGCCGGAAGCGGTCAAGGACGAGCGTTTGCAGCGGCTCCAGGCGCTGCTTTTGAAGCAGCAGCAGGATTTCGGCTTGAGTCTCGTCGGCCGCACCATAGATACGCTGATCGAGAAGCCAGGTCGCCAGGCCGGCCAGAAGGTCGGACGCTCACCTTGGCTTCAGCCCGTTATTGTTGATGAAAAGGCCGGCGAAATCGGTGACATTATCCAGGTGCGAATCACGAAGACGGGTTACAATAGCCTGTTCGCCGAATTGGTCTGATGACCTCGGCAGATGAGGAGAGACGGTTGAGCGCAGCGGAGCTGAAGAACCTGCCCCCGGTACCGGCATCTGGGGCTTCTGACATGGCGCACATCGTACTGACTTTCGACAACAACAAGCTTGCCAGCGCCCTCTACGGCCAGTTCGACGAGAACCTCGCCCGGCTTGAGCAGAAACTGGGCGTTGACATCCGCTCGCGCGGCAACCAGCTGACCATCAAGGGGTCGGCTTCCGCCGCCGAGCAGGCCCGCCGGGCGCTCGACAATCTCTACGGCATTCTCCAGAAGGGGGTGGATATCGGCCAGTCCGATGTCGACGGCGCCGTGCGCATGGCGGTCGCCGCCGATGACCAGCTCACGCTGCCGACGCTGGAGCGCAAGGGCAAGGTTTCGGCCGCCCAGATATCGACGCGCAAGAAGACGATCTACGCCCGCTCGCTCACGCAGGATGCCTATATGCGGGCGCTGGAGCGCTCGGAACTGGTGTTCGGCATCGGCCCGGCCGGTACCGGCAAAACCTACCTGGCGGTGGCGCATGCGGCGATGCTGCTCGAACGCGGCATGGTCGAGCGCATCGTGCTGTCGCGGCCTGCCGTCGAGGCCGGCGAGCGGCTGGGCTTCCTGCCGGGCGACATGAAGGAGAAGGTCGATCCCTATCTGCGGCCGCTCTACGACGCGCTCTATGACATGATGCCGGCCGACAAGGTCGAACGCGCCATCGCCGCCGAGGTGATCGAGATCGCACCGCTCGCCTTCATGCGCGGCCGCACGCTCGCGCATGCCGCCGTCATTCTCGACGAGGCGCAGAACACCACGCCGATGCAGATGAAGATGTTCCTGACCCGTCTGGGCGAGAATTCGCGCATGATCGTCACCGGCGACCCAACGCAGATCGATTTGCCGCAGAACACCAAGTCCGGCCTTGTCGAGGCGCTCCGGATTCTCGATGGTGTGACCGGCATGGTGACGGTCCGCTTCAACGAAGGCGACGTCGTCAGGCATCCGCTGGTCGCCGAGATCGTCAAGGCCTACGACCGGGACGGCAAGCTCGCCCGCGGCCTGGGGACCGAAGGCTGATTTGATCGAGCGACCTCATGGCTGAGCCCGAAACGCCGAACGGGCCGGCTCCGCCGCTGCCCGTCGACATCGATCTGACGGTCGAGGCCGGGCATTGGCCGGACGAAGCCGAGCTTGTCCGGCTGGTCGGCGCCGCCGCCGCCGCTGCATTCGCCGAGACGGGTGCGGCTGGCCGTTCCGAACTCAGCGTCGTTTTTTCCGACGATGCCCATGTCCAGGCGCTCAATGCCGGCTGGCGCGGCAAGGACAAGCCGACCAACGTTTTGTCTTTTCCGGCTTTTCCTTTCCCCAAGGGCGGTCCGCTGCCGCCGATGCTCGGCGATATCGTACTGGCCGCGGAGACGGTGGCGCGCGAGGCGGCACTGGAAGACAAGCCGCTGGAGAACCATATTTCCCATCTCGTCATCCACGGCCTGCTGCATCTCATGGGCCATGATCACGAGACCGATGCCGAGGCCGAGGAGATGGAGGCCGTCGAGCGCGCCGCGCTCGCCAGACTTGCCATTCCCGATCCCTACGCGTAACTACTTCTAACCAATTGACGGACGAAGATGAACGACAAACCTGAAACTGCCGTCCGCCCCGACGCCGGCAGTGCGACCAAGGCTTCCGACACGTCGGAAGAGGGATCAAGTCCGAGTACC
This sequence comes from Mesorhizobium sp. B2-4-2, assembly GCF_006442845.1. Lineage (NCBI taxonomy): Bacteria > Pseudomonadati > Pseudomonadota > Alphaproteobacteria > Hyphomicrobiales > Phyllobacteriaceae > Mesorhizobium > Mesorhizobium sp. B2-4-2. The sequence continues at coordinate 409,172 of NZ_VFVM01000003.1, read as the reverse complement.
ATTACCCCTGGCGTTGCCAACACCGGCAGCGCTGCCAGTGAGCCGTCGCCTGCCGGGCCTTCCCTGTTCAACCGCGTTCTGGGCCTGTTCAGGCAACGCAACGGAACCAGCCTGCGCGAGGAGATCGCCGGCGCGCTCGCCGAGACGACGAGCGATGTCGAATCCTTTTCGCCGGGCGAACGCGCCATGCTCAACAACATCCTGCGGCTGCGCGAGGTGCGCGTCGAGGACGTCATGGTGCCGCGCGCCGACATCGAGGCGGTCGAGATCACGACCACGCTTGGCGATCTGCTTGGCATGTTCGAGCAGTCCGGCCATTCCCGCATGCCGGTCTATGCCGAGACGCTCGACGACCCGCGCGGCATGGTCCATATCCGCGACGTGCTGGCCCATATCACCAAGATTGCGCGCGTCAGGAAAGGCCGGGCGACCAGGAAGACACCCGCCGCCACGGTTCTCGACCTCACCCAGGTCGACCTCTCGCGCACCATAGGCGAACTGAACCTGATCCGGCCGGTGCTGTTCGTGCCCCCGTCCATGCTGGCCTCCGATCTGATGGGCCGCATGCAGACGACCCGCACGCAGATGGCGCTGGTCATCGACGAGTATGGCGGCACCGACGGGCTCGTCTCGCTCGAGGATATCGTCGAGATGGTGGTCGGCGACATCGAGGACGAGCACGACGACGACGAGCCGATGATCACCCAGACCGGTGAAGGCGTGTTCGTCGTCGACGGCAAGGCCGAGATCGACGAGGTTGCCAAGATGATCGGCGGGGATTTCGCCGCCGGCGAACATGGCGAGTATGTCGACACCATCGGCGGCATGATCTTCAACACGCTTGGCCGGGTGCCGGCGCGCGGCGAGGTGGTGCAGGCCATCCCTGGCTTCGAGTTCCATGTGCTCGACGCCGATCCGCGCCGCGTCAAGCGCGTGCGCATCGTGCAGAACCAGAAGGGCGAACGTCGCCGCCGCGCCGCGGCGCGCACCGAGCAGGCTTAAGCGCCTGCGGATGACCGAAGACCCCTTCAAGCACGCCGCCTTGGGATCCGGCGTGTTCTACAGGGATCCGCGGGCCGCGCTGGATTGGCTGGAGGCAGCTTTCGGCTTCGAGCGCAGCATGGTGGTCAGCGATGCCGACGGCAAGCTCGTCCATTCCGAGATGCGGTTCGGCGACTGCTACATCATTGTCGATTCCGAATGGAGCGACTACGTCGCCAGCCCGGCCTCGGTCTCGGGCAAGAACACGCAGTCGGTCTATGTCAGGCTGAAAGACGGCATTGATGCACATTGCGAGCAGGCGCGGACGGCGGGTGCCGGTATAATCCAGGAGCCGGCGGACCAGTTCTACGGCGAGCGCCAGTATCGGGCGCGCGATCCCGAGGGCCATGTCTGGACCTTCACCCAGACCATCCGCTCCGTTCCGCTGGAAGAGGCCGAACGGCTCGGCGACGTGCGCATAGAAGGGTGGCACCGCTGATCCATGTCGCCCTAAGTAACTTCGGTTTTGGGAGGAGGACATGCACAAAAACAAAGATCTAAGGCGCGTCGTCTGATCAGTTCAAACGCGATGCGCTCCAGCAGTGGTGAGTGGGTTTCACGGCAGACCACCCGAAGTTTGGAGCGCAGGCCGCGGCCTGATAAATCTGCTGCCGTGATTCGCACGACTCGGAACAATGCATGAACCGCCTGGCCGGCCGGATAATTCTGTTTTGGGGTTGGCGGCGTGCGCTCGTGGCGTTCCTCGCGGGCGCCCTGGCGGTGCTCGGCCAGGCGCCGTACGATTTCTTTGCCGCTTGTTTCATTTCGTTTCCGCTGCTGGTCTGGCTGCTCGACGGGGCGACCGGTGAGGCCTCGGGCAGCCTGTTTGCGCGGCTGCGGCCGGCCTTTGCCGTCGGCTGGTGGTTCGGCTTCGGCTATTTCCTCGCCGGCCTGTGGTGGATCGGCTCGGCCCTGCTTGTAGAGGCCGACAGTTTCGCCTGGGCGCTGCCCTTCGCGGTGGTCGGCATCCCCTTTGCATTGGCCTTCTTCTACGGCTTTGCGGCCATGGTCGCCCGGCTCCTGTGGAGCAACGACATCGGCCGCATCGCGGCCCTGGCCGCCGCCTTCGGGCTGGCCGAGTGGCTGCGCGGCTTCCTGTTCACCGGCTTTCCCTGGAATGCGATCGGCTACGCGGCGATGCCGGTGCCCCTGCTGATGCAGAGCGTCTCGGTCACCGGGATGGTCGGCATGAACGTGCTCGCCGTGTTCGTCTTCTCGCTGCCGGCGCTGCTGGCGGCGCGCACGCATCTTCGTCTTGGCGTCGCGCTGCTTGTCGTGCTCGTCGCCGCTCATGCCGGCTTCGGCTATCTCAGGCTCAACGCTCCGGCCGCGCCTGAGGCCCGCACGATCGATGTGCGCATCGTCCAGCCGGCCGTCGACCTTTCGGAAAAGTGGGACGCCTCGGTGCGCGACCGTATCTTCGCCACCTTGATAGGCCTGTCGGCCAAGGCGCCGGACCCCGGCCATGAAAAGCCGCAACTGATCCTGTGGCCCGAAACCTCGGTCCCGTTCCTCCTCACCGAGCGGCCGGACGCTTTGACCGCACTGGGCGACATGCTGGACGCCGGCCAGATGCTGATCGCCGGCGTCGTGCGCGAGGAAGGCGGTGCGGCGGCCGGTGCCGGCAGCCGCTACTACAACTCCGTGGTGGCGATCAACGACAAGGGCGAAATCGCTGACGCCGTCGACAAGGTCCATCTGGTGCCGTTCGGCGAATACCTGCCTTTCGCCGACCTGCTCGATCGTTTCGGCATCGAACAACTGGTCGCTGGCCCGGTGACCTTCACGGCAGGCAATGAGCGGCATGCGATCACGCTGCCGGATGGCGTCCGCGCCTTGCCCTTCATCTGTTACGAAGTGATCTTTCCCGAACTGGTGGCGGTTGACGCAACGTCAGCGCAGCTTATTGTCAACGTTACCAACGATGCGTGGTTCGGCGATACGCCGGGTCCCTATCAGCATTTCAGGCAGGCTCAGATTCGCGCGGTGGAGAACGGGTTGCCCTTGTTGCGTGCGGCCAACAACGGCATCTCGGCGGTTGTCGACCCACGGGGGCGCATCGTCGATGCGCTGGCGATCGACGCGCGCGGGGCCATCGACGTCCGTGTGCCAATCTCGCGGCAAGCTGTCGTGTCCGCCGGCCAGCTGCGCATTAACGGAATGCTGATCATGTTGCTGTTTGCCCTGGCTGCCGTCCTGTTCAATGTAAGGCAAAGGCTACGGGTGAATTGACAGTCGACACATTAGAAACTCATACTGTAACGCCTGAAAATTTCTCGAAGCCGGTGGATCGTTCTGTTGGGGCAGTCGCCTCCGGCTTTGTTTGGGTAGGAAAAAAATCACAAAGCCGAAAAAATTCGGCGAGGAAAAAATGACAGAAGATAACAAGAAGAAACCGAATCCGATCGACATCCATGTTGGAAGTCGCATCCGGCTTCGCCGCAATATGTTGGGAATGAGCCAGGAAAAACTAGGCGAGAACCTCGGCATCACATTTCAGCAGATACAGAAATATGAAAAGGGCACCAACCGTGTCGGCGCAAGCCGCCTGCAGGCGATAGCATCCATACTCGGCGTGCCTGTCGCCTTCTTTTTCGAGGATGCGCCGGGCCAGGAGAGCCCGGCCGGCCGCGGTTTCGCGGAGGATGCTTCGATGGCTTTCGCCGTGGAATTCTGCGGCAGCCCGGAGGGCCTTCAACTCAACCGGGCCTTCGTCAAGATCGCCGACGTCAAGGTGCGTCGCAGGATCATAGACCTGGTGAAGTCGCTGGCGTCCGAAGATTCCGACTGATCCGCAACAGGACTCGAGCCGGCGGCATTTCGGCCGCTGGTGGTACAAAATATCGACATCGACATTCATGCCAGAAGGGCGGCACCGCTTGACGAGCGGCGCTTCGCCCCGCTAACACGTGGCGCGCCAAATCGGCAGCCTGCCGATCGTTTTTTCAAGAGGGGACACCCGTGACGCGGCAGAACTACTTCTTTACCTCGGAATCCGTTGCCGAGGGCCATCCCGACAAAGTTTGTGACCGGATATCCGACGAGATCGTCGACCTGGTCTACCGTGAGGCCAAGAAGACGGGCATGGACCCGTGGAAAGTCCGCGTCGCCTGCGAGACACTGGCGACCACCAACCGCGTCGTCATCGCCGGCGAGGTGCGCGTTCCCGAGACGCTGCTGAAGAAGGACAAGGAAGGCAACATCCTGAGGGATGCCGCCGGCCATCCGGTCGTCAACCCGGCGAAGTTCAAGTCGGTCGCCCGCAAGGCGATCCGCGAGATCGGCTATGAGCAGGCCGGCTTCCACTGGAAAAAGGCCAAGATCGACGTTCTGTTGCATGGCCAGTCGCCCGACATCGGCCAAGGCGTCGACAATGCCTCCGACCGCCAGGGCGAGGAGGGTGCCGGCGACCAGGGCATCATGTTTGGCTATGCCTGCCGCGAGACGCCGGACCTGATGCCGGCGCCGATCTACTACAGCCACAAGATCCTCGAACTTCTGGCCGCCGCCCGCCACCAGAACAACGGCGATGCAGGCAAGCTCGGGCCGGACGCCAAGAGCCAGGTCACCGTCCGCTATATCGACGGCAAGGCCGCCGAAGCGACGCAGATCGTGCTGTCGACCCAGCACCTCGATGCGAGCTGGGATTCCAAGAAGGTGCGCAAGGTCGTCGAGCCCTATATCCGCGAGGCATTGGGTGACCTCAAGATCGCCGACGATTGCATGTGGTACATCAATCCGACCGGCAAGTTCGTTATCGGCGGGCCTGATGGCGACGCCGGGCTGACCGGCCGCAAGATCATCGTCGACACCTATGGCGGCGCCGCACCCCATGGCGGCGGCGCTTTCTCGGGCAAGGACACCACCAAGGTCGACCGTTCGGCCGCTTATGCGGCGCGCTACCTGGCCAAGAACGTTGTGGCGGCGAAACTTGCCGACCGCTGCACCATCCAGCTTTCCTACGCCATCGGCGTCGCCCAGCCCTTGTCGGTCTATGTCGACCTGCACGGCACCGGCAAGGTCGACGAGGCAAGGCTCGAGGAGGCGCTGCGCACTGTGATGGACCTGTCGCCGTCCGGCATCCGCCGCCACCTCGACCTCAACAAGCCGATCTACGCCAAGACCTCGTCCTACGGTCATTTCGGCCGCAAGGCCGGCCGCGACGGATCTTTTTCCTGGGAAAAGACCGATCTCGCCAAGGCGCTCAAGGATGCTGTCGCTGCCTGAGGGCGGCGACAGGACCTTGATCAGCCGATGAGTTCCGGGGACAGGCCAAGCCGCGCGACAGAAGCCTTCTTCGGCCGTCGGCGCGGCAAGCCGGTTCGCCCGCAGCAGGCGGCGGCGCTGGAAAGCGGCCTCGACGCCTATCGGCTCGATCTGACGACCGAGGCGCCGTCGGATCTGCGGGCTCTGTTCGAAGCCGATGTTTCCGCCGTTCGCCTCGAAATCGGCTTTGGCGGCGGCGAGCATCTCCTGCATCGCGCGACCGAAGCGCCGATGACCGGCTTTATCGGTGTCGAGCCCTTCGTCAACGGCATGGCCAAGATGATGATGGCGGTGCGGGAAAAGCCGCTGGCCAACCTCAGGGTCTACGACGACGACGCCACGCGGCTGCTCGACTGGCTGCCGCAGGCCTCGCTCGATGGCATCGACCTGCTCTATCCCGATCCGTGGCCGAAGAAGAAGCACTGGAAGCGCCGTTTCGTCAGCCCGGTCAATCTCGAGCGTTTCGCACGCGTTGTGAAGCGTGGCGGCGAATTCCGTTTCGCTTCCGACATCGACACCTATGTGAACTGGACCCTGCTGCATTGCCGCGCGCATGGCGGTTTCGCCTGGCAGGCTGCAGAGGCCGTCGACTGGCATCGCCCCTACGATGGCTGGCCAGGCACCCGCTACGAGGCGAAAGCCGTCCGCGAGGGCAGGCGGCCGGCCTATCTTACCTTCATCAGGACCTAGGCATCAGGTCCCAGGCATCGGGATTGGGCATCAGGATCCAGGCGCCCTTCGTGAGGGGGGCGATCTTCAATTGTTGCGGGGACACAGAAATCGAATGTCGCCCGTTGGCCGGAGTTCAGAAACGGCCGATCTTGTCGAAAGCCGTCGGATCCATGCCGAGCCTGCGCAGATCCTGGGCGTGCGGCTTGCGGCTGGCTTCCACCGCCCGCGACGCGGCTACGGCGCTGCCGAATGTGGTGAAGAGATCGCCTATGGCGGAAAAAACCTTGCGGCTGTTCATTGTCATGTCCTTTCGCGTGCGGTGACGCGCTATCGCTATCGTTTTGTGCAATGCAACATAGATAGGAGCGCGGCTTGAGGACCAACAAGGGCCGTTGCCGCATGGATGGCATGCACCTGGCGCAAGCCCAATGCACCGGACATGCGCTCAGTTGGGACGGCGGGCTTGAAACACCGGGGCGGATCGTTTATATCAGCCTCAAATTCTTGGTCGGTATGACGAAGAGTGGGTCCACCCGGTCCCGCTCTTTTTTATTACCTGCCGACGGCTAGAGAATGATCGACAGGAATCGAATGACGTCAACGGCAAGCGAGAGCGACGATCGCATCATCCGCGAAAGCGGCATCGATGCGCGCATCGCGCTGATCGTCCAGCCGGTGCTGCGCGGCATCGGCTTTCGCCTTGTACGCGTGCATCTGTCCGGCCAGAACGGGCTGACGCTGCAGATCATGGCTGAGCGCGAGGACGGCACCATGACCGTCGAGGATTGCGAAGAGGTGAGCCGTGCGGTGTCGCCGGCGCTCGACGTCGACGATCCCATCGAGAAGGCGTATCATCTCGAAGTCTCATCGCCCGGCATCGACCGGCCGTTGGTGCGCAAATCGGATTTCGTGACCTGGACCGGTCATCTGGTGAAGATGGAAACATCGGTCGTTGTCGCGGATCGCAAGCGCTTCAAGGGCAAGATCGCCGAAGCCGGTGAGAACGATGTGCTGATCGAGCGCGACAAGGCGGCCTACGGTGAGGAGCCGACAGTGCGCGTGCCCTACGACGCCATTGCCGAAGCCCGGCTGATCCTGACCGACGACCTCATCCGTGATGCGTTGTCGAAGGACAACAGGGCGCGCAAGGAAGCCAAGAAACGCCGCGGCGAACCGGACGACGACGTACCGGAGGGTACGGAACCGGGCGCTACGGAAGAACACGAACAGGAAAGTTGATTGAGCTGCCAGGCCCCAGGGGCCGGCAAACAGGCTCGGGAGAAAAAACATGGTTGTAAGCGCCAACAGACTTGAACTGCTGCAGATTGCCGATGCGGTCGCGCGTGAAAAGTCGATCGACAAGTCGATCGTCATCGCCGCCATGGCTGATGCGATCCAGAAGGCGGCACGCTCGCGTTATGGCCAGGAGACCAACATCCGCGCCGACATCAACCCCAACACCGGTGAGATGAAGCTGCAGCGGCTGATGGAAGTGGTCGAGAAGGTCGACGACTATGCCACGCAGATCGCCATTTCCTCGGCGCGCGAGCGCAATCCCGACGCCCAGCTCGGCGACTTCATCGCCGAACAGCTGCCGCCGATGGATTTCGGCCGCATCGCCGCCCAGTCGGCCAAGCAGGTCATCGTGCAGAAGGTGCGCGAGGCCGAGCGCGACCGCCAGTATGACGAATACAAGGACCGCATCGGCGAGATCGTCAACGGAACCGTCAAGCGCGTCGAATACGGCAATGTCATCGTCGATCTCGGTCGTGGCGAAGCAATCATCCGCCGCGACGAGCTGATCCCGCGCGAAAACTACAAATATGGCGATCGCGTCCGCGCCTATGTCTACGACGTGCGCCGTGAGCAGCGCGGCCCGCAGATCTTCCTGTCGCGCACCCATCCGCAGTTCATGGCCAAGCTCTTCACCATGGAAGTGCCGGAGATCTATGATGGCATCATCGAGATCAAGTCGGTCGCCCGCGACCCCGGTTCGCGCGCCAAGATCGCCGTCATCTCGCGCGACAGCTCGATCGATCCGGTCGGCGCCTGCGTCGGCATGCGCGGCAGCCGCGTCCAGGCGGTCGTCGCCGAATTGCAGGGCGAGAAGATCGACATCATTCCGTGGTCGCCCTCGGCCGCATCCTTCATCGTCAATGCGCTGCAGCCGGCGGAAGTCGCCAAGGTCGTGCTCGACGAGGACGCCGAGCGCATCGAAGTGGTGGTGCCGGACGACCAGCTCTCGCTGGCCATCGGCCGCCGCGGCCAGAATGTGCGCCTCGCTTCGCAGCTCACCGGCTGGGATATCGACATCCTGACCGAGGCCGAGGAATCCGAGCGCCGCCAGAAGGAATTCGTCGAGCGCTCGGCGCTGTTCATGGAAGCTCTCGACGTCGACGAGATGGTCGGCCAGGTGCTCGCCTCCGAAGGCTTCACCAGTGTCGAGGAAGTCGCCTATGTCGATGCCGGCGAAATCGCCTCGATCGACGGCTTCGATGAGGATACCGCCTCGGAGATCCAGACCCGGGCCCGCGAATATCTGGAGAAGATCGAAGCCGAGCACGACGAAAAGCGCAAGGCGCTGGGCGTCAAGGACGAGCTGCGCGAAATCCCCGGCATCACCACCGCCATGATGGTGACGCTCGGCGAGGACGGCGTGAAGACGATCGAGGATTTCGCCGGCTATGCCGCCGACGACCTCACGGGCTGGAAGGAACGCAAGGACGGCGAGACCAAGGTGTATCCGGGCGTGCTGGCCGATCATGGCGTTTCGCGCGCCGATGCCGAGCAGATGGTGCTCGCGGCCCGTCTCAAGGCCGGCTGGATTTCCGAAGACGAGCTTGCAGCCGAAGAAGCGCCGGCTGACGAAGCCGTTGGTGCGTGAGGTGAAACCGCATCGCACAGAAACCGCCCTTGGACGAGATGAACGATCGCACCTGCATCGTCACCCGCAAGCAGGCCGAACCGGATGAACTGATCCGGTTCGTCGTCGGCCCGGATTCGGCCGTCGTTCCGGATCTCAAGAGAAATCTGCCCGGCCGTGGTTGCTGGGTGAGCGCCGACCGCCTACATATCGACAAGGCGGCGGCCAAGAACCTTTTTAGCCGCGCCTTTAAGGCACAGGTGGTCGTGCCGTCCGATCTCGGCGGCATGGTCGATGGGCTGCTTTCCAGATCCGCCCTTGGCATGCTGGGTCTCGCTCGCAAGGCAGGGGCGATCGCGCTGGGCGCCACCAAGGTGGAGAGCGCGGTGCGCGGCGGATTGGCGCTTTTCGTGCTCCACGCGACCGAAGCCTCAGACGATGGCGTGCGCAAGATCAGCCAGGCGCGGCGGGCGACCGTCCATATTGGCGGCCCCTCCATCCTTGCCTACAAACTTTTCTCCGAGGCCGAGTTGAGCTTGGCATTGGGGGGTACAAATGTGATACATGCTGCCGTCCTCGCGGGAGACGCGGGTAAGGCGGTCCAGAAGCGCATGGTTGCGCTCGACCGATATCGGGGCGGTACCCCGGACGATCTGGCAATGCTTGCGGCCGTTGCTGACGAAGATGAGGCCGCAGAGGATATGGAATGAGCGATACGAAATCGGGCGACGACAAGACGTTGAGTGTTACGCCGAAGAAGACCTTGACGCTGAAGCGCCCCGGCATGGAACAGGGCACCGTGCGCCAGAACTTCTCGCACGGCCGCACCAAGTCGGTCGTGGTCGAGACCAAGAAGCGCAAATTCTCGCTGCCCGGCGACAAGCCGGAGCCGGCGGTGGCGGCACCCGTGTTCACCCCGAAGCCGGCGGTCGCGGCGGCTCCCGTCGTGCAGGAGGCACCCAAGGCGCCGCCTCCACCTCCGCCGGCACCGGTCGAGCGTAGCGGCATGGTGTTGAACGAACTGTCGCGCAGCGAAATGGAAGCGCGCCGCAGGGCGCTCGAAGGCTCCAAGGCGCGCGAGGTCGAGGACCGGCAACGCGCCGTCGAGGAAGCCAAGCGCCGCGCCGAGGATGAGGAGCGCCGCAAGCGCGAGCGCGAGGAATCCGCACGCCGCCAGGCCGAGGAAGAAGCGCGGTTGCAGGCCGAGGCCGAATCCCGCCGCCGCGCCGAGGAAGAGGCGCGTCGCCGCGCGCCGCAGGCCGCCGAACTGGCGACCGCCGACGAGGAAGAAGAGGTCAAGCCGAAGCGGACTGGCGCCGGTGCGCCGGTGCGCCGCCTGGTGACGCCCGAAGTGGCGCGTCCGGCCAAGCCGACCAAGGGCGAGGAAGACCGCCGTCGCGGCAAGCTGACGCTGAACTCAGCGCTTTCCGACGAGGATGCGCGGGCCCGTTCGCTGTCGTCGATGCGCCGCCGCCAGGAAAAGTTCAAGCGCGCGATGCACAATGAGCCGCGCGAGAAGGTTATGCGCGAAGTGATCCTGCCCGAAACCATCACCATCCAGGAACTGGCGCAGCGCATGTCCGAGCGCGCCGTCGATGTGGTCAAGTTCTTCATGAAGCAGGGCCAGATCCTGAAGCCGGGCGACGTCATCGACGCCGACACGGCGGAACTGGTCGCCACCGAATTCGGCCACACGGTCCGCCGCGTCGCCGAGTCCGACATCGAGGAAGGCCTGTTCAACATCGCCGACCGTCCGGAAGACCTGGTGTCGCGGCCGCCTGTCGTGACCATCATGGGGCATGTCGACCACGGCAAGACCTCGCTGCTCGACGCGATCCGCAACGCCAATGTCGTCTCCGGCGAGGCCGGCGGCATCACCCAGCATATCGGCGCCTATCAGGTCGAGAAGAACGGTCAGAAGATCACCTTCATCGACACGCCCGGCCACGCCGCCTTCACGGCCATGCGCGCCCGCGGCGCCCAGGCCACCGACATTGCCATCCTGGTGGTGGCGGCCGACGACAGCGTGATGCCGCAGACGATCGAATCGATCAGCCATGCCAAGGCGGCCGGCGTTCCGATCATCGTGGCGATCAACAAGATCGACAAGCATGACGCCGATCCGCAGAAAGTGCGCTCCGAGCTGTTGCGCCACGAAGTGTTCGTGGAATCGATGGGCGGCGAGGTGCTGGACGTCGAAGTGTCGGCGACCAAGGGCACCAATCTAGACAAGCTGCTCGAAGCGATCCTGCTGCAGGCCGAAATCCTCGACCTCAAGGCCAATCCGGACCGCACCGCCGAGGGCGTCGTCATCGAGGCGCAGCTCGACAAGGGCCGGGGCCCCGTCGCCACCGTGCTGGTGCAGACCGGCACGCTGATGCCGGGCGACATCCTTGTCGCCGGCAATGAATGGGGCCGGGTGCGCGCGCTGGTCGACGATCGCGGCGAACACGTCAAGGAAGCGCCGCCGGCTATGCCGGTCGAGGTGCTCGGCCTCCAGGGCACGCCGCAGGCCGGCGACCGCTTCGCCGTGGTCAACAACGAGGCCCGCGCCCGCGAGATCACCGAGTACCGCCAGCGTCTGGCCCGCGAGAAGGCGGTTGCCCGTCATGCCGGCCAGCGCGGTTCGCTCGAACAGATGATGTCGCAGCTGCAGACGAGCGGACTGAAGGAGTTCCCGCTGGTCATCAAGGGTGACGTGCAGGGTTCGATCGAGGCGATCAACGCAGCGCTCGACAAGCTTGGCACCGACGAGGTGCGTGCGCGCATCGTCCATGCCGGCGCCGGCGCCATCACCGAAAGCGACGTGTCGCTGGCGGAGACGTCGGGTGCGGCGATCATCGGCTTCAACGTCCGCGCCAATGTGCAGGCACGCGCCGCGGCGGCGGCCGCTGGCATCGAGATCCGCTATTACTCGATCATCTACAACCTCGTTGATGACGTGAAGGCGGCTCTGTCGGGTATGCTCTCGCCGGAGCGTCGCGAGACCTTCATCGGCAATGCGCAGATCCTCGAGATATTCGACATCACCAAGGTCGGCAAGATCGCCGGCTGCCGTGTCACCGAAGGCAAGGTCGAGCGTGGCGCGGGCGTGCGCCTGATCCGCGACAACGTCGTCATCCACGAAGGCACGCTGAAGACGCTGAAGCGCTTCAAGGACGAGGTTTCGGAAGTCCCGGGCGGCCAGGAATGCGGCATGGCCTTCCAGAACTACGAGGACATGCGCGTCGGCGACATCATCGAGTGCTTCCGCGTCGAGATGGTAACCCGCACGCTCTGAGTTCGTGTGACGTCCGTCATGCCAGGCGGTGGCCGAGAGGCCGCCGCCTGGCAAACATTTGAGACATGAGGCACGGTCCTATCCCGCGCCCCACGCTTTCAGGATCGAGAAAAAATGCCCCGTTCGACCACATCAGGCCCATCCCAGCGCATGCTGCGCGTCGGCGAGCAGGTGCGCCATGCGCTGTCCGAAACCTTGCAGCGCGGCGAGATCATCGATCCGCTGGTCGAGAATGCCGTGGTTTCGGTGTCGGAAGTGCGCATGTCGCCCGACCTCAAGATCGCAACCGCCTTCATCTCGCCGCTCGGCGCCACGGACGCCGGCGCCGTGGTCGAGGCACTCAACAAGCATGCCAAGTTCGTCCGCGGCCGTGTCTCCGGCGCGCTGCGGCAGATGAAGTACATGCCCGAGTTTCGCTTCCGGCTCGACACCTCCTTCGACAATTTCGCCAGGATCAACGATCTCCTGAAATCGCCGGAAGTGGCGCGCGATCTGGATGCGGACGACGACAAGGACAGTGAATAATGGCGCGCCGCGGCAAGAAGAAGGGCCGGCCGATCTCGGGCTGGGTGGTGCTGGACAAGCCGGTCGGCATGGGCTCGACCGAGGCCGTCTCCAAGATCAAGTGGCTGTTTCAGGCGGAGAAGGCCGGCCACGCCGGCACGCTCGATCCGCTCGCTTCCGGCATGCTGCCGATCGCGCTCGGTGAAGCCACCAAGACCGTGCCCTACGTCCAGGACGGCGCCAAGATCTACCGCTTCACCGTGGCCTGGGGGCAGGAGCGCTCGACCGACGACCTCGAAGGTCCGGTGACGCGGGACTCCGATCGGCGCCCCGTGGAGGCCGAAGTGCAGGCGCTGCTGTCGAAATACACCGGCGTCATCATGCAGACGCCGCCGCAATTCTCGGCCATCAAGATCGCGGGCGAACGCGCCTATGATCTCGCCCGCGACGGCGAGACGGTCGACATTCCCGCGCGCGAGATCGAAATCGGCCGCCTCGACATCGTCGAGCACGGGGCCGATCACACGGTTTTCGAGGTCGAATGCGGCAAGGGTACCTATGTGCGCTCGCTGGCCCGCGACATGGGCCGCGATCTCGGCTGCTTCGGCCATATTTCTGAACTGCGCCGGATCGAGGTCGAGCCGTTCACCGCCGAGGATTTCGTCACCGTCGCCGAACTGGAGGCGGCGCGCTTCGGCGAGCAGGGTCATGGCACGCAGCAACCGTCCCCCGATTCGATAGAAGCGCCGATCGATTTTGCCGCGATCGACGCGCTGCTTGTCGACACCTCGGCGGCACTCGACTGCCTGCCGCAGATAGCCATCAGCGACGATGCGGCGACGAAGATCCGCCTCGGCAATCCCGTCATCATCCGCGGCCGCGACGCGCCGGTGGAGGCCGAGGAAGCCTGCGCGACCGCGCGCGGCAAGCTGGTGGCCATCGGCGCCATCGAGCAGGGCATGTTCAAGCCCAAACGGGTCTTTGCCGGGTGAGGGCCCTCGTCTAATCTCTATGCGATATCTATCCGAGGGGCCGCATGGCAAAGGTTGAGGCGATCAAGACGCGGGCGCCGCTCAGGGCCAGGCGGCCGCCGGTCGGTGCATCGCCCGGAACGCTGATCGCCGATCCCGCGGCGCGACGCTCGGAACTGCGGCTCACCCTGATCTCGCCGCAAAAGTCCAAAACGATCGACAATGCCAGCATCGACGACGTCAATGCCAATTGCGAAAAGTGGCCGGTCATCTGGCTGGACTGCACCGGCCTGGCCAATATCGAGCTGATCAAGGAGATCGGCCGCATCTTCAGCCTGCATCCGCTGGCGCTGGAGGACGTCGTCAACACGGGCCAGCGGCCGAAGGTGGATTTCTACGAAGACCATGCTTTCGTGGTCGTGCGGATGATCGACGACGTCGCCTCGCACCGCTACGAGCAGATCGCCGTTTTCCTTGGCAAGAATTTCGTCGTCACCTTCCAGGAGCGCGAAGGCGATCCGTTCGATCCGGTGCGCAAGCGCATCGAAAGCTCGGCGCCGAACCGGCTGCGCGCCCGTGGCGCCGACTATCTCGCCTATGCGCTGATCGACGCCATCGTCGATAGCTACTTTCCGCCGATCGAGGCGGCCGGCGAACTCGTCGACAGCATCGAGGACCAGATGCTGCACGCACCGCACAAGCATCAGATGCAGCAGCTTCATGGATTGCGGCACGACGCCAATGTGCTGAAGGGGGTGCTGTGGCCGGTGCGCGATGCGCTAGCGACGCTGATCCGCAACGACGTGTCCTATGTGAAGGCCGAAACCAAGGTCTTCCTGAACGATACGCTCGACCACGCGCTGCGGCTGATCGAGCTGGTCGAGAACCAGCGCGACATGCTGACCGGCCTGATCGAGATGCATCTGTCGCTGAGCCAGGCACGCACCAACGACGTCATTTCCTATCTGACGATCGTCTCGGTCATCTTCATGCCGCTCACGTTTCTGGTCGGCGTCTGGGGCATGAATTTCGATCCGGAGACGTCGCCTTGGAACATGCCTGAGCTGAAGGCCTATTACGGCTATCCCTTGTCGCTGCTGTTCATGGCCGTGGTCGCGGTTGGGCTGATTGCCTTCTTCAAATGGAAAAAATGGCTTTGGCAGGGATAACTTGCCGTTTTGGCGTGAAAAGCCGGCTTCGTGAATTGGGCTGGTGTTTTCTTGGGAATTGCACTATATGCGCCGCAGCTTAGCGCTATGACGCTCTGCTTGCACCGGCCCCTGCTGGACGACATCCCGGCTGAGGGCGACCCGTTTCCTCGAACAGATAAGGAAAAACACGATGTCGATTACTGCCGAGCGCAAACAGGAATTGATGACTGAATTCGCAACCGCCAAGGGCGACACCGGGTCTCCGGAAGTTCAGGTAGCCATCCTTTCCGAGCGCATCAAGAACCTGACCGACCATTTCAAGGACCACAAGAAGGATAACCATTCCCGCCGTGGTCTGCTCGCTCTCGTCTCCCAGCGCCGAAGCCTGCTTGATTATCTCAAGCGCAAGGACGACACGCGCTACCAGACGCTGATCGAGAAGCTCGGCCTGCGCCGTTGACGAATTGACCGGCGGGCCTCACAAGGGCCCGCCGGTCGCGCATTTGAGCACCGGACCAATCCGATCTCGAATGCAGGTACTGGAGCGCCGCGCACCCATCCGGATGCCGGACGGACGCTCCAACAAGTTGAGTTTGCGCGTGACGCATTCCACAAGCCGCTGCTTGTGGGGTCATGCGCAGGGCCAGTCGGATCGATTGGCCAAATCCGGTTTCGAGCGTGCAGAGGGCCCCCTCGAAGCCACCCCATGGACGGTCATGGGGCAGGATTGCAGGACGCTCGCGCGGCCATCCGGCCGACATGGATCGAGCTTCCCGTTGTCTTGCCCGTGGCTGCCCGAGAAAGGAAGCCAGGGGAAAGGGCACCCGCGCACGCTGAAACGGCGCGGCCCTTTCCTCATATGAAGGACAAGACATGTTCAATCACCACAAAGTGGAAATCGAATGGGGCGGTCGCCCGCTCATCCTCGAAACCGGCAAGATCGCGCGCCAGGCCGACGGCGCCGTGCTCGCCACCTACGGCGAGACCAAGGTTCTCGCCACGGTCGTTTCGATGAAGGAGCCCAAGCCGGGCCTCGACTTCTTTCCGCTGACCGTCAACTACCAGGAAAAGACCTACGCCGCCGGCAAGATCCCGGGCGGCTATTTCAAGCGTGAAGGTCGTCCGAGCGAAAAGGAAACGCTGGTTTCGCGCCTCATCGACCGCCCGATCCGCCCACTCTTTGCCGACGGCTACAAGAACGACACGCAGATCGTCGTCACCGTCGTCCAGCATGATCTCGAGAACGATCCGGACATCCTGTCGATCGTCGCCACCTCGGCGGCCCTGACCCTGTCGGGCGTGCCCTTCATGGGCCCGATCGGCGGCGCCCGCGTCGGCTACATCAACGGCGAATACGTGCTCAACCCGCATGTCGACGAGATGCAGGAATCCAAGCTCGACCTGATCGTCGCCGGCACCGCCGACGCCGTGCTGATGGTCGAGTCCGAAGCCAAGGAGCTCGGCGAAGACCTGATGCTCGGCGCGGTCATGTTCGGCCATCGCGGTTTCCAGCCGGTGATCGACGCGATCATCAAGCTGGCCGAAGTCGCCGCCAAGGACCCGCGCGACTTCACCGCGCCGGACTATTCCGCTCTCGAAGCCGAGATGCTGAAGATCGTCGGCGACGAGCTTCGCGACGCCTACAAGATCACCGACAAGCAGAAGCGCTATGCCGCCGTGGACGCCGTCAAGGCCAAGGTCAAGGCGGCCTTCGCTCCGGCCGAAGGCGAAGAGCCGAAATATTCCTCCGAGCAGATCGGCAGCGTGTTCAAGGAGCTCCAAGCCAAGGTCGTGCGCTGGAACATTCTCGACACCGGTTCGCGCATTGACGGCCGTGACCTGAAGACCGTGCGCAAGATCGTGTCCGAGGTCGGCGTCCTGCCGCGCACCCACGGTTCGGCGCTGTTCACCCGCGGCGAGACCCAGGCGCTGGTCGTCGCCACGCTGGGCACCGGCGAGGACGAGCAGTATGTCGATTCGCTGACCGGCATGTACAAGGAGAAGTTCCTCCTCCACTACAACTTCCCTCCCTATTCCGTCGGCGAGACCGGCCGCATGGGCTCGCCCGGCCGCCGCGAGATCGGCCACGGCAAGCTCGCCTGGCGCGCCATCCGCCCGATGCTGCCGACATCAGACCAGTTCCCCTACACGCTGCGCGTGGTCTCGGAGATCACCGAGTCCAACGGCTCGTCGTCGATGGCAACCGTCTGCGGCACCTCGCTGGCGCTGATGGACGCCGGCGTGCCGCTGGCCAAGCCGGTCGCCGGTATCGCCATGGGCCTGATCAAGGAAGGTGAGCGCTTCGCCGTGCTCTCCGACATCCTGGGCGACGAGGATCACCTCGGCGACATGGATTTCAAGGTCGCCGGCACCGCCAACGGCATCACCTCCTTGCAGATGGACATCAAGATCGAGGGCATCACCGAGGAGATCATGAAGATCGCTCTCGACCAGGCCAAGGACGGTCGTCAGCATATTCTCGGCGAAATGGGCCACGCGCTGTCCGGCGCGCGCGCCGAGCTCGGCGAGTTCGCGCCGCGCATCGAGGTCATGCACATCCCGACCGACAAGATCCGCGACGTGATCGGTTCCGGTGGCAAGGTCATCCGCGAGATCGTCGAGAAGACCGGCGCCAAGATCAACATCGAGGATGACGGCACGGTCAAGATCGCTTCGGCGAACGCCAAGGAGATCGAGGCGGCGAAGAAGTGGATCCACACCATCGTCGCCGAGCCGGAAGTCGGCGAAATCTACGAAGGCACGGTCGTCAAGACCGCCGACTTCGGCGCTTTCGTCAACTTCTTCGGCCCGCGTGACGGCCTCGTCCACATCTCGCAGCTTGCCAACGACCGGGTCGCCAAGACTTCGGACGTCGTCAAGGAAGGCGACAAGGTGTGGGTCAAGCTGATGGGCTTCGACGAGCGCGGCAAGGTCCGCCTGTCGATGAAGGTCGTCGACCAGGCCACCGGCAAGGAAATCGTTCGCGACAAGAAGGCTGAGAGCGAAGAAAACGCCGCCTGAACGGCCTGACCGAAAAATCGAAGCGGGCGCGGCTCATGTCGCGCCCGCTTTCGTTTATGGAGCAAAGGCATGTCTGCCGAACCGCTGAAGACACTTTTCCATCCATTCGAGGCCGAGGCGGTCGCTTTGCCAGGCAAGGGCGAACGGGCGCTTTTTCTCGGGGCCGAATCCGGCTTGCGGACACCGCGGGACTTCGACGCCGAGCTGCACGTGGTGCAAGGCTTCCGGCCGCATTTTCGCGCGCTGCAAGCCGCGGGCTTCACTGTCACCCCGCAAACGCAGGGCGATGGCTTTGACGCCGCGCTGGTGCTCGCGGGCCGCCATCGCGGCCAGAACGAGCTGCGCATCGCGGATGCGCTGGAGCGCGTCACCGAGGGCGGATTGATCGTCATTGCCGGCGGCAAGGATGATGGCATCGCCAGCCTGCGCAAGCGCATGGACGAGCTTGTGCCGCTCGAAGGCCATCTGCCCAAATATCACGGCATCGCCTTCTGGCTTCGCCGGCCGGCCGGGACGGACGCGTCGACAGCGCTGCGTGCCGCCAATCCCGCCGGGCTGGTCGACGGCCGCTTCAGCACGGCGCCCGGCATGTTTTCCTTCGATCGTGTCGATGCCGGTTCGAAGTTGCTGGCGGACCATCTTCCGGCCGACCTGCGCGGCCATGTCGCCGATTTCTGCGCCGGCTGGGGCTATCTGGCGGCGGAGATGGAAGCGCGTTCGCCCGGCATCTCGGCACTTGATCTCTATGAGGCGGATTTCGCTTCTCTCGAAGCCGCCAAAGCCAATCTTGCCACGGCCAGCCAGTCGGTTGCGAAAGGTTTCTTCTGGACGGACCTGCAGGGGGAGCCGGTCGAGCGTCGCTACGACGCGGTCGTCATGAACCCGCCTTTTCATCGCAGCCGCGCGGCCGAACCGGAGATCGGCGCCGGCCTGATCCGGGCAGCGGCAAAGGCGCTGAAGCCGGGAGCGCGGCTGTACATGGTGGCGAACCGCCAGCTGCCCTACGAGCCGGCACTGGCCGCCGCCTTCTCCAGCCATGCCGAGCTCGCCCGTGACGGCATGTTCAAGGTTCTTTCCGCGCGTCGCTGACACGCAACGGCGTGACACTCAGTGCAGATTGGCGACGCGCCTCGAATCCTCGATGACATGTCCCTCGCCGGCCATGACCGCAAGCGGCGCCGGCCGGCCGAACAGATAACCTTGCACCACCTCGCAACCGGCTGCCCTGAGCAGTGTCGCCTGGTCCTCTGTCTCGACACCCTCGGCAATAATACTGACGCCGAGTGCTCGCGAGAGGCCGACAATGGTCGATACGACGGCGCCGGAGCTCGAATCCGTATCGATGCGGCTGACGAAGGAGCGGTCGATCTTCAGCTTGCCGAATGAAAAATCGATCAGGTAGCTGAGATTGGAATAGCCGGTGCCGAAATCGTCGACGGCAACCGAGATGCCCATATCGGCAAGCTCTTTCAGGATGGCGGCGGCGCGGTCGCGGTCCTGCATCATGGCCGTCTCGGTGACTTCCAGCTCCAGCCGCGAGGGCT
Source organism: Mesorhizobium sp. B2-4-2 (assembly GCF_006442845.1). NCBI lineage: Bacteria > Pseudomonadati > Pseudomonadota > Alphaproteobacteria > Hyphomicrobiales > Phyllobacteriaceae > Mesorhizobium > Mesorhizobium sp. B2-4-2. The sequence continues at coordinate 389,859 of NZ_VFVM01000003.1, read as the reverse complement.
TGATGCCGGTGGTCCGCATCGTGTCGCGCACGAGGCCGATGAAGTCCTTGGTCATGAACTGGACCGGCGAGATGTTGACGGCGACGAAGCAGTCGTCGGGTAAATGGCGGGCGTCGCTGCATGCCTTGCGCAGAACCCATTCGCCGATCGGATTGATCATGCCGGTTTCCTCGGCGATCTGGATGAACTCCAGAGGTGGGATCATGCCGCGTTCTGGATGGTTCCAGCGGATCAGCGCTTCATAGCCGACGATGCGGCCGCTCGGCAGGTCCAGCTGCGGCTGATAGTGAAGGTCGAAATCACCGCGCTCGAATGCGATGTGCAGCTCGGATTCGACCCATTGGCGATGATCGGCGACCCGACCCATCTCGGTATCGAAGACCGACCAGTTGCCGACTCCCCTGGCGCGCGCATTTTGCAGCGCCAAGTTGGAGCGGCGCAGGATGAGGACCGGGTCGACGCCGTCCTTGGGCATCGCCACGATGCCCACCGACAGGCTCACCGATTGCTGGTGGCTGCTGAGCTCATAGGGCTCCATCATCTCGTCGATGAGCCTCTCCACCATAGCTTCCATCGTTCCCTGAATCTGATGATCGGGAAGCAGCACCGCGAACTCGCCGGCGCCGATGCGCCCGATCTGCACGCGCTCGGGCACGCAGGCCTGCAGCCGCTTGGTGAAGGCGCGGATCAGTTCGTCGCCCTGGCTGTAGCCGATCGCGTCGTTGATCTGCTTGAACCGGTCGATGTCGATGTCGATGAGGAACATCGGGGCCCCGGTGCGGCTCGTCGCGCAGGCTGCCTCGGCGATCTTGCCGACCATCGCCGGACGCGCCAGCAATCCGGTCAGCTTGTCGAACTGGGTTTCGTTGAAGACGAAATCAGCCGATTCATCGACGCCGGCGAAGAAAGACATCGCGGCTCCCGCCGCCGCCAATGCGCAAAGGGCAGCCATGATCGCCACCATCACGTCCGCCGGCATGCCGGCAAAGCCGTCGCCAAGCGCGTGCTTCAGCCCCCAGATGCCGAGAATGAAACTGCCAATGCCCGAACTGGCTATGGTGATCAGCCGGAACACCGGTGTGCGGTTCGGGTTGCTGACGGCAGGCATTGAAAGTCCCCAAATTGCGGGACTCTATAGCCGATAGGCCCTTAAAATGAGTTTCCGCGAATGCATCCAATTTTATTGGAAGGGAATTATTTCTTCGCAGGAGAAAAGACTATTTCGCGTAATGGCCTATTCGCTCGCGCGATCCGTCTGCTTCAGCTCCTCGAGCGTCGGCATGGAAACGATATGATAGCCGGAATCGACATAGTGGATTTCGCCGGTGACGCCGGAAGCGAGGTCGGACAGGAGGTAGAGTGCCGAGCCGCCGACCTCGTCGATGGTCACGGTGCGGCGCAGCGGAGAATTGCGCTGCTGGTAAGAGAACATGTGGCGCGCATCGGAAATCCCGGCGCCGGCAAGCGTTCGCACCGGTCCGGCCGATATGCCGTTCACCCTGATGCCGCGCGGGCCGTAATCGTTGGCGAGATAGCGCACGCTGGCCTCGAGGCCGGCCTTGGCGACGCCCATGACGTTATAGTTCGGCATGACGCGCACCGAACCGGCATAGGTCAGGGTGATCATCGATCCGCCATCCTGCATCAGGGCCGCGGCGTGGCGCGCGACCTCGGTGAAGGAATAGCAGGAGATGACCATGGTGCGGATGAAATTGTCGCGGCTGGTGTCGGCGTAGAGGCCCTTGAGCTCATTCTTGTCCGAAAAGCCGATGGCATGGACCACGAAGTCGAGCCCGCCCCAGGCCTTGCCCAAGGTCTCGAAGGTGGCGCGGACCGAGGCGCTGTCCTCGACATCGCAGGGAACCACCAGCGCCGCGCCGAGCTTGTCGGCGAGCGGCTTGACCCGGCGGCCGAAGGCGTCACCCTGGTAGGTGAAGGCAAGTTCGGCCCCATGTTCGGACAGTTTCCGGGCGATGCCCCAGGCGATCGAATGATCGTTGGCGACGCCCATGACAAGCCCGCGCTTGCCCTTCATCAATCCGTCCATGATCGCCAATCCTCGTGGAAAAAACGTGGCCTTATGCGGAATAGCGCTGGAAAACCAGCGTTGCGTTGGTGCCACCAAAGCCGAAGGAATTGGACAAAACGGTGTCGATCCTGGCGTTGTCGATGCGCTTTCGCACCACCGGCATACCCTCGAATTCGGGGTCGAGAGTCTCGATATGGGCGCTTTCGCCGATGAAACCGCCTTGCATCATCAGGATCGAATAGATGGATTCCTGCACGCCGGCCGCGCCCAGCGAATGGCCCGTCAGCGATTTGGTCGAGGTGATGAAGGGCATCTTCTCGCCGAACACCTCGCGGATCGCGCCCATTTCGCGGGAATCCCCCACCGGCGTCGAGGTGCCATGGGTGTTGATGTAGTCGACCGGGGTGGTGACGGTCGCCAGCGCCTGCCGCATGCAGCGGACCGCGCCTTCGCCCGAGGGCGCAACCATGTCGAAGCCGTCCGAGGTGGCGCCGTAGCCGACGATCTCTGCATAGATCTTGGCGCCGCGCGCCTTGGCATGCTCCAGTTCCTCGAGCACCAGCACGCCGGCGCCGCCGGCGATGACGAAGCCGTCGCGATCGACGTCATAGGCGCGGGAAGCGGCAGATGCCCTGTCATTGTACTTCGACGACATGGCGCCCATGGCATCGAACAGGTCCGACATCGTCCAGTCGAGATCTTCGTGGCCGCCGGCGAACACCATGTCCTGCTTGCCCCACTGGATCAGTTCGTAGCCATTGCCGATGCAATGCGCCGAGGTCGAACAGGCCGACGAGATCGAATAGTTGACGCCGTGGATCTTGAACCAGGTGGCCAGCGTCGCCGACGCGGTCGACGACATCGCCTTCGGCACCGCGAATGGGCCGATGCGCTTGGGGCTGCCATTCTTGAGCGTGGTTTCGGCCGCCTCGACGATGGTGCGGGTGGAAGGCCCGCCCGAGCCCATGACGATGCCGGTGCGCTCATTGGTGATGTCGCTCTCGCCAAGGCCGGCATCGGCGATCGCCTGGTCCATGGCGACATGGTTCCAGGCCGCTCCCTGGCTCAGGAAGCGCATCGCGCGGCGATCGATCATGGCGCTGGGATCGAGCGTCGGCGCGCCCCAGACCTGACAGCGGAAGCCGTGCTCGGCGAAGGAGTCGGAGAAGCTGATGCCGGATTTGGCGTCATGCAGCGAGGCTTGCACCTCGTTGGCATTGTTGCCGATCGACGACACGATGCCGAGGCCTGTGACTACGACACGTCTCATTCGCAACTCCTTCCAGGAATGCTGGCCACGAAGTCGGCCAGGGCGACGGTCAAGCGACCGCCGACTGCTTGGACAGACCGACTTTCAGGTCCGTTGCCGCGTATATGGGTTCGCCGTCCGCCTTTAGCCAACCATCGGCGATGCCCAGCACCAGCCGGCCACGCATCACACGTTTGAATTCCACGCCATACTCGACCTTTTTAACCGAGGGCGTGACCATTCCCTTGAACTTGACCTCGCCGGTCGACAGCGCCATGCCTTTGCCGGGTTCGCCCAGCCAGCCGAGATAGAAACCCGTCAGCTGCCACAGGGCATCGAGGCCCAGGCATCCAGGCATGATGGGATTGCCGATGAAATGGCAGGCAAAGAACCACAGGTCCGGCTTGATGTCGAATTCGGCGCGGATGAAGCCCTTGTCGAAAGCCCCGCCCGTTTCGCTGATCTCGGTGATGCGGTCAAACATCAGCATCGGCGGGTAGGGCAACTGGGCATTGCCCGGTCCGAACAGCTCGCCGCGGGCGCAGGCCAGCAATTCTTCGTAGTCGTAGCTGGATTTCGAACCCGCCATCAATCTCGTTCCCATATGTCCCGGGCGCTGGCGCGCCCTTGTCGTTGGTGTCCTAACACAATCTGTTTCAGGCCGGAAACCGGCGTTTGCGCTTAACCCGCCAGTCTTGCCGGGTCAATGCGCGCTATTGATCGCATCCGGACGACAGAATATATGTCGAAAGGGGTCCGGTTTCGGCAGACATCCATTTTTTTGCCATTCTGGACGTGTCTTGAGGCGGAACTGTGAGCTTGGACGACCAGATGGACCGGGGCTGCCGGAAGGAAAATGTCGCTGTGGACAAGCGGGTTCGTGAAGCCGGCCTGAGGCCGACACGGCAGCGCATTGCGCTTGCCGACCTGCTTTTCGCCAAGGGCGACCGCCATCTGTCGGCCGAGGAACTGCACGAGGAGGCCGTCGCCGCCGGCGTGCCGGTGTCGCTGGCCACCGTCTACAACGCCCTTCACCAATTCACCCAGGCGGGACTCCTGCGCATTCTGGCTGTCGAGGGCGCCAAAACCTATTTCGACACCAACACCTCCGATCATCACCATTTCTATATCGAAGGCGAAAACCGGATTTTCGACATCGCCAATGGTCCGGTCACCGTCACCAACCTACCGGAACCACCCGAGGGGATGGAGATCGCCAATGTCGACATCGTGGTGAGACTGCGCCCCAAACGCGCCGAATGACCGACGGTCAGGCACGTATGCACGGCCGGGCACGTATGCACGGCCAGGCACGTATGAACGGCCGGGAATGAAACCCCTCGATCTGGCTGTCCGGCTGGAATGGGCCGCTGTCGCGGTGTCCGCTATCGTCTTTTATGCACTCGCCGGTGCGTCCTGGCGGTTGTTCGCCTTGTTGATCCTGGCGCCTGATCTGTCCATGTTCGGCTATCTCGCCGGGCCGCGCGTCGGCGCCGCCTGCTACAATGCCTTCCACATCTTGGTCCCACCGGTGTTTTTGGTGCTTGCCGGCAGCCTGTTCGGCAATGCAGCCGCTCTAGCGGTTGCATTGATCTGGATCGCCCACATCGCTATCGATCGCGCGCTGGGTTACGGCTTGAAGCTGTCGAGCAGCTTTCAGGATACCCATCTCGGCCGCATCGGCCGCTAAACGGTCCGGCCTGCGGTTCAAACGAGTCGCGGCAAGGCCAAAAATCAGTCCTTGACCCGTTCGCCGGGATAGGCGCCCCAGACGACGGATTGGGCGAGCCAGCCGGTGTGGCCATCGAGCGTCATTTCGCACCACTGGCCGTCGCAGGATTTGATCGTGCCCATGACGCCCGGCTCGACGATCGCCACCACGCTGGCGTCCTTTTCGGGGCGCCTGAGGAGATTGATCTGGGCGCCCTTGCCGCGCTGCCACGGCGCCACGATCGCCGTGCGCCGGCCCGAAAGCAGCGACTGGTTGATCCAACCTTCCGAACCGTCGGCGTCGCGCACGCGGCGCCATGTGTCGAATTCCTGAATGATCTCCATCGGCAGGCCTGCCTTCAGATACATCCAGTCGACCGAGTAGTTGGCGCCCGGCCCGACACGCGAATTGACGCGGCCGGATTTCAGGCTGACGAATCGTGGCAGCGGCAGGCCGCTCGGCCCGAGCGTGACGACGCTCTGGGCGGGGGCTGCTGCACCTTGCGCGCACAGTTGGGGTGAATAGAGCAGAGCGCCGAGAAATGCTGCGCTGAGGGTCAGGCGAAGCGACGCGAAACCAGACACTTTCGTTCCTTTCGGCGCTGGCCTGCCGGCCCCGGCGCCCCTTTTTCTTTGTCTTCGGCGGCACCGCTTGGTACATGGGTAAATCGGCTACCGCGACCGGCTTCCAGTTTCGCCGGTCTTGGTTAAAGAGGTCTCAACGAGGGAAACAATGGCAGGCAAAAAGAAGCCTCTCGTGGTCATCACGCGAAAACTGCCCGACCCTGTCGAGACCCGCATGCGCGAGCTGTTCGACGCAAGGCTGAACGTCGAGGACAGGCCGATGACGCAACCGGAACTGGTCGCGGCGGTCAAGGAGGCCGACGTGCTGGTGCCGACGGTGACCGACCGCATCGACGCGGCATTGATCGCCCAGGCCGGCGAAAACCTCAAGCTGATCGCCAATTTCGGCAATGGCGTCGACAAGATCGACGTGGCGGCCGCGGCCAAGAAAGGCATCACCGTAACCAACACGCCCAACGTGCTGACCGAGGATACGGCCGACATGACGATGGCGCTGATGCTGGCGGTGCCGCGCCGGCTGGCGGAGGGCGCCAATGTACTCACCGGCGACAAGAAATGGGCTGGCTGGTCGCCGACATGGATGCTTGGCCGGCGCATCTGGGGCAAACGGCTCGGTATTGTCGGCATGGGGCGTATCGGCACCGCCGTTGCCAGGCGTGCCAAGGCCTTCGGCCTCTCCATCCACTATCACAACCGCCATCGCGTGCTGCAGGCGGTCGAGGACGGGCTGGAGGCGACCTATTGGGAAAGCCTCGATCAGATGCTGGCCCGCATGGACATCATCTCGGTCAACTGCCCCTCGACGCCGGCGACCTTCCATCTGCTTTCGGCGCGGCGGCTGGCGCTGCTCCAGCCCACCGCCTATATCGTCAACACCGCGCGCGGTGACATCATCGACGAGGAGGCGCTGGTCAAGCTGATTCAGGATGGCAGGATCGCCGGCGCCGGACTCGACGTCTACGAGCACGAGCCCGCATTGAACGGAAAACTGCTCAAGCTCGCGACCAAGGGCAAGGTCGTGCTTTTGCCGCATATGGGGTCGGCGACGCTCGAGGGCCGCATCGACATGGGCGAGAAGGTGATCATCAACATCCGCGCCTTCGTCGACGGCCACCGCCCGCCGGATCGCGTGCTGCCGCTCAGGACCTGAGCGGCTTCGCAACATAATGTAAGTGGAAACTTACGAAACAGTCTTGCGCATGGTGACCGAAGTCGGTCGCGCATAACCTTCATGCGCCGTTCTCACGGTCTCGCGAAAACCGAGCCGGGCAAAGGCTGCCTGGTTCCCAGCCAGCTCGATTCGCGTCTGCAGCTCGATTGCGGCCTTGCCGCGGCTGCGGGCAAAATCCTGGACGGCTTGCATCAACAACCTGCCGATGCCCTGGCCCTGACAGTCCGGCGTGACGGCGAGCTTGCCGACATAGAGGTGGTCGGTTCGTTCCAGGGCGAAGATGCAGCCGACGATCCTGTTGCCGCTGAGCGCCAGCATGCCGGTCTCGCGGCGGGCTTTGTCGCGCAAGGTTTCCGCGGTGAGCAGGTGCGCCGAGGACGGCGGGTCGATGATGCCGTCCATGAAGGCGAAAGCGCGCAGGATCAGGGCGAGCACTTCGTTCCAGCGGTCGAAATCGGCCGGAATCCGGGTGATGACGATATTGGCAGTGCGCGTCAACGTCAGTTTCGTCTCTTGTAGCGGATGGTCTCGAAACGCGCGGCCAGCGCGTCATAGAGCAGCAGTCGTCCGATCAGCGGCTCGCCAATGCCGGTGATCAGCTTGATGGCTTCCATCGCCTGCAACGTGCCGATGACCCCAGTCAGCACGCCAAGCACCCCGGCCTCGGCACAGGACGGTACCAGACCCGGCGGTGGGGCCTCCGGGAAGAGGTCGCGGTAGCCGGGGTTGGAGGTGCCGTCCCTATCGGCTTGGAACGGCATCAGCACGGTCACGGAGCCATCGAAACGGCCCACGGCGGCGTGCACCAGCGGCTTTCCCTCCGCCGCGCAGGCATCGGCCACGACATAGCGCGTCTCGAAATTGTCGGACCCGTCGACGACCACGTCGTAACGGGCGACGAGGGCTTGGGCATTGTCCGCGGTCAGGCGCAATGTGTGGATTTCGACAGCGGTGTTGGGATTGATGCGGGCAATTGCCGCCTTGGCGCTGTGGGTTTTCAGCATGCCGACAGTGTTCGTGCCGTGAATCACCTGCCGCTGCAGGTTGGAGAGCGAAACCGTGTCGTCGTCGATCACGCCGAGCGTGCCGACGCCGGCTGCGGCAAGATATTCAAGCACTGGTGCGCCCAATCCGCCGGCGCCGATGACCAGCACCCGCGCTCGCTTCAGGCGCTGCTGGCCGGCGCCGCCAATTTCGGGCAGCACGATGTGGCGGGCATAGCGTTCGAGTTCTTCGTCGGTGAGGGCGGTGGCGATCATGGCTCGATCATATAGCGGGAGAAAAACCTTGTCAGGTGCTCACACAGCCATCGGCGCGACCGTGCCGTGATCCACGATCAGGAACTGCGCCCGGCCCGCCAGGCTGGAAAACAGCGCAGCATCGGTTCCCGTCATGAAAGCCTGGCAGTTCAATTCCTCCAGGATCGAGAACAGCGCCGCACGCCGGCCACCATCGAGATGTGCCGCGATCTCGTCGAGCAGCAGGATTGGCGTCAAGCCGGACATCTCGCCGGTCAATCTGGCATGCGACAGGACAATGCCGACAAGCAAGGCTTTCTGTTCGCCGGTCGAACACAGCTCCGCCGGCATCGCCTTGGGTCGGTGCCGGACCACGAGATCGGAGCGGTGCGGGCCCTCGAGCGTGCGCCCGGCGGCGCGGTCGCGGTCGCGGCCCCCGGCGAGCGTGCGGCGGAACCGCTCCTCGACGTCGACAGCCGGCATGGTGGCGATCTCGGCTTCCAGATCGCCCGACAGGCCGATATCGGCCTGCGGAAACGGGCCGCTGTCGGGCAGCCTGTCGATCATGGCGGCCAGAAGGCGCACCATTTCGGCGCGCGCCGCGGCGATCGCCACGCCCGTCTCGGCCATCTGCATCTCGATCGCCTCGAACCAGCTCAAATCCCGCGAACCTTCCGTCAGCAACCGGTTCCGGCCGCGCATCGCCTTTTCATAGTCGAGGGCGCGCTGTCCGTGGCCTGGATCGATCGCCAGCACCAGCCGGTCGAGAAAGCGCCGGCGGTCCGCGGCCGGTCCGGTGAACAGAGCATCCATGGCCGGCGTCAGCCACACGACGCGCAGCCATTCCAGCATGTCCTCGGCGGATCGCGCCGTGGCGCCGTTGATGCGCACCCGTCTGCCGCCCTCGCCAAGACTGTCGCCACCCGAAATGCCCGTCCCTATCTCGACTTGGCCGTCAGGTCCGTCGAGCCGTGCGTGCAGCGCAAAGCCGCCGTCACCGCCCTCACGCGCGACGTCCGCGTAAGGCGCGCGGCGCAGGCCGCGGCCCGGCGTCAACAGGGAAATCGCTTCCAGCAGATTGGTTTTGCCAGCGCCATTGTCACCGGAAAACACCACCGCGCCCGGCTCAAGCTCGACCGACAGCGCCGCATAGTTGCGGAAATTGGTAAGTGTAAGCTTACTTATATGGGTTTGTGCCGGCAACCGCTACTGCTCTACACCCGCATCGGCATCAGCACATAAAGCGCGGTTTCATCGGCCATGTCGTGGATCAGCGTTGGCGAACCGGCGTCGGCCAACATGAACCGGGCCTCTGAACCGGTCAATTGTGCGGCAACGTCGAGCAGGTACTTGGCGTTGAAGCCGATCTCGATCGGGTCGGCTGAATAGTCGGCGGCCAACTCCTCGGTGGCGCTGCCCGAATCCGGATTGTTGACCGCAAGCGTCACCTGGCCCTCACTGATCGAAAGCTTCACCGCGCGCCCGCGTTCGGAGGAGATGGTCGAGACGCGGTCGACGGCGGCCGCGAAGCTCTGGCGGTCGATGATCAGCTTCTTGTCGTTGCCGGTGGGAATGACCCGCTGATAATCGGGGAAGGTGCCGTCGATCAGCTTGGAAGTCAGGATGACGCTGCCGATGGTGAAGCGGATCTTGGTGTCCGACAGTTCGGTGGTGACCGCCACGTCGGGATCATCGACCAGCTTCTGCAATTCGCTGACCGTCTTGCGCGGTATGATGATGCCTGGCATGCCTTCGGAACCCGCCGGCGCGTCGATCTCGGCGCGCGCCAGGCGATGGCCGTCGGTCGCCACCGAGCGCAGCTTCAGCTTGCCGCCGACCTCATGTGTGTGAAGATAGATGCCGTTGAGATAATAGCGCGTCTCCTCGGTGGAGATGGCGAACTGGGTCTTCTCGATCAGCCCCTTGAGCGCGACCGAGTCGAGCCGGAAGATATGCGAGAAGGATCCGGCCGAAAGCTCGGGGAAGTCCGATTGCGGCAGGCATTGCAGTCGGAAGCTCGAGCGGCCGGAGGTCACCGTCATGGCGTTGCCGTCCTCGTCCGTCTTCAGCATCACCTCGGCACCGTCGGAAAGCTTGCGCACGATGTCGTAGAGCAGATGCGCCGGAACCGTTGTCGCGCCACCCCGCTCGACCTTGGCCGGCGTCGCTTCCGTCACCTCCAGGTCGAGGTCGGTGGCCTTCATTTCCAGGCTGGCGCCTTCGGCGCTGAGCAGCACGTTGGACAGGATCGGTATGGTGTTGCGCCGCTCGACCACGCGGTGGACGTGGTTGAGCGACTTCAGGAGATTTGACCGTTCCAGGATAACACGCATGACGAACCAGGCTCGCTTGAATGAATGAGCGGGTCTCCGGCTGGCGGCGTCCCGCGAAAGGTCTGAACAGGCTTCAGAATCTGCGTAAACTGACAGGAAAAAACCAGCAAACGCAAGCCCGCGCGACCGGTTCGGGCCGGCTACGCGGGCTTTCTGGGGATAAAGGCGGCGAAGCACGCCGCCAGGCGTTTTCGAACGGCTCAGGCCTGGTCGTTGATCAACCGTCTCAACAGTTCCAGTTCCTGCGCCAGCGTGTTGTCGCCGCCGGAAAGATCCTCGATCTTGCGCACTGCGTGCAGCACCGTTGTGTGATCGCGGCCGCCGAAGCGCCGCCCGATCTCGGGCAGCGAGCGCGGCGTCATCACCTTGGACAGATACATGGCGACCTGCCTCGGCTTGACGATGGTGCGCGTGCGCCTGTTGGACAGCAACTCGGTCTTCGACACATTGTAGTGCCGCGCGACGATGCGCTGAATATCCTCGATACGGACCCGCTTCGGCTCGCCGGTGCGGTAGATATGGCCGAGGATCTCGTCGATGCGATCGATGGTGATCTGCGGCTCGAAAGACTGGCGGAACAGGAGTTGATTGAAGGCGCCTTCCAGTTCGCGGCCGCTGCCGGTCACCGTGCGGGCGACGTGATTGAGGATCTCGTCGGAGATGTCGAGGGAAGCGTCGTCGTGCCTGGCGGTGGCGAGGCGCAGCTTGAGCATGCCCAGGCGCATGGCGAAATCGGGGGCCGACATTTCGAGCGCGACGCCGCCATTGAGGCGCGAGCGGACCCGCGGTTCGAGGGATTCCAGTTCAGACGGGGGCCGGTCGGCGGCGACGACGACCTGCTTGGCGCTGTCGAGCAGCATGTTGATCAGATGGCAGAATTCGTGCTGGATCGACTTGCCCTGCAGGAATTGCATGTCGTCGATGATGAGCAGGTCGATATCGCGAAGCTGTTCCTTGAGCGTCAAGGCATTGTTGTCGCGGATCGCGGTGGCGAAGCGCCACATGAAATATTCCGCCGTCAGGTAGACGACGCGCGATTTCGGGTTCTGCTTCAGCGATTCCGCGGCGATAGCCTGCAACAAATGGGTCTTGCCGAGGCCGACCGTCGCATGAAGGAAGAGCGGGTTGAAGCGCACCGCGCTCGACTGCGATTCCGCCACGGCCTTGGCCGCGGCGAAGGCCACCCGGTTCGACGGCCCTTCGATGAAAGAGGCGAACGTGTAACGCGGATCGAGCGGCGATCCCAGCACATTGTGGCGGAACTCGCTCTCGGCCGGCATGCCCGGGCGCGGCGCCGGAGCCCGCTCCAGCCTGCCGGGGCTTACGGTGCCGGCGGCCAGCGCCGTCTGCGTTTGTCGCGTCATCTTGCGCGCCGGCGCCAATTCCGGTTCGGCATGGCTGCGCCCCTGGCGGGTGGCTGTGCGCACGATGATCTCGATCTTGAGGATCTCGGGATCCTCGTGCTTCCAAAGCTCGCAGATAAGGTCGAGATAATGGCCGTTGATCCACGAGCGCAGGAAGGCAGTGGGCACCGAAATGCGAACGATGCCCTTTGAAGCCTCCGCGACCTTCATGCGCCCGAACCAGCTCGAATAGACTTCGGTTCCCAACCGCGCCTTCAACTGGGCCTTGACCCGGTCGAACTTCTGTTCCGCGTCGCTGGAAGCCGCCATCTCATCAGCTCCGATCAGATTTCCTGAAAATGGGATGTCATTGGTAAGCTCCCTTTCGACGCCGCTCTGCATGATCGAGTTCCTTGTCTCTGTACCTGTTTTTCCGCCGGGGATGCGCCTCCTGCATCCGTGTTCCAGCGACTGCGCTTTGCTACGACGCCCGCTGCCGCCGCCGGCAGATGAACGTCGCCCATTGTCCAGGGAACCGGTGCCGGCCCATGGAAGCCAGTCCGTGTTGGGTATGTCAGGGCAATGCAACACCGTCCGGCGAAAATCGCCGGCGCTGTCGACCTGCCATGTATAGTTACGCCAGTCCCCTACCGTATCGAAAAAGAGCAAACCAAACCTGTCCGCGGACTTGATCCGCGCCACAAACCCCGCCAATTTAAGCTGGCCCATTCAGGCTGGGTCAGGGCCACCCGGCCCATCCCTTTCGATGGACCGACATTACCGAAATCGCTGTGGATAGGGCAAGGCCACGTCTAACGGATTTTTAAGGAATCTGGTTAGGTCCGGCGCGCCGAAGCGCCATGCGGCAGCACTATAGTTTGACAAAGCCATTGTGATTCAAACCCTTTTCCGGCGAATATGAAAAAGCCGGGCTGGCGCGAAATTTTGTGAAATAAATCGCTTGACAGCCAGTTGTTCTCCTGGCGCTTCGCCGCGCTGTGGACAACGTGTGGATGACTATCTGTAACTAGCTGGGAAATATTGATTATTTCTGCGGAGGGAGAATTTTTTAGCCGACACTTTTCAAGTATCTGGACCATCAGCCGGCACGCATATGCCGGCAAAGCATTTCGGACCGCAAACTCCGCTTTCGACGCCGTTTCCGAGTATTCTTTTTAAGTGCTTGCCGGCAAACGAAAAAACCCGGCACTATCGGCCGGGTTCTCAGAAGATCAGTCCGGAAAGGGACGTCAGGCCGACAGCACCTTGAGGCGCTGGGCCAGCCGTGAAACCTTGCGGGCCGCGGTGTTCTTGTGGATCACGCCCTTTGTCGCGGCACGCATCAATTCCGGCTCGGCGGCCTTGAACGCCGCCTGCGCGGCGGCCTTGTCGCCGGAGGCGAGCGCCTCCTCGACCTGGCGCACATAAGTGCGGACGCGCGAGCGACGGTTTTTATTGATCGCCGCGCGGCGGACGATCTTGCGCGTTGCCTTTTTGGCCGAGGATGTATTGGCCATGATGCCTCTCTTCTGATCTGGTCGGCGCATGCGGCATGCCGCAGGGCACAAAAAACAAACGGGCAGCCACAGGGCCGCCTCGGTTGGTGCGGCTTATAGTTCAGCTTTCCCGGCGCGTCAACGCTGGCTGGCGTTCTTTTTGGCTGTCGTCGCGCCGGAGCATTTTTTCAGCCACGCCGAAGCATTTCGCGCCCCGGAGGTGCGCTGTCAGCGATTGGTGAAATTCGGCTTGCGCTTCTCGGCGAAGGCCGCCATGCCTTCCTTCTGGTCGTCGAGCGCAAACAGCGAATGGAACAGTCGACGTTCGAACCGCAGCCCCTCGGCGAGCGTCGTTTCATAGGCTCGGTTGACGGCTTCCTTTGCCATCATCACCGACGGCAGCGAAAAATCGGCGATCTTGGCCGCCGCCTTGACGGCCTCCTCGACAAGCTCGCCGGCAGGCACGACGCGCGAGACCAGCCCGGAACGCTCGGCCTCCGCGGCATCCATCATCCGCCCGGTCAGGCACATGTCCATCGCCTTCGACTTGCCGACGAACCGGGTCAGGCGTTGTGAGCCGCCCATGCCGGGAATGACGCCGAGCGTGATTTCGGGCTGGCCGAATTTTGCCGTGTCGGCGGCGATGATGAAGTCGCACATCATCGCCAGTTCGCAGCCGCCGCCCAGCGCATAGCCCGCCACCGCCGCGATGATCGGCTTGCGCGCCCGGGTCAACTCTTCCCAGCCGACGAAAAAGTCCTTGATGTAGGCATCGACGTAGGAAATCGACAGCATTTCCTTGATATCGGCGCCTGCGGCGAAGGCCTTCTCGGAACCAGTGACGACCATCGCGCCGATGCCGTCATCTGCCCCGAACACGTTTACCGCGGCCACCAATTCCGCCATGACCTGGGAATTCAGCGCATTGAGCGCCTTCGGCCGGTTCAAGGTGATCAGCCCGACCTTGCCCCTGGTTTCAACGACGATCGTTTCATAGGCCATGGCTTCGGCTCCTCTTCCAGGCAATTGAAGATCGATCTAGCTCACCGCTGACAGGTCCGGCAATAGAAGGTCGAGCGGCCGCTCTGCGTGATGCGCTCGATATGGCCGCCGCAGCCAGGCTTGGAGCAGGGTTCGCCCTCCCGGTCATACACCGCGAAGGAGTGCTGGAAATAGCCCAGCGAACCGTCGGTCTGCATGTAGTCGCGCAGCGACGATCCGCCGGCCGCAATGGCATCTGCGATGACCGAGCGGACCGCCACGGCAAGCCCCCGGCTTTGCTCACCCGCTTTCTTGCCGGCTTTGGCTATCGTGCCCGCCTCGCGCAGCGGCGACAGCCCGGCGCGCCATAGCGCCTCCGAGACATAGATGTTGCCGAGCCCGGCTATCAATCTCTGGTCGAGAAGAGCGGCCTTCAGCGGCGATTTCCGGCCCTTCAGCAGTGAGGCCAGCAGCACTCCGTCAAGCGCATTGCCGGTGGGTTCGACGCCGAGCCCCGCCAGCATCGGATGGGTGTCCGGCGGCCCTTCGCAAAACAGCATGAAGCCGAAGCGACGCGGATCGTTGAAAACCACGCGCGAGCGGGTGCCGTCCCGAGAGGCGACGTCGAAGATGACATGGTCGTGCGTCGAACTCTTCGACCGCTCGTGATGGAACACGCCGGGCATTTCGGCAGCGTCGGCCGTCTCGATGCGAAACGAGCCCGACATGCCGAGATGGCAGATCAGGGCGGGACCGCCTTCGAGATCCATCGTCAGATATTTGGCTCGGCGTCCGAGCGCCGTGATCGTCTTGCCGGTCAGCCGCTCGGCGAATTTTTCGGGGAATGGAAAACGCAGGTCCGGCCGGCGTGCCTCGGCGCGGATGATGCGGGCACCCTCCAGAACCGGCTCCAGCCCGCGCCGGACCGTCTCGACCTCGGGCAATTCAGGCATGGCCGCCCATATCCGGGTAAAAGGAAGTGCCGTAGCGGCCGTGCGCCAACCCGAGATGTTCGGCCACGGTTTCACCAATGTCGCAGAATGTCGTTCTCAGCCCGATGTCGCCGCCCGTCAGACCTGGTCCGATGCCGATCACCGGAATGCGTTCGCGTGTGTGGTCGGTACCGCGCCAGGTCGGGTCGTTGCCGTGGTCGGCCGTCAGGATCAGCAGATCGCCCTGTCGCAATCTCGCGAATGCTTCCGGCAGTCGCCGGTCGAAGGCCTCGAGCGCGGCGGCATAACCTGCAACATCGCGGCGATGGCCGAACTCGGTGTCGAAATCGACGAAATTGGCGAAGACGAGATCGCCGTCGCGGGCCGCATCCATTGCATCAAGCGCCTGGTCGAACATGGCCATGTTGCCCGCGGCCTTGCGCACTTCCGAAATCCCCCGATGGGCAAAGATGTCGCCGATCTTGCCCACGGCGATGACGCGGCTGCCACGCGCCGTCAGCCGGTCGAGCAATGTCGGCTCGGGTGGCGGCACGGCGTAGTCGTGTCGGTTGTAGGTCCGCTCGAAAGTGGCTGCCGTCTCGCCGACGAACGGTCGCGCGATCACCCTTCCGATCCTCAACGGATCAACCAGGCGACGCACCACCTTGCAGAATTCGTAGAGCCGCTCCAGTCCGAAATGGACCTCGTGCGCGGCGACTTGCAGGACTGAGTCCACCGAGGTGTAGCAGATCGGCTTGCCCGTGCGGATGTGCTCCTCGCCGAACCGTTCGATGATCTCGGTACCAGGCGCATGGCAGTTGCCGAGAATGCCCGGCACCTTGCCCTCGCGGATGATCGCCTCGGTCAGTTCGGCGGGAAAGGCTGGGATCGTGTCGGGAAAATAACCCCAGTCGAAACGCACCGGCAGGCCGGCTATCTCCCAATGACCGGATGGCGTGTCCTTGCCGCTCGAAACCTCCTGGGCGGCACCGTGGAAGGCATTGTCGACGAGATCCGTCCCGAAAGCGGCAAAGCCCAGCCCCGTCGCGGTCTCGGCAGCCTTGCCAAGTCCGAGCGACGCCATGTTGGGAACAAACAACGGCCCCTGGCGAAGTCCTTCGCGATCGGCGCGGCCTTCCGCACAGGCCTCGGTGATATGGGCGAAGGTGTTGGCACCGGCATCTCCGTAGCGTTCGGCGTCGGCGGCGCCGCCTATGCCGAAGGAATCCAGGACGAAGAGGAAAGCACGCGCCATGAGGTCATTGTTGCCGGTTTGAGCACCCAGACATAGGGTTCCACGGCGGCATTGGCAATTCGGAAACCAAACGGCAACCGCTCGGCGCGATAGTCCGGAACCAATTCATTGACGGATCGCAGGACCGGGTCTCCCATGAAAGCTGCCCTGAAGACATGCGCCGCTCTCATGATCGCGCAAGGCGCGGTCTGGTCCGGCTCGGCGCACGCCGACTGGCGTGACGATATCGGCACGTTTCGCATCGGCATCGTCGCCGAACCCGGCGCCGCCAACACCGTTCCAGGCCTGGCGCGGTTGACCGAGGCCTTTACCAACGCGCTGGGCATGAAGGTGGAGTTCGTCGTTGCCCGTGACTATGCCGCGCTGATCGATGCGCAGGCCAATGCTCGCATCGAATATGCCGTCTACTCGGCGACCGCCTATGCAACGGCGTCAAGACGCTGCGAGTGCGTCGAACCGCTTGTGGCACCGGTCGATTCCGATGGCGCGGTCGGCATCCGCGCCGTGCTGCTGACGAAGGATGGCAAGGTGCCCAGCCTGGCCGCGATGGAAACCCACCGGATCGCCATGCCGCCGGCGGACAGCATTGGTTCTCTTTTGCCATTGGCCGGACTGGCTGCCGAGCACGTCAAGATCGCAGAGGACGCATCGTTTCTGGTTCACGCCGGTTCCGCCTCGGCCGCGGAAGGAATGCTGGTCGATGGCCAGGCCGATGCCTTGTTCGGCTGGGCGACGGCGGCGGCCGACGGCGAGCCAAGACTATCGGGCACGCAGGCAAGGCTCGAAGCCGCCGGGCTTTCGGCGACCGCCCTTCAAGTCGTATGGACGTCGGGTTTGCTGAGATACGGTCCTCACGCGGTGCGTAGCGATCTCGACCCGGAAGCCAAGCGCCGGTTGGCGGTTTTCCTGACCAATCTCAAATCGACGACGCCCGACATCTACGACCTGCTGGAATCGAGGCATTCCGGCGGTTTCGCCACCGTGGTTCCCAAGGATTACGAGATGGCGCACGCCATCGTGCGTCTGGTGTCGGATGGTGGCGTGCGGCGATAGGGGTCGTCAGCAGTCGCCGCAGGGTATCGTCAGGCTCCTGCGCGGACGCAGATAATAGGTCTCGCCCATCGATATGTGGTTGAAGACCGTCGTCAATCCGGCCGTCTGTGAGCTGTCTGCGGACCAGGTGATGATCGGTTTGTAACCAAGTTTGCTTTCGACACGAATGAGAAAGGTGCCTGCGACCCTGAGCGTTGCCGGAACCGTAGTGGTTGCGGGCAGGGCGGTGCCGATACTGTAAGCACCATTGACCACCTTGCGCGACCACACCACGTTCACCCTGGGCGGCGTGTCGGTTGTGACCTGTATTGCCGTGATGGTGATATCCGGCTTCGAGCGATTGTACGGCTGCAAGGTGGAGGTGCCGATCTTCATGATGGCATCCAGATCCGCCTTGACGATGGTCGGTTGCTGCGTGACCAGATCCGCGACCATGCTGCCGATGCGGCTGACCTTCTTGCTGGTCTCGATGGCCTGCGAAGCCTCCATGGTGATGAAATACATGATCAGCAGGATTGGCACGATGAGAGCGAACTCGACCGCCGCGATGCCGCGGCGATCGCGTATGAAACCGACCCACTTCCCCCAGCGTCCTGCAATTTCTGGATGTGCCCCCGCACGCATCATGCCCGTCCCTTTTTCTTGGCTTTGCTTTCGCCGCGAACTCAGTTGTCGAATGGCTCGTTCTGCCAGGTCACCGATGCAAAATGCAGTGTCTTGTTACCGCCCATCGACTGAGCCAGAAGATCGGTCATGACGGGCCATTTGTAGAAGACCCGCAGCATGTTCTTCGATTCTGCCAGGCCCGGCGTGGTCGCGAAGGGCTGCGAGTTGGCGCCTTGCATCAAGATGATCTCGCCATTCTCGATCTTGAAGCTGGCCGTGGCCGCGTCGGCGAACGTGGTATATGCGCGAAGGTCCACGTCCAGCTGATTTGGGCAATCCTGCGAGACGATGATCTTCAGTTTGTCGCAGATCATGGTCTTCAACTTGTCCCCGGCGACGTCGGCCGGTCTCAACTGCCCGGTGCGCAATTTGCGCGCGATGTCGTCGGTGATGTTGGCCATAACTTCCTGGCCGGCAAATGAGATGCAGCTTTCCAGGATGGCGAAGACAAGAACCGCGAACGGCAATGCGAGCAGCGCGAATTCCAGTGCCGTACTGCCGCGGCGGTCGCCGGCGAAGCGTGCGAAAAGCCGTGCCCGTCTTGCCTTGCGGTCGGTTGTCGAGACGAATTCGATGCTCATGCTCTGATCCTGCCCATCCCCAGACGGTCTCGGCAGGTGTACTAGTGCAAACCAGTTGAAGTCCGGTTTGAATGATCGTTAAAGTCGCCGCGGGCGCCTTAACCACCCGCTAACCTGGACCGCGTGCCTACCGGCTGACGCTCATCTCGGCTTCTGAGGATTTTTCGGCTTCGCTCTTGTAGGAGCTTTCGCAATAGGGCGTGCAGGACATGGTCTGAACTTCAGCGCGCCGGTAGATGCGCACCGACGAGGCCGCCTGCCGCACGACGGTGATCTGTTCATCGATGATCGGGCTGCCATCCTGGTCGAGGACGACGAGGTTGGTGACGCCGAAGCCCTTGCCAGTCAGCACGATCGTCGAGGCGTCCTGCACGGACGCGTCGGCGATTGCCGGGTTGCCGACCACGATCGTGTCGGCGGGGCGCGACAGTTTGACGATCTTGGCCTGGTTCATGGTGACCTCGATGCCGGTGTCGGCCCTGGCGGGCATGACAAAGCTCACGGCGGCAAGAAGCACGGCAATCAGGATCGACGATTTCGGCTCGGCCATTGACGCGCTCCAGGCGGGCGGACTGTTCAACGGAACATGAACGAGATTGGTGAACCAACGGTTAAGCAGGCCCGGGCGCCATATGCCGCGATCGTCATACGCGCCGCGGAGCTGTTTCTTTTGCGGCTGCTTGCCTGGGAATTGCGCCTCGGCCGGCGCTTAGCCCATAGTTAACCACGCAATATGTTCCAACCGGGAAAGGAATCGGTAAGGCTGTTTATTAAGTCGATCGAAAGAGCTTCTCCCTAGATTGGCAGCATCCGATCAACCATCACAGAAGTTGACGGAAGTGCTGTAACACGTGGAGTAGGAGCTCTCGAATGTCTAATCTCATTGCACGTTTCGTAAAGGACGAATCCGGCGCGACCGCTATCGAATATGGTCTGATCGCCGCCCTCATCGCGCTCGCCATCATCGTCGGCGCCGGCGCGCTTGGCAACGCCATCAACGCCAAGTTCGAAGCTATCGGAACGTCCCTGAACAACGTCCCGACGCCCTGAACGACGTCAAGTATATTGAGCGCTCGGATTGCGTTCTGGACAAGGGCCGCCACCTGGCGGCCCTTGTTCTATTCAATGTCTTTTTGCCCTGGGCCTCATCAATCGTTAATCGAACATGCTTAGATTGAGTGCGGCTTAATCCGATAATAGGCATAGCGCCGATGCTTGAAGCCCTGATCTTCGTCGTCTTCCCGTTCTGCATGCTGTTCGCCGCGATCTCCGACATGCTGTCGATGACGATCGCCAATCGCGTGCCGGTGCTGCTCGTCGTCGTCTTCGCGCTGGTTGCGCCGCTGACCGGCATGGAATGGGCGGCCTATGGCTGGCATTTCGCCGCCGGCGCGCTGGTTCTTGCCGCAACGTTCGGCCTCTTTGCAATGGGCGGCATGGGCGGCGGTGATGCCAAGCTGCTGGCCGCGACCGCCGTGTGGATGGGACTCAACATCCAGCTCGTCGAGTATCTCGTGGTCTCGACCTTCATAGGCGGCTTGCTGACGCTTGCCATTCTCGTCTACCGGAAGTCGCCGCTTGCGGTTTTTACCGGCCGCAATCCGTTCCTGCGTCACTTCGCGGACGAGACGACCGGGGTTCCCTACGGCATCGCGCTCGGTTTGGGCGGATTGCTGACCTACCCGGATTCGCCCCTGATGGTCTGGGCGCTGGCCAGGCTGGCGGCCTGACCTTACCGATCATTCCTTGGCTGTGTTGCGGCTGGCTCCGCGGAGCGGGGCTGGCTGTTTGTCCGTGGCTGCGCAATACAGCTAATTTATGTAAACCTTAAATTAATCACGATCGTAAGCATTACATTAACCTTGTTTTGACGATTGCCGCTGCAAAGTCCGGCCTGGCTAGGTGGTTTGCCAAGGCGAGGGTTCGGACAGATGCCAGCATCCCGATTGATTATTCTGAGCGTGGCGGTCGCCGCGGCGGGTGGTGCTGGCTATGTCGCGAAGAACATGGTCGCCGCGCCGCCACCGCAGATCGTCGAGTCCGGTCCAGCGGCTCCCGCCGTGGCATTGCAGGACGTGCTTGTCCTGTCGGGTGATGTCACCATGGGCAGCCAGCTCGAGAACAACATTGCCTGGCAATCCTGGCCGGCCGACGGCATCAACGCCAATTTCATCACCAAGGCCACTGCTCCCGACGCCCTGGAGAAACTGAAGGGGTCCATAGCCCGTGTGCCGATGTACGCGGGCGAGCCGGTGCGGCGTTCCAAGCTGATCGGCGAGGGGCAAAGCTTCATGTCGTCGATCCTGCCCTCCGGCATGCGGGCGGTCGCCACGACGATATCGGCCGACACCTCTGCCGGCGGCTTCATCCTTCCGAATGATTTCGTCGACGTCATTATGACCCGCCGGGCCGATGCCAACAGCGGCGGCTCCGGCTTCAACACCGAAACCATCCTCAAGAACATCCGCGTCCTGGCGATCGACCAGACCATCCAGGAGGACGAGGAAGGCAAGAAGACCAGGGTGGGCCAGACCGCCACGCTGGAACTGACGCCCAAGCAGGCGGAGATCATCACCGTCGCCCAGCAGATGGCGGATCGCCTGACGCTCGCGCTGCGCGCGATCACGGACACCCAGGAAAAGAATTTGGATGAGGCCGACTATCTCGTTTCCGGCAATGGCCGCAAGGGAACGGTCAGGCTGATCAAGTCGGGCGAAGTTTCCGAAGTGGGGGCAAGGAAATGAGGCTAAGCGGTAAACTGCCGGCGATCATGGCAGCGGCTTTCGGCCTGCTGCTCGTTGGGACAAACGTGCAGAGCGTTGTCGAGGCCAAGAGTGCACAGGTTTCGGCTTCGGCGGCCACCCAGCGCGTCAAGCTCGGCCTCAACAAGTCGGTGGTCATCGACCTGCCGAGTGATGCCTACGACATTCTTGTCGCCAATCCGACCGTCGCCGATGCGGTGACCCGCACCGCGAGGCGCATCTACCTGTTCGGCAAGGCGGTTGGCGAGACCAACATCTTTGTGTTCGGGCCGAATGGCGAACAGATCGTCAGCCTCGATCTGGCCGTCGAACGCGACGTCGCAGGCCTGGAGGATTATATCAAGCGCTTCATCCCGACATCGTCCATCAAGGTCGAACTGCTGAACGACAACGTCGTCCTGACGGGAACCGTCGACACGCCGCTGGACGCCAAACGCGCCGTCGACCTGGCGACGATCTTCGTCTCGGGCGGTGAAGCGACGACGGGACAATATTCGCAGACCGCGGCCGGCGGCTCGGCCCAGAGTGGTGTCGACATCAACAATCCGGACCAGGAACGCCGCGTCTCGAAAATCGTCAATCTTTTGCAGATCATCGGCGACGACCAGGTCACGCTCAAGGTGACGGTCGCCGAAGTCAGCCGCTCCGTGATGAAGCAGCTTGGCGTCAACATGGTGGGCAGCGGCGGTAGCAACGGCATCAGCTATGACGCGATGAGCACCCCGGCATACGGGCTTGGGAAACCGCTGTCGCAATTCTCGGGAGCTTCGATCGGCACCTCGGCGCTTCAGGCGTATCTAAACGCAATGGAGCAAGGTGGCGTCATGAAGACGCTGGCGGAGCCGACCCTCACCGCCGTGTCGGGTGAGAAGGCGACATTCAGGGTCGGTGGCGAGTTCAATCTCATCACCAGCCGTACGAACAATGTTTCAGACGAGAACAAGACAGGGCAGGTCACATACACCAACGACAAACTCGAATACGGCATCGGCCTGGAGTTTCAGCCGGTTGTGCTGTCGGCCGGTCGGATCAGCCTCAAGGTCCGGACGTCCGTGTCGGAGCCTACTGCCGAAGGCGCCACCACGCTGGAAGCTGCAGGCAGGTTGCCCGGAACCACGTTGTTGTCTATCCGCAAGAGACTTGCCGACACGACCGTCGAATTGCCGTCAGGTGGTTCTATGATGATCGCCGGCCTCGTCCGCGATGACGTCAGGCAGGCTGTCGCCGGCCTGCCCGGGCTGACAAAGATCCCGGTGCTCGGCACACTGTTCCGAAGCAGAGACTTCGTGCGCAACGAGACCGAACTGGTGATCATCATCACGCCCTATCTGGTGAAACCGGTGGCACGAAACGACCTCGCCAAACCTGACGACAATTTCAACGCCGCCAGCGATGGCGCCGGTATGTTCCTGGGCCGAGTCAATCGTGTCTACGGCACAATGCAGACGGACAAGCCCAGCGGCCGTTATCACGGCGTCGTCGGCTTCATCTACAAGTGAACGGGGAAGCGGACATGTCTCAGTCAGCATTGCAGGCAAGGACCATCGCCATGACCACGCGCTCCGGCCGTTCGCGAATTCTCCGGCGCGCCATTCCTGCCCTGGCGGTGGCGATGGCGGCATTGCTGGCCGGCTGCGCCCAGCGCGACAGTGTCACCGTCGGCGCCATTCCAGACGACTACCGCACCAACCATCCGATCGTGATCGCCGAGAAGAACCAAAAGATAGATCTACCTGTCGGTGCAGGTGACCGCGGCATGACCGGCTCGCAGCGCGATACGCTCCTGGGTTTCCTCGACGGCTATGACAAGAGTGCTGCCCCGACGCTGACGATCCAGGTTCCGAGCGGCTCGGCCAACGAGGTCGCCGCCGCCGCAGCAGCGCGCGATTTCGCCCGGCTCGCGATTGCCGCGGGCGTCAAGCGCAACCGGATCGTGGTCGTCTCCTATCAGGCTGCCTCGAGCGAGACATCCGCCCCGATCCGGGTCGCCTATATCGCCGTGAAGGCCCTGACCGACAAATGCGGACGATGGCCAGATGACCTGCTGGAGACGTCTGAGAACAAACACTATGCCGATTTCGGCTGCTCCTATCAAAACAATCTCGCCGCCCAGATGGCCAATCCGGCCGACCTGATCGGGCCGCGCAAGCAGACCACCATCGACGCGGAAAATCGTGGCGCGGTGATCGATGTCTACCGCAGCAGGGGTATTTCGGACGAGTTCCTCGGCAATTCTGAAGTGACGTACTGAGCCGCGCCCTAAGGAAAAGAGAAGTCACGGAAAGATGACCATGAGCAACCTTGCCTATGACACCCCCGTGGACGGCGGTGAGACCTCGCCGCAGGACATCGCCGCGATGCAGGCGCTGCGGCCGGTTCCCCGCATCTCGATCCAGGCATTCTGCGAGACCGAGGGTGTCGCCAATCCAGTCGAGCGCGCCGGCGAGGACCGCCGCATGACCAAGGCCCATCTCAAGGTCCATATGGGCGGCGTCCCCACGGCCATCGAATTCTACCAGTCGGCGCCGACGCCGAACCTGATCCTGCTGGAGTCGCGCAGCGAACCCAAACAGCTGCTGGAACAGCTCGCGCAGCTCTCGGAATATTGCGACCCGTCTTCCAAAGTGGTGGTAATCGGCCACTACAACGATGTCGGCCTCTATCGCGAGCTCATCCGCTCCGGCATTTCCGAATATGTCATCGCGCCGGTGTCGATGGCCGACATCGTCAGCGTCATATCGTCGATCTTTGTCGATCCGGAAGCCGAGCCGCTCGGCCGCTCGATCGCCTTCGTCGGCGCCAAGGGTGGCGTCGGCTCTTCCACCATCGCCCATAACGTGGCTTGGGCGATGTCCTCCCTGTTCAAATCCGAGGTGGTCGTCGCAGACCTCGACCTCGCTTTCGGCACCGCCAACATCAATTTCGACCAGGATCCCGCGCAAGGCATCGCCGAAGCGGTGTTTTCGCCCGAGCGCATCGATGAAGTCTATCTCGACCGGCTGCTGACCCAGTGCGCCGAACACCTTTCGCTGCTCGCCGCGCCCTCGACGCTCGAACGCGTCTATGATTTCGATCCCGACGCCTTTACGCAGCTTGTCGACACCGCGCAGCGCACCGTGCCGCTCCTGGTGCTCGACGTTCCCCATGTCTGGACGGGTTGGACCAAGAACACCCTGATCAAGGCCGATGAAATCGTCATCACGGCGACGCCGGAACTGGCCAATTTGCGCAATACCAAGAATTTGGTCGACATGCTCAAACGGCTTCGTCCCAACGACTCGCCGCCCAAACTCATCATCAATCAGGCCGGCGTGCCCAAACGTCCGGAGATTTCCCCGTCCGATTTCGCCGAGCCGCTCGGCCTGGCCGCGATGGCGATCATCGGCTTTGACCCGCTGCTGTTCGGCAATGCCGCTAACAACGGACGTATGCTTGGTGAAATGGACGCCAAGAACCCGGTTGTCGCCACGATCAACGAAATTGCCCATGTGCTGACCGGCCGCAGCGAAATCCGGGTGAAGAAAAAAGCGGGTCTCGGAAATCTGCTCGGCAAGCTTTCGCGCAACAAGAAATGATGCTTCTTCAGTGGAATCGGTAGTCGATCATGTTTGGTAAGAGAGGCAGCGACGACGGCAACCGGTTCAAGCCGGAATTCCGCCAGCCGGCACCGGCGCCGACCGCGCCAGCCGTCGCGGATTCGGCCGATACGGCGGTTCTTGCGAGGCCGGCGGCCGCACCCGCGTCGAGCGCTCCTGTTGCACCGCCGGCCCGCCGCGCGGTCGAGTCGCCGCCGATAGCTCCGGAGCCGAAGCGGGCGGCGCGCGAAAAGAGCGAAACCTACTACGACACCAAGAGCCAGGTCTTCGCCGCCCTGATCGACACGATCGACCTGTCGCAACTCGCCAAGCTCGATCCCGAAAGCGCGCGCGAGGAAATCCGCGACATCGTCAACGACATCATCGCGATCAAGAATTTCGCGATGTCGATCGCCGAACAGGAAGAACTGCTCGAGGATATCTGCAACGACGTGCTTGGCTATGGGCCGCTCGAGCCATTGCTCGCCCGCGACGACATCGCCGACATCATGGTCAACGGCTCCAAGAACGTCTACATCGAAGTCAACGGCAAGGTCGAACAGACCGGCATTCGTTTTCGTGACAACCAGCAGCTTCTCAACATCTGCCAGCGCATCGTCAGCCAGGTTGGCCGCCGCGTCGATGAATCCAGCCCGATCTGCGATGCGCGTCTTCCCGACGGCTCCCGCGTCAACGTCATCGCGCCGCCGCTCGCCATCGACGGCACCGCGCTCACCATCCGCAAATTCAAGAAGGACAAGCTGACGCTCGATCAGCTGGTGAAGTTCGGCGCCATCTCGCCGCAAGGAGCCGAGGTTCTCAAGATCATCGGCCGTGTCCGCTGCAACATCGTCATCTCCGGCGGCACCGGCTCGGGCAAGACGACACTGCTCAACTGCCTGACCAACTACATCGACCGCGAGGAACGCGTCATCACCTGCGAGGACTCGGCCGAACTGCAACTACAGCAGCCGCATGTTGTCCGTCTGGAAACCCGCCCGCCCAACCTCGAAGGGGAAGGCGAGGTGACGATGCGGGATCTGGTCAAGAACTGCCTGCGCATGCGGCCCGAGCGCATCATCGTCGGCGAAGTGCGCGGACCCGAAGTGTTCGACCTTCTGCAGGCGATGAACACCGGCCATGACGGCTCGATGGGAACGATCCACTCGAACAGCCCGCGCGAATGCCTGAATCGTATCGAATCCATGATCGCAATGGGCGGTTTTTCGCTGCCGCAGAAGACCGTGCGCGAAATCGTCGTCGGCTCCATCGACGTGATTATCCAGGCGGCACGCCTGCGCGACGGATCGCGCCGCATCACTCACATCACCGAGGTGATCGGAATGGAAGGCGACGTCATCATCACGCAGGACATCGTCCTCTACAACATCAAAGGCGAGGACGCGAATGGGCGGCTGCTGGGAGAGCATGTATCGACCGGCATCGGTCGCCCGCATTTCTGGGACCGCGCCCGTTACTATGGCGAGGAGCAGCGCCTCGCAATAGCGCTTGAGGCGATGGAGAAACGCGCTGACTGACGCTGCTGCAGGCGTAAGGGTTCTGGTCGATGTTTGGAATTGACGGCACCGTATTGGCGTTTGTCGTGCTCGCCGGCTTCAGCGCCGGCGCGGTCGCCTATGCATTCCTGTTCACCCGGATCAGCAACGAAAAGCAGGCCGGCAAGCGGCTGGAAACGATCAAGACCGCGGAGACGGATCGCTCCGTCGTCAAGGCCTCGCGCGATCGCGTGGCGGAGGCGGCCAAAAGACGCAAGTCGGTCCAGGATTCCTTGAAGGAACTCGACGAGAAGCAGAAATCCAAGGACAGCGCGGTCAAGAAACCGCCGCTGAAAGCCCAACTGCGCCAAGCCGGCCTGAAGGTTTCCATCGAACGCTTCTACATCTATTCCGCCATTTGCGGCCTAGCCCTGACGATCATCGCCTTTGTGGTGGGGGCGCCGCTTTTTGTTTTGCCTGGCGTGCTGCTGGCCGGTGCGCTCGGCCTGCCGCGCTGGTTCGTCTCATTTCGCCGCGCGCGGCGGGTCAAGGCATTCCTCAACGAATTTCCCAACGCGCTCGACATCATCGTGCGCGCGGTCAAATCCGGCCTGCCGCTGAACGATGCGGTGCGCCTGATCGCCAATGAATCTCCCGAGCCCGTCAAGGCCGAGTTTCGCCGCATCGTCGATTCGCAGCAGATGGGCCTGTCGATCCCGGATGCCACCTTGCGCATGCCCGAAACCATGCCATGCACCGAGGCGAGCTTTTTCGGCATCGTCATTCAGATCCAGTCGCAGGCCGGCGGCAATCTCTCCGAGGCGCTGGGCAATCTTTCGCGCGTGCTTCGCGACCGCAAGAAGATGAAGGCCAAGGTCCAGGCGCTGTCGATGGAAGCCAAGGCGTCCGCCGCCATCATCGGCGCGCTGCCTTTCATCGTCGCGTTTCTCGTCTATCTCTCCAGCCCCAACTACCTGATGCCGCTGTTCACCACGAGCATCGGTAACCTGATCCTGGGGGTTTCGGCCGTCTGGATGTCGATCGGCATCTTCGTGATGCGCAAGATGATGAACTTCGAAGTCTAGGGCCGCGGCATGACCGAACAAGTCGTCAAATCACTGACGGATCCCGGCCTCCTGATCGCGCTGCTGGTCGGCATTGCCGTGTTCGCGACGGTCTTCACCTTGCTGCCGGCATTTGGCGGAAACCAGCTCAAGGCGCGCATGAAGTCAGTCGCGCTGGAACGCGACGAATTGCGCGCCAAGCAGCGCGCGCGGCTTGCAAGCGAGGCGGATCGCCGCCGCAAGGGCCTGCGCGAAGAACAGTCGATCGGCATGCGCAACATCGTCGACAGGCTCGACCTGCGGCGCGCCCTCGCCGACGAGGGTACTTTGCAGAAGCTCAAGGTTGCCGGCTTTCGTGGGCAGAACCCGCTGACGCGGTTCCTCTTCTTCCGCCTCGTGCTTCCGTTTGTCGGCTTCGCACTGGGCGTTATCTACATATTCGTGCTCGGAGGACTGCCGCAGCAGCCACTGTTCATCCGGCTGTTCGTCTGCGTCCTCGTTGCCTATGGCGGCTTCTACGCACCGGTCGTCTATGTCAACAACCGCGCCACCAAGCGCAAGCAATCGATCCAGATGGCATGGCCGGACGCGCTTGACCTGATGCTGATCTGCGTCGAGTCTGGCATGTCGGTGGAAGCGGCGTTGCGCAAGGTCGCCGACGAGATCGGCGCCCAATCGGTGGCCCTTGCGGAAGAATTCATCCTGACGAACGCCGAGCTCTCTTATCTGCAGGAGCGCAAGCAGGCCTATGAGAATCTCGCCAGCCGCACCGGCCTGGAATCCGTCAAGTCGGTGTCGCAGGCACTCGTCCAGGCCGAGCGTTACGGCACGCCTGTGGCGCATGCGTTGCGCGTGCTCGCGGGTGAAAGCCGGGACCAACGCATGAACGCTGCCGAGAAGAAGGCCGCCGCCTTGCCGCCCAAGCTCACCGTGCCGATGATCCTGTTTTTCCTGCCGGTGCTTTTCGCCATCATCCTCGGCCCTGCCGGCATCCAGGTCAGCCAGCGCGGCATCTTCGGCCAGGCGCACGAAACCAGCAGCCAGTAGGTGAATCTGACCGATCCAAAGAAAAACCGCGCGGCTGACGCAGCGCGGTTCTCTTATGCAGGGTTCGGTGGCCGCGTGCCGCTCAGTTGGTTGCGGCTTTCGCCTTGTCCTGGTCCTTGAGCTGGCTCCAGGCATTTTGCTGAGCCAGCATCTGCCTGAGATAAGCGACATTGGCCTGCGCCTGTTCGGGTGACAGCTCCTGCGAGGCGATCTTCTCGGCTTCGTCGAAGCGGCCCTGCAGGCCGACGACCAGCGCCAGGTTCTGGCGCACGCGGCTGTCGGCATTCGGCTGCTGTGCGGCCGAGCGCATATAGGTTTCGGCGGTGCGCAGGTCGCCTCCCAGCACATAGGACATGCCAAGGTTGGAAAGCACCGAAGGTTCGTTCGGCTTGAGCTCCAGCGCCTTGCGGTAGAGCTGGCGCGCGTCGTCCTTCTGGCCGAGTTGGTCGAGAATGGCCGCTTCCGCCGACACCAGCCTCCAGTCGGGATATTCCGGCGTCTGCGCCCGGCGCACGGCATCAAGCGCCGCCTCGAACTGGCCGTTGGCGGCCAGCGCCTTGCCGTAGGCGGCAAGCACGTCGCGATCCTTGGGATAGGCGATCGCCAGCTTGCGCATCACGGCAAGCGACTGGTCGGCATCGCCATCCATCTGCAGCGCCGCGGCGAAGTTGGTCGCTATCCGCTTATCGTTGGGATTCCTGGAATAGGACTGGCCAAGCGCTGCCGTCGCATTGTGCAATTCTCCCGCCGACATCGTCTCCAGCGGCTTGCCGCTGGTGCGTCCGATCGAGCCTGTGCTGATCTTGTCGGTTCCGCAGCCGGCAACGCCTGCGGCCAGCGCGAGCATGAAGGCCGTGGTGATGAGCCGCTTTCCGCTGGCGTTCATCGTGCGGTTCGTCGACATCGGCACCCTGGGCCTCCATTCGTGCGCGTGGCCATTGCGTGACCATCTTCCCTCTCGAAGAAATATTCTGTTAACCCTAACGGACAGTTAAGAAGCGCCGAATCGACGGACGTCGGCAGGAGAACATCGAATGTCAGTGGAACTGGTCGAGAACAAGCTGAACAACCCGCTTCCTGTCCATCTGGTGGCTAAGGACGGTCTGGAGACGGCCGGTCTGACGTCATCAGCCGTGGCGTGGGCCAGGGCCAACGGCTTCTCCGGCGAAGCGGGCAGGACGCTCATCGTGCCTGCGGAAAACGGCGCGCTCGGCGGTGCCTTGTTCGGCATTGGCGACGGCGAGGGCGCGCTGGCCGTCGGCGCGCTGGCGAAAAGCCTGGCGGAGGGCGACTGGCATTTCGCCTCCGCGCCGGCCGAGCCGGAGCTGGCGGCGATCGCGCTGGCCCTCGGCGGCTATGTCTTTACCCGCTATGGCAAGAAACCGGGCAAGGCGCTGCGCTTCGAATTGCCGGCCGGCGTAGAGGCAAAACGCGTTCGCCGCATCGTCGAAGGCGTCTTCCTGACGCGCGATCTTGTCAACACGCCGACCAGCGACATGGGGCCGGACGAGCTGGAGAAGGCGGTTCGAGCCCTGGCCGAAATTCACAAGGCCGAAGTGTCGGTGATCAAGGGCGACGACCTCATCAAGCAGAATTTCCCGATGATCCATGCCGTCGGCCGCGCTTCGTCCGGTGCACCGCGCCTTATCGACATGGGCTGGGGGCCAAGGAGCGCGCCGAAAGTGACGCTGGTCGGCAAGGGCGTCTGTTTCGATACCGGCGGCCTCGACATCAAGCCGTCGTCCGGCATGCTGTTGATGAAGAAGGACATGGGGGGCGCCGCCAATGTGCTGGGTCTGGCCTCGATGATCATGGCCTCCGGATTGAACGTGCGGCTGCGCGTGCTGATCCCGGCCGTCGAGAATTCGATCGCCGGCAACGCCTTCAGGCCTGGCGACGTGTTGGCGAGCCGTAAGGGCATGTCAGTCGAGATCGGCAACACCGACGCCGAGGGGAGACTGGTTCTGGGCGACGCGCTGGCGCTGGCCGACGAGGAGGAGCCGCAGTTGCTTGTCGACATGGCGACACTGACCGGGGCTGCCCGTGTCGCGCTCGGTCCGGACCTGCCGCCCTTCTACACCGGCGACGAGGCGCTGGCCTCGGACCTGGCGGCCGCCTCGCTGGCGGTCGAGGATCCGCTGTGGCGCATGCCGCTGTGGCGGCCCTATGATGCGAAGCTGTCGTCGAAGATCGCCGACATCAACAACGTCACCACCGATGGGTTCGCCGGTTCGATCACCGCGGCGCTGTTCCTCAAGCGTTTTGTCGAGAAGACGGCAAGCTGGGCGCATTTCGACATCTTCGCCTGGAACCCCGCCGATCGTCCGCACGGACCTGCCGGCGGCGAGGCGCAAGGCATCCGGGCACTGGAGCACGTCATCTCGAAGCGTTTTGGCTGATGTGGCGGCGACTTTCAGGGCCGGCAGATTGCTGAAACTGAAACGGAACCGAAACAATTTGCCGTCATTCTCGTGCGATGTCGATTTCGATGCGCCCGAGCCAGGCCTTGCGATTGTGGCAGCAAGTGATGCTGTCGCAGGTGCGCGACGACGCGCCCGACCTCACCATGCGCCAGACGGCTATCCTGTTCACCATCTATCTCGATCCGCCGCCGCACACGGTGCGCGGGCTGGCGGCCCGTCTCAACGTCACCAAGCCGGTCATCACCAGGGCGCTCGACACGATGGGCGCGCTCAAACTGGTGTCGCGCCATCGTGACGAGCTCGACAAGCGCAACGTGCTGATCAAGCGCACGGTCGAGGGCGCCCTCTTTGTCGAGCGCTTCGGCGATGGTATCATCGCCAAGGCACAAGAGCTGCCCATCTGACGACCAGCCGCTTCAATGGATGAACTGATTTGACCGCCAGGGATGCCCGCCTCCACGCCTTTCGGCCCGATCTTGCCGATGCGAGATTGAAAGGAGAGGTCGCTGCCGACCGCTTTGTCGCCGGCCGGCCGGCGCGGATTTCGATCCCGGTTGCCGATATCCGCAAGGCTCCGCGTCCAGACGCTGGTGTCAACACGCAAGCGCTATTCGGCGATGACGTGCTCGTTTTCGAGGACAGAGAGGGCTGGGCCTGGATCCAGGCCGAACGGGACGGTTATGTCGGCTATGTCGCCGACGCCATGTTGGGCGGGCGGGATCATGCGCTCACCCATATCGTCTCCGTGCCCCGAACTTTCCTCTATCCCGGCCCGGATCTGCGCCTTCCGATCGCGGGACAGCTGTCGATGGGGTCCACCGTCACGGTGACCGGGTCCGCCGAAACGCGCGGCACCCACTATGCCGTCCTGCCCTCCGGTGAGGCAATCATAGCGGGTCACCTGCGGCCGCTCAGTAATGTGGCCGCCGACTATGTTTCGGTGGCCGAGATGTTTCTCGGCACGCCATATCTCTGGGGTGGTGTCTCCGGCTTCGGCATCGATTGCTCCGGCCTCGTGCAACTGGCGATGCGCATGGCCGGCGCCGATGTCCTGCGCGATTCCGACATGCAGGCGCAGAGCATCGGCGAGCCGCTCGATCCAGGCCCCGATTATTCCGGCCTGCGCCGCGGCGATCTCGTTTTCTGGAAAGGCCATGTCGCCATCATGACCGATGCCGAGACCATGATCCACGCCAACGGCCACACCATGTTGGTGTCGCGCGAAGGCCTGAAGGAAGCCGTCGCCCGCATCGGCTATCTCTACGGCGGGCCGACGGGGTTCCGGCGGCCCTAGCGCCAATCCTCCCTTCTCCCAGGGAGAGAAAAACTGCTCGATCACCTTTTGTTCCGATTGTTCTTGGCGTTAGCGCGCCGTCGCGCTAACTCTGACGCGTGACAGAGAAGCCGCGCCTTGCCGACCAGAATGCCGCCGTCATTCTGCCCGACCCATTCCTCAGATGGTTTGGCGAGAAGGGCTGGGCGCCGCGCGCGCACCAGATCGAATTGCTGGCGAGGGCTCAGGCAGGGCAGTCGGTACTGCTGATCGCACCGACCGGCGCCGGCAAGACGCTGGCCGGGTTCCTGCCTTCGCTGACCGAACTGGCCGTCAGGGCCAGGCGAAAACCGGGTCAGGCCCATCGCGGCATCCACACACTCTACATCTCGCCGCTGAAGGCGCTGGCTGTCGACATCGAGCGCAACCTTGGCAAACCGGTGGAGGAGATCGGGCTCTCCCTCACCATCGAGACCCGCACCGGCGACACGCCGGCGCACAAGCGCCAGCGGCAGAAGCTGGTGCCGCCCGACATCCTGCTCACCACGCCCGAGCAGCTTGCGCTGCTGATCGCGGCACCCGATGCCAGGCGTTTCTTCGAAGACCTGCGCTATGTCGTGCTCGACGAGTTGCATTCGCTGGTGATTTCGAAGCGGGGTCATCTCCTGGCGCTTGGTCTGGCGCGCCTGCGCCAGTTCATGCCCGAGCTTCAGACCATTGGACTGTCCGCCACTGTGGCCGAACCGGACGAATTGCGCCGCTGGCTGGTCGGCCAGAATCCGCCCAAAAATACGGCAAGTCCCGAAATGGCCGAACTGATCGTCGTTACCGGCGGCGCAAAGCCCGAAATATCCATCCTTGACTCGGAAGAGCGCGTACCGTGGGCGGGGCATTCGGCGCGCTACGCGACGCCGGAGATCTACCGCGAGATCAAGCGCCATAAGACTACCCTGCTGTTCGTCAATACGCGCAGCCAGGCGGAGTT
This sequence comes from Mesorhizobium sp. B2-4-2, assembly GCF_006442845.1. Taxonomy (NCBI): domain Bacteria; kingdom Pseudomonadati; phylum Pseudomonadota; class Alphaproteobacteria; order Hyphomicrobiales; family Phyllobacteriaceae; genus Mesorhizobium; species Mesorhizobium sp. B2-4-2. The sequence goes on along the minus strand of NZ_VFVM01000003.1, from coordinate 356,612 downwards.
GCTGTTCCAGGAATTGTGGCGCGTCAACGAAGATACCTTGCCGATCGCGCTGCATCACGGATCGCTCGATGTCGCGCAGCGGCGGCGGGTCGAGAAGGCGATGGGCGACAATGCGCTGCGCGCCATCGTCGCCACCTCTACGCTCGACCTCGGCATCGACTGGGGCGACGTCGACCTTGTCGTGCATGTCGGCGCACCGAAAGGAGCGAGCCGGCTGGCACAGCGCATCGGCCGCGCCAACCACCGCATGGACGAACCGTCCAAAGCCATCCTCATCCCGGCCAACCGCTTCGAGGTGCTCGAATGCCGGGCAGCGCTGGACGCCAACTATCTCGGCGCGCAGGATACGCCTCCACTGGTCGATGGCGGGCTCGACGTGCTGGCGCAACATGTCCTTGGCTGCGCCTGCGGCGCACCGTTCCGCGCGGATGATCTTTACGAGGAGGTGCGGTCGGCGGCCCCCTATGCCGGCCTCGATCGGCCGACATTCGACCGCGTCGTCGATTTCGTCGCCACGGGTGGCTATGCCTTGAAGAGCTACGAGCGATACGCCCGCATCCGCCTCAACAAGGAGGGATTGTGGCGGGTATCCAATCCGCGCGTGGCCCAGCAATACAGGCTGAACGTCGGCACTATCATCGAGGTGCCGGCGCTCAACGTGCGTTATGTCCAGGCCGGCAGCAAGGGTTCCGTGTCGCGCGGCGGCAGGGTTTTAGGCAAGATCGAGGAGGCTTTCCTCGAGACGCTGACGCATGGCGACACCTTCATGTTCGCCGGCAAAGTTCTTCGCTTCGAAGGCATTCGCGAGAATGAGTGCTTCGTCTCGAACGCGCCCGGCAGCGATGCGAAGGTGCCTTACTATGGCGGCGGCAAGTTCCCGCTTTCGACCTATCTCGCCGAACAGGTCCGCGCCATGCTGGACGATCCGCGGCGGTGGAAGAAACTGCCCGAGCAGGTGGCCGACTGGCTGCGCTTCCAGGCCGACAAATCGGTGCTGCCCAAACGCGATGACCTGCTGATCGAGACCTTTCCGCGCGGCAACCGCCACTATCTGGTCGCCTACCCCTTCGAGGGCAGGCTGGCCCACCAGACGCTCGGCATGCTGCTTACCCGCCGTCTGGACAGGACGGGCGCCAGGCCGCTTGGCTTCGTCGCCACCGACTATGCCTTGGCCATTTGGTCGCTGGGCGACATGGGGGCGATGTTCAAAGCCGGAAAACCCTCGCTCGGCGCGCTTTTCGATGAGGACATGCTTGGCGACGATCTTGAGGCCTGGCTGGCAGACAGCTGGCTTCTCAAGCGCACTTTTCGCAATTGCGCGCTGATTTCAGGGCTGATCGAAAAGCGTCATCCCGGCAAGGAGAAGAGTGGCCGTCAGGTGACTGTCTCGACAGACCTTATTTATGACGTCCTGCGCAGCCATGAGCCGGATCACATATTGCTCCAGGCGACGCGCGCGGACGCGGCGGCGGGCCTGCTCGATGTCAGCAGACTTGCGGACATGCTCTCGCGCATTCAAGGTCGAATCATGCATAAGAACCTCGAACAGATATCGCCGCTCGCCGTGCCGATCATGCTCGAGATCGGCAAGATGCCGGTGCACGGCGAAGCCGATGAAACGCTGCTGATGGATGCGGCCACGCTGGTTGAGGAAGCCATGGGGCCGGAGATGGCTGAGGAATGAATTTTTCGCTGGCGCGCGCATCGTTGATCGCCGACGCCGATCTGGTCGGCATCGCCGGCGAACGTGCGGTCTGCGATCCGCGCGGCGTGCTCTACTTTCCCGAGCTGAAGCTTCTGGCCGTTTCCGATCTGCATCTGGAAAAAGGCTCATCGCTGGCAAGGCGCGGCATGCTGCTCCCGCCCTATGACACCGGCGCGACCTTGCTGCGATTGCAGGCCGTCATCTCGGACTACCAGCCGGCAATCGTCATCAGCCTGGGCGATTCCTTCCATGATGGCGGCGGCGCCGAGCGCATGCATCGAAGTTTCCGCGAACGGCTGGAGGCGCTGATGGCGGGCCGCGACTGGTTCTGGGTGGCCGGCAACCATGACCCGGAGGCGCCGGCCGACCTGCCGGGCGATACGGTGCGCGAACTCGCCATCGGCTCGTTGCTGTTCCGGCACGAGCCGTCGAAGCTGCGCGTCGAGGGCGAGATATCGGGCCATCTCCATCCCTGCGCCCGCATCGTCCAGCAGGGCCGTTCAGTGCGGCGGCGCTGCTTCGCCGGCGATGGCGGCCGCATGATCATGCCCGCCTTCGGCGCCTATACCGGCTCACTCAACGTGCTCGACCGCGCCTATGCCGGCCTGTTCCGCCTGGAATCGCTGATGGCCTATATGCTCGGCACGGACCGCATCTTTGCGATTTCAGGCTCGATGCTGCGACCCGGCTGAAGCCGCTATTTCCCGTAGTAGAGAGTGACCGTGTGCTTCGCTTCGGCGAAGAACAGCCAACGTTCGACCAGCATGCCGACAAACTGTGCGACCGCGGCGAACACCGATGCGAGCGCCGCGAAAGGTGACGGCAAGGCGAAGGCCGTAATCAGCAGCAAGGCGGGCAGCGCGAAACCCAGGAGCTGGGTGATCCGCCGCAGCTTTGCGCTGTGCTTGCGCGCGATGCGAAAACCCATTTCCTTGAGCAAATAATTTTCCTCGGTATGCGGCCATTCCAGCGATCTAACCGTCCCCCCGGCAAGCCCGGTTGCGGTGTTGGCGTTGGTGGGGATTTCCAATTGGTCGTTGTACCGCCAGGTCGCAAGCTTCCAGGCCCAACCGAGCAGGGTCAGCAGTACGCAGGCTGCCAGAAGCATTTTGGAACCGACGGCAAAGCCTTGGCATAGCGCGGCCAGAAGCACACTGCCGCTCATAGCCGAGAAAATGAGATAGCCGGGCAAGGTGTAAGGGCTGTGCCACTGAGCGATGGGTTTCAGCGAGGCATAGATCATGCCGGTCATGCAGACGGTGATGACGGCGCCAATCGTTGCCAGAAGTCCGGCGGCGGCGACCCAGCCATCGGTGCGGCCAAGAATGACCCAGCCAATGCCGAACAGTCCGGCCGGGACGAAGGTGGCGACCGAGGCGACGCCTTCGCGCGACAGCCAGGAACTGCGCCATTGCGAGAACGCACGCCAAGCGCGTTCGGGGCGGCCGAGATGTCCGGTCGAGGACAACAGGCCGGCGGTGATCAGCCCGAGCGCCAGTCCCATGCCGATGAAGCCCAGCCAGAAATCGGGTGCGATGACGCCAAGTGGCGCCAGCACGCCGAGCAGCGCCAGCAGGCCGTAGCCGGCGCCGGTGGCGGTGGTGAAGAAGACGACGGAGAAGGCTGGATGCATAGTGGTCAGTTCGAGAGCATGCGGTCGACCCAGCCGGGGAAACCACCCTCGGCCCTCACCGGCTCCAGGGTTGGCGCAGAAATCTTTGCGGCGCGTTCGGTATGCGCGCGCGGCGGCAGGTATTTGTTGGTCGGGCGATAACCGAGTTCCGGCATCAGGTCGACACCGCCACGCTCCTCAACCAGTTGCGACACCGCCGAGGCGGGGTCGCCGAGATCGCCGAAATGCCGTGCGCTGGTCGGACAGGCCGCGACGCAGGCCGGCACGCGGTCCTCCTCGGCCAGATTGTCATTGTAGATGCGGTCGACGCAGAGCGTGCATTTCTTCATCACGCCGACATCGGTGTCGAATTCGCGCGCGCCATAGGGGCAGGCCCAACTGCATAGCTTGCAGCCGATGCACTTGTCCTCATCGACCAGCACGATGCCGTCCGAGGCTCGTTTGTAGGAGGCGCCGGTCGGACACACAGTGACGCAGGCCGGCGTCTCGCAATGCAGGCACGAGCGCGGGAAGTTCACCGTGCGGCCGCCCATCGCGGTGGTGTGCTCGTAGCTGTGCACGCGATTGAACCAGACGCCGTCGACATGGCCGCCATAGGGGTCGATGTCGGTCAGCGGCGCCATGTGGCCGCCGGTGTTCCATTCCTTGCAGGCGGTGACGCAGGCCTGACAACCGACGCAGGTGTCGAGGTCTATGACCAGGCCTAGTTTTTTGCCCATGTGGGCGGGGACGCAGGTCATTTGGCGGCTTCCCTGTTCATGCGGAATTCGGCGCCAAAGCGAAGTGTGTCCGGCGATGGCTGGAATTGCGGCGGCTGGTGGAAACGCTCGAATTGCGGCTCGGTGAAACCGGCTTCCTCCGCCGCGCATTTGACGATGCGCACCTTGAGATCGAACCATGCCGCCTGGCCGGTCACCGGATCGGAATTCGAATACCGCCTGCCGTTGGTGTCTGCCGCGGTCTGGTCGCCGATGATGTGGTTGAGCAGGAAGCCGCGATTGCTCTCGGCGGCATCGTCCTTCAGCCCCCAGCTGCCGCGCCTTTTGCCGATGGCGTTCCAGGTCCAGACCGTGCTTTCGTTCACGCCCTCGACCAGCTTGATCTGTCCCTTGACCTTGCCATTGATGCTTTCGATCCACACCCAGTCGTCGTCGGCAAGGCCGAGACCTGCGGCGGTCCTCTCATGCACGAACAGCCGGTTTTGGCTGGTAATCTGCCTCAGCCACGCATTCTGCGAACCCCAGGAATGGTACATGTGCATCGGCCGCTGCGTCAGCGCATGCAACGGATATTTCTGCTGGTCGACGGCCGCTTCCTCGAACGGCACGTACCAGAAGGGTAGCGGGTCCATGTAGGTCTCGATGCGCTGGCGTTCGCTCTCGGGCGGCACGGCCCGACCATGGCCGCGCGCGGCAAGACGAAAGCGCTGCAAGGGTTCGGAATAGAGCTGGAAGACGACTGGTTCGGCCTTCGGGATGAAGCCCATCTGCACCGCGAAATCGAGATAGGACCGGTTGGCCATCTTGTAGTAGCGCTGGTCCTCAGCGAAATCGCGGTGCCAGAAGCCGCCATTGTCGATGTAGCGCTGCAACTGGTCCGGGTTTGGCTCGCCCTTGCCGGTCGAATTGCCGTCCTTGCCGCGCCAGCCGGCAAGCGGGCCGATACCGGGCGTGCGCTCGTGATTGACGATGTAGTCGGCATAGTCGGCATATTTGGCCGCCCCGTCTTCTCTGACGAAACCCGGCAGGCCGAGGCGCGCGCCGAGCTCGATCAGCACCGATTGGAACGGGCGCACGTCCCGGTCCGGCTCGACCACGGGATGGCGTATAGCATCGCCCGGTCCGTCGGCATGGCTGATCGGCCGGTCGAGCAGGCTGATGCAGTCGTGCCGTTCGAGATAGGTTGTGTCGGGCAGCACGAGGTCAGCGAACGGCACGGTCTCGGAATAATAGGCGTCGGAATAGATGATGAAAGGGATCTTGTAATTGCCCGCCTCGTCGCGGTCGGTCAGCATACGAATCGTCTCGACGGTGTTCATCGAGGAATTCCAGGCCATGTTCGACATGTACATCATCAGTGTGTCGATCTTGTATGGATCGCCGGCCCAGGCGTTACGGATGGCGGTGTGCATCAAGCCGTGCGCAGCGAGCGGCGCCTCCCAGGAATAGGCCTTGTCTATGCGGATCGGCACCCCTGCCTCATCGACCAGAAGGTCGTCAGGCCCGCGGACGAAGCCGAGCGGAATGCCGTCCAGTGGCGTCATCGGCCGGACGTTCTTGCCGGCAGGCTTCGGTCCTGGCGGCGCGCAACGCGGATAAGGCGGTTTGAAGCGGAAGCCGCCCGGGACGTCCACCGTACCGAGCAGCACCTGCAGAAGATGAATGGCTCGGCAAGAATGAAAACCGTTGGAATGGGCTGAGATGCCGCGCATCGCGTGCATCGACACAGGCCGTCCCCTAATCGTCTCGTGGCGGCGGCCGGCCCAGTCGGTCCACGCCAACGGCAGTTCGATCGTCTGCTCAAAGGCGACATGAGCGAGCTCGGCGGCGATCCTGCGGATCGTATCGGCGGCAATGCCGCAGCGCTCCGCGACCGCATCGGGCGAATAGCTCTCATTGAGGTATCGATCGGCGATCAGCTGGAACACCGGAACGCAGCGACGACCGTCGACGGTGAAGCTGCCGGTCAATGCCGGTTTGGCGCTGGCGTCGGTGGCGCGGACAGGCACCTTCGCCACCCTGTCCCAGGCGAGCGGGTTGCCGGCGCTTTCGCGGACAAACAGCCCGTCATCGGCCGCACCCGGATCCTGGATGACGAGCACATGGGCGTTGGTGTAGCACAGGAGATAGTCGAGATCGACGCGGCCTGCCTTCAAGAGCTCGTGGATGAGGGCGAACACGAACAGGCCGTCGGTGCCCGGCCGGATGCCGATCCAGTCGTCGGCGATGGCGTTGTAGCCAGTGCGACATGGGTTGATCGACACCACCTTGGCGCCGCGCGCCTTCAGCTTGCCGAGGCCGATCTTGATCGGGTTGGAATCATGGTCTTCGGCGACGCCGAAAAGCATGAAATATTTCGTGTTGTCCCAGTCGGGCTCGCCGAACTCCCAGAACGAGCCGCCGATCGTATAAAGCCCGCCTGCGGCCATGTTCACCGAACAGAAGCCGCCATGCGCGGCGAAGTTCGGCGTGCCGAACTGGCTTGCCCACCAGCCGGTCAGGGACTGCGACTGGTCGCGGCCGGTAAAGAAGGCGAGTTTCTTCGGGTCGCTGCGGCGGATGTTCGACAGCCGCTCGGTCGCGATCGAAAAGGCCTCCTCCCACTCGATCTCGCGGAATTCTCCCGAGCCGCGCGAGCCGGTGCGCAGCAGCGGCTTTTTCAGCCGGGCAGGGCTGTAATGCTGCATGATGCCGGAGCTGCCCTTACCGCAGATCACGCCGCGATTGACCGGATGATCCTTGTTGCCGTTGATGTAGCGGACCTTGCCGTCCTTGATGTGCACGTCGATGCCGCAGCGGCAGGCGCACATATAGCATGTGGTCTTGGCGATGCGGTCGGAGACGGCGGGCGAGGTGTCGACGCCATCGTTCTCGTCGGGTGCGTTCGTGTCGGCGAGCGGGCGTTGGGACGGGGCGGAATTCGCGCCGCGCAGAGATCCTTGGGTCATGATCCCCGAGCGCTTCTGCGGTTCGCGGCTTTGGCCCTGGTTTTCGGCCCGGGACCGCGCATGTAATGCTCTTCCGGATGATAGCGATCGCCGGCCAGCCGCCGCCGCAGGCCGCGGGTCCAGTGCGCGAACAGGGACTTGAACCGCCCGATCATTTCATTCTCTGTCAATCGGTAGCGAATTTTTTCTAACTTCGATTGAAAACTTAGAATAAAGCTATCAACTCGTCTAATCAGTTGTTCTTGTAAATTCGATCGATATTGGTTCTTAATGCCTTATGACACTTGACCAGTTGCGGATATTTGTCGCCGTCGCCGAACGCGGCCACATGACCAAGGCGGCGGAGCTGCTGGGCATCTCCCAATCGGCCGCGTCGGCCGCCATCCGCGCGCTTGAGGAGCAGCATGGCGTCCATCTGTTCAACCGCGTCGGCCGCAACATCGAGCTTGCCCAGACCGGTCACCGGTTCCTGCCAGAAGCCAAGGCCGTACTGGAACGAGCCGCCGCCGCACGCAATGTGCTGGAACATGTCTCGCAGACGGTTGCCGGCAGCCTCTCCATCGCCGCCAGCCTGACGATCGCCAGCTATTGGCTGCCGCGCCGGCTGGCGTCCTTCCACGAAGCCTATCCTGCGGTCAGGCTGAGCGTCAGCATAGGCAACACCAGGCAGGTCGAAGCCAGCGTGCTGGATGGAACCGCCGATCTCGGCCTGGTCGAGGGGCGCACCGAGTCCGACATATTGCGCCGCGCCAAGGTCGATATCGACCGGTTGATGCTGGTGGTTGCCGGTTCTCATCCCGAGATCGCCGAAATCGCGCCGGGCCGCCCCGACATAAAAGGGCTGCGCTGGATCATCCGCGAGGGCGGTTCCGGCACGCGGGAGGTGCTGGAGGATCTGGCGCGCCGCGAAGGGATTTCGCTTGACGACCTGCAGATATTTCTGGTGCTGCCGAGCAACGAGGCGGTTCGCCAGGCGGTCGAGGCCGGTGCCGGCGCCACCATCATTTCGGAGCTCGTCGTCGGACGCGCCGTCGCCGAAGGCAGCCTGCGGTCCGTGCCGCTCGAACTGCCGAAACGCGACTTCGCCATGATTACACATCGCGACCGCCAGGCAAGCTTGGCCCAGATGGCGCTCAAGGCGCATTTGGGGGCCGACGAGAAGGCGTCCGCGCGTTCGTGAATTGTCCGGATATCAGCCGAACTTGCGCTGCGCGTCCAGCGAAAGGCCAAGTCCGACCGAGCCGAACATATCGCCCTCGATGACCGAAGCCTGAGGCACCAGCGACAGGATTTTTTGTCTCGCCAGCGGGATCGCGGTGGATCCTCCGGTCAGGAACACGGCGGTGATGTCGGACGACTTGACCCCGGCGTCGCCGATGGTCTGGCCGACCGTGGCGGCAACTCGCTCGATGTCCCTGGCGATCGTGGCGTCCAGCGCCTTTCGGGTGATCTCGGCGGCGAACTGGACTTCCGGCAGCCTCACCTCGACATCGGCCGAGACCTTGTCGGTCAGCTCGATCTTGGCCCTTTCGACAAGAGCAGCCAGCGCGTGCCCGTACCGGTGCTCGACGATATGGATGAAGCGGTCGACGAGATCGGCGCGCTCGGCCTCGTAGCGGATCTGGCGCAGATGCATCATCGCCTTGGCCGTGTAGACCAGGTTGATGCGTTGCCATGTGGCAAGATCGATGAAGTAGCTGGCCGGCAGGTTGCGCTTGCCGTCCTTGGTCGGGCTGAGGTAGCCGAGTTCCGGCATCACATGCGCGATGCTGAGCAATCGGTCGAAGTCGGTGCCGCCGATATGGATGCCGCGGCTGGCCAGGATATCGTCCTTGCGGTCAAGCGAGCGGGCACGCTGCGGCGAGACCCTTACGATCGAGAAGTCCGACGTGCCGCCACCCATGTCGATGATCAGCGCCAGTTCCTCGCGCGTCACCTTCTGCTCGTAGTCGAGGGCCGCCGCGATCGGTTCGAACTGGAAGGCGATATGCTTGAAGCCCTGGGCGCGGGCGGCTCCTTCGAGCTCGCTTTGTGCCCTGGCATCGGCCTCGGCGTCGTCGTCGACGAACTGCACCGGCCGGCCGAGCACCACGCTCTCGACGGCGCCGCCGGCATCCTCCTCCAGTCTTTTTCGCAGATGGCCGAGGAACAGGCCGACGATCTCCATGAAGCCGATCGATCGCGCCTTGATGCGCGTCTTTTCCTGCGCGAGCGCGCTGCCGAGCACGCTCTTCAGCGAGCGCATCAGCCGACCTTCGACGCTGTCGGTGTAATTGGCGATGGCGTGGCGGCCGAAACAGGTACGGTTGTCCTCGAAGTTGAAGAACACGGCGCTTGGCAGCGTGACCTCGCCGCCTTCCAGCGCGACGAGGTGCGGCTGGCCGCTCCTGACCACGCCCACGGTGGAGTTGGAAGTGCCAAAATCGATGCCGGCGAATGCTGGGCGCATCGCAGCCTCCTGTCATCTCTGCTAAGGCAGCGGTTCGGCGCCGTCTGTGAAGCGTGCGCTCTCTGTCGTCCGGGGTGATCGGACCGCTCTGCCGAATTGAATTGTGCGTGTTGCCCGGCGGGCCGGGAGGTGGCGGTCTATAGCATGATCCAGGAAAGGGGAACCCCCTTTGTAGCCGCTTTAGTCCTTGCGGAAGATCAACCTTCCGAGCCAGCCCGTCACCATGGCCAGCGATATGGCGAAGACGCCGTAGAGGAAGGAATAGTCGTGGGCGACACGGAAGATCGACTGTTCGAAACCGGATTTGCGGATTTCGAGCTGGGCCGAGCTCTCCTTGATGAACAGGCCGCTCTTGAACAGGAACGCGCGCGCCTTGTGGGTGCCGACCGGAACGTTCGGCGCCAGCCGCACCGTGGCGCGGAACAGGTTCTGTGACAGGAACTGCACGCCGCCGACATTCTCGCTGTAGAGGCCGGTTGCGGCCTTGCGTTCGCGCAACGCCGCGGTGAATTCCTCGATCGTGGCCGGGCTGTCGCCGGCATCGGCCGGCTGCATGTAGAGATTGGAGGCGCCGAGCGACAATTGCCTGTAGCTGTTCGGCTCGGTGATGTCCTGCAACGGCCGCGTCGTCGCCACCGAATAGGACACCGGCACGTTTTCGAAGGTCTCGGATTCCAGGTTGACCCAGACGCCGAGCACCCGGTCCTTGCGGCGCACCACCACCGGCTTGGGTGGACCTTCGAGCACGACGATGATGTCGTAGCGGCCTTGGCGCGCCACCAGCGGATCGGGATTTTCCAGCGAGCCGAAAATGGTCAGGTCGGCACCGGAAAAGCCGGCGGTGATCGAGACTTTGTCGGTGGAAAGGCCGATCTGGATGCTTTCGGTCGGCGGCGTCTGCGCCTTCGCGGGTGCGGCGGCGATCAATGACAGAAGAGCGGCGGTTGCGAGCGCTTTCAGGCCATTCATCAGTTGAAGCCCGCGCCGGACAGCGAATAAAGATTGGGCGGTGTGACGAAGAGGTCGATGGCAAGCCTTATCGCCACCGCCAGCACCAGCATCGCCAGCAGCGCTCTCAACTGCTCGCCGCGCAGCCGCTGGCCGGCCTTGGCGCCATATTGCGCGCCGGCGACACCACCGGCCATCAAAAGAAAGGCCAGCATCACGTCGACCGTCTGGTTGGTGGTGGCGTGGACCAGAGTGGTGTAGGCCGAGGTAAAGATGATCTGGAACAGCGAGGTGCCGATGACGACGTTGGTCGGCACTTTCAGGAGATAGATCAGAGCCGGCACCATGATGAAGCCGCCGCCGACACCCATGATAGACGACAGGAAGCCGATGGCCGCGCCCAGCCCAAGCACGGGGATGACGCTGACGAACAGCTTCGAGGCCCTGAACCGCATCTTCAGCGGCAGGCGGTGGATCCAGTTGTGCTGGCCGGATTTCTTCAGCACCGGTGCCGCGCCGCTGCGCGTGGCGCGCAGCGCGTTGATGCTTTCGACCAGCATCAGCCCGCCGACGGTGCCCAGAAGCACGACGTAGAGCAGCGAGATGAACAGGTCGAGCTGTCCCAGCCTGCGCAGGAAAGCGAAGACATAGATGCCGCCGGTGGAGCCGACGATGCCGCCGGCAAGCAGCACCCCGCCGAGCTTGAAGTCGAGCGTGCCGCGCTTCATATGCGACAGCGCGCCGGAGAAGGATGAGGCGATGACCTGGTTGGCGCCGGTCGCCACCGCGATTGCCGGTGGGATGTTGTAGAAGATCAGGAGCGGCGTGATGAGAAAACCGCCGCCGACGCCGAACATGCCCGACAGAAAGCCCACCGCAGCGCCCATGGCCAGCAGCACGAAAACGTTGACGGAAATTTCCGCAATCGGGAGATAGATGCCCACCCGTCGGTCTCGATCAGTTTGCCAGTCGGCGAATACCGCCGTTGCGGATAGTATCGCACCGAAAAGCCAATTTTTCCTTGCGCCGAAGCGGCGGCGGGGTCAAACCCCGCCGCCGCGCCGAAACAAAAAACATCTCAAGCAGTTAACAGGCAAATGTGTGGCAGGGGCGTCGCGGATACGACGCTCCTGCCGCTATTTGCGCGCCAGCAACGCCTTGACCAGCTTTTCGTCGACCGCACCGGTCGCAGGCAGCTTGTTGTCGGTCTGGAACGCGACGATCGCGTTCTTGGTCTTCGCGCCCATCACGCCGTCGGCGCCGCCGGCGTCGTAGCCGTTCTTGTTGAGGATGAGCTGGATGTTCTTGACCGCCTTCTTCATATCGATGCTGGCCGTGGTCTGCGGTGTGCCATCTTGCCAGGATTCGGGAATGTCGGCCGAATTGGCGGCCTGATCGAGCGGCTTGGCCTTCCACAGTTCGGTGGCGGCGCGGGCGCGCTCGAGTTGCTCGGGACGCAGCGCGTTGGCGATCTCGTCGCGCTTGGCGGCAGCGTCCTTGTCGCCGGTCTTGGCGACGAGCGCGAACCATTTGTAGGACTCCTCCAGGTTCTGCTTCATGCCGACGCCCTTGGCGGCGAGGATGCCGAGATTGAACTGGCTGTCCTTCACGCCGAGATCGGCGGCCTCCTGGAACCAGTGCGCGGCCGATTCATTGTCGGTCACGCCGTCCGCGGCCATGGCGAACAGCACTGCCAGATTGTGCATTGCGCTGGCGTTGCCCTGCTCGGCGGCGAGCTGGTACCAGGTCTTCGACTTCTTGATGTCGCGCGGGACGCCGATGCCCTTCTCGTAGAAATTGCCGATGCGATACTCGGCCGGAGCGAAGCCGAGTTCCGCGGACTTTTCATACCATTTGGCCGCGGCCGCCATGTCTTCCTTGACGCCGCGCGCCTCGGAATAGCGCGAGCCGATCTCGAACAGCGCCTTGGCATCGCCGGTGGCTGCGGCGTCGCGCAGGGCGACCGGGCCTGCATCGGCGGGAATGTCGAATTTGGCCGGGGCCGCGGGAGCGCCGGCGGGCACGACGGCGCCGGTGCTGTCATTGGCCATGGCCGGTGCAGCCACTGTCGGTTGGACACCGCTGTCCGTCGTTTGCGTTCCGCCGGCAGCAGCGGAAGGTGCCGGAGAAGAAGGAGCCGCTGCGACGGGACCGGCGGAAATGGGTTCTGCCGAAGCCATCGCGTCGGAGCCTGCCGCACCCGCGCCGGCAGGCATGACGGGAGCCATCGCCGTCGGAGCCCGCTCCGCCGTCGGGCCAGCGTTCGTCGGCCCATCGCCGTCCGACGGCATGGCGAGCGCGGTCTGCGCCACCATGTCGTCCTTGACCGCCGGAGCGGAGGGCTCGGCCTGCCTGACCTCACGGGCCGGTTCGCTGTTCGCTGCCGCCAACTGGGTTTTCGGCCTGGGCGGGCTCGCAGCGTCGACGAATGCGGTTTCCAGCGGTTGCGAGGCAACGGCCGGCGCATCATTGCTTGCCACCTGGGCGGGATCGGCGAGGAACGCCTTGCCAAGCTGCAGGCCGGCAAGCGCCAGCATGATCGCAGCGGCCGCCATCAGAATCGGCTTGCGCCGCGCCTTGAGCAGGTCGCCGATCCTGAGCGCCTTCACCGGTCCCTTCATCGTCGACTGGCGCTTCAAGGCGTCGGCCTCGGCGGCGGCGGCCTGCGCCGCGCGGCGGGCAGCCGCGATGAAGTCCGATTTTGCGGCATCGCTGTCGCTGAGCTTTGCCGGTTGCCCGCGCTCGTCGCGCACGCGCTTCATGATGGCGTTGAGGTCGGGCGCGCCGGAGCCGGGCTCCAGTGGCCGATTGGCCATTTTCGGGTCGAGCGGCTCGTCGAGGTCGACGCTCGGGATTTCCGGACCCGGCATCGAGCCCGCCAGCGGCGGAACGTCTGCTTCCTTCTTGCCCTTGAAGGCGCGCGCCAGGCCGCCCAACATCGATTTGCGGCGGCTTGCCGGCTCGCCCTTCCCGGTGATCGGATCGGAACCAAGCGCGGCCATGGCGGCGGCGGCCGCCGCCTCCGCGGGCGAGCGCGCACCCGGCCCGCGTGGCGAAGCGGGCTGGCTGCGCATGATCGCGGCGGCGCGGCCGTCGAGATCGGCCATGTCCCCTGTCAGCGGCATGGGCTCGTCGATATCCATCGACGGAGCGTCCACGGCCATCTTGCCGGCTCGCCCACGGCGCTTGCCGATCGCTTCATCCGGGCGTGCGTCCAGGAACTCGCTCATCGCCTCGGACGGTTCGCCTGGTTCCAGCGAACCCAGCCTGTCGACGATCTTGAGCAGCGTGTCGTGGATGGCCTCGAACGTTCTCGAGTTACGCTCGTCGGAACGGCGTGTCAGCGTCTCGAGCGTCTTCAGGTCCTGGGCAAGGCCGGAAACCGCCGACGTGTCGGCGCCCGAGCCGGCCAGCGAGCGCACCGCGTTCTCGGCCGCCTCGCGCGCCGCGCCAAGGATGGAGTCGCGCGTTCCCGCCAGCGCCTTCTCGATTTCATTGAGGCGTGGGCTGATGTCCTCGAACTCCGGCAGCGGTGCGCTGGGCCTGGACAGGTGGGCGGACAGGCTGGCGACTTGCGCCTCCAGGCTGCGGATCAGCGCCGGATCGATGACGGCGACTTGCGCGGCGGACGAGTCCAGGCGGCTCGAAATGTCTTCGAGCCGGCTTTCCAGGCCACGGATCGCGGCTTCGCCGGCGGGGTCGGGAATGCGTGTTTCCATGCGCTTGGCGAGCGCCGTGAAGCGGGCATCGATGGCTTCCATGATGCCGGCGCCGTCGACTTGCGGCATGCGCCGGTCGAGCCGGTCGGCAACCTCGTCCAGTCGGCGCTCAAGATCGCGGAACAGCATGTTGCCCTGTTCGATGGCGTCGCCCTGGCGCCGTTCCATCATCGACGACAGCACGTCGAAGCGTTGCTCCAGCCCGTGGAAGATATAGTCGGCGTCTGGCATGGCCGGCGCCTGGTCGATCTTGTCGGCGATGAGCGCGATCTGCTTGGCCAGCCGTTCCATTGCCTGCTCGGGCAGGGCGGCGCGGCCGGCGAGTTCGTCGACCCGGCTCGACAGCGTGTTCAGCCGGTCGACGACGGCGTTGCCGGGGTGGTCCTGCGCCACTTCCTCGATCTGCCGGGCGAGCGAATCGATCCGTTTCTCGATGCGCTCGAAGGCTTCATGGTCGAGCGAATTGGCCTGTGCCGCGACGGTTGAGGCGACGATGGCGCGGGAGATCTCGTCCAGCCGCTCATCGATCATGGCCAGCGTGCTGCCGCCGCGATTGTCCTGCTGGCTGGCGAAATGATCCACGGCGCTGGCCAGCGTGCGGACCTTTTCCTCCAGCGAGCGCAGGGATAGCGATTCCGGCAGGTTGTTGACGGCGTTGCTGATCTGCTCCAGCCGATCGGTCAGGCCCGAAATGGCGGGGTCCGGTGAGCGGTTGCGCTGGTCGGCGTCGACGCGGTCCTCGAAGGCTGTCCAGCGACGGTCGAAATCGTCCCAGCGGCGGTCGACCTTCTGCACGCTCTCCTCGCGCGCCAGCGTGTCGAGCGCGGCTTTGACCTGTTCGAGTTCGAGCCGCAGCATGTTGACGCTTCTGTCGTCGCTTTTTTCCGACAGCGTCTTGATGGCGCCGGAAAGCCGCTCGAATTCGAGGCCGAGTTCGGCGCTGCCCTTGCCCGAAGCGCCTGACTTGGCGTTTGCCAGCAGTGCGCGGTCGATGTCCTTGCGCAGCGCCTCGAATTCGCTCTGCAGCCCGGCAGTCATCTGGTGGCGCAATTCCTCGCGCATGCCGCGCAGCTCGCCGGCGATCTTGCCGACCATGGCAACGCTGTCTTCCTGGCCGCGGATGCGGTCGATATCGCGGGCAAGGTTCTGGTAGTTCTGGCCGACGGCCGGCGCCGGCATCGGAGCCTGCGGATGCGGCGCGGGCTGCGGATCCTGGTACCAGCGCGGCTGAGCCGAAGGCTGTGCTGCGGGATAGCGCGGTTCGGCGCCATAGTGGCGGGGATCGGGACGTGCCATCGTGTCCTCGCGCGTCCTCTCCAGGCGCTGTTCCAGCGTCTCCAGCGAGCGGTTCAACTGCTCGAGCGTGGTCTGAGGCCTGCGCTGCCTGCCGGCGTTGAGTGTATCGAGGTAGGACCGCTTGCTGTTCATCGGTGCGTCCGTCTTTCAGATTGGCCGGTTTGCGACCAGCTCCCCAAATCCTCGCCGGAACGAAGGCGGCCGCACCACGGTGGAAGACAAGCTTCCCGGGGTTCACCCGCGCTCCGAAAAACCGTGAAAAATTCGATACAGGATAAACACGGGTAGCCGACATGCGCACAATTCGCCCAACGTGGTAAACAACGCGTTAACCAAGCTTAAGAAGTTGCGACGAAGTTCGCGGTGAACCGGCCGCTGCGGCATAAAGCGCCGCCCGCACAACGCCCTTGCGTCATGAGAGGGCTATCGGTATAGAATTGACGTAAACGTAAAAGGCGCATCAAGCGTGCTGTTTGCGATTTGTTTGTCGAAACCACGGCTGGAAGCACGCCCCCGCTTTCAGTCAGGCATCGCTTGGTCCGGGACCGCGACGCCACAGACGGGGAAAGCCAGTGACCATGAAGCTTATCTCGGCCGGCGAGACCGCGGCCAATACCAACACTATATCCGTTGACTCCGGCGAGGACCTCGTCCGCATCGGCGAAATGGCCAAGAAATACGGCGTGACGCTGCGCACGCTGCGTTTCTACGAAGACAAGGGCCTGCTCAACCCGCAGCGCGACGGTTCAACCCGCCTCTACACGCGCCGCGACAGGGTTCGGCTGAAACTGATCCTGCTCGGCCGCAAGGTCGGGTTCTCGTTGCGCGACGTCAAGCAGATGATGGATCTCTATGATCCCACCGGCTCCAACACCAAGCAGTTGCGGCTGGCATTGGACAAGTCGGAGAAGCAGCTTGCCCGCCTCCAGAAGCAGCGCACGCTCATCGATGACGCCATCAGCGAGTTGAGCACCTCCATGGCTGCCGTCCGGCAGATGCTGGTCGAGCGCTCGGCGCCGCAGGCGAGCGTCGCCGGCTGATTTGGGCCGCCGCCTTGCGGCGCAACATCCATGATCGAAAAAAGCCGTGTGGCGAGCGCCACGCGGCTTTTGTCATTGAGGGTTCCAACACATGTACTGCATCGCGTGCGGTTTGCTGCGGTGCAGGAGAAATTTTGTCGCATCGGCTGAATTGACGTTTACGCAAACGTCAATTTTTGTTATCTCCCGCTGAACACGGGTCCGCATGCCGCCTGACATGAATTCGGGGGTTTCGGATCAGGTCCGCAGGGTGGAGAAGAGCATGCCGATCTACAGGGCGCCGGTGCAGGATACACTGTTCGTGCTCAACGAGGTGCTGGGCTACCAGCGCTATTCCAATCTCCCCGGCTTTTCCGATGCAACGCCCGACGTGCTGGAGGCGATCCTCGCCGAGGGCGCCAAGCTCGCGGAAAATGTAATGCATCCGCTCAACCGTGTCGGCGACATGGAAGGCTGTGTGCGCCATGACGATGGCTCGGTGACGACGCCGAAGGGCTTCAAGGAAGCCTTCGATCAGTATCGCGAAGGCGGCTGGATGGGGCTGGCGGCGCCCGTCGAGTTCGGCGGCCAGGGCCTGCCCTATGCCGTGCATACCGCCGTGGCCGAGTATATGGTGTCGGCCAATATGTCGCTGATGATGTATCCGGGCCTGACGCAGGGCGCGATCGCGGCGATCATCACCCATGGCACCGACGAGCAGAAAGCCAAATGGCTGCCGAAGATGGTCGAGGGCGCCTGGACCGGCACCATGAACCTGACCGAGCCGCATTGCGGTACCGATCTGGGCCTGCTGCGCACCAAGGCCGTGCCGAATGGCGACGGCACTTACAAGATCTCGGGCCAGAAGATATTCATCTCGGCCGGCGAGCACGACATGGCGGACAACATCGTCCATTTGGTGCTGGCCCGCATCGAGGGGGCGCCCGAAGGGGTGAAGGGCATCTCGCTGTTCATCGTGCCGAAGCTCAAGCTCGATGCTTCTGGCAATCCCGATGAGAGGAACACCGTCTCCTGCGGTTCGATCGAGGAAAAGATGGGCATCCACGGCAATTCGACCTGCGTCATGAATTATGACGAGGCGCAAGGCACGCTGCTGGGCGAGGCCAATGGCGGTCTCAAGGCGATGTTCACGATGATGAACGAGGCGCGGCTCGGCGTCGGCCTGCAGGGGCTTTCGCTGTCCGAGATTGCCTACCAGAACGCCGTCGCCTACGCCAAGGACCGCTTGCAGGGCCGCTCGCTGTCGGGGCCGAAGGCGCCGGACAAGAAGGCCGATCCTATCATCGTCCATCCCGACATCCGCCGCAGCCTGATGACCATGAGAGCCTTCAACGAGGCCGGCCGCGCGCTGGCGCTGTGGACGGCGATCAAGTCGGACATCGCCCATCGCTCCGCCGACGACAAGGACCGCCAGGCGGCCGACGACTACACAGGGCTGATGACGCCGGTGGTGAAGGGCGTGCTCACCGACAAGGGCTTCGATCACGCCGTGATGGCGCAGCAGGTGTTCGGCGGCCATGGCTACATCGAAGAGCACGGCATGAGCCAGTTCGTGCGCGATGCCCGCATCGCCATGATCTATGAAGGCGCCAACGGCATCCAGGCGCTCGACCTCGTCGGCCGCAAGCTGGGTCTGAACGGCGGCCGCGCGGTGCAGGCGTTCTTCAAGGAAGTCGGCGAGTTCTGTGAAGAGAACCGCGCCGACGAGAAGATGGCCCCCTTCACCAAGGCATTGAAGAAGAGCCTCAACGATCTTCAGACGGCGACCATGTGGCTGCTGCAGAACGGCATGGCCAAGCCCGACAATGCCGGCGCCGCCTCCACCGACTACATGCATCTCTTCGGCCTCGTGGCGCTCGGCTATATGTGGGCGCGGATGGCCAGGGCCGCCCAAGGCAAGGCGGGCGCCAACGGCGCGTCGTCCTTCTACGACAACAAGCTGGTGACGGCGCGCTTCTTCATGGAGCGGATCATGCCGGAAACCGCGACGCGTCTCGCCCGCATCTCCAGTGGCGCCGATACGTTGATGGCACTGCCGGCGGAAGCGTTCTAGAAATGGTCCCTCTCCCTTGAGGGAGGGCGGCCCAAAGGGCCGGCAGGGGTCGCCGCGACAGTGCGCGGATCTCAATTTCGATGGCAGACCTTGGGAGGAAGATCATCGCATGACCAACCCAGCCGAAATCCTTGGCCTGCCGAAGCCCGCCTGGGCGGCGGACGAGGTCGGCATGCTCTACGACATGGCGCACCGCTTCATGTCCGAAGAGATCGCGCCGCGTTACGACGAGTTCGAGAAGAACGAAATGGTCGACCGCGAGAGCTGGCTGAAGGCCGGTGCCGCCGGCCTGCTCTGCGCCTCAATGCCGGAGGAATATGGCGGATCGGGCGGCACCTTCGCCCATGAGAGCGCCATCATCGAGGCCATCGGCCATGTCGGCGTCGACGGCTTCGGCATCGGTCTGCACAATTCGATCGTCGCCCCCTACATCCTCCACTACGGCTCGGAGGAGCAAAAGAAGAAATGGCTGCCGAAGCTCGCCACCGGCGAACTGATCGGCGCCATCGCCATGACGGAGCCCGGCGCCGGCTCCGACCTGCAAGGCGTCAAGACGCGGGCCGAGAGGGACGGCAACCAATACAAGATCAATGGCTCCAAGACTTTCATCACCAATGGCCAGCTCGCCAATTTCATCATCGTCGTCACCAAGACCGATCCGGACAAGGGCGCCAAGGGGACTTCGCTGATCGTCGTCGAGACCGACGAGGTCGACGGCTTCGAGCGCGGCCGCAACCTCGACAAGATCGGCTTGAAGGCCAATGACACATCGGAGCTGTTCTTCAACGATGCGCGTGTGCCGACCTCCAACCTGCTCGGCCACGAGGAGGGACAAGGCTTCATCCAGCTCATGCAGCAATTGCCGCAGGAGCGTTTGCAGATCGGCACAGGCGCGATTGCCATGGTCGAGCGCGCGCTGGCGCTGACCATCGAATACGTCAAGGAGCGCAAGGCGTTCGGCAAGGCGGTCATCGATTTCCAGAACACCCAGTTCAAGCTGGCCGAACTGAAGACCGAGGCCACGATCGGCCGCGTCTTCTACAATGATTGCGTGGCGCGCCACATCGATGGCGGTCTCGATCCGGTGACGGCGTCGATGGCCAAGTACTGGCTTTCCGACCTGCAGGGCAAAGTCGTCGACGAATGCCTTCAACTGCATGGCGGCTATGGCTACATGAATGAATATCCGATCGCCCGCATGTTCCGCGACGCCCGCGTCCAGCGCATCTATGGCGGCACCAACGAGATCATGAAATTGCTGATCGGCCGCTCGCTCTGAGCATCGGTCGGCAAACCCAAGGAGCAGGAAAATGGCCGAAGCTTACGTCTATGACGCCGTTCGCACGCCGCGCGGCAGGGGCAAGAAGGATGGCTCGCTGCACGAAGTGCCGGCAGTGCGGCTCGCCGCCAGGACGCTGGAGGCGCTGCGCGACCGCAACGGGCTCGACACTGCAACTGTCGACGACATCATCTTCGGTTGTGTCGACCCGGTCGGCGAGGCGGGGTCGGTCATTCCGCGCGCCGCGGCCTTCGAGGCCGGCTACGCGACCTCGGCGCCCGGCATGCAGATCTCGCGCTTCTGCGCCTCCGGCCTCGACGCCATCAATTTCGGCGCCGCCAAGATAGCCCAGGGCGCCGATGAGATCGTCATTGCCGGCGGTGTCGAATCGATGTCGCGCGTCGGCATGGGCGCCTCGGGTGGCGCCTGGTTCATGGACCCTTCGGTCGGCCTGCCCGGCTGGTTCGTGCCGCAAGGTATTTCGGCCGACCTGATAGCCACCAAATACGGCTTCAGCCGGGATGATGTCGACGCCTATGCCGTCGAGAGCCAGAAGCGCGCGGCAAAATCCTGGGCCGATGGCCGCTTCAGGAATTCGGTGATCCCGATCAAGGACCAGAATGGCCTCACCATCCTCGACCATGACGAGCATATGCGCCCATCGACCGACATGCAGTCGCTGGCCTCGCTCAATCCCTCCTTCGTCATGCCCGGCGAAATGGGCGGCTTCGACGCCGTCGCGGTGCAGAAGCATCCGGAAGTGGAGGAGGTCAATCACGTCCACCATGCCGGCAATTCGTCGGGCATCGTCGATGGCGCGGCGGCCGTGCTGCTCGGTTCGAAGAGGGCCGGCAAGGCCATGGGCCTGAAACCGCGCGCCCGCATCCGCGCCTTCGCCAACATCGGCTCCGAGCCGGTGCTGATGTTGACCGGCCCCGTTGACGTCACCGAGAAGCTGTTGAAGCGCGCCAAGATGAAGCTGTCGGACATCGATCTGTTCGAGCTCAACGAGGCCTTCGCCTCCGTGGTGCTGCGCTACATGCAGGCCTTCGATATCGAGCACGACAGGATTAACGTCAATGGCGGCGCCATCGCCATGGGCCATCCGCTGGGCGCCACCGGCGCGATGATCTTCGGCACCGTGCTGGACGAGCTCGAGCGCCGCGATTTGAACACCGCGCTGGTGACGCTGTGCATCGGCGCCGGCATGGGCACCGCAACCATCATCGAACGCGTCTGACGGGGAGAGAAACGATGAGCTACACCAATTTCACCCTCGACACCGACGCCGACGGCATTGCACTGGTCACATGGAACATGCCGGACCGCTCGATGAACGTCTTCACCGAGGAGGTGATGCGCGAGCTGAACGCCATTGTCGACAAGGTGGCGGGCGACGCCGCCATCACGGGCGCGGTCATCACCTCCGGCAAGGATACGTTCTCAGGCGGCGCCGACATCACCATGCTCCAGAAGATGCTGACGACCTTCGCGGCTGAAAAGGGCAAGGATCTCGAAAAGGCCACCAGGGCGCTGTTCGAAAACGCCGGCACCATGACCGGTCTGTTCCGGAAGCTGGAAACATCGGGCAAGCCGTGGGTTTCGGCAATCAACGGCACCTGCATGGGCGGTGCATTCGAAATGTCGCTGGCCTGCCATGGCCGCGTCGCCGCCGATTCCGACAAGGTGAAGATGGCGCTCCCCGAGGTGAAGATCGGCATTTTCCCGGGCGCCGGCGGCACCCAGCGGGTGCCGCGTCTCACCGACCAGCAGCAGGCGCTGCAAATGCTGACCTCCGGCCAGAACCTGTCGCCGCAGAAGGCGAAGTCGATGGGCCTGATCCACGAGATCGCCGAGCCGGCCAAGCTGGTCGAGACTGCGAAGGCCATGATCAGGAACGGCCTCAAGCCGGTAGCGCCGTGGGACGAGAAGGGATTCAAGTTGCCCGGCGGTCCGGTCTATTCGGCGGCGGGCGCCAATCTGTGGCCCCCGGCCATCGCCATCCTGCGCCGCGAGACCTATGGCAATTATCCGGCCGCCGCGGCGATCCTGAAATGCGTCTATGAGGGCCTGTTGGTGCCGTTCGACACCGCGCTCAGGATCGAACAGCGCTATTTCACGGAGATCATGCAGACCAAGGAAGCGGCGGCGATGATCCGCTCGCTGTTCGTGTCGTTGCAAGAACTCAACAAGGGCGCGCGCCGCCCGGCCGGCGTGCCGGAAACCAGGTTCAAGAAGATCGGTATTCTCGGCGCCGGCTTCATGGGCGCCGGTATCGCCTATGTCACGGCCAAAGCCGGCATTCCGGTGGTGCTGCTCGACCGCGACATGGAGTCCGCCGAGAAGGGCAAGGCCCATTCGGATGGCCTGATCTCGGATCAGGTGAAGAAGGGCCGTGCCAAGCCTGAGGACAAGGACAGGCTCCTGTCGCTGATCACGCCGACATCGGACTATGCCGACCTTGCCGGCTGCGATCTCGTGGTCGAGGCGGTGTTCGAGGATTCCGCGGTGAAGAAAAGCGCCACCGAACAGGCGGAAGCGGTGCTGAAGTCGTCGGCGGTCTTGGCGTCGAACACCTCGACCATTCCGATCACCGCCCTGGCCAAGAATTCGGCGCGGCCGAAGAATTTCATCGGCATCCATTTCTTCTCGCCCGTCGACAGGATGATGCTGGTCGAAATCATCCTTGGCAAGAAGACCGGTGACAAGGCGCTGGCCACCGCGATCGACTTCGTGCGCGCCATCAAGAAAACGCCGATCGTCGTCAACGATACGCGCGGTTTCTACGTCAACCGCTGCGTCCTGCGCTATATGTCGGAAGCCTACAAGATGTTGATCGAGGGCGTTCCGGCGCCGATGATCGAGAACGCCGCCAAGGCCGCCGGCATGCCGGTCGGCCCGCTGGCGCTGACCGACGAGACGGCCATCGACCTCGCCCAGAAGATCATGAAGCAGACCATCAGGGATCTCGGCGGCAAGGCGGTCGACCCGAAGCAGATGGCGCTGATCAACACCATGGTCGACGACCACGGCCGCTTCGGCCGCAAGAACGGCAAGGGCTTCTATGACTATCCGGCCAAGCCGGCCAAGAAGAAGCTGTGGCCGGGCCTTAGGGAGTTCTATCCGCAGCTCAAGCCGGAGAAGGTCGACTATGCGGAATTGCAGCAGCGCCTGCTGGTCACCATCGCGTTGGAAGCGGCTCGGGTGATGGAGGAGGGCATCGTCACCGATCCGCGCGAGGCCGATGTCGGCTCGATCCTGGCCTTCGGCTTCGCGCCCTATACGGGCGGCGCGCTGTCCTACATCGACGGCATCGGCGCCGGGCAGTTCGTCAAGATCGCAAAGGGCTTGCAGAAGAAATACGGCGCCGAGTTCAAGGTGCCCAGGCTGCTGCTCGACATGGCCGAAAAGGGCGAGACTTTCTACCAGCGCTTCGACCCCTACGCGAAGGGCGACGTGAAGCAGGCGGCCTGAGCGTGGTCGGAATCAAAGGTGCCGCGGCGTCCCTTGCGCGTCCGAAAAGACGCGCCGCGCCGTAATGTATGTCTGGGGGCGCCTTGCGCGTATGATGGCCACGGCGGGCAGCCGTGGCTCCTACCAGATGGGTGATGAAAGCCGGTTGGCCTTTCGCTGCCTGCCGACGGACATCGATTTCAACCGCCATCTCAACAATGCCCGCTATATGATGCTGGCGGACCTTGGCCGCATCGATATCTTCATCCGCGCCGGCCTCATCACTCTGGCGAGAACGAATGGCTGGGCGCCGATGATCGGCGGGCTGCAATCGGCCTATGTGCGTGAGATCAAACTGTGGCGGCGTTTCGAAGTGGTGTCTTCGATCGAGACCTGGGAAGGCAGCCAGGTCATCGGCAAGCACCGTTTCGTCCTCGACAATGGCGAGACCGCCGCATTGATCATGACGACAGCCGGCGTCTACGACCGCGCCGCCCGGCGCTTTCTCGATATTGACGAGGTCGTCGCCGCGCTTGGCCGCTCCGCCCAGCCGCGTCCGCCCAGCGAAGCCGAGCGGGCGTTCATGGCCTCGCACCGGAACCTCCGCGAGCAGGCCAAGCGGATCGGTTGACCCGGGAACCGGAATTGGCGCGGCCAGCAGGAAGATGTGATGCGATGCCACAGCCGGTGGACAAACCTTCATTCGAAGACTAGAAAGGAAAGGCATTTTTTCCTTTTTGCAAGGAGAGCGGAATTGCTCTCGCATGACCGTGTTTGGGCCGCCATCGACGCTCTGGCCGAGCGGTATTCGCTCTCGGCTTCCGGCTTGGCGAAGCGGGCCGGCCTTGATTCGACTGCCTTCAACAAGTCGAAGCGACTGTCGTCGGACGGCAGGCCACGCTGGCCCTCGACCGAATCGCTGGCCAAGATCATCGAGGCGACGGGCGCTTCGCTCGACGAATTCACCGAGCTGATTGAAGGTCGGGCCGGCCACGGCGCGATGCCCGCCCGCGGGCGTGCCGTTCCGCTGCTCGGCTTTGCCCAGGCCGGCGCCGGCGGGTTTTTCGACGATGCCGGCTTCCCGGCCGGTCAAGGCTGGGATCTGGTGGAACTGCCGGCGCAATCGACCGAGAGTTCCTATGCGCTTCAGGTGCAAGGCGATTCAATGCTGCCGCTCTACCGCAATGGCGACGTGCTCATCGTCGAGCCGGCAGCCCTCATCCGCAAGGGCGATCGCGTCGTCGTCAAGACGACGGGCGGCGAGGTGATGGCCAAGGTGCTCGATCGCCAGACCGCCAGGTCGATCGCACTGGTTTCGCTCAATCCCGATCATCCGGACCGCGACATTCCCATGCGCGAGGTTGAATGGGTGGCGCGGATCGTCTGGGCAAGCCAATAGGGTGCGGGCTGGTGCGGCTTCCTCATCTTGTCCTTGCGGTTCTGATGGTCCCTGGAATGGCCGCGCTGGTAGTCGCCGGCGGCCGCGCGCTGAAGAGCGGCGAAGCTGCCGTCGCGGTGGAACAGATCGATCCGAGCGCCGATACGGTCTCTCAGCCAGGCACCGACGGCGTGCCGGAGGAGCCGGCCACATCGGCCATTGCCGCTCCGCCGCCCCCCGCCGCTAGCCCGCACTCGCGTGCGATCGATCCCCAAGTCGTGGCGCCGCCGGAGCTTCCCAGCAAGGAGCTGGAGCGGGTGGAGCCGCGCGCGCCGTTGAGCAAGCTGGCGCTGGCCATGCCGCCCAAGCCGAAAATGCCGGACGACTGGAAAGGGACGAAGCTGTTCCAGCCGGTCGCGCCCGCCGCCGGACTGATCGAGGCGAAGGGCTATTCTGTCGCGGTTTCCGGCGTCGACATTGTCGGGCAGGACGAGACCTGCACCTCGGACGGTAAATCCTGGCCCTGCGGCGTCCGCGCGCGCACGGCGTTCCGCGCCTTCCTGCGCGGCCGGGCGGTGGTCTGCGCCGTGCCGCCGGAAGGCGGCCGCGACCTGATCGCCGCCGACTGCCGGATCGGCAAGCAGGATGTCGGCCGATGGCTGGTCGAGAACGGCTGGGCGCGCGCCGCCAAAGGCGGCCCTTACGTCGAAGTCGGGGAAAAGGCGCGCAGCGAAAGGAAAGGCATTTTTGGATCGGCGCCAAGCCTTTCAGGCGTGCCTTCGATGCCGACCGCGCCCGCCCCGGCGCCGCAAGCGCCGGGCTCGATCCTGGAAGAGGTCGGCGGCATTCTCAAGCCAGCTGACCAGCCAACGCCTTCTGAATGAGCCCGCGCGTCTCGGCGATGCCGTAGAGTGCCGCGAACGAGCCGAAGCGCGGTCCGCGCTCCTGCCCGATCAGCACCTGGTAGATCATCTGGAAGAAGGCGCCCGAAACGCCCGGACCACCTTCGGGGCTCTTCTTGGAATGATCCTGATAGCGTTCCACCTTGCGGGCGACGTTGAGCGTGGCGTTCTGGATCGCCTCGCCGTCCGAGCCCGCCGGCAGGGCGCCAAGCGCCTGATCCAACGCTTCCAGCGCCTCCCGCTCGACGTCGTCGGGCGCGCGGAAGGTCTTCGTCGGCTTCACGAAATCGTCGAAATAGCGGATCGCATAACCCGTCAGCCTGTCGAGCTCAGGGTGGGTCGCCGGCGTCACGCCCCGGACATGGCGCGAGATGAAGCCCCACAGCACGTCCTTATTCTGCGCATTGGAGGCGCTGACCAGGTTGAGCAGCAGCGAGAACGGCACGGGCATGTCGATGGCGGGCGGATTGCCGTCGTGCATGTGCCAGACCGGGTTGCCCAGCCGTTCCTTCCAGTCCTGCCTCCGATAGGCTGCAAGGAAGGTGTAATATTCGTCCACGGCCCGCGGGATGACGTCGAAATAGAGCTTCTTGGCCTGTCGCGGCCGCTGGTACATATAGAGTCCCAGGCTCTCCGTCGGCGCGTAAGTCAGCCATTCGTCGATGGTCAGCCCATTGCCCTTGGATTTGGAGATCTTCTGGCCGTTCTCGTCCAGGAACAGCTCGTAGACGAAATGCTCCGGCGCGTGCCCGCCAAGGATGTTGCAGATGCGGTCGTAGACCACTGCATTGGTCTGATGGTCCTTGCCGAACATCTCGAAATCGACCCCGAGGGCCGCCCAGCGCATGCCGAAATCGGGCTTCCACTGAAGCTTAACCTTGCCGCCGGTAACTGGCAGCGTGGTCTCGGTACCGTCATCGTCGAAGGTGATGGTGCCCGCCCTGGCATCGACATGCTTCATGGGAACGTAGAGCACGCGGCCGCTCTTCGGCGAGATCGGCAGGAACGGACTGTAGGTCGCCTGCCGCTCCTCGCCCAGCGTCGGCAGCATCACCGCCATGATCTGGTCGTAGCGTTCGGCCGCGCGCAACAGCATCGCGTCGAAGCGGCCGGTCTTGTAGTACTGCGTCGCGCTGGCGAACTCGTAGTCGAAGCCGAACGTGTCGAGGAAGCGGCAGAGCATCGCGTTGTTGTGGTCGGCGAAACTCGCATAATCCCCGCCGAAAGGGTTGGGTACCGAAGACAGCGGCTTGTGCAGGTGCGGCTCCAGCGCCGCGCGATCCGGCACGCTGTCGGGTATCTTGCGCATCCCGTCCATGTCGTCGGAAAAGCACAGCAGCTTGGTGGCGACCTTGTCCTGCGTGATGACGCGGAAGGCATGCCGCACCATCGACGTGCGCGCCACCTCGCCGAACGTGCCGATATGCGGCAGGCCGGACGGGCCATATCCGGTTTCGAACAGCACCGTGTGCGGGAGTTCGCGGCCCTTGTAGCGCTCGATGATCTTGCGGGCTTCCTCGAACGGCCACGCCTTGCTTTCGGCCGCCGCCGTCAGCACTTCGGGATTGAGATCGATGATGTTTGATCCCGCCATGTCACTGTTTTCCAAATTAGACGCCGGCAAAGCCGCAAGTGAGGATTTTCAACCGGTCTCTATGCGCGCCTGACCGGAGCGTCAACGAGCGCGGCGCTTTTTCCTTGCAGCGCAGGGAACGCGTTCCTACCTTCGCAGCCCGTATCGAGGAGTTGTTGAATGCCGACCCCGCATGAAGCGCTGATCTACCTGATGGTCATCACCTCCGCCTCCGACCGCGACATGACGGATGTCGAGCTGGCGCGGATCGGCGAGGTCGTCCGCTCATGGCCGGTATTCGAGGATTTCGACCACGACCGCCTGGTTGGCGTCGCCCAAGCCTGCCAGAAGAAGCTGCATGAAAAGGGCGGGCTGGAGGGTGTCCTGGCAAGCGTGGCCGAGGCCCTGCCGGAGCGCCTGCGCGACACCGCCTATGCGGCCGCCTTCGAGGTCGCGGCCGTCGATCTCGAAATGCGGATGGAGGAGGTGCGGGTGCTCCAACTCATTCGCCTCAAGCTCGATCTCGACACGCTGACCGTCGCGGCGATCGCCCGTGCGGCCAAGGCGCGCCTGCGCACGCTGACCTGAGCGGCGACACTCAACCCGACCGGAAGAAACTGACCGGGACCGGATCAGAAAAAGCTGACCGGGACCGGATCAGAAGAAACTGACCGGAAAATAGCGCAGGTAGAACTCGGCGAACGTGCCTTTCAGCGAAATCTCCTGCAGCGCGTAGTCGAGAGCGGCGGCCAGCGCCGGGTCATCGGATCGGGCGGCGATGGCCATGCCCGAACCCAGATATTCCGGCGCCAGATAAGGTCCGCCGGCAAAGCGGCAGCAGCCGGCCGCATCCGAACCGCCCAGCCAAAAGGCGAAACGCATGCCATCGCCGAAAGCGGCATCGATCTTGCCGGCCTTGAGGTTGGCGTAGAGGTCTTCCGGCCTGTCGAAGGTGACGACCTGAACGGTGTTGAAATAATCGCGCAGCATGCGCTCATGCGCCGAGCCTGATATCACGCCGACACGCTTGCCGCGCAGCTTGGCGAACAGCGGCTCGGTCAGCGCCTCGCCCTTCGGCATGATGAAGCGCGCCGGAAATTGCAGGTAGGACCGCGAGAAGGCGTATGTCTGGCGTGACTGCGGCGTCGCGGCGATGCCGGCGATGATCGCTTCGCCTTCGCCTTTCTCAAGCGCTCCTTCGAGCTCGGCCCAGGGCAATGCCTGGATCTGACATTTGTCGACGATGCCGAGCTCGGCGCAGATGGCGCGCGCCAGGTCGATGTGGAAACCGGACAGCTTTCCCGCGGCGTCCAGGAAGTTGAAGGGCGGGAAATCGGTGGTGGTCAGGAACCGCAGCCGCGGCAGTGCGGAGAGATCCGGTTTCGGTAGCCGCTCCTTGGCATCCCACAGCACCGGCACCTGCGGCTCGGCCGCGCGCGCGCGCTCACCCAACGCCAGCGACGCGATCAGCATCGACGCAAGGACGAGAGACCTCCGCTGGAACGCCATGATAAACTTCCACCGCACCTGTGTTCGCATCGGTTCTGGTACGAAAATAGTACAGGCACAATGCTTTTTGATTTCAACGCGTCGATTTCAGGATATGCTTTAGCAGGTTTGCAAACAGCGGTGGCTGCCCGGGTGGGGACCAGGGTCGAGAACCACAACCACAAGGCAACGCTTTGCAATCCCTGGTCGGTGGCGAAGTGCCAACAAGGCACGGATCATCGATTTCAACGCGGCAACATGGGGTTTGATGTTGCGATGGGTCAGTTCGATCGCACGCTGGAATACATAGATCACCTGCAGCAAGCCGGAACGGCGGCTGCGGTTTGCGAGAGGCTGTTGGGCATAACGTCGGATTTTGGCCTGACCGCTCTGATGGCGGGCACCGTACCGCAACCGGGCACGCCGACCGGCCAGCAAAAGCAGCATGTGCTGCTTTGCGACTGGCCTGTCGAATGGTTGGAGCGCTACGTGGCGCGCAACTATGTCGATCACGACCCGATCGTCAGCCACATGAAACAGTTGCAGGCGCCGTTCCAGTGGCGGGAAGCGGCCCAGGGCGTTAGCATCGACAGAAGCAGCGGCGAAGTGATGGGCGACGCCGTCGTGTTCAAGCTGCGCGACGGGCTGGCCTTCCCGCTGATCACGCTCGACGGCCAGATCGTCATGGTGTCACTGGGTGGCGAGGCCGTGGAACTGTCCGCCGCCGAGTTCGGCCTGGTGTCGCTGGTGTCGACCTATGCGGTGGGCCGCGCCATGCAGCTTCACACGAAGGCCAGCAAGACCATCGATAGCGTAGAGCTGACACCGCGCGAACGCGAATGCCTGCAATGGGCCGCCGTCGGCAAGTCCGAATGGGAGATTTCGCAAATCCTCGGCATCTCGGAACACACGTCGGAGAAACACCTCCTTAACGCCAAAAGCAAACTCGGCGCCGTCAACCGCGTACAGGCAGTCGCTGAAGCGATAAGGCGCGGCTATATTAGTTAGGTCGGCCGGGTCGGCCTAGAAATTCCTGCCTACGTGATCGCGTAATTTTCTTGCGAGGGCACGGCCGTATCTTCCTCTTGAACAGGAGACGGCAAAATGATTTTTTCCCTTACAACAAAAGAACTGATGGAACATCCCGATCTGTGGGAGGCCGTGCATCGGCTGCGCTACAGGATTTTCGTCGAGGAAATGGGGTGGGAGGACCTGCGGCGCCCCGATGGCTTCGAGATCGACCAGTTCGATCATGACGAAGCGGTGCATCAGATCGTCATCAGAGGCAACGAGGTCGCGGGCTATCAGAGGATGTTGCCGACCACGCGGCCACATCTCTTGACCGAGGTGCTGGCCGATCTTTCCGTGGGAACGCCGCCGTCGGGTCCGAACATCTGGGAACTGACCCGCTATGCAGTGGCACCCGGCTTTCGCGACGGCCGCCGAGGCGTTTCGACCGTCGGTACCGAGCTCATTGCCGGCTTCGTCGAGTGGGGGCTGAAGCGCGGCGTCGACAAGGTGATCATCGAGTTCGAGCCGATGTGGGTGCTGCGCGCGCTGCAGCTGCATTTCCTGGCCACGCCGCTGGGCTATCAGCGCACCTATGGCAACCAGCAGGTCGTCGCGACGCTGCTCACCTTCAATGAGCACACGCTGGATGTGGTGCGTTCGCGCCGCAATCACCACGCTCCCGTTCTGGCCAGGGGATATCCCGATATGTTCGGGCAAAGGCGGGCGTCATGAGATCGGAAACGGCCATGAACGCGCACCCGCAACCCGAACTGCGCAACCACACGCTGATCGTCACCGTATCGTCGACCGACGGCCGGCCGGTGCTCGACAGAAGGGCCTATGAAAGCCTGGCAAGGACGTTCCACGAAGCCGCCGACAATGACGATGTGCGTGTCGTCGTGCTGCGCGGTCTGGCGGGCTGCTTCTGCCTCGGCGGCGATTTTTCCGAATTTCTCGACGCTACCAAGCACCAGAAGCTGATCGCCGCCGTCACCGACATGTTCCGCACGCTGGCGACGTTCCCCAAACCCATACTGGCCTGTGTCGACGGCGATGCGGTCGGCGTCGGCTGCACCATCCTGTTCCATTGCGACATGGTGATCGCGTCCGCCGAAAGCACGTTCCGGGTGCCGTTCGTCGATTTCGGCCTGGTGCCGGATGCCGCGACCAGCATCCTGGCGCCGCAGAAGCTCGGCTACGCCGGCGCCTTCCGCTTTTTCTGCCTCGGCGACACGCTGTGCGCCGACGACGCCAGGGCGCTCGGCCTGGTCGCCGAGATCGTCTCCGAAGGCAGCGTCGAGGAGGCAACCCTCGGCCGGGCAAGGCAGCTCGCCAGGAAGCCGGTCGCCGCGTTGCTGCAGACGCGGGGCCTGCTCAAGGGGAACCCTGCGGAACTTTGCGAACGCATCGATCAGGAGATCTCGCTGTTCCAGCAGGCGCTGCAGGACGACACCACGCTGCGGCGGCTGCAGCGGATTGCCCGGTTGGCGGCCTGAGCGTCGCGCCGAAGGCGTTGCGCCACGCGGTCCAGTGCCGCGTGGCGCAGGCACCGTCAGTCCTGTTTTGCCAGGAATGACGGCCCTTCGCCGATGATTTTCTTGTCTTCCTTGCCGATGATGTCGAGGTCGCGGCCGTCATAAGGCAGCGACAGGAGGATGCGCCGCATCACCGCCAGCCGCGCGCGGCGCTTGTCGTTGGCACGCACGATGATCCAGGGAGCGAATTCCTTGTGGGTGCGCTCGAACATGGTATCGCGCGCCCTGGTGTAATCGTCCCACTTGGTAATGCCGGCAATGTCGATCGGCGAAAACTTCCAGCTCTTCAGCGGACTGTGGCGGCGATCGTGAAATCGCTCGAGCTGCGTTTCCCGGCCGATGTTCAGCCAGAATTTGAAGAAGTGGATGCCGTCATTGACGATCATCCTTTCGAAGTGCGGTGTCTCGTCGAGAAACTTCTCGTGCTGTTCTGGCGTGCAGAAGCCCATCACCGGTTCGACGCCGGCGCGGTTGTACCAGGAACGGTCGAACGTGACGAATTCGCCCGCGGTCGGGAAGTGGTCTGCATAACGCTGGTAGTACCATTGCCCCAGCTCGGTCGGCGTCGGCTTGGTCAGCGCTACGTTGCGTGCCGTGCGCGGATTGAGGTACTGGCGCAGGACGAAAATCGTGCCGCCCTTGCCGGCCGCGTCGCGGCCCTCGAACAGCGCCATCATCCGCCTGCCTGTCGACTGCAGCCACGCCTGCGCCTTGACCAGCTCGATCTGCAAGGCCTCGAGCGTCTCGTCATACTCGTCGCTCTTCATCTTCTTGTCGTAGGGATAGCCACCCGCGATCAGCTTGCGCTCCTCGACCCAGTCCGGCAGTGCCGGATTCTCGATGTCGAACTCCCGCTCCTTGCCGTTGATCCTGAGCTTCAGCGGCCCCGGGGTCGGCGCGGCGGTGTTTTCCTTGGCTTTTTTCATCGAGGCGAACCTTTCCAGCTTACGGACTCGTGCTATTGAGCCATTGCAGTGCCGCGCGCCGCTTCAGACGCAAAGGGCGCTGCACTTTTGGATTTTGCGCATGATCCTTTCCGAAAATCGATTCTGATTTTTCGGCGTCATGCGCCAGGCCGGTCCAGCGAAATTGCCGGACCGGGAGCGGGGCGCAGGCGCGAATGGCTGACCAGGGCGCAGACGAGAAGGGCATGGCGCAAGCGCTTGCCGCGCGGCTGTGGAACAGCCGATGGTTGCTGGTCGCCGGTCTTGTCGCGGTCATGGCGGTTTATGCCTTTGCGGGCATTTCCGCCTATGTGCTGCTGCCGGCGCTGGCTTTGCTGCTGGTGGCGGCGATGATGCCGGCTGGAGCCACGCGCCAGCCCGGCGAAAGCGGCGCGGCGATCGAGGCCATCGGCCTGCAACGCCTGTCCGGCGAATATCTGGCGGCGGCCGTCGCCGACCCCTTGATCATCTTCGACCATGCCGCGGCGATCGTTCATGCCAACGCCGCCGCCTTCGCCGCCTTTGGCGGCATCGCGCCTGGCGTATCGTTGTCGCTGAAATTCCGGGCGCCGGAAATGCAGGCTCTTCTGGACGGCGTGCTGTCGGGCGAGGTCGCGTCGGATGTCATCGATTACACCGAGAGGCTGCCGGTCGAGCGGACTTACCGGGTCAGTGCCTCCTCGGTCGGTCACGGCACCGATCTCTACGTGATGGTGTTCAAGGACCAGAGCGAAGCGCGCCGCATCGACCGCATGCGCGCGGATTTCATCGCCAATGCCAGCCACGAATTGCGCACGCCGCTCGCCTCGATATCGGGTTTCATCGAAACGCTGCGCGGACCGGCCCGCAATGACCCGGCGGCGCGCGAGCAGTTCCTGCAGATCATGCAGAACCAGACCGGCCGCATGGCACGCCTGATCGATGACCTTTTGTCGCTGTCGCGGCTGGAGATGAAGCCCTATCTGCGGCCGGGGACCGAGGTCGACCTGCGCCAGACCGTCGACAGCGTCATCGATTCGCTGGCCCCGCTGGCGCGGGAAAACGGCGTCGTCATCGAGCGGGATTTCGCCGACGGCCCTCTCGACGTGCCGGGCGACCGCGACGAACTGTTCCAGGTCTTCGAGAACCTTCTGGAAAACGCCTGCAAATATGGGCAGTCGGGCGGCCGCGTGGTGGTGTCGATCGAGCGCGGCGACGCCGAGGGCGAAGCGGGCATCGACGTGACGATCAGGGATTTTGGCCCCGGCATTCCCGAGGAGCACATTCCGCGCATCACGGAGCGCTTCTATCGCGTCGACGTCGAGAGCAGTCGAACCCAGAAGGGCACAGGCCTTGGCCTGTCGATCGTCAAGCATATCCTGACGCGCCACAACGCCAGGCTTTCGATCAAGTCCGAAGTCGGCAAGGGCGCCGCCTTCTCGGTCCATTTGCCGGCGGCCTGAGCCGCCCTAGTTTCCAAGCTGCCATTTCTTTTTTCTGTCATCCGGTTAGCGTATCAGCGGGGATTCGAGGAAACGACTCAAAATCAGATCATCCGTGGGAAGGCATCCGGTCATGCAGTCCGTGCACATAGTCAGCGCCTATGACGAGGAGCTGAAAGATCTGTCGAAGCGCATCGCCGCCATGGGCGGACATGCCGAACGCATGGTCGAACAGGCGATCTCCGCCCTGGTCAATGCCGATCCCGGCCTTGCCCAGAAGGTGATCCGCGACGACGCCGTCCTCGACGAAGGCCAGCGCGAAATCGACGACAGGGCAATCATCATCATCGCCCGGCGCCAGCCGATGGCGACGGACTTGCGCGAGATCGTCGGCGCGATCCGCATCTCGGCCGATCTCGAGCGGGTCGGCGATCTCGGCAAGAATGTCGCCAAGCGTGTGGTGGCGGTTGCCGACGGGCGCCAGCCGACCAGCCTGTTCCGCGGCCTCGAAGCCCTGGCCGACCTGGCGTTGACCCAACTCAAGGAAGTGCTCGACGTCTTCGCCTCGCGCTCGGTCGAAAGGATCGGCTTCGTACGTGACCGCGACGACCAGATCGACGCCATGTACACGTCGCTGTTTCGCGAATTGCTGACCTACATGATGGAAGATCCGCGCAACATCACGCCCTGCACGCATCTGCTGTTCTGCGCCAAGAACATCGAACGCATCGGTGACCATGCCACCAACATTGCCGAGACGATCTACTATATCGTCACCGGCGACCAGATGCCTGCCGACCGGCCGAAGGGCGACAAGACGGACAAGATCGGCCTTTCCGCAACGCAGCCGATCAAGTGAACGCACTTTCTCTCGAACGCTTGGTCGTATTGCGCTAGACTATCCCTGAGGCAAGCCTGCTGGTTCCCAGCAAAGGCAGTGCTTCGGGAGGCTGCGATGGAATATGTCCGGGATTTCAAGCCCGCGCCGCCGACATCGGCCGTCATCGCCTCCAGCGTCTACACAGCCGGGCGCCGCATCGCCGACATCCCGATCGAGGAAGCCGGCACATGGGCAAGGAAAGCGGGGCACGTGGTGTGGATCGGGCTGCTTGAACCCGACCGCGAGCTTCTGCTGCGCGTGCAGGCGCAATTTCATCTGCATGAGCTCGCAATCGAGGATGCCGAGCATCCGCACCAGCGGCCGAAGATCGAGCAATATGGTGATGCGCTGTTCATCGTCGCCCGCACCGCGCAGCTGATCGAGGGCCGCGTCACCTTCGGCGAGACGCATCTGTTCGTGGGCAGCGGCTACATCGTCAGCGTCAGGCACGGCCCTTCGACATCCTATGCTGTGGTGCGCCAGCACTGGGAAAGCTGCCCGCATTCACTGGCCAAGGGCGAGGATTTCGTCCTCTATGCCATTCTCGATTTCATCGTCGACAACTACATGCCGGTGCTCGAGCAGATCGAGGATGAGGTCGAGGCGATCGAGGACCGGGTCCTGCTGAAGCCGATGACCGGCCCCGATATCGAACGCCTTTATATGCTGCGTCGCGATCTGTTGCGGCTGCGCAATGCCGCACTGCCGCTGGTGGAGGTCTGCCGCCGGCTGACCAGCGCCGACCTGCCGCAGATCCATTCAGCCATGCACCCGCTGTTTCGCGACGTGACCGACCATATCCGCACCGTCCAGGAAAAGATCGACAGCTTGCGCGAAGTGCTGGCCTTTGCTTTCGAGGCGAGCCTGCTGGTGGGCCAGAGCCAGGAAACGGCGATCTCCAAAAAGCTCGCCTCATGGGCGGCAATCCTGGCCGTGCCGACAGCCTTCGCGGGCATATACGGCATGAATTTCAGCGACATGCCGGAACTGAAGATGGAATACGGCTACCCGATGGTGCTGCTGGCGATCGCGCTGATCTGCAGCTTCCTCTACTGGCGGTTTCGCAAGAATGGATGGCTGTGAGAGTAGGGCAGTAGGCAGTAGGCAGTAGGCAGTAGGCAGTAGGCTAAACGCTCGGGAGCGCAAATTCAAAACATACTGCCCTACTGCCCTGCTGCCTTAGTCCCTTATCTATTCCGCCGCCGCTCCGCTGCCGGCTGGAACGCCACGCGGGCATGGTATTTACAATAGGGTCCGGTTTCGGCGGCTTCGTTGCCGCAGAAATTGAAGTCCTCCGACAGCGGATCGCCGTTCGGCCATTTGCAGGTGCGCTCGGTGAGTTCGGTGAGCTGGAGATGCCGCGAGATCGGCACCACCACATTCTCGACCGGCCGGATATAGTGGCGGGCCACCGGCTCGGCATCGAACTGCGCTTGCAGCGCCGTTGCTCCGATCGATGTCGTGACGTGGCGGGTCGCACTCGCGGGGCGCGACACCGATTTCTGCGCGCCCGACCCTTGCGCCGTCTTCTTCTGGCGTGCCGGCGCTGCCGTGGCGCGCCCGCGGCCCGACAATTTCAGCCGGTGCACCTTGCCGATGACGGCATTGCGGCTGACCCCTCCAAGCTGGGCAGCAATCTGGCTTGCGCTCAGACCCTCCGACCACAGTTTTCTCAAGAGTTCGACCCGCTCGTCAGTCCAATTCATGACCGCGCTCCTGCTAAGCGTACGGCAATCGGAATCCATTCCCGGCCCAGCACCACTGCTGGGGCAGACACCACATATATCTGGTGATTAGGTCCGCCGCACGAAATCTAGTTATTTCCCGACTACAACTACCTTATGCGCTGACTCGGTGACAAGAGTCCGAAGTGCAACACGAATCGGTTTTTTCGGTTTTCCCCAACTTGCCAGCTCACTTATGAGCCGGCGTCCCGTCGGGAGGCTTGCCGCGCGCCACTACGCGACGTTTTCGTTGACTTCATGGCTGAAAAACCCGATAAGCCGCAAAGGCCGCCGCTTTGGCGGCTTTTTTGATTTTCCGGTTCCGGAGACGCATATAATGAGCGGTTCGGCGCTTTTCGAGACCTTTGCTCGCGCACCCCTGGCTTTCGACCATGGGGAAGGCACTTGGCTGGTTACCGACAAGGGCGAGCGATATCTCGACTTTGCCGGCGGCATAGCCGTCAATTCGCTGGGCCACGGCCATCCGCATCTGGTCGCGGCGCTCACTGAACAGGCTGCCAAGCTCTGGCACGTCTCCAATCTCTACGAGATCCCGGGGCAGAGCCGGCTCGGCGAGCGGCTGGCCGACGCCACCTTCGCCGACAAGGTGTTCTTCACCAATTCGGGCGCCGAGGCGCTGGAATGCGCGATCAAGACGGCGCGGCGCTACCATTTCGTCAAGGGCCATCCCGAGCGTTTCCGCGTCATCACTTTCGAGGGCGCCTTCCATGGCCGCACGCTGGCGACCATCGCGGCCGGCGGCCAGTACAAATATCTCGAAGGCTTCGGCCCCAAGGTCGAGGGTTTCGACCAGGTCGGCTTCGACGATATCGACGCCGCCGAAAAAGCGATCACGCCGGAGACCGCGGCGATCCTGATCGAACCGGTGCAGGGCGAGGGCGGTATCCGCCCGGTGCCGACACAATCGCTGAAGCGGCTGCGGCAGCTCTGCGACCAGCACGGCCTGCTGTTGATCTACGATGAGGTCCAGTGCGGCATCGGCCGCACCGGCAAGCTGTTCGCGCATGAATGGTCGGGGGTCGCTCCAGACATCATGGCCATCGCCAAAGGCATTGGCGGTGGCTTCCCGATGGGCGCCTGCCTTGCCACCGACGAGGCGGCTGTCGGCATGACCGCGGGCGTCCACGGCACTACGTTCGGCGGCAACCCGCTGGCCATGGCGGTCGGCAATGCCGTGCTCGACGTGGTGCTGGAGGAGGGCTTCCTGGCGAATGTGCAGCGCAAGGCGCTGTTGTTGAAGCAAGGGCTGGCAGGGGTGGCCGACGAATTCCCCGAGGTCATTGAGGATATCAGGGGCACGGGGCTGATGCTGGGCCTCAAATGCGCCATGCCCAACGGCAAGGTGAACATGGCGCTGCGCGACCAGCATCTGCTCGCGGTTCCGGCCGGCGACAACGTCATTCGCCTGCTGCCGCCGCTCACCGTCACGGACAGCGAGATCCATGAAGCGCTGGAGCGCATTCGCGCCGGCGCCAAGGCCCTGACCGAGGCAATCGCCGCTGAAGCCGCGAAGTAAATTCGAAAGCTCCTGATGTCACTTCGTCATTTCACCGACCTCTCCGCCGTTTCCGAAGGCGACCTGCGCTCCATGCTGACCGACGCAGTGGAGCGCAAGGCGCGCCTCAAGGCGGGCGAGCGCTCGAAACCGCTCGAAGGCAAGGTGCTGGCGATGATCTTCGACAAGCCGTCGACGCGCACGCGCGTCTCCTTCGATGTCGGCATGCGTCAGCTTGGCGGCGAGACCATCATGCTGACCGGCACCGAGATGCAGCTCGGCCGCTCCGAGACCATCGCCGACACCGCCAAGGTTCTGTCGCGCTATGTCGATGCCATCATGATCCGCACCACCTCGCATGAGCGGCTGCTGGAGCTGACCGAGAATGCGACCATCCCGGTGATCAACGGGCTCACCGACGATACCCATCCTTGCCAGCTGATGGCCGACATCATGACCTTCGAGGAGCATCGCGGTCCGGTCGCCGGCAAGACCATCGCCTGGACCGGCGACGGCAACAACGTGCTGCATTCGCTGCTGGAAGCCTCGGCGCGGTTCCGCTTCAACCTCAACGTCGCGGTGCCCGAAGGCAGCGAGCCGGCGCAGAAGCATGTCGACTGGTCAAAGGCGCATGGCGGCAAGCTCTCCTTTACCCGCTCGCCAGAGGAAGCCGTCGACCAGGCCGACTGCATCGTCACCGACTGCTGGGTGTCGATGGGCCAGGAGCACCGTGCCCGCGGCCACAATGTGTTTTCGCCCTACCAGGTCAACGCCAAGCTGATGGCCAAGGCAAAGCCCGACGCGCTGTTCATGCATTGTCTGCCGGCGCATCGCGGCGAGGAAGTGACCGACGAGGTCATCGACGGTCCACATTCGGTGGTCTTCGACGAGGCCGAGAACCGGCTCCACGCCCAGAAGGCCGTGCTTGCCTGGTGTCTTGGGGCCTGAAGTGGACTTGAAGTGTCTTGGCGCTTGACGTGCCGGGGAACTTGATCTCCGGAGGCGCGATGCCTATCTGCGCGGCATCACGCAAATCAAGCGCGTTTAGACGCATGCTCCCCAAAGGGCGGCATGGCCGCGCCCTGGAGCTTTGTCATGCTGGAAACCCATCAAGTGGCTGAACATCACCCCAAACTCGGCGAATTCGGTTACGCCGGCGATGATCACGTCGTGCCCTTCGAGGTCGGCCCGCTCGATGTGCGCGGCCGCACCGTGCAGCTTGGACCGATGCTCGATGCGATCCTTGGCCGCCATGATTATCCCGAGCCGGTCGCCCGGTTGCTGGCGGAAGCCTGTGTGCTGACGGTGCTGCTCGGCACCTCGCTCAAGTTCGAGGGCAAGTTCATCCTGCAGACCCGCACCGACGGGCCTGTCGACATGCTGGTCGCGGATTTTTCCACCCCCTCGGCGCTGCGTGCCTATGCGCGCTTCGATGTCGACCGGCTGGAGGCGCTGATTGCGGCCGGCGAGACCTCGCAGCAGACGCTGCTCGGCAACGGTGTGCTGGCGCTGACCATCGACCAAGGTGCCCACACGCAACGTTACCAGGGCATCGTCCAGCTCGACGGCGAGACCCTGGAAGAGGCCGCGCGCACCTATTTCCGCCAGTCGGAGCAGATCCCGACCGATCTCCGGCTTTCGGTCGCCAAGCTTTTGACGCCCGGCCCCGGCGGCGCGCACGAGCAGTGGCGGGCGGGCGGCATCCTGGCGCAGTTCCTGCCGCAGGCCTCCGAGCGCATGCGCGTTCCTGACCTGCCCGGCGGGGATGTCGATCCGCGCGAGGAGATCCACGATCCCATAGACAATTCCTGGCAGGAATTGCTGGCGCTGCTCGGCACCATCGAGCCGACCGAACTGATCGATCCGACCATCGGCGCAGAGCGGCTGCTCTATCGTCTGTTCCACGAGCATGGCGTCCGCGTCTTCGGCGGCGTTCCCGTCGCCGATCAGTGCTCATGCTCCCGCGACAAGATCCGCGGCATCCTCGAGGGCTTCTCCGCGCAGGAGATCAAGGACAGCACCGAGGACGGCGGCATCCACGTCGCTTGCGAGTTCTGTTCGACGCAATATGACTTCGACCCGGCGGAATTTACGACTCAGTAGGGTTCTTGTTTCTCCCCGTTCTACGGGGAGAAGGGGCCCAAGAGCGGATGAGGGGCGGCGCTGCCCCTCATTCCTGCCGGACATTTCTCGCCGTATAGTGACGGGGAGAACGACGCTGTCGCCGATTTTGCCTCGTCTAATTCACCGTCCGCCTTGTCCCCGGCAGGTCGAGTGAGAAGGCGGGGATGGCGATGTCGAATGTCTCGCCCCGCTCGTTGCGCATGGTGTAGTGACCGACCATGATCCCCGACGGGGTCGAGAGCGGACAGCCCGACGTGTATTGATAGCTGTCGCCGGGATTGAGTTCGGGCTGATCGCCGACCACGCCGGCACCTCGCACTTCCTCGACCCGGCCGGCGCCGTCGGTTATGTGCCAATAGCGCGACAACAGCTGCACGAATTCGTCGGACTGGTTGTCGATCGTTATCTGGTAGCCCCAGACATAGCGGTTTTCCGAAGGATCCGAGCGGTCCTCGAGATAGAACGGCCTGACCTGCACTTCGATGTTGCGCGTGACGGCGCGGTACATGAGCGGCTCCAAAACAAATCCGGTGTGGAACATTCGGCGCTCTTTGCGGTTCGATCAACCGTGCGCGTCCGAGTTGCTGTCCCTGAAGGGCAGGTGCCGACAAACAATGTCATTTGAGTGACACATGACAATGATGGTGTGCACCAGCAATGCCGGGCGACTCGGGCGCTCTGTCGAACTGTCGAAAACGGCCGCCAAGCGGGCCGGGTTTTCTGGAGTGACCGGATATCGATGGAACTCGCTCTCATAACCGGCTCGCTTTCGATCGCTCTCATCGCCTCAAATCTCGCCAGCATCCTGCTCGCCTGCTCGCGCCTGAAACGGCGCGCCGCCATCGCGCCGCCGGCCGGCAAGCCGCTGCCTGTCTCGATCGTCATCCCGGCGCGCGGCGTCGAGCCGTTTACCCATGAGACGCTTGAGCGCGCTTTCTCGCTCGACTGGCCGCGCTACGAACTGATCTTTTGTGTCGCCCATGCCGACGACCCCGCGGTCAAGCCGATCCGCGCCGCGATCGCCCGCTTTCCAGCCGTGCCGGCCCGCCTGCTCACCGGCGACGACCGCGTCAGCGCCAACCCGAAACTGAACAACTGCGTCAAGGGCTGGGAGGCAGCGCGCCACGACTGGGTCATTCTCGCCGATTCCAACGTGCTGATGCCGAAAGACTACGTCCAGCACCTGATGGCGGCATGGCGGCGGGACACCGGCCTGGTTTGCTCGACGCCGATCGGTTCGCGGCCCGACGGCTTCTGGGCAGAAGTCGAATGCGCTTTCCTCAACACGCTGCAGGCGCGCTGGCAATATGCCGGCGAGGCGCTTGGCCTCGGCTTTGCCCAGGGCAAGAGCATGTTGTGGAACAAGCAGATGCTCGACGCCAATGGTGGCATCCGTGCGCTCGCCGCCGAGATCGCGGAGGATGCCGCGTCGACCAAACTGGTCAACAGGCTCGGCCTGCGCGTCAATCTCGTCGCTTCGCCCTTCGAGCAGCCGCTCGGGCAGCGCATGCCGGGCGAGATCTGGTCGCGCCAGGCCCGCTGGGCGCGCCTGCGCCGCGTCACCTTTCCGCTCTTCTTCGCGCCCGAGATCCTGACCGGCGTGGCGGCTCCGCTCGTGCTGGCGCTGATCGCCGCGGCCAGCGCCGGCGTCAGCCTGCCCATGACAGCGCTTTGCGTGCTGGCGCTCGCCTACCTGCCGGAATGCATGCTCGCCTCGGCAAAGGGCTGGTATCTGTCGCCGCGCATCGTCACCGCGATGATCGCACGCGACCTGATGTTGCCGGCGATCTGGATGCGCGGTTGGCTGGGCGGGGCCGTCGACTGGCGCGGCAACGCCATGACCATCGGCACCAAGGCGGCCGAGCTCGAAGAGACGCCCTCCCGCGCTTGATGTCGGCGGTTCAGCTTGATGTCGAGGAAGGTTATCGTATATACAAAAATTGTTGAACTTGGCTCTATTTTTGTGTATACAATAACCTATGGAGCGCCCCGACGGCGATGCTGTTCGAGTGGGATGAAACAAGGCAAAGACAAACAGGGCCAAGCATGGCGTGGATTTCGCGATCGCTCCGTCCTTCGATTTCGCCAATGCCGTTATCCGGCTCGATGACAGCGAGGATTTTGGCGAGGATCGTCTTGTTGCCATCGGTCTGATCGAGGCTGGCGTTTATGTGATGGTCTATGTCGAGCGAAGCCATGCGATCCGCGTAATTTCGCTACGCAAGGCAACGAGACAGGAGATTACGGACTATGTCGAAAACCTCTAAGACGATCGTGCGCCGCGAGGCTACTCCCCCAAAGCAGTCGCGCGCTGATGCTTTGGGGCTCGCCAGAAAGGCGCTTGGCGCGAGGACCGACGAGGAAGATGCTGCGATCACTGCCGCCGCCGAGGCCGATCCGGATGCGCAGCCGACCGATGCCGCTTCGCGCCGCAAAGTTGGCCGACCGCCGCTTGCGCGACCCAAACGTGCGGTACAGTTGCGCCTCGACGCCGATGTTGTCGACGGTTTCAGGGCCGGTGGTGATGGCTGGCAGACGCGCATGAACGAAGCGTTGCGCAAAGCGGCAGGCCTGTAATCCTCGGTCTGCCACCAGTCCTCATCGGGCCTTCAACGCCTGCGCGATGTCGTCCAGCAAATCGTCGGTATCTTCCAACCCGACCGACAGCCTGAGCGTGCCGGGTCCGATGCCGAGCTCGGCGCGCGCTTCGTCGCTGAGGTTCTTGTGCGTCGTCGTCGCCGGATGGGTGATCAGGCTTTTGGCGTCACCGAGATTGTTCGAGATCAGGACGATGTCGAGCGCGTTCTGCAAGGCGAAGGCACCCTGCTTGCCGCCCTTGACGTCAAAGCAGATCAGGGTGGAACCGCCCGACATCTGCTTCTTCACGACGTCAGCCTGCGGATGGTCGGCGCGCCCGGGATAGATCACGCGGGCGATCTCCGGCTGCTCGGCCAGGAAATCGGCGATCTTGCCGGCGCTCTCCGTCTGCTGGCGCACGCGCAGCGGCAGCGTTTCCAGGCCCTTCAGCAGCGTCCAGGCATTGAACGGTGACAGGCTGGGGCCGGTATGGCGGAAATAATCGTGCAGGTTCTCGTCGATCCACTTCTTGTCCGACAGAATGACGCCGCCGAGACATCGGCCCTGGCCATCGATGTGCTTGGTCGCCGAATAGACCACGATATGCGCGCCGAGCTGCAACGGCTTCTGC
Source organism: Mesorhizobium sp. B2-4-2 (assembly GCF_006442845.1). NCBI lineage: Bacteria > Pseudomonadati > Pseudomonadota > Alphaproteobacteria > Hyphomicrobiales > Phyllobacteriaceae > Mesorhizobium > Mesorhizobium sp. B2-4-2. Next base: position 313,666 of record NZ_VFVM01000003.1, on the reverse strand, counting down.
TGCAGCGGCGTGGCGAAGACATTGTCCACGACCAGCCGCGCGCCGATCGAATTGGCAAGCGAAGCGACGGCGGCGATGTCCACCACCTCAAGCGTCGGGTTGGTCGGGCTTTCCAGGAAAAACAGCTTGGTGTTGGGCCGAACCGCCTTTTCCCAATTGGCGATGTCGGTGCCGTCGACCAGCGTCGCCTCGATGCCGTAGCGCGGCGCCAGCGTCTCGACCACCCAGCGGCAGGAGCCGAACAGGGCGCGCGCCGCAACGATATGATCGCCGGCCTTGACGCTGCACAGGAGGGCTGCCGTCACCGCCGCCATGCCGGACGCGGTGGCGCGCGCGTCCTCGGCGCCTTCGAGCGCGCACATGCGCTTCTCGAACATGTCGACGGTCGGATTGGCGTAGCGCGAATAGATGAAGCCCGGTTCCTCGCCCTTGAAGCGGGCTTCGGCGGCTTGGGCCGTCTCATAGACATAGCCTTGGGTCAGGTATATCGCCTCGGAAGTCTCGCCGAAGCCGGAACGCAGGGTTCCGCCATGCACGAGTGCGGTCTGAGGCTTCCAGTTGCGCGTCTTGCTCGTCATCGTCCTATCCAAACACAAAAAAACCGGCCGCGAAAAAGTCGCAACCGGTCCATGCGGCCTTGCGGCCCGACGGTCCTTTAGCGACTTGTTTAACGTGGCTGCAAGCCGACCGGCCAAATCACCACGGGATAACGACCCTTTAGACCCGCGCCACGCTTGCGTCAATTGCCGGCTTCATTAAGAGATTTGTACCAGCAGAGCGGAGCCAGACTTTGCGGCAGACAGGAATTCTTCCCGATCAGGACATTGCGGCGCTGTTCCAGTCCGGCGCGCTGAAGTCGTCGCGTGCGCTCGACGCCGACCAGATCCAGCCGGCCAGCCTTGATCTGAGGCTCGGCGACAAGGCGTGGCGGGTGCGCGCGTCCTTCCTGCCGGGTCCCAACCACAAGGTCAGTGAAAAACTCGACCGGCTGAAGCTGCACGAGATCAGCCTGGCCGACGGCGCCGTTTTGGAAACTGGCTGCGTCTACATCGTGCCCCTGCTCGAAAGCCTGGCGTTGCCGGCGGAAATTTCGGCGTCCGCCAATCCCAAGAGCTCGACCGGGCGGCTCGATATCTTCACCCGCGTGATGACCGATCGCGGCCACGAGTTCGACAAGATCGCCGTCGGCTATCATGGTCCGCTCTATCTCGAAGTCAGCCCACGCACCTTCCCGATCGTCGTGCGCGCCGGCTCGCGCCTTTCGCAGATACGCTTCCGCACCGGCAATGCGCTGCTCTCGGAAGCAGAGTTGCATCAATTGCACCGGGCCGAAATGCTGGTCGCCACCGAACCGCCGAACATCTCCGGCGGCGGCATCGCATTGTCGATCGATCTCAACGGCGACAGTGACGGGCTGGTCGGCTATCGCGGCAAACACCATACCGGCCTCGTCGATGTCGACAAACGCGCGGCGCAGGAGATCGTCGACTTCTGGGAGCCGATCCACAAGAGCGGCGCCGGCGAGTTGGTGCTCGATCCGGACGAGTTCTACATCCTCGTCAGCCAGGAAGCGGTGCATGTGCCGCCGCTCTACGCGGCCGAAATGACGCCCTTCGATCCACTGGTGGGCGAGTTCCGTGTCCACTATGCCGGCTTCTTCGATCCGGGCTTCGGCCACTCGGCGGCCGGCGGCACCGGCAGCCGCGCCGTGCTCGAAGTGCGCAGCCATGAGGTGCCGTTCATCCTCGATCATGGCCAGATCGTCGGCCGGCTGGTCTACGAGCATATGCTGAAGCGGCCGCAGGCGCTTTACGGCACCGAGCTCGGCTCGAACTACCAGGCGCAGGGCCTGAAGCTGTCCAAGCACTTTCGCGCCGCGCCCTGAACGCTCATCACCGTCAGGCAAGATACTTGCCTGCGCCGGCTCGCCATGCTTGGCTGCCTCGCCGGCCGCCGACGTGGCGGCGCTCAAGGGGAATGAAAATGCAGATTTCGAAATGGATCGTATCGGCGGCCGCCGCCGCCATGCTGACGCTTGGTGCCGGCGTCCTGTCGGCGCATGCGGCGGAGAAAATCAAGATCGGCACCGAGGGCGCCTATCCGCCGTTCAACACCATCACGCCCGACGGCAAGGTCGAGGGCTTCGACATCGACATCGCCAACGCCTTGTGCGCGCAGATGAAGGTCGAATGCGAGATCGTCACCCAGGACTGGGACGGCATTATCCCGGCGCTGCAGGCCAAGAAGTTCGACGCCATCATCGCTTCGATGAGCATCACCGAGGAGCGCAAGAAGCAGGTTGCGTTCACCCACAAATATTATACGACGCCGCTGTCGCTCGTCGCCCTGAAGGACAGCGACATCGCCTCGACCGAACCGGCGGCACTCACCGGCAAGACGGTCGGCGCCCAGGCGGCGACCACGCAGGCCAATTACGCCCAGGACGTCTATGGCAAGGCCGGCGCCGAAGCGAAGCTCTATCCGACCCAGGAAGAGGCAATCACCGATCTCCAGAACGGCCGCCTCGACGCCGTCCTTTCCGACAAGTTCGTGCTGATGGACTGGATGAAGAAGGCGAGCGACGGTTGCTGCAAGATGGTCGGTGACGTCAAGGGCACCGAGACCGAAGCCGGCATTGCCGTGCGTCTCGAGAATACGGCGCTGCGCGACAAGCTCAACGCAGCCATTGACGCCATCGTCGCCGACGGCACCTACAAGAAGATCCAGGACAAGTATTTCGACTTCGATATTTATTGAGATGGAAGCTGCCGATCTCCTCCCACCAGGGAGGAGATCACGCTCATCTCACAGCGCCTTCACCGCCACCTTCACCGGCTGTTCGATTTCGAGCGGATTGCGCAGCGGCAGGCCGAAATCGCCGGCCTCGATCTCGAACACGTCGCCGGCCTCGGTCTTGATGCCGTCGGCGAAGGACAGGGTCGCGGTGCCGAACATGTGCACATGCACGTCGCCCGGCTGGCGGAAAGCCGAATATTTGAAATGGTGGTGTTCGAGATTGGCGATGGTGTGCGACATGTTCGCTTCGCCCGACAGGAACGGCTTTTCCCACATCAACTTGCTGTCGCGCCAGATGCGTGAGGAGCCCCTGATGTCGGCGGGCAGGTCGCCGACCAGGATCTCCGGTCCGAAGGAGGCGTTGCGCAGCTTGGAATGGGCGAGGAAGAGGTAGTTCACGCGTTCGGTCACATGGTCGGAAAATTCGTTGGACAGAGTGAAGCCGACCCGGAACGGCGCGCCGTCGTCGCCGATGACATAGATGCCGGCAACCTCGGGCTCCTCGCCGGCATCCTTGGCGAAGGCAGGTGACAGGAGCGCGGCACCCGGTGCCACGGCCATCGTGCCATTGCCCTTGTAGAACCATTCCGGCTGCACCCCGATCTGGCCTTTCGCGGGTTTGCCGCCTTCCAGCCCCATGCGGAACATCTTCATGGAATCGGTGAGCTGCTCTTCGCCGTCGGTGCTGAGCTTCTTGTGCATGGAATCGCGCGTTGCCGCCGAGCCGAGATGCGTGAGCCCCGTGCCGGTCAGATGCAGATGCGCCGGATCGGGATGATTGATCGGCGACAGCAGCCGCCCCTTCTTGTAGGCGGCGTCGAGATCGACGGTCTCGCCAAGTCCCTTGCGTTCGATCAGCGCGGCAAGGCCCACGCCGGTACGAGCGGCTTCCATCGCCAGCGAATAGACGCTGCGCGCGCCGTTGATGATCCGGGTCTTGCCGCCCGTGCGTGCAACGACACGGATTGTCTCGGCGTCGTCGAGAATCTGCGAGATCAGCATGATCAGTCCTCTCTCATATCTTGGCATGGCTGCCTTCTGGCAAACCCTGACCTGCGCGGCTCGGACTGGCCGTGCCACGGGTTGAACTCGTCGTCCGGATTGCGCTCGCGAGCTCGGTCCTGAAGGACTTTTTCAAGCCGGCGAATTGCCGGCAGCGCCGCGACCGTATGCCTCCTGCTTGCCTCGCCTGAAGCCTGTTCAGGCCTTGTTCTTGTTGTAGACGTCGAAGATCACGGCGCCGAGCAGCACCAGGCCCTTGACCACTTGCTGCCAGTCGACATTGACGCCCATGATCGACATGCCGTTGTTCATCACGCCCATGATGAAGCCGCCGACCACCGCGCCGATGACCTGACCGACGCCGCCCATCGCCGAGGCGCCGCCGATGAACACCGCGGCGATGACGTCGAGCTCGCTGCCGAGGCCTGCCGCCGGCACGGCCTGGCCAAGGCGTGCCGCGATGATCAGGCCGCCAAGCGCCGACAGCACGCCCATATTGACGAACACGTAAAGCGTCAGGCGCTCGGTCTTGATGCCCGACAGCTGCGCGGCCTTGGCATTGCCGCCCATCGCATAGATGCGGCGGCCGATCGTCATGCGCTTGGTGACGAAGACGAACAGCGAGATCAGCAGGCCCATGACGAGCAGCACCACCGGCAGGCCCCGATAGCTGGCGAACTGGTAGACCAGGAACAGCGCCAGCGCGCTGCCGACCAGCGTCTTGATGACGAACAGGGTAAAGGGCTCGGCCTCATAGCCGTGGCGTTCGCGTTTGCGTCGCGTCCGTAGCCCGAAATAGGCATAGGCCAGCACGGCGATCAGGCCCAGCACGATCGTCGTCATGTGCAGCGTCAGACCGCTGCCCATAATCGTCTTGCCGGCTGCATTCACCGTTGGCGGGATCAGCGTCAGCGGTCCGATGACATCTGGAATGAAGCCGGAGCTGAGCGCCTTGAACTCGGGCGGCAGCGGTCCGACCGAAGATCCGCCGCCGAGCAGCGCCTGGCATATGCCGCGGAAGATCAGCATGCCGGCCAGCGTCACGATGAAGCTCGGTATTCGGTGATAGGCGATCCAGTAGCCTTGCGCCGCGCCGATGAGGCCGCCCACGATCAGGCAGACGATGGAGACCACCAGCGGGTTGCTGAATATGCCGAGAGGCCAGATCACCATCATCATCGCCGCCAGCGCGCCGATGAAGCCGGCCACGGACCCCACGCTGAGGTCGATATGACCCGATACGATGACCAGCAGCATGCCGAGCGCCATCACGATGATGAAGGAGTTCTGCTGCACCAGATTGCTCAGGTTCACCGGCTTGAACAGCGTTCCCGAGGTGGTGAACTGGAAGAACACCATGATGGCGATCAGCGCCAGGATCAGGCCGTATTCGCGCAGGTTCGTCGCCAGCGCCGATACGGCGATGCGTGGACGCTGCCCTACATCTTCGGCGACGTTGCTTTGCGGGGCGGGGGCGCTTTCCGTGCTCATGCTGCTTTTCCTTCTCCCCGAACGATGGCGCGCATTATTCTTTCTTGGCTTGCGTCCGCCGCGGGCATTTCGCCGACGATGCGGCCTTCGTTCATGACATAGATGCGGTCGGTGATGCCGAGCAGTTCTGGCATTTCCGACGAGATGACCACGATCGCCTTACCTTCGGCCGCAAGGCGCGCGATGATCGTATAGATTTCATATTTGGCGCCGACATCGATGCCGCGCGTCGGCTCGTCCAGGATCAGCACTTCCGGGTCGGCGAACAGCCATTTCGACAGCACCACCTTCTGCTGGTTGCCGCCGGAAAGATTGCCGGTCATCTGATAGACGCTGGAGGCGCGGATGTTGGTCTGCTTGCGATAGTCGTTGGCGACGGCAAGCTCGCGCAAATCGTCGATCACGCTGTGGCGCGACACGCCGCCGAGATTGGCCAGCGTAATGTTGTGCTTGATATGGTCGATGAGATTGAGGCCGTAGGTCTTGCGATCCTCGGTCACATAGGCAATGCCGTGTTCGACCGCCCTGCTCACAGAGGAGACGTCGATCGGCTTGCCCTTGAGCAGCACCTCGCCGGTGATGCGGCGCCCATAGGAGCGGCCGAACAGGCTCATGGCGAATTCGGTTCGCCCGGCGCCCATCAGCCCGGCAATGCCGACCACCTCGCCCTTGCGCACATTGATGTCGATGCCCTTGATCACCTGCCGCTCGGCATGGAGCGGGTGATAGACCGACCAGTTCTTCACCTCGAACACGACCTCGCCGATATCGGGCTCGCGCGGCGGATAGCGGTCGTCGAGCGAACGGCCGACCATCGAGGTGATGATGCGGTCTTCCGAGATGTCCTTCCTGGACAGCGTCTCGATGGTTCGTCCGTCGCGGATGACGGTCACCTTGTCGGCGACCCGGTTCACCTCGTTGAGCTTGTGCGAGATCAGGATCGAGGTCATGCCTTGTCGCTTGAATTCGAGCAGAAGGTCGAGCAGCGCCTGGCTGTCCTTTTCGCTGAGCGACGCCGTCGGCTCGTCGAGGATCAGGAGCTTGACCTCCTTGCTCAGCGCCTTGGCGATTTCGACCAGCTGCTGCTTGCCGACACCGATATTGGTGATCAGCGTCTTGGGGTCCTCCTTGAGGCCCACCTTCTTCAGCAGGGCGCTGGTGCGCGCCTCGTTGGCATTCCAGTCGATGACGCCGTATCGGGCGTGTTCGTTGCCGAGGAAGATGTTTTCGGCGATCGACAGCATCGGCACCAGCGCAAGCTCCTGGTGGATGATGACGATGCCCTTGCGTTCGCTGTCATGAATGCCTTTGAACTGGCATTCCTGGCCCTGAAAGATGATCTGGCCGTCATAGGTGCCGGAGGGATAGACGCCCGACAGCACCTTCATGAGCGTCGATTTGCCGGCGCCGTTCTCGCCGACCACGGCGTGGATCTCGCCTTCCTCGACCCGAAGGTTGACGTTCGACAGCGCCTTGACGCCGGGAAACGTCTTGGTGATGTCCTGCATCTCCAAAATCGTCGAGGCCATGGGTAAAGTGCTCCTGCGAGACCCGCAACAATACCGGGGTCGCTGGTGAACGAAAAGGGGCCCTGCGTTGCGCAGGACCCCTGGCTATACAACCGAATTTACTTCAGTTCGTCGGCCTTGATGTAGCCGGAGTCGACGACCAGGGCCTGGTAGTTCGACTTGTCGACCTCATGCGGCGTCAGCAGGATCGAGGGAACGACCTTGACGTCGTTGTTGTAGGTCTTGGTGTCGAGGCCTTCCGGCTTGCCGCCCGAGAGCACCTTGTCGACGAGCTCGACGGTGGCCTTGGCCAGTTCGCGGGTGTCCTTGAACACGGTCGAGTACTGCTCGCCCGAGATGATCAGCTTGACCGAGGCGGTCTCGGCGTCCTGGCCGGTCACGATCGGCCACGGCTGGGCCTCCGTGCCGTAACCGACAGCGCGCAGCGAGGCGGTGATGCCGCGCGACAGGCCATCATAGGGCGACAGAACGCCATCGACGCGGCTGCCGTCCGAATAGTTGGCTGACAGCAGATTGTCCATGCGCGCCTGGGCGGTGGCGGCGAGCCAGCGCAGCGTGCCGACCTTGTCCATGCCGGTCTGGCCGGACTTGATCTTGATCGAACCGTCATCGATCAGCGGCTGCAGGACGGAAATCGCGCCGTTGTAGAAGAAGAAGGCGTTGTTGTCGTCGGGTGAGCCGCCGAACAGTTCGACGTTCCACGGCTTGGTATTCGGGAAGCGCTCCTTGAGGCCCTTGACCAGCGAATTCGCCTGGATCACGCCGACGCCGAAATTGTCGAACGTGGTGTAGTAGTCGACATTGGGCGTCTTCTTGATCAGGCGGTCATAGGCGACGACGACGACGCCGGCATCAGCGGCCTTCTGCAGCGCATCCGACAGGGTGGTGCCGTCGATCGAGGCGATGATCAGCGCCTTCGGACCCTTGGTGATTTCGTTTTCCAGCTGGCTGAGCTGGTTGGGGATGTCGTCCTGCGCATATTGCAGGTCGACCGTATAGCCCAAAGCCTCGAGCTGGGACTTGACGGCGTCGCCGTCGTTGATCCAGCGCTGCGAGGTCTTGGTGGGCATCAGCACGCCGACGAGACCCTTGTCGGCGGCGTGCGCCGAATAGGTCATGGCAGCGATGCCAAGGGCCGCGACGGCGGCCAGCGTCTTGATGATCTTCACAATTACTCTCCCTGGTTGATGGACGCGACACCTCGGGGCTTCGCGGGCCGCGCAGGCGAGCAGAAGCGCAAGCGCCGCTGTCGTCTATCGATCTCCGGTATCCTCCCAATCGGCCCTGGGACTGATTTCAATCGACACGATTTTCCTCGTCATCGACTGGCACGCCCCAGGACGCGCGAAGGGTGTGTCCCTTTGCCATAACTGTCAAATGCGATCTTTGATGATTGCTATACCGAAACTGGTATACGTTGACGCTAAACTCAAGGGCATTGGGAGCGAAGGGAAATCAATGGCAACGTTGCGCAACCCTGGCGGGATTTCAGAAGGTTACGAGGTGCTCCCCGGTGACGGCGAGACCCTGCTGCGCAGCGGCCTCAGCCTGCGCCATATGCGCATGATCGTTGCACTGGACGATCACGGCCGGGTCAGTTCCGCCGCCCAGGTCATGAATATCTCACAGCCGGCGGCCTCGCGCATGATCGCCGAGATGGAAGCCGTGCTGGACGTCACGCTCTGCGAAAGGCTGCCGCGCGGCGTCACCTTGACCCCCTATGGCAAGGCGTTGGCCAGGCGCGCGCGCTCCATCCTTTTGGAGATGCGCGAGGTCGATCGCGAGATCTCCGAACTCAAGGCGGGCAAGGGCGGCTCGGTGTTCCTCGGTGCGGTGACGGCGCCCGCGATCGAGCTCGCGGTCCCGGCGATCCGCGAAATCCGCCGCATCTACCCGCGCATCGAGATCACCATGCAGGTCGAGACCTCCAACGTGCTGGCGCGCGAGTTGATCGCGTCGCGCCATGACTTCATCATCGCGCGCATCCCCGACGATCTCAACCCGCGGCTGTTCGAGTCCCGTGTCATCGGCGTCGAGAAGGCCTGCCTGATCGTGCGCCGGGGCCATCCGCTGACCGAGGGCAAAGCGGTGCGGTTGGAGGAGACCGCGGCCTATGACTGGGTTTTCCAGTCCGGCGGCTCGCCGCTGCGCCAGGCCATGGAGAGCAATTTCCTGAACCGCAACATCGCGCTGCCGGACCGCATCCTCAACACCAGCTCGCTGCTCCTGACCCTGGTCATGGTCGCGCACTCCGACGCCATCGCGCCGGTCTCGGTCCAGGTGGCGAAATTCATCCAGAATCCCGAAGGGCTGGCCGGCGCCATCGACGTCGTGCAGACCGAATTCGACATCGAGGTTCGGCCTTACAGCCTGATCACAGTGAAGAACCGTGCGCTGTCGCCGGCGGCGAAGATGCTGCATGATTTCATCCTGCGCGAAGTGGGGTGACCGGAACAAAAACCAGGTAAGTGCGTTCAAAGGCCAATCGGCGTTCGCGCCGGAGCTCGTTTTGAGCCGGGGAACGATGCGCTGATGATAAACAACTCGGGAGATTTTGATGGAACGTCGGTTGTTTCTTACTGGAATGCTTGGCGTCGCGGGGGCCGTTGCTTTTGCAGGCCTGGCCAGGCCCGGCACAGCAGTTGCCGGGGTCCCGAACGGCAACGGAATCCTTGACGAGCTCGACAAGGACGACCTCGACAGGGCTGATGCGGCCGTCTTCGAAGGAGACGATCAAGCCGAGGTGGAGCAGATCTCGCATCGCCGGTGGCATCGCCGGCACCGTCGTCATGGGCGCCGCCGCGCCTGGCGCAGGGTCTGCCGCAGCTATTGGCGCCGCGGCCGCCGCCATGTCCGCTGCTGGCGCAGGCGCGTCTGGGTTAGTGTTTGGCTCTAAAACGATACCGGGAAAACGGCTGGAGCGGTTTTCCCGGAATTGCGCGAGAACCGGTAGTTGGAGCGGCTTGGTAAGGGCTCAAACCCTTGGCGCAGACTGGAGCGGGTAGCGGGAATCGAACCCGCGCGTTCAGCTTGGGAAGCTGACAGGCTACCATTACATCATACCCGCGCAGCAGCCTCGTTACCATGAGGGCTGGCCATCGGGCAATCGCAAAGCGGCTCACTTTTCACACGGTACCGTCCCAGCGACCGGCGCGCCGCATGCCGGTTCCGTCTGCTATCTCACTTTCGCGATCTCGGTGCCGGCTGCAAAGCTCGGCCAGTATCTCGAGATGGCGAGTGCTGCGCCCGCCGAAGAGAAGTGACCATAGTCGAAATAGAGAAATTGCTTGTTGCCGGCATCGGCATACGAGCAGCCTGCGGCGTCGCACAGATAGGTCAGCGGGTCTATGAAGTCAGCGCCTTTGACAAAGGGCAGAACCCGCTTGTTGATGTCCGGATCCATGGCCATCGGCCAGGACATGTTCGCGGCATCTCCTCGTCTTGCGAAGAAGGCGATTTTCTGGACGTCGGCGATGAATTCGGGAGACTGGCCGATGACGTAGACCTTGACGCCCATCTGGCGAAGCCGGTCGATCGTCTTCTGGAGACCGCCGAAGCCCCTGACCTCGTAGTCGGTCCATCGGCCACTCAGGATCACGGCCTGAATGTTGGCTTCGCGGATGATCGACATGGCCCGCTCGTTGAAGCTGGTACAGGCAGGTCGGGCATAGGAAAAATAGGTCAGGTCCGGGGGGCAGCCGGCATAGGTGTATTGGATGACGTTAGCCTGGATTTTCTGGGCGTTGGCTTCAAGTCCCGAGACATAGTGGGCGGCGAAGGAATCGCCCCACAACAGCACATTGGTGGCAAAGCCGCTCGTTCGGGTGCAGGCGGCAAGGTTCCAATCCTCGATCCGGTTCGAGCCTTCGTTGAAGCAGATGCCGTTGCGCCAGTCGCCAACCTGGATCCGTTCCGTTGAAAAGTCCGGGAAGCGTTCCGGAAAACCGTTGCCGAGCGCCCCGGCCACGCCGCCGACGCAGAGCAGGACGATTGCCGTCGCGGAAAAGGCGAAGATAGGCAGCGGTGCGGTGTAGGCCCGTTTCCGCCGAAACGGCTGCTCGACATATTTCCACGAGAACGCCGCCAGGGCGAAGCTTGCCACGGTCATGGCGATGATCGTCGGCACGCCGATGGCTTTCAGCGAAACGTAATGGACGAAGGAATTGATCGGCCAATGAACGAGGTAGAGCGAATAGGAAATGAGGCCGATCCAGACCAGCGGCGGAAACTGCAACACCCGCGTGGCGATGGTTGCCGGCCCCTGTTCGCCCGCCCTTTCGTGGCCGGCATAGATGAGCAGGGCGGTGCCGATGCAGGGGAACAAGGCATTGTAGCCCGGAAAGGGGTCGCTCTCTGAAATCGTGACGAAGCCGAAGGCGACCATGGCAAAGCCGGCGAGGCCGATCAGTTCCATTGCCGGCCGGTTGGCAAGTGCCGGCGGCTTTCTCAGCATCAGCATGGCCCCCAGCGCCAGTTCCCAGATGCGCGTCGGCAACAGGTAGAAACCCGCCGTGGGCGCCATCGAGGTCGCCATGACCGCCAAGACGAAACTGCCGATCGCGATCGGCAGCAATATCGTCAGCCAGCGTTTCGAGGCATAGCGATAGATCAGGTACACCAGTATCGGCGCGAAGATGTAATATTGCTCTTCGACCGAGAGCGACCATGTGTGCAGCAGCGGCCGCAGCTCGGCGTCGATCGAGAAATAGTTCGTCGTCTTCCAGAAATAGATGTTCGACCAGAAGGTCGAGGCCGCGATGACGCTGAGGCTGAATTCGTGCAGGTCCGATGGCAAAAGGATGAACCAGGCGGCAGTGCCTGCGAGCACGATGACGAAGGTCAGCGCCGGCAGGATGCGCCGAGCGCGGCGCCAATAGAAGCGGCCGATCGAAAACTGGCCGCGTTCGAGATCGTCGAGCAGGCTGCCGCTGATCAGATAGCCCGATATGACGAAGAAGATGTCGACGCCGGTGAAGCCGCCTGGGATGGCGGACAAGCCGAAATGAAAGAGGACGACAGGCAGCACCGCTATGGCCCGCAGGCCGTCGATGTCGCGTCGGTAGTTCATGCGACCGGTTCGCGAGCCGTGGCCGGGGGCAGTCGTGGCGCACCCGGTTCACCGGCCCATGCGGCGGCATTGCCGCGATGCGAGAAAGCCTTGATTCTCGATCCCACTTTGTTCGTCCTCTCCGGTGCAATTTGCTGCACCGCAACATCGGTGTCAAGGCGAATGCTGGAGGGCCGAAGCCGGTTTGGGCCGGCGTCGCGGATCAGGCGCCGGGCAGGTAGATCACGGCGTATTCGTCCGCGTAGGCCCGCTTCCAGCCCAATTCCTCGAAGAAGGGAATGCGGGTGTCGCCGGCCGCCAGCAGCGCCCAGCCTATGGCGTATTTCTTCAGCCGGGCCTCGAGCAGTGGTTTGCCGTCACTGTGTCCGGTCGCGTCGTCGGTTTTCGTGAACCCGTCCAGGAACAGCTGGTCCGTCCTGCCGTCGATGTAGGTCTTAATCCCGTGGAAGATCAGCGTGCCGCCGAAATTGTAGGAATTCAGCACGTTGCCGGACAGGTGCTGATCCCTTGCGAAGGCGAGTGCTCCGCTGGCGGACGTCTTCGGGCTCGGCGCGATCTGTTGGACGCTGCCGAGGACCGAGACCGCGCCGATCAGCAGGACGGCCACCGCGCCTGAGATTGCGTAGTAATGCCTGGCGAAGAAATTTTCCAATCCGTCACGCTTTTGCGCCAGCCAGGTCGCGGCTGAAAGTGCGGGATATTGCTGTGCGACCTCAGCCATGATCACCAGCGGAACCAGAAGGAAGAACAGATACATGAACCGCTGGTGACTGAGATAGGTATGCAAGGTGAAGACGATGAACAGTGCCTTGGCCCAGCCAATCCGCAGCCGTGACACCAACAGCCCGAAAAGCGCCAGCAGCATCACGGCTTCCTTGACGAGCTCTTCCTGGGCGTTGAAGGGTCGCCACTCCAGGATAAGCGGCACCGCTTCATTGCCATAGGCGACGGTAAGCGTCGCCAGGATGGCCTTGACGCCATAGGGATGGACCAGGCTGACCACTGGGCAGAGCAGGCCGAACGCGACCCATTTCGCCAGGAGAACCGGTTTCGACAGGCCTGTGCGCGACAGGAGATACAGACCGGCAAAGCCGGCGATGACGAAGCTCAAGGTGAATGTGGCATGCAGGTTCGCCCACAACACGACGAGCGCGAGCAGCCACGGGGATGGCGCTCTTTCCTCCTGCGCCGCGCGAAACAGCATTGCCGTCCAAATGACGATGATCGGCAAAGTGAAAACGTGGGGGCGCGCGGTATAGATCGGGGCGACAAGGAAAGCCGCGACGAAAGCCAGCACCACCGCTAACACCGGCTTCAGCCATGCGCTGAGGAACCATCCCATCAGGAAGACTGTCAGGCCGATCGTGGCGATGATCAGCGTGACGACGCCATTCCAGCCACCGGCGCCATAGGCGAGCGCCAGAAGCACCTGCCCCAGCCATTCCTTGGCGATCCAGGGCTGGCCGGCGAAGGTATAGGAATAGGGGTCGACGGTCGGAAATGTCCGGTTCGCCAGGAAATCCAGCCCGACCTTCACCTGCCACCAGCTGTCAGGATCCAGAAGGAGGGAGTTGGCATGCCTCATCAGCACGTAGGCAACGGTGCAGGCGCAGAAAAGACAGAACAACAGCCTGCTGCGCTGTGCATCCTCGAGCGACGGCGTAGCCATCGCGATTGCCGTGGCTTGGTTCATGTCGCGGCTCCCGGCCATTTCGCGTTCGTTCCGGTCGAGAGGTCCCGTTGCGGCCGGTCGATCGTCGCCTTAGCCACGCGCGGCTCTCTTCACCATTTCCTGGAGGCGGTGGACAGGCAGGTCCTGGTTTTCGACGGCCACATCGCTTCGCGAAACGATCTCGTTGACGAAATAGAGCGGCCGCCGCTTCGTCTCCATGTACATCCGGCCGAGATATTCGCCGAATATGCCGAGCACCAGAAGCTGAACACTGCCCAGGATCAGCATGATCGCGGCAAGGCTGGTCCAACCCGGCAGCACGTTTCCCAGCGACCACTCGAGCAGCGTATAGCCGAGCACGACCATCCCCAGCACGCCGGAAAGCATTCCCAGAAGCGAGGCAAACCGCAACGGCGCGATGGAAAAGCTGGTCATCGCATCGACAGCCAGGAGGACCATCTTCTTGAGCGGATAGTGGGTGGCGCCGGCGAAACGCCGTTGCCGCTCATAGGAGAAGGCGGCCTGTCTCAGCCCAATCCAGCTCACCATGCCGCGAATGAACCTGTAGCGCTCCGGCATGGCGTTCAGATGGTCGAGGGCGCGGCGGCTCATCAGCCTGAAATCACCGGTGTCCGGCGCGATCTCGACGTCGACCATCCGGCGCAGCAGCCGGTAGAACATCGACGCGGAAGCCAGCTTGAACCAGCCTTCGCCATCACGCTTGGCCCTTTGACCGTAAACGACATCGAAGCCTTCATCCATCTTCGCCATCATCGCGCCGAGCAGTTCAGGCGGATCCTGGAGATCGGCATCGAGAATGAGGATGCGCTGGCCCCGGCAGAACTCCAGCCCCGCGCTCAGCGCGATCTGGTGGCCATAGTTGCGGGCAAGGTCGATGGCGACGACATGGTCGTCCTTTTGCGCCAGTTCGAAAACGGCCTCGCGGGTGCCGTCGGTCGCCCCGTCGATGACGAGCACGATCTCGTAGGAAGGGTTTTGCGCCAGGCAAGCGGCGGTGACGCGTCGGTGAAGCTCAGCCACGCCGTCCCGCTCGTTATAGCACGGCACGACAACCGAAAGCATGACCGCGCGGCGCGCGCCGATTTTTTCCGCTTCCATCAAAGCCTGGCTCCCGCTCCAGGAATGGCAATAGCGGCAATTGGTTAGAAAACAGATAAGCCGGCCGCGATCAGCCGCCGCCGGCTGCTCGCCTGCCATGCGCCTATGGTCGCCGGCTTGGTACCAGGGCACGATCCGCGTTAACGTGTTCCTTCGGAGCCTTCGACGGCGCGCTGTTGACGGAGCCTTGAACGGATAAACCCGCCTGTGCGGCGGATCCCTGGCGCAACTCAGCACCATAGCCAAATATCTACCATAGTTGCCTTCACCCCGTCAAGGAAAAAATTCCTATCATGAAAAGCCGGCGGCACCGCCGGACCGGCCGTCATAGGCTTTGTCAGCCAGGTTCAGAGCCTTGGCCCGCCCGGCTTGAAGCGGGGCGGCCAAGTGCGTATTTCTGATCCTGTCGCCGAATCGGGCGATCAGAGCCGGAGACAGGTCTTGTCCGCATTGACGCGCTTTCTCGGCGACACCCCGCTCAGGGTACTCCTGAAGTTGCTGGTGGTGTCGTTCCTCGTCGGCCTCGTCATGACCGCCTTCGGCTGGTCGCCGATGGACGTGCTCTATGGCATCCGCAAATTCTTCCTGGATCTCTGGAATCTGGGCTTCCATGCCATCGACCGCTTCCTGGGTTATATTCTGCTGGGTGCGGCGATCGTGGTTCCGGCGTTCATCCTGCTCAGAATCGCCAACTACAGGAAATAGCGGTCAGGCGTAGTCCGCCGCCGCCTCGAACAGAATGGCGTGGCGCGCCGCGAGCGCGGCTACGTCGGTAGAATAGCCGCCGCCGATGACGCCGCATAGCGCGATGCCGCGCGAGCGGAAGTGACCGATGACCATGGCGTCGCGGGCACGAAGCCCGTCGTTTGAAAGCGCCAGCCTGCCGAGCCGGTCCTCGACATGGACGTCGACGCCGGCATTGTAGAAAACGATGTCCCAGCGCGCATGGGCGGACAGCTCCGGCAAGATGGCGATCAGCCTTTCGAGATAGGCGGCATCGCCCGTGCCGTCGGGCAGTGCGACATCGAGGTCGGAGGCGATCTTGCGCGCGGGATAGTTGTGCTCGCCATGCATGGAGAAGGTGAACACGCGCGGATCGCCGGCCAGGATGTCCGCCGTGCCGTCGCCCTGATGCACATCCAGATCGACCACGAGTATGTTCCGCGCCGCGCCTTCGGCGAGCAGCACCAGCGAAGCGACGGCGACGTCGTTGAAGGTGCAGAAGCCCGCGCCTTGCGCGCGCCGCGCATGATGGCTGCCGCCGGCGGTGTTGCAGGCAATGCCGTGGCGCAAGGCCAGCCGGGCCGCCAGCACGGTGCCGCCGGTGGCGAGTTGGGCGCGCAGCGAGACGCGCGGGCCGACCGGAAAGCCGATCTCGCGTTCGATCTTTTCCGGCACCGAACAGCTGATGACCTGGTCGACATAGTCAGCCGCATGGGCACGCTTCAGCCATGGTGCGGGTGCCGCTTCCGGCATGCTGAGCGCCCCCTGCATGGCCAGTCCGCGTGCGCGCAAGGCCTCCATCAGCAGCGGATATTTGCTCATCGGAAAGCGATGGTTGACGGCGAAGCCGGCGTCGTAGTCGGGATGATGGACGATCTGGAGGGACATGGACCGGATCCGGCGGCTCGCGCCAGACCGGAATTTCGGTTGGCCGCCATGGCAAGGGTGGATTGCGCGGTGGCCGGAAAATGGGGCACACCGGCTGTTCGATCAAGCCGCAATCAGCAAGGCAGCAATTCTTTGGAGAAGGGTGCAATCCCAGCCGACGCCGGATCCCCAATCGTTCCCGGATCCTTTGTCGTCACCAACCGCACGGTGCTCGTCATCGCCGTGCCGATGACGCTCGCCTACCTGACGACGCCGCTGCTCGGCATGGTCGATACGGCTGTTGTCGGACAGCTCGGCGACGCCGCCTTGCTTGGCGGCCTGGCGGCAGGCGCACTGGTCTTTGACGTCGTCTTCACCACCTTCAATTTCCTGCGCTCCGGCACCACCGGTCTGGTCGCCCAGGCTTTCGGGCGCAACGACGCGCTGGAGGAACAGGCGGTGTTCTGGCGCGCGGTGCTGATCGCTGTTGTCGCCGGCATCGTGCTGGCGGCGCTTTCGCCGCTGATCGCGGCCGGCGGGCGGTGGTTCATGGATGCCGGGCCGCGCGTCAGCGAGGCGATGGGCGTCTATATCGGCATCAGATTGCTCGCGGCACCTTTCTCGCTGATCAACTACGCCATTCTCGGCTATGTCCTCGGCCGAGGCGAGGGCGGGCTCGGGTTGGTGCTGCAGCTGGTGCTGAACGGCATCAACATCGCGCTCTGCATCCTGCTTGGCCTGGAGCTTGGCTGGGGCGTCGCCGGCGTCGCATGGGCAACCGTCACCGGCGAATTCCTGGCCATGTTACTTGGCCTCGCCATCGTCATCAGGCGGTTCAGGGCAAGTCCGCCCGTGCCACGCCAACGCCTGCTCGACATGAGCGCGTTCCTGCGCATGCTGTCGCTCAACCGCGATATCATGATCCGCTCGTTCTCGCTGCTTGCCGCCTTTGCGCTGTTCACCCGCCAGGGTGCGCAATTCGGCACGGTCACGCTGGCCGCCAACGCCGTGCTGATGAATTTTTTCCTCGTCGCAGGCTATTTCCTCGACGGTTTCGCCACCGCCGCGGAACAGCTCGCCGGCCGCGCCGTCGGTGCGCGGGCTGAGCACCCGTTCCGGCGCGCGGTGCGGTTGACCCTGTTCTGGGGTTTCGGATTGGCGGGTGCCGCAACCCTGGTGCTTCTGCTGGCCGGTGCCAATCTGGTTGCCGTCGTCACCACGTCGCAGGAAGTCCGCTCGGTGGCCGACACCTACCTGCCCTGGGCGGCCTTCACCGCACTAAGCGGCGTGCTGGCTTTCCAGATGGACGGCGTCTTCATCGGCGCGACCTGGTCGCGCGACATGCGCAACATGATGCTTTTGTCTTTCCTGGCCTTCGCGGCCGCGCTGATTACGCTGGCGCCCGCTTTCGGCAATCATGGCCTGTGGGCGGCATTGCATGTCTTCCTGCTGGTGCGTGGCCTCAGCCTGCTGGCCATCCTGCGGCTGCGGCTGCGGACGGCGTTCAGTTGAGCGGCCTTGAAACCCATTGGTCGAGATGGCGGTCGCGCAAGTCGCTGATGGACTTGAGCCGTTCCGTCTCGGCGAAATGCGCCATGCCGGCGACGATGCGCCCCGGCAGCGCCGGCCCGGCATAGATCATGCCGGTGTAAAGCTGGACGAGATCCGCGCCTGCGCGGATCTTCTCGAGCGCCGTCTCGGCGGAGTTGACCCCACCCACGCCGATGATGGCCATGTCCGGCCCCAGCAGCCTGCGCATACGGGCCAGCACGATGGTCGAGCGCTCGAACAGCGGCCGGCCGGAAAGCCCGCCGGTCTCGCTTGCCGCGCCGCTGGAGCGTAGCGCCGGGCGAGAAATGGTGGTGTTGGAGACGATGATGCCGTCTATGGCGTTGTGGGTGACCTCGGCGGCGATGTCTTCCAGCTCGGCTTCGACCAGGTCCGGCGCAATCTTGAGAAACACCGGCGGCTGCCTTGCCGCCGCCGCGCGCGCGGCCATGACGCGCGACAGGAGCTCGCCAAGCTGTTCGCGCGCCTGCATGGTGCGCAGGCCGGGCGTATTGGGCGAGGAAATATTGACGGTGAGATAGCTGGCGTAAGGCGCGAAGCGGATGACACCGCGCTCATAGTCGTTGACGCGGTCGGCGCTGTCCTTGTTGGCGCCGATGTTGACGCCGACGATGCCGGAGCGCTCCTCGCGGCCGACCAGGCGTTTCTCGGCGGCCGCATGGCCTTCATTGTTGAAGCCGAGCCGGTTGATCACCGCTTCATCCGCCGGCAACCGGAAGATGCGCGGCTTCGGATTGCCAGGCTGCGGCAGCGGCGTCACCGTGCCGACCTCGGCAAAGCCGAAGCCGAGGCCGAGAAGCGCATCGGGCACCTCGGCATTCTTGTCATAACCGGCAGCCATGCCGAGCGGATTGGGAAAATCGAGGCCGCAGAGGCTGACCTTCAGCCGTGCGTCGCGCGCCGTCCGTGCGCCGACCGGCAGGCCGCAGCGCAGCGCCGCGATCGACAGGCCATGCGCGGTTTCCGGGTCGAACGTGAAGAGCAGCTTCTGGCCAATCCGGTCGAGCACGCTCATTCGGCCTCCAGCGCCGGGAACTGGTGGGTGCCGTCGGCGCCGAGCGGCAGCGGCCGAACCCACAGCACGGCTTTCAGGTCGAGCACGCCGTAGAGGTGCGGAAACAGCGCGCCGCCGCGGGAGGCCTCGTATTTTAGCGCATCGCCCAGGCTGGTCCCGTCGATGGCGACCAGCAGAAGCCCCGCCTGGCCGGCAAAATGTTTCGCCGCCGTCTCTTTGACCTGTGCCGCCGTGGAGAAATGGATGAAGCCGTCGGCGACATCGATCGGCGCTCCGGTGAAGCGGCCGTTCGCTTCGGCCTCGCGCCAAGGCCCTTCCGGGGTTATCTTGTAGATAATCTGAGACATGGTTGCGCTATAGTCCGAACCAGCCGTGCGGGGAAGGCCGTGCCAAGGATCTTCCCCATTTCCGGCGCAAACATGCGATATCTCAGGCTTTGGCCATGGAGGACAACATGCGTCTGCAGCACATCTTGATCCCCGCCGCGCTCGTTTCGCTGGTCGCGGCGTCCGCCTTTTCCGAGGAGGCCGACCGCTACCGTCTGGAGAAATCCGCCAACGGCTATGTCCGCATGGACACACAGACGGGCGCGATGTCGATCTGCGAGGAGCGCTCCGGCCAACTCGTCTGCAAGATGGCGGCCGATGAACGCGCTGCCTTCCAGGACGAGGTCGATCGCCTGCAAACCTCGATGAAAGCCATGGACGAGCGCGTCACCAGGCTCGAGAATTCGCTCTCGGCCCGCCTCGAATCGACATTGCCGAGCGAGGAGGATTTCAACAAAACGATGAGCTACATGGAGCGTTTCCTGAAGGGCTTCATGGGCATCGTCAAAGATATGGACAAGGACAGCGGCGACGGCGCCAAACCCAACTCGCAGAAGACCTGAAGACAGGCCGTCTGGGGAAATCCGGTGCGCCGGCTTTGCTGCTTGAAAACAGCGCGAAGCGCCTCATAATCGTTGCATCAGGTCCCGAGAAAACAGAAGACCATCAAGGGATCCGGGGAGGGATATTTGCCATCAGGCTATTCTTTCGTCATCGCCGACGATCACCCGCTGTTTCGCGGTGCGTTGCGCGAAGCGCTTGCCGGCATCGGCAATGTCACCGCTATTCACGAAGCCGGCGATTTCGAAAGCGCCAAGGCGCTGGTCGTGGCCAACGAGGAGGTCGATCTGGTGCTGCTCGACCTGTCGATGCCGGGCGCGAGCGGCCTTTCCGGCCTGATCTCGTTGCGCGGCATCCATCCGGCGGCGCCGCTGGTGGTGGTCTCCGCCCATGACGACCCGGCGACCATCCGGCGCGCGCTCGACCTCGGCGCGTCCGGTTTCATCTCCAAATCGGCCAGCATGGAGGAAATCCGCGACGCCGTGCGATCGGTCCTTGCGGGCGATATCGCGGCACCGGCCGGCATCGATCTCGGTGTCGAGCGCGATCCCGAAATATCGGACCTGATCAAGCGCTTGCAGGCGCTCACGCCGCAGCAAACCCGCGTGCTCGGCATGCTGGCGGAAGGCCTTCTCAACAAGCAGATCGCCTATGAGCTCGGCGTCTCAGAGGCGACGATCAAGGCGCATGTCTCGGCGATATTGCAGAAGCTCGGCGTCGACAGCCGCACCCAGGCGGTGATCCTGCTGTCCAAGATCGGCAGCGATCCGCTGCAGCCGGTGAGCTGAGCGCCCGAACCTGGCGGATGGTTATGCGGATGTCGGCCCGGCGACCAGTTTTTCGGAAACGCCTCGCCCGTCGGCAGAGATAGAAGCCATGCCGAAGCGATGGCCGACATGTTTTGCGCCTATCTCGAAGCCTGGGCGCCGTCGGCGGGGCCGAAATGAAGCAGATCTGACAGTTACTCCGCCGCCGGCGCCAGCGGCCTGACCCTGGCCATCATCGAGCGCAGCACGGCCGGTTTGAGCGGCTTGTTGATCACCGGGACGTCGAGCCCGGCCGCCGCCGTGCGTACCTCGTTGGAACGGTCGGCGGTGACCAGCACGGCGGGCAGGTCGTCGCCGTGGATCGCTCGCAGCCCGACGATGGCGTCGAGGCCGGTTTCGCCATCGAGATGATAGTCGGCAAGGACAATGTCCGGGCGGCGGATCGCGATATCCCGGTTCGTTATGCCGGACACGGTCTCGACGGCGCAGCCCCAGCCTTCGAGCAGCAGCCGCATGCCTTCCAGGATGCGGGCGTCGTTGTCGATACACAGCACGCTCAGTCCGGCCAGCGAAGCCGCCGCGCGGGCCGGCGCCCTGGTTTCGACCTCGCGTTTCGGTTCCTGCACGGCCGCCACCGGCAGGATGACGGAAAAGCGCGTGCCCTTGCCCGGATTGGAGAAAATACGGATTTCAAGCCTCAGCACCCGCGCGATGCGATCGACGATCGAAAGGCCGAGGCCGAGGCCTTCGGCCTCGCGCGCGCCTTCGTCCAGCCGGGTGAATTCGCGAAACACCGTGTTCAGCTTGTCGCCGGCAATGCCGATGCCAGTGTCGATCACCTGGATTTCCGCCAGTTCGCCGCGCCGCCGCACGCCAACCAGGATGCGGCCGTGACGTGTGTATTTGATGGCGTTGGAAACGAGGTTCTGGATCAGGCGACGCAACAGGTTGCGATCCGTCATCACTGTCAGCGACGAGGGCATGATCGTCAGCTTGAGTTGCTTTTCCGCGGCAAGCGGCCGGAAATCATTGCCGATCTGGCGCAGCAATGCGTCTAGGTTGAAGGCCGTGTCGTCCGGTTTCATGGCACCGGCATCGAGGCGGGAAATGTCGAGCACGGCGCCCAGAATGGTCTCGACCGATTCCAGCGAGGAGTCGATGTTGACCGCGGCCTTGCCGGCCGGGCCCTTGCCGGCCTTTTCGATCAACGACGAGCAGTAGAGCCTGGCGGCGTTGAGCGGTTGAAGGATGTCGTGGCCGGCCGCGGCGAGGAAGCGCGTCTTGCCCAGATTGGCCTCCTCGGCAAGCATCTGCGCCTGCGCCAGTTCCTCGTTGACCCGGGTCAACTCCTCGTTGACCCTGGTCAGTTCGATGGTGCGGGTCTTCACCCGCTGTTCCAGCGACTCGTTCGCCCGCTTCAGCGCCAGGTCCTGCTCGACGCGGCCGGAAATGTCGGCATAGGTGGCGACGATGCCGCCGTCCGGCATCGGGTTGGAGCGCAGCTCCAGGATCCGGCCGCTGGTCTTCAGTTCCATCTGCCAGGGGCTGACGAAGCTGGTCAGCCGGTTGAGCATCGTCACCCGCTGGTCGGTCGGGATATCGCCGCGCTCCGCCAGATGGCGCAGGATCTGGTCGAGCGAGACGCCGACCTGGCCCATGTCGTCGGGCAGGTCGAACAGCTCGCGGTACTGGCGGTTCCAGCAGATCAGCCGGAAATCCCGGTCGAAGACGGTGATGCCCTGTTCCATCTGGTCGAGCGCGATCTGCAACAGGTCGCGATTGTGTTGCAACGCTTCCGTGGCGTCGTCGAGCAGCCGGAAGGCATCCCTGGATTCGCGGTCGTGGCGGCGAAACAGCAGCGACAGGATCAGCCGCGCCGACGAAGAGCCGACGGCGCTGGCCAAAAGCTGCTCGGAAAAGCGGATGACGTCCATGCTGGCTTGCTCATTGCCATGCAGGATGACGTTGGTGGTCTTTTCGAAGGACTGGAACGACCGCTCGGTGCGCTGCACGCCGAGATAGCGCGCGATGGTGTCCTTCAGGTCGTTGACGGTGACGGCGGTGCGGAAACGGCGCAGGCTGGGCATCGGCCCGGCTTCGCGCGGCACGAAGATCGACGCCTGGATGCGCTCCAGCGGCACCGCGGCGCGCGACAGCGAGCCCAGCACGAAAAACAGTGCGTTGATCGACAGGCTCCACAGCACGCCGTGGTTCAACGGCTCCGCAACGGTGCCGAACAGCGCCTGCGGCCGCAGCGCTTCGAAGCCGAACAGGCCATGCACCAATATGCCGGTTTCGGGCGCGACGAGCGATGGCAACAGCAGCGTGTAGCCCCAGATCAGGATGCCGGCGACCATGCCGAGGGCCGCGCCCCTGCCATTGGCGCCGCGCCAGATCAGCCCGCCGATCAGCGCCGGCGCGAATTGCGCGATCGCCGCGAACGACATCAGGCCGATCGACGACAGCCGCGCGCTGTCGGTGCTCTCGCGGTAGTAGAGGAAGGCGATGAAAAGCATGATGAAGATCGATGCCCGCCGCACGTTGAGGATGAGCGTCGACCAGTCCTCGTTTTCGGAAGACGTCGTCCTCAGCAGCCGCCGCACGAACAGCGGGATGATGAGGTCGTTGGAGATCATGATCGACAGCGCCACGCTCTCGACGATGACCATGGCGGTGGCCGCCGACAGGCCGCCGATGAAGGCAGCCATGGCCAGGAAATCGTGACCGCCGAACAAGGGCAGCGACAGCACATATAGGTCGCTGCTCGTCTTCGTGCCGACCAGCGACAGTCCGGCGAAGGCGATCGGCAGCACGAACAGGTTGATCGCCACCAGATAGAGCGGAAACACCCATGTCGCGGTGCGCAGTTCCGCCTCGCTGCGGTTCTCGACGATGGTGACGTAGAATTGCCGGGGCAGAAGGATGATAGCGAAGCCACTCAGGCAGGTCAGCACCAGCCAGGTGGCGAGTGACGTCGAATAGCTCATCGCCTGCCGCACCTGGCCGTTTTCGGCCAGCTTGCCGAACATGTCGCCGGGCCCGCCGAAGATCAGGAAAGTGACCATCAGGCCGATCGCCAGGAAGGCGGCAAGCTTGACCACGGTTTCGACCGCCACCGCCAGCACCAGCCCGTCCTGGTGCTCGGTGGCGTCGGCGTGGCGCGTGCCGAACAGCACCGCGAACAGCGCCAGCAGCATGGCGACCACCAGCGAGATGTCGCTGACGAAAGGATCGAACGAGGGCGGCGAGCCGGTGTAATGCTCGACCATCAGGCTGACGGAACCGGAGATCGCCTTCAGCTGCAGCGCGATATAGGGCACCGCGCCGATGGTCGCGATCAGCGTGGCGATGGCGGCCACGGTGAAGCTCTTGCCATAGCGCGCGCCGAGGAAGTCGGCGATCGAGGTGATCTTCTCGGTCTTGGCCAGCCGCACGAGACGGTTGAGCAAGGGAAAACCGAACACGAACACCAGCACCGGGCCGGTATAGATGCCGAGGAACTCCAGGCCGCGCTCGGAAGACAGGCCGACAGAACCGAAAAACGTCCAGGAGGTGCAATAGATGGCCAGGCTGAGCGCGTAGATGAACGGACGTGCGCGACCGGGCCCGGAGCTGGCCGAGCGGCGGTCGCCAAGGCTGGCGATGGCGAACAGAAGCGTCACATAAGCGATCGCGATGACAACGATGAACAAGCCCTGCACGGCTCGCGCTTCCTCCCTGGCCGGCTCGACGCCCGCTCACCGCACGCAACCACAGCTTGGAAGCTGAGTCCATCGCGGCGTTCGGCGCATGGACGTCTGATGATGCGGGTAAAAACAAACCGGTGCCTTGGCCCTTTTTCCGGTTTTGCAACCGGAGGTTTTTGCTATTGTGGGCTTGGCCGGCGCTGGAGAACGCGGCCGATCATGGCAAGGAGGGTCGAAATGCTGAAAGAATTCCAGGAATTCATTTCCAAGGGCAATGTGATGGACCTGGCCGTCGGCGTCATCATCGGCGCTGCTTTCGGCAGGATCGTCGATTCCCTTGTCAACGACATCATCATGCCGATCGTGGGCGCGATTTTCGGCGGGTTGGACTTCAACAACTACTTCTTCGGACTGTCCTCGAACGTCCACTCGGGCACGCTGGCGGAGGCAAAGAAAGAGGGCGCCGTCTTCGCCTATGGCAGCTTCATCACGGTCGTGCTGAACTTTCTCATCCTCGCATTCATCATCTTCTTGATGGTCAAGGCGGTGAACAACCTGCGCAGGCGCCTGGAGGCCGAAAAGCCCGCGCCTGCCGCCGCGCCGCCGCCTGCCGATGTGCAGCTTCTGA
The DNA here is from genome assembly GCF_006442845.1 of Mesorhizobium sp. B2-4-2. Taxonomy (NCBI): domain Bacteria; kingdom Pseudomonadati; phylum Pseudomonadota; class Alphaproteobacteria; order Hyphomicrobiales; family Phyllobacteriaceae; genus Mesorhizobium; species Mesorhizobium sp. B2-4-2. The sequence goes on along the minus strand of NZ_VFVM01000003.1, from coordinate 288,847 downwards.
CCGAAATCCGCGATCTGCTTGCCAGGAGATAGAGACATCAGGTTCTTCTGGACCAAAACCCCGGTCGTTCACGGCCGGGGTTTTTTGCTTTCGCCCGTAGTAGAACAGCCGGCATGCTATCCCTGTTGGAACGGACCTGCCCATGACCCTGATCCAGAACCTGCGCCCCGAGGCCTTGGCTGCGCCCGAAAGCGGTATCGTCGCCGTCGTCAACTATGGCAGGCTGCGCGACGGCTTGATCCCGCTCTGGGCCGGCGAGGGCGATCTGCCGACGCCGTCCTTCATCACCGATGCCGCGTCGAAAGCGCTGGCCGGTGGCGAGACGTTCTACACCTGGCAGAGGGGCATCCCCGATCTGAGGCAGGCGCTTGCCCGCTATTACCACAGGCATTTCGGCAAACACTTCGCCGAGGACGAATTCATCGTCACCGGCTCGGGCATGCATGCGATCCAGCTTGCGCTCGACGCGCTCGCCGGTGCCGGCGACGAGGTGATCTATTTGTCGCCCGCCTGGCCGAATTTCGCCGCCGCCGCCGCCATCGCCGGTGCCGTGCCGGTGCCGGTCACGCTCGATCAATCCGGCAATGGCTGGTCGTGCGATGTCGAGAAGATCGCGGCCGCCATCACGCCCAAGACCAGGGCGTTGTTCATCAACACGCCGTCCAATCCGACCGGCTGGACCGCCGACCACGAGACTTTGCGCGCCATTCTCGATCTCGCCCGGGCAAATGGCCTTTGGATCATCGCGGACGAGATATATTCGCTGTTCCACTATGGCCAAGGCCGCGCGCCGTCCTTCCTCGACATCGCGACCGCAGAGGACCGCATCCTGTTCGTGAACAGCTTCTCCAAGAACTGGGCGATGACCGGCTGGCGCGTCGGATGGATCAAGACCCATCCGAGTTTGCAGCAGGTGTTCGAGAACCTGATCCAGTATTCGAATTCAGGTGTCGCCCAGTTCATGCAGCGCGGCGCGGTCGCGGCGCTCGATGAAGGCGATGTCTTCGTCGCCGAACAGGTGGAGAGGGCTAGGAAGGCGCGCGATCTGGTCTGCGGCATTCTCGGCGCCACCGACCGCGCCCGGTTCACCGTGCCGCAAGGTGCTTTCTACCTGTTCTTCAGGGTGGACGGCATCACCGATTCGCGCAGCGCCGCCTTCGAGATCGTCGACAAGGCCAATGTCGGCCTGGCGCCGGGCACGGCCTTTGGCCCAGGCGGCGAAGCCTTCCTCAGGCTGTGCTTCCACCGCCGCCTCGACCAGCTCGAGGAGGCGGCGCACAGGCTGGCGAAGTGGATGACGACTGTTTGAGAGGTTGATGACGCCCGAATTGAAAGTCGCTCCGGCGCCCCAGACGGCCGCCGGAGTGGAGTTTCAAACGGGTTTCAGCCGCCTGACTTGGGCACCAGCAGGGGAATGATCCGGTCGGTCTTGGCCACGGAAGGTCGTCCTGCTGAACCATAGGAAATGCCGAGCGCGTCCCAGGTCTCGACCAGGGCGTCCTGCAGCTCGGCGATCAGCGCATCCGAATGGAACGGCGTCGGCGTGATGCGCAGCCGCTCCGTGCCGCGCGGCACGGTCGGATAGTTGATCGGCTGGATGTAGATGCCGTGCACGCCGAGCAGCCGGTCGCTTGCCATCTTGCAAAGCTCGGGGTCGCCAACCAGCACTGGCACGATGTGGGTCGCCGAGTCCATCACCGGGAGGCCGGCGGCGGAGAGGATCTGCTTGGTCCGCGTCGCCTGCTGCTGCTGGGCGTCACGCTCGGCCTGCGAGCGCTTGAGATGACGGATCGAGGTAGTGGCAGCGGCGGCGATGGCCGGCGGCAGCGCGGTGGTGAAGATGAAGCCCGGCGCATAGGAGCGCACGGCGTCGATGACAGCGCTCGTGCCGGTGATGTAGCCGCCCAGCGTGCCGAAAGCCTTGGCGAGCGTGCCCTCGATGATGTCGATGCGGTCGGCGAGGCCTTCCCGCTCGGTGATGCCGCCGCCGCGCGGACCATACATGCCCACGGCGTGGACCTCGTCGATATAGGTCATGGCGTTATAGCGCTCGGCGAGGTCGACGATCTCTCTGATCGGCGCGATATCGCCATCCATCGAATAGACGCTCTCGAACACGATCAGCTTGGCGCGTTCGCGGCCCGCCGCCTGCAGCAGGCTTTCCAGGTGCGCGACATCGTTGTGGCGAAAAATCTTCTTTTCCGCGCCCGAGCGCCGCACGCCTTCGATCATCGAGGCATGGTTCAACTCGTCCGAGATGATCAGGCAGTTGGGCAAAAGCCGCGCGATGGTCGAGATCGAGGCCTCGTTGGAGACAAAACCGGAGGTGAAGACCAGCGCGGCTTCCTTGTCGTGCAGGTCGGCGAGCTCATGCTCGAGTTCGACCAGCGGATTGCTGGTGCCGGAGATGTTGCGGGTGCCGCCGGCGCCCGAACCCATCCGGCCCGCCGCGTTCTGAAACGCTGCGATGACATCCGGGTGCTGGCCCATGCCGAGATAGTCGTTGGAGCACCAGACGGTGATTTCCTCTGCGCGGCCGTTGGCGCGCCAGATGGCACGCGGAAATTTGCCCGCTATGCGCTCGAGGTCGGCAAAGACGCGGTAGCGTCGTTCCGCATGGAGCTGGTCGATCGCGTCCTCGAAGAACCGCTGATAATTCATGTCGGCTTCCCAGTTTTGCGCTGGATCATAATCATTGCCCGATTGGCCGTCCACCGGCCCGTTTTGGTCAAAATGCCACGCCCCGCACCTGTTCCTAACGAGGGGCGGATCATGGCCTATTTCCTGGCGATAACGGCCTGTAGGGCGCTTTTGTTTCGACATGATGCCATATGCCGGCCAAGTCGGTTACGCAGGGTTTTATTGGTCATAGGGCGGGCTTTCCAGTAGAGCGGGTGTTGAGACAGTTTCCGATAGATCTTGAATGCGAGGACGCGGAATGACGGTTTTGGTGACAGGCGGCGCCGGCTATATCGGCAGCCATATGGTCTGGGAATTGCTGGATGCGGGCGAAAGCGTGGTCGTTCTCGACCGGCTTTCGACCGGTTTCGAATGGGCGGTGGCACCGGAGGCAAAGCTGGTCGTCGGCGACGTCGCCGACAAGGAATTGGTCGGCTCCATCATCCGCGACAACAATGTCGACGCGATCATCCATTTCGCGGGCTCGATCGTCGTTCCCGAATCCGTCGCCGATCCGCTCGGCTACTACGAGAACAACACCTGCAAGACGCGCACGCTGATCGAAACGGCGGTGCGCGAGGGCGTACCGAACTTCATCTTCTCCTCGACCGCCGCCGTCTATGGCGGCGCTGGGCTGGAACCGGTGCGCGAGGATGCCAGCCTGACGCCGGAATCGCCCTACGGCCTCTCCAAGCTGATGAGCGAATGGATGCTGCGCGATGCGGCGATCGCGCATGGCCTGCGCTACACGGCGCTGCGCTATTTCAACGTCGCGGGCGCCGATCCCAGGGGGCGCACCGGCCAGTCGACGCCGGGCGCCACGCATCTGATCAAGGTCGCTTGCGAGACGGCGCTCGGCAAGCGGCCGTTCATGCAGGTGTACGGCACCGATTATCCGACGCCCGACGGCACCTGCATGCGCGATTATATCCATGTCAGCGACCTGGCCGCGGCGCATCGCCTGGCCCTTGAGCGGCTGCGCGCCGGGGGCGCGAGCCTCGTCGCCAATTGCGGCTACAGCCACGGCTACTCGGTGCTGGAGGTGATCGAGAGCGTGCGCCGCGCCTTCGGCCATGATTTCGAGGTCAGGACGGGCGAGCGCCGCCCCGGTGACGCCGCCGCGGTGGTTGCCAATTCCGATCTCGCCCGGACGGAACTCGGCTGGACGCCGCAACGCGACGATCTCGACCAGATCGTCGCCGACGCGCTCGCCTGGGAGCGTATCCTGACGGGGAAGAATTCCGCACGCGGTTGAGCGGGTTTTCCCAAGGGCTCGCAAGCCGCTCCGGGAAGCGTTATGGAAGGCGTTCGCGGAGGGTGCGGAAGCGCGCTGCCCGGTTCGACCTTTTTTGGGGGGACGACATGAAGATAACGGTGCTCGGGGCCGGCGTCGTCGGCACGGCGGCCGCCTACTATCTGGCGAGCGACGGCCATGAGGTCACCGTCATCGAGCGTCATCCGGCGCCGGCGCGGGGCACCAGCCAGTCGAATGCCGGGCTGGTGTCGCCGGGCGATGCCACCGCCTGGGCTTCCCCGGCGGCGCTGAAGACCTTCCTGCGCGGGCTCTACAACCACGATCTCGGCATCAAGGTGCGACTGCGCTTCGATCCCTATTTTCTCGCCTGGAGTCTGCGCTTCCTGCGCCAGTGCACGGTGGCGCGCCTGCGCGCCAACACCGACATCAAGCTGCGGCTCGCGCTCTATTCGCGCGACTGCATCAATGCGCTGTCGGAGGCGACCGGCATCCACTATGACGAGCGCAAGAAGGGCATCCTCTACTTCTTCCGCTCGCAGAAGAGTCTCGACACCGGGACCGACAATTATCGCTATCTTGCCGAGCATGGCTTGCCGATCGAGATCGTCGGGCGCGACCGGCTGGTCGAACTGGAGCCGGGGCTTGCCGGGGTGAAGGACAAGATAGCCGGCGGGGTTTATTCGCCCACTGACCAGACTGGCGATTCCAAACTGTTTGTCGACAGGCTCGCCGCCTATGCGACCGAGAGGCTTGGCGCCGAGTTCCGGTTCGGCACCACGGTCGAAGGTTTCGATATCGAAGGCGACAGGGTGCGGGCCGTCATCACCTCGTCAGGCCCGGTGGCCGGCGATGCGGTTGTCATCGCAATGGGCCCGGAAAGCGGCCTACTCGGCCGCCGCTACGGCATCGACCTGCCGGTTTATCCGGTGAAAGGCTATACCGCGACGATCCCCCTGGAGGACGAAAGCAAGGGGCCGACCATGGGCGGCGCCGACGAGGACCGGCTGATCGGCTATTCCAGGCTGGGCAACCGCTTGCGGATGTCCTCGACGGCCGAGTTCACCGGCTTTGACCGAAGCTTCAAGCCCGCTGACTTCAACACCATCATCAGCACCGGCAAGGATCTTTTCCCTGGCGCCTTCGACGAGGAGAAGGCCATGTTCTGGGCGGGCCTGCGGCCGATGATGCCCAATTCCGTGCCGGTCATCGGCCGGGCCCGCTACAAAAATCTCTATCTCGACACCGGCCACGGCCATGTCGGATGGACCATGGCCTGCGGCTCGGGCAAATTCCTCGCCGACCTCGTCGCCGGCCGAAAGCCCGAGATCGATCCACAGGGGCTGGTCTATGAAGATTAGGCAAGCGGATCCGCAGTCAGCCCCGCCCTTCGACCGCCGCACGCCAGGTGCTTGCATAATCCGTCAAGGCGGGGTCGACCGGCGGTTCTTGTCTCAAGCCCTTGCCATGCGCCTCAGCCTTGTCCGATGCCAGCAACGCGGCGCCGATGCTGGTGCCGGTCGCGGCTTCGGAGGCGACGACGCTTCTGGCGGTCGCCGCCGCCAGCATGCCGACAAAGAGCCGGTTGCGGGCGAAAGGGCCTTCGACAATGGTCGGGCCGTCGGCGCCGATCAGATCGAGGCAGGTCGCCGTCATCAGCGCCAGATAGAAAGAGATGGCGGCAAAGCGCTGGCCGCTGTTCATGCCGTCAGCGTTGAGCCACGCCGCCGCACGATGCGGGAACGGTCCCGACCCCTGTTGTGTCGATGGCAGCAGCAGCGTCCTTTTTGCCAGCACGGCCCCGACGTCGTCTTCGGTCCAGTTCTCCGGCTGATCATCCGTCAGCACGGAAAATTCGCGGCCGCCCATGAAGCGCGCCGATGGCACGGGATCGCCCAGCGCGTTGACGTTGACCAGCGTATCACGCGCCGGGTCGAGCGCCACCGATCTGCCGCTGACCGACATCGACACCACCCAGGTGCCGGTCGAGACGACGCTGAAAGGCGGCGCGTCGGCGAGAAGATGCGGCAGCAGCGAGGCGTTGGAATCGTGCAGGCCGCAGAACACGGGCGTCTGCGGATCGAGCCCGATTCGCGCGGCAAGCGCCGGCAGGAGCGGGCCGAGCCGGTCCCTTGCCGGCCGCACCGGCGCCATCAACGCGCGCCAACCGAGGCGGTCGATCATCGCCGAGAAATCCGCTTTCCACGGGTTCCACAGATCGGTGTGGCAGCCGAGCGAGGTCACCTCGTTGGCGGCGATGCCGGTCAGCCGCAGCGCCCAATATTGCGGATACATCAACATCGCCGTTGTCCTGGCGAATTCCGCCGGAAAGCGCTTCTGCTGCCAGAAGAATTGCGCGCCGAGATTGAGGCCGAGCGGCAGCCGCGGCGTGCCGGTTTCAGCGAAGGGCGGACGGATCGGGTCATACTCGGCCGCGAGTTCCTCGGGGCCGTCGAATTCGTAGTCGAGCACGGGCAACACCAGCTCGCCGGAGGCCTCCACCAGAGCGCCCGTCGCGCCATGGGTGGTGATCGAAACGGCGTCGATGGTCTGTTCGCGGTTGAGATCGGCAAGACTGTCGAGGATGAAGGCCCACAGCGCCTCGACATCGTGATGCGGGTAGGGAGCTTGCCGCACCGGCGCGTTCGCCATTCGGCGCAGCGCGACCTCACTCAGAGTGGCGAGGTCGACCAGCGCCACCTTGGCGTTGGTCTTGCCGATGTCGATGACGGCGATGTGGCGCGGGGCACTCATGCCATGTGGAACATGGTTTCCAGGGGCACGGCCACCGGCTCATTGTCAGGCCTGGTCTCCATGAGGTCGGCCATGTCTGCCCACCAGCGCTGCATCACCGGATGCTTCGGCAGGTCGGCCATGCCATGGTCGTCCCGCCGCCACAGCACGCCGAACAGGATGTTGGTCTCCTCGTCGAGATGGATGGAATAGTCGGAAACCCCGGCCTGCTTCAACAGCGCGACCAGCGATGGCCATATCTCGTCGTGACGCTTCTTGTATTCCGCCTTCATGCCGGGCTTGAGCATCATCTTGAACGCGTATTTTTCGGCCATCAGCGTCCCCCGCGCAGCCGCCGCCAGACGATCGGCAGCGCGATGACGATGATCAGGAGCAGGCCGATGAAGATCGACATGACGATGCCGGGCACGTTGAGCAGGCCGAGCCCGAAGGTCACCAGCCCCATGATGAAGGCGGCGAGCACGACGCCGACAATGCTGCCTGCGCCGCCAAGGATGCTGACGCCGCCAAGCACCACCATGGTGATGACTTCCAGCTCATAGCCCTGCGCGATCGAGGGACGGGTCGAACCGAGCCGGGAGGTGATCAGCACAGAGGCGATGCCGGACATCAGCCCGGTCAGGCAGAACAGGATGAACTTGATGCGGCCGACACGCACGCCGGAAAACTGTGCCGCGACCGGATTGTTGCCGATGGCGAAGACGCGGCGGCCGAAACTCGTGCGGTGCAGCACGAACCAGTAGACGACGGCGGCGATGAGAAAGAGCACCAATTCGAACGACACCACCCACCGGACGTAACCCTGGCCGAAGAAGGCGAAGCTCTCGGGATAACCCTTGTAGGCCTGGTCGCCGAGGATGATGAAGGCGATGCCTCGAAACAGGCTCATCGTGCCGATGGTGACGACGATCGAGGGCAGGCCAAGCCTCGTGACCAGCAGGCCGTTGAAGGCGCCGCAGCCGAGCCCGACGACGATGCCGATCGCCACCAGCACCGGCGTTCCGGCGCCGGCCTGCACCGCCATGCCCATCATGGTCGAGGCCAGCGCGATGATGGCGGCGACCGACAGGTCGATCTCGCCCGAAATGATCAGCAGCGCCATGGCGAAGGCGATCAGGCCCTTCTCGGTGAAGTTGAAGGTCAGGTCCGACAGCGAATAGGGGTCGAGGAAATAGGGCGAGGCGAAGCTGTTGATGGCGAAGATGGCGAGGGCCACCACGACCAGCAGCGCTTCCCAGGAAAAGATCGCCGAACGAAACGGCTTGTCGAGCCGGTCCGGAATGTGGCGCGGGGCAGGGACGTCGCTCATGCCGCCTCCATTTTTCTCAGGATGATGCGGCCCTGCTGGCGTTCGCCGCGCGCGTTGAGCACGACGGCGAGGATGATGGCGCTGCCCGAAATCGCCATCTGCCAGAAGGGCGAGATGTTGATGACCGGCAGCGCGTTGGAGATGATGCCCAGGAACAGCGCCCCCAACACCGCGCCCCCGACCGAACCGATGCCGCCGGCAATCGAGATGCCGCCGATGACGCAAGCGGCGATGATGTTGAGCTCGTAGCCATTGGCGACCTCGACCGAGGCGATCACGTAGCGTGAGATCCAGAGATAGCCGGCGAGCCCGCCGATCATGCCGGAGATGCAGAAGACGATGAATTTCGTCCGCCCGACATCGATGCCGGCATAGACCGACGCCGTCGGATTGACGCCGATGGCATAGATCGAGCGGCCGAGCGCGGTGCGCGTCATCAGGATGAAGAACAGCGCGATGACCAGAATGGCGATCCAGGACAGCACCGGAATGCCGAGTAAGGCCGCGCGTTGGAAGCCGATGAACTCGGGGCTCATCTTGTCGGCATTGACCCAGGCGCCGCCGGAGATGACGAAGGTGGCGCCGCGATAGATGGTCAGCGTGCCCAATGTCACCACGATCGAGGGGATGTTCAGCCGCCACACCAGAAGGCCGTTGATGGCGCCGAGCACCAGGCCGACGACCAGGGCAATGACGATCAGCAGCGGGATCGGGATCGCCGGGTGAGCGGCGTTCAGCATCGCCACCACCATGCCGGTGAAGCAGAGGTTCGATGCCATCGACAGGTCGATCGAACGGGTCAGGATGACCACCATCTGCCCGAGCGCCAGGATCATCAGGATCGAGGTGTCGTTGAACACCTGGCGCAAATTGCCGGGGTCGGCGAAGGCGGGAAAACGCGTCGAGATCAGCCCGATCAGCACGACGATGGCCGCCAGCAACCAGATTTCGCGATATTTCAGCAAAGTTTTCATGCCGCGATCCCCGCCGCCGTCCGGACCAGCGTCTCGGCGTCCAGTCCGTTGTTGTCGTAGACGGCCGCGACAAGGCCCTCGCGCATGACGACGACGCGGTCGGACATGCCGAGGATTTCGGGCAGCTCCGACGACACCATGATAACCGACAGGCCTTGCGCCACCAGCTCGGCCATGAAGCCGTGCACGGCGGCCTTGGAGCCGATGTCGATGCCCTTGGTCGGCTCGTCCAGGATGATGACCTTGGGCGTGGTCGCCAGCCATTTGGCAATGACGATCTTCTGCTGGTTGCCGCCCGACAGCGTGCCGACATCCTGGCTGAGCGAGGAGGCCCTGAGGTCGAGCCGCTCGGTGTAGGAGCGGGCGAGCGAAAACTCCTCCGCCAGCCGCAGCACGCCGGATTTGGAGGTGCGTGCCAGCGACGGGAGAGAAACATTCTGGAAGATGGGCAGGCCGATCACCACGCCCTGCTTGCCGCGCTCCTCCGGCACGTAGACGATGCCGGCCTCGATCGAATCCGCCGCCGATTTCGGCGCGATCGTCTTGCCGTCCAGCGTGATCGTGCCGCCGGAGGTGCGAGTGATCCCTGAAATCGCCTGCATCACCTCGCTGCGGCCGGCGCCGACAAGGCCGTAGAAGCCGAGAATCTCGCCCTTGTGCAGCTCGAAACCGATGTCGTTGAATTCGGTGGGGTGCGACAGGCCGGAGACCGACAGCACCTGCGCGCCGATCTCGGCCTTGCGCTGTGGAAAGATGTGATCGACCGCACGGCCCACCATCATGCGCACGATCTGGCTCTGGGCGGCATCCTTGATCAGCCCTTCGCCGACCATCTCGCCGTCGCGGAACACGGTGTAGCGGTCGGCGATGCGGTAGATCTCGTCGAACTTGTGGCTGATGAACAGGATCGCCTTGCCTTCGCTCTTGAGGAACTCGATCAGCAAAAAGAGCTCTTCGATCTCCTTCATCGAAAGGGCGGCCGTCGGTTCGTCCATGATGACGATCTGCGCGTCGATCGACATGGCCCGCGCCACGGCAACGAGATGCTTGTTGGCGATGCCGAGGTCCTTCAGCCTTGCATCGGCGTCGATATGGCCGGCATGCATGGTGTCGAGCACTTCGCGCGCATTTCTGCGCATGGTGCGCCAGTCGATGGTGCCAAAGCGGGTGCGCGGCGCATGGCCGAGAAAGATGTTTTCGGCGACCGTCAGATCGTCGAACAGCACGGTTTCCTGATGGATGGCGGTAACGCCATGGCCGAAGGCGGCGTGCGCGCTGGGCAGGGTGACGTCCTGCCCGTCTATGCTGATCGTGCCCGCATCGGGCTGGTAGATGCCGGTCATGATCTTGACCAGCGTCGACTTGCCGGCGCCGTTCTCGCCGATCAGCGCCGTCACCTGGCCCGGATAGAGCGAGAGGCTGACATTGTGCAGCGCGCGCACGCCGGGAAAGCTCTTCGAGATGCCGGACAGCGTCAGGCGCGGCGTGGAGGCCAGGGGCCCGTCCTTCACCGTGCCGTGTTGGGCTGTCGTGTCCATGGTCGTATCAAGCCCTGAAACAAGGTGCGTTTGAAGTTGCGGCGGGGCGTGAACCCCGCCGCGTCAGCTTGAAGCTCCGGATCAGTAGATCTTGGAGAACTTCTCGATGTTGGTCTTGTCGAACTGGAAGGGCGGAGCCATCGCAGCCGAATTGGTGTCGTCGAGCGTCACCTTGCCGACGCGGCCGATCGACAGCGTCGCGCCGGGCTTGGCCTCTTCCTTCTTCACCGCCAGATCGTGGGCGAGGTAGACGGCGGAGTAACCGAGGTCGATCGGGTTCCAAAGAGCCACGGCCTGTGAAGCGCCGTTGTCGATGAACTTCTTGAACTCCGACGGCAGCGCGAGGCCGGTGACGTTGACCTTGCCGATCAGCTTCTCATCGGTGACGACCTGGGCAGCGGCGACGACGCCGACGGTGGTCGGCGCGATGATCGCCTTCAGGTTCGGATAGGACTTCAAGAGGCCCTTGGCTTCGTCGGTGCTCTTGGCCGAGTCGTCATCGCCATAGACGGTAGCGACGAGCTTGATCTTCGGAAATTTCTCCGGCAGCACCTTCTTGGCCGCGTCGATCCAGGCGTTCTGGTTGGTCGCGGTCGAGGAGGCCGACAGGATGGCGACGTCGCCGCCCTCCGGCAAATAGTCGGCGGCGAGCTTGATGATGGTCTCGCCGATCAGGCCGGTATCGGACGGGTTGAGGTGAAGCTGGCGGCCTTCCTTGGCGACGCCCGAATCCCAGGAGATGACGGTGATGCCGCGCTCCATGGCCTTCTTCAGCACCGGCACCAGCGCGTCGGCGTCATTGGCCGAGATGGCGATGGCGTTGACCTTTTGCGCGATCAGTGAATTGACCACCTCGATTTGCGCTTCGGCGGTCGCCTTGGTCGGGCCGGTGTAGATGATGTCGACATCGCCCAGTTCCTTGGCCGCCTCTTCGGCGCCCTTGTTGGCGGCGTCGAAGAAGCCGTTGCCGAGCGACTTCACCACCAGCGCGATCTTGACGTTCTCGGCATAGGCGGCATTCACGACCATGGCGGCGGAAAAGGCCGCCGTAACCATCAGTTTCTTCAGAAAGCTCATCGAATATTCCTCCCTTGAGCGTTGCATTCCATCGCCGCTGCGGGCGTGAGGGTGTCTCTCAGGCTTGCAGCGAAGATTCTTCCTTTGCCGACTTGCGGGCGACGATCAGCGTTACCCCCGCTGTTTCGAGCATCTTTGCCTCGCGGTCCTCGATGCCGTCGTCGGTGATGACGGTGGTGATGCGCGACAGGCCGCACAGGATCAGGCTGGAGCGTTTGCGGAATTTCGAAGAATCGACCAGCACCACCAACTCGTCGGCCTGATCGATCAGCTTCTGTTCCGCCTGGATCAAGAGCGGATCGCCTTCCATCAGGCCGAGCGGCCCGAGCCCCTGGGCGCCCATGAACATGCGGCGCGCGTAGAAATTGCGCGTCACGTCATTGTCGAAGGGCGACAGGATGATGTTCTGCTCGCGGTAGATGGTGCCGCCGGACAGCATCACCGTGTTCTTGGAGTGCTTGAGCAGGCTTTCGGCGATCGGGAAGGAATTGGTGAAGATCGGCATGCGGCGGCCGGTCAGGAAATGCACCATCTGGAAGGTGGTGGTGCCGCCGTTGATGATGATCGGCTCGCCGTCCTTGCAGAGTTCCACCGCTTCCCGCGCTATCGCCCGCTTCTGCGCGGCATTGAGCGTCTCGTTGACGGAAAAAGGCCTGCCGGCAAGGCCGATGAACTGTGGCGGCGTGATCGCCTCGGCGCCGCCGCGCACCCGGCGCAGTCGCTTTTGCACGTGCAGGGCCGCGATATCGCGCCGGATCGTCGCCTCGGAAGACTCCGTCAGGTCGACCATTTCCTGCACCGTCACCACAGGCTTTTCCTGGACGGCGGACAGAATGATCCTGTGGCGCTCTTTTTCGTGCATGGTTCCTCCCTGCATGGCCATCTGGCATTAGAAATCGCGCAGTGTCAATCATTTCCGATCATATAATTTCATTGTGCAGTGCAATATGATTGATGTTGATCGTTTGTGATTGACAAAGCCCCGCCTTGCGTAGACATTCCCGACGAAAAGAGGAGCGCACCGTCCGCGCTTCAAGGGAGGATTACCCATGCTCGACAAGCGCTCCGGCTCGCGCCTCGCCAATCTTTGGGATGATGCGAAGGCAAGGGGGATGAGCGATCCCGAGCTTCTGGTCTATCGTTCGAACACGCTCGGCTCCGACAAGCGTGTCACCAATTACGGCGGCGGCAACACATCGTCGAAAATCCGGCAACAGGATCCGCTCACCGGACAGGACGTGGAAGTGCTGTGGGTGAAGGGCTCCGGCGGCGACAGCGCTTCGATCAAGCTTGATGGTTTTGCCACGCTCTACATGGACAAATTGCGAGCCCTCAAAGGCCTTTATCGCGGCGTCGAGCATGAAGACGAGATGGTGGGTTATCTGCCCCACTGCACCTTCAATCTCAATCCGCGCGCGGCCTCGATCGACACGCCGCTGCATGCCTACGTGCCGAAGCCCTGTGTCGATCACATGCATCCCGACGCCATCATCGCCATCGCTGCCGCCAAAGATTCCAAGGCCCTGACGAAGGAAATCTTCGGCGACGCCATAGGCTGGCTGCCGTGGAAGCGGCCGGGCTTCGAACTTGGCCTGTGGCTGGAGAAATTCTGCCTCGACCATCCAGCCGCCAAGGGCGTGATCCTGGAAAGCCACGGCCTGTTCACCTGGGGCGACAGCCCGAAGGAATGCTACGAAACGACGATCTCGGTGATCAACCAGGCGATCGAGTGGTTCGAGCGGCGTTCCGAGGGCGTCGCCATTTTCGGTGGCGAAGCGGTCAAGTCGCTCGACGCCGCCGAACGCCGCGCCATCGCCGCGAAGCTGATGCCGAGGATCCGCGGCCTCATCTCGGAAAAGAGCCATAAGCTCGGCCATTTCGACGATTCCGCCGCCGTGCTCGAATTCGTCAATTCCAGGGATCTGCGCCCGCTGGCGGCACTCGGCACCTCATGCCCGGACCATTTCCTGCGCACCAAGATCCGGCCGCTGGTCATCGAGTTCGATCCGGCCAAGCCCGATGTCGATGCCGTCATCGCGCGGCTGGCCGACGACATTGCCGAATACCGCGTCGGCTACCAGGCCTATTATGACAGCTGCAAGCATGCGGACTCGCCCGCCATCCGCGATCCCAACGCCGTCGTCTATCTGATGCCCGGCGTCGGCATGTTCACCTTCGCCGGCGACAAGGCCACGGCGCGCATTTCGGGGGAGTTCTACGTCAACGCCATCAACGTCATGCGCGGCGCCTCGACCGTCTCCTCCTATGTCGGCCTGCCTGCGCAGGAAGCCTTCGACATCGAATACTGGCTGCTCGAGGATCTGAAGCTGCAGCGCATGCCGAAGCCCAAGGCTCTTGCCGGCAAGATCGCGCTCGTCACTGGCGGCGCGGGCGGCATCGGCCGCGCGACGGCGAGCCGGCTGCTGCGCGAAGGCGCCTGCGTGGTGCTCGCCGACATCGACGAGACAGCACTTGCCAGCGCCAACGACGAACTGGCCAAGGCCTATGGCAAGGATTTTGTCCGCCCCGTGGTCATCAACGTCACGTCGGAGGATCAGGTCGTCGCCGGCTTTGCCGAAACGGCGGTCGAGTTCGGCGGCATCGATATTCTGGTCTCCAACGCCGGCCTCGCCTCCTCGGCGCCGATCGAGGACACGACGCTGGCGCTGTGGAACAAGAACATGGACATCCTGTCGACGGGATATTTCCTGGTCTCGCGGGAAGCGTTCCGGCTGTTCAGGGTGCAGAAGATCGGCGGCAACGTCGTTTTCGTCGCTTCCAAGAACGGCCTTGCCGCCTCGCCGAACGCCGCCGCCTATTGCACCGCCAAGGCCGCCGAGATCCATCTCGCCCGCTGCCTGGCGCTGGAGGGCGCGGAGGCGCAGATCAGGGTCAACGTCGTCAATCCGGACGCCGTACTGCGCGGCTCCAAGATCTGGTCCGGCGAGTGGAAGGAACAGCGCGCCGCCGCCTACAAGATGTCGACCGACGACCTTGAGGAACATTACCGCTCGCGCTCGATGCTGAAGCGCTCGGTGTTTCCCGAGGACATCGCCGAAGCGATCTATTTCTTCGCCTCCGACATGTCGGCCAAGTCGACCGGCAACATCGTCAATGTCGACGCCGGTAACGCGCAAAGCTTTACGCGCTAGGCCTTCCTTCTCCCCGTTCACGGGGAGAAGGTGCCGGCAGGCGGATGAGGGGCAGCGCCAGCCGAACGAAATCTGGGAGGAACAGCAGTGTCCGAAACCATCATCTCGGCCGACGTCGTCGAAAAAAACAACGCCGCGCGCAAGGCCGACCTCGAGCGTGACTACGCCTCGCTCGGCGAACGGCTCGACCGTCGCGGCATCGCCATCGACGCGATCCGAGACAAGGTCGAGAAATTCGCGGTGGCGATCCCCTCCTGGGGTGTCGGTACCGGCGGCACGCGCTTTGCCCGTTTCCCCGGCGCCGGCGAACCGCGCGACATCTTCGACAAGATCGAGGATTGCGCCGTCATCAAGCAATTGACGCAGGCGACACCGACGGTGTCGCTGCACATTCCCTGGGACAAGGCCGACCCGAACCGGCTGAAGCAGGCGGCCTCGCGTTTCGGCCTCGGCTTCGACGCCATGAACTCCAATACGTTCTCCGACGCCAGGGACCAAAAGCTGTCCTACAAATTCGGCTCGCTCTCGCATGCCGATGCCGGAACGCGCCGGCAAGCGGTCGAGCACAATCTTGAATGCATCGAGATCGGCAAGACGCTTGGGTCCAAGGCGCTGACGGTGTGGATCGGCGACGGCTCGAACTTCCCCGGCCAGGTCAACTTCGCCAAGGCGTTCGAGCGCTATCTCGATGCCATGAAAGAGGTCTATGTCGGGCTGCCCGCTGACTGGAAGCTGTTCACCGAACACAAGATATACGAGCCTGCCTTCTATTCCACCGTCGTGCAGGATTGGGGCACCAATTGCATTATTGCCAAGGAACTCGGCGACAAGGCCTTCTGCCTGGTCGATCTCGGCCACCACGCGCCCAACGTCAACATCGAGATGATCGTGTCGCGGCTGATCCAGTTCAGGAAACTCGGCGGCTTCCACTTCAACGATTCGAAATATGGCGACGACGACCTCGATGCCGGTTCGATCGACCCCTACCGGCTGTTCCTGGTCTTCAACGAACTGGTCGACGCCGAACTGTCCGGCGCCGACGGCTTCGATCCGGCCCATATGCTCGACCAGAGCCACAACGTCACCGATCCGATCGAGAGCCTGATGCTGTCCGCGGTCGAGGTGCAGCGCGCCTACGCGCAGGCGCTGCTGGTCGACCGCAAGGCGCTTGAAGGTTTTCAGGACGGCAATGACGCGCTGATGGCAACGCAGACGCTAAAATCAGCCTACCGCACCGATGTCGAGCCGATCTTGGCCATGGCGCGGCTGAACACCGGCGGCGCCATCGATCCGGTCGCCGCTTACCGGGCGGCAGGCTACCGCGCCAAGGTCGCGGCGGAACGCCCGGCCGTTGCCGGCGGCAGCGGTGGCATTGTCTGAGGCCGAGCCCGCCCCTCATCCGGTCGCTTCGCGGCCACCTTCTCCCCGCTGGGGAAAAGAGACTGGCGCGAGCGCTGACAGCCTCCTCTCCACTAGACTAGGGAAGAGGTCGGATGGCAATCCGGGTGGGGCTCTTTCTCGTGCTCCCTCAATTGTTAGTGGACTCGATCACCCCAACACGGTTTCCTAGGCGTCCCCCGCCAGGAGCCTCGCCATGCATATCACTCGCCGCACGCTGATCGCCGTCAGCCTCTCCTTCACAATCGCTTTCGCGCCATGGGCGGCCGCCTTCGCCGCCTCGCCAGCGCCTGCCAAAGGCGAGAACGGCATGGTTGTCACCGCGCAGCATCTGGCGTCGGAGGTGGGCGTCGAAGTCCTGAAGAAGGGCGGCAACGCCGTCGATGCGGCGGTCGCCGTTGGTTATGCGCTCGCCGTCGTCTATCCCAATGCCGGCAATATCGGCGGCGGCGGCTTCATGACTGTCCGCTTCAAGGACGGCAAGTCGACCTTCCTCGATTTCCGCGAACGTGCGCCGCTGGCCGCGACCAAGACCATGTATCTCGACAAGGACGGCAAACCGGTGAAAGGCGCCAGCCTCGACGGCTACCTCGCCGTCGGCGTGCCGGGCTCCGTCGCCGGTTTCGAGATGGCGCGCGAAAAATACGGCACCTTGTCCCGGCAGGACCTCATGGCGCCGGCCATTCGCTATGCCAAGGACGGGTTCATCCTCAATCAGGGTGACGCCGCCTCGTTTGCCGGAGGTGCCGACAGGCTGGCGAAGGATCCCGCCGCGGCGGCCATATTCCTGAAGCCGGATGGCAAGCCCTATGGCATCGGCGAGCGGCTGGTCCAGCCCGACCTAGCCGCGTCGCTCTCGGCGATTTCCGAAAAAGGCCCCGACGCCTTCTACAAGGGCGCCATCGCCGATGCCATCGTCAAGGCAAGCGGCGCCAAGGGCGGTATCCTGGCCAAGGGCGATTTCGAACAATATGCGGTGCGCGAGCTCAAGCCGGTGACCTGTTCCTATCGCGGCTACGAGATCATTTCCTCGCCGCCGCCCAGCTCCGGCGGCGTCATCATCTGTGAAATCCTCAACGTGCTGGAAGGCTATCCGCTGTCCTATCTTGGCGCCGGTTCGGCCGAGACCGTGCATGTCATGATCGAAGCCATCCGCCACGCCTATGTCGACCGCAATTCGGCGCTCGGAGATCCCGATTTCGTCGACAATCCGGTCTCGAAACTGCTGGACAAGGCCTACGCCAAGGACATCCGCGACAAGATCGATCCGTTCCGGGCCGGCGTGTCTCAGGACCTGATGCCGAAGGGGTTCGGCGAGAGCAAGGAGACGACGCATTATTCGATCATCGACAAGGACGGCAACGCGGTCGCGGTCACCTACACGCTCAACGGCTCGTTTGGCGCCGGCGTCGTCGCCGACGGAACCGGTATCCTGCTCAACAACGAGATGGACGATTTCACCCAGAAGCCCGGCGTGCCCAACCTCTACGGCCTGGTCCAGGGCGAGGCCAACGCCATCCAGCCGAAGAAGACGCCGCTGTCGTCGATGAGCCCGACCGTGGTGGCCAAGGACGGCAAGCCGTTCATGGTCATCGGCAGCCCCGGCGGTTCGCGCATCATCACCATTACGCTGGAAGCCATCGTCAACGTCATCGACCACGGCATGAACATCCAGGAGGCGATCGACGCGCCGCGCATCCATCATCAATGGCTGCCCGACACGGTCTATATCGAGCCGTTCGGACTGTCGCCGGACACCGAAAGGTTGCTGGCCGGCATGGGTTATCATCTCGATCTCAGCGACAAGACCTGGGGTCAGGCAGCGGGCATACTGGTCGGCGGCAAGAGCCTGGCGGAAATTGGGAAGGGTGGCGGCGCCCGCTACAATGGCGCCATCGACAGCCGCGCCGCTTCCGGCGAGGCGCTCGGCTATTGATGGGACTGGCGCACTCCGCAAGCGCGTGAACCCGCGTCCGCAATCGCATCGAAAACGAAAAGACAGGGCGGTCTGGGTTTCCGTGAAACGACCGCTTTAATTGACGATCAAGCCGTCACGAAATCAGCGTGACGGTGGATGCGATCAGCATCAGGGCCGCGATGCCGACGAACAGTGCGTAGATGCGCGGCCGGTCGAGCAGAAGCGCGTTTCCCGATATCCAGGCCGATGTGGCGCCGCCGAGCGCGAACAGGAAACCGTTGCGGTGGCCGAAGGTCATCGACGCGGCCATCAGCCCGCCTATGATCAGGGCGCCGAACACGATTATGACGGCGACCGCGTATCTCTCGAAGTCATTGCCGCTGCCCATCGCCGGACCGATCGCATTCAAATTCGGCAGGTCATCCGGATCGAAGGGGCTGGTCGACCCGTATTCGTCTTGACCGATGGATTCTCGCATCACTCGTTCTCCGCTGACCGGCAACAAACCATCAACACATGCCGAGCGCAACCCGATCGCGTGTTTCTCCCTACGTGTTGACCGCGATATCAAACCGTCCGGCAGGGCGCGCCATCCGTTTTGGCGGGTTCGGATCACCGCCGCAACGCTAGCGGTGTCTGCCCGAATGGCAACGGCCCGCCAACCTGCTTTTATATGGGCGTTTCTTCTGGAGAAAACATGATGGCGGAGTTGATTCGAGCTTCGACAGAAGCATTTTTACGCGACCGGAGCCGCGGCGCCAGGCGCGGCCGCGTAAAATTTTCAGCTCCGGGCGTCCGCTTGATGTTGAGCCAGGTGCGTTCCGCACTTGGGGCGAGCGTCATGCTGGCGCTCGCGGGCTCATGATGAACCAGCTCGACCAAAGCGGCCGGGCTGATCGCATGGACAAAGCTCGGCCGGGGATCGATTTTCGGCGACGGCCTGCGATATCCTAAGCTGGTATCAGGGCGGCGATACGATGGATGCTGATCTCCTTGCGTGCCTTGGACGCCTCGTTGGTCAGCCTCATGTAGAACCTCTGTACTGGACAGCCTCAATCCATAGTGCGAGCGCGGTGGCAGGCGACCGTCCCTTTACTTTCAAATCGCGGCCTCGATAGCCGCCGGCCGCGATCCATACCGTTTTTGAACGCTGATAGATTGTTACGCCTCGTGCATTCGCCCAAGCGCATGATTCCGCGAACTTTGGAGCCATTGCCGAGCCCGCTCCCGAGAATGCTGTCTCTATGTGACAAAGCTGCGTGGCCATATCAGGTCCCCTAATCTTGACGGTCCCGGCCGACGATCCCGGCCCCCGCCCAAAATCACCGAATGAATGATAGGACCGCTTCCGTTACGGTAATGTGTCGCCACCAGCGCGGTCAGGTATCTCCCGATGCAAAAGCCGCCAGCTTTCGGCAGGGACAGGTCTGGAGTGGCCAGGGATTAAACCCAGCTTAGGTCAACGAGCGGGCGGAGAGCCGGGATCGGCCGCCATTCAAACCTGATCAGGAGATCGGGCTGGAGACGATGGTGCGCAAGGCGCACCTGTTCGACGCACAGCGCGGCGCCAGGATAAATTAGGGGGAATGGCTGACGCGCGCTGGCGACTGTCAGTTCATCCTGTCTATCAAGGTTTGGCGTTGGCTTTCCGCCAAGCCTCGTACTCGTCGTTCGCGCTTGGGTGCAGTGGATAGTAGCGTTGCAACGGCGCGCCCCCCATGAGTTTCATTCGTGAGAATTCCTCCCAATCGTGATGCTTCTGGGATTCTTCGATGACCTTCGGGGCCATTGCGACGGGAAGCACCACCACCCCGTCGTCATCGGCGACGATGATGTCGCCGGGGATCACCGTGACACCGCCGCAGGCAATCGGAACGTTGACCGCATTGGGATAGATGCTGGTCTGCACATGATAATTTGGCGTCCAGCCGCGCAGCCAAAGAGGCAGGTCGAGCTTTTCGACATTGGGCCGGTCGCGCATGCACCCATCGATGACAATGCCCGCACCGCCTCTGCCCTTGAAATAGGTCGACATCATATCGCCGAAGACACCGGAGCTCATGTCGCCGCGCGCGTCGACGACGACCACGTCGCCCTCCTGCGCATGGTAGAGCACATGTCTGTGAAGTTGCGTCTCCGGATCGGCATATTCTCCCTCGGTGAAGAGGTCCGGTCTCTGCGGCATGAACTGCAATGTCAGTGCCGGCCCGACGATCGACCTCCCATGGTTCTGCGGCACCGGGCCGACCATGTGCGGATTGCGAAAGCCCATATGGCCAAGTGTGCCCGCGACCGTGGCGGCGCCGATCTCCCTTAGCGCGTCGATCAGGTCCTTGGGCGGCCGCGTGATATCGGGAGTATGCGTCATTTTCGGACTCCGGTTGAAATTGAATTACCAGTTGGTGACAGAGCCGTCGCGGCGCTTGAGATGTGGCGCTTCCCAGAAACGGAAACTCTGCGCCTGGACCGCCGCTTCATTGACCTCGACGCCGAGCCCCGGCAGGTCGCTGACCGGATAATCGGGCCCGTCGAGCCTTGGCTGTACGGGGAAAAAGTCGGAATTGTCGAAACCCAGCTTCCTTTCGGGGATCCTGGTTTCTAGCCACGCAAAGTTGGGCACCGCGGCGGCGAGATGCACGGTTGCGGCCGTGCACACCGGGCCAAGGGGATTGTGTGGCATCAGGTCCACATAGTGCGCCTCGCTCCAGCCAGCGACTTTCATCGCCTCGGTGAGCCCGCCGACATTGCAGACATCGAGCCGGTTGAACTGGTGGATGCCGCGCTCGATGTAAGGCAGGAACTGCCACTTGCTGGCAAATTCCTCGCCGATGGCAAAGGGGATGTCGGTCATCGTACGAAGGGACTCGTACGCCTCTGGTGTCTCGGCCCGTATCGGCTCCTCGAGGAAATCAAGCACGCCGCGGCCGAGCTTGCTGCAGAAGCTCGCCGCCTCGGCCACCGACAGCCGGTGATGATAATCGACGCCGAGCACCACCTCATCGCCCAGCGCCTCGCGCGCTTTGTTCAGCATGCTCGCCGTAGGGCCGATCGATTCACGCGGCTCGAAGACGTCCTTGCTGCTTTGTCCGATGGGGAAGAAGCGGATTGCCTGCCAGCCCTGCGCGCGCAGTTCGCGGGCGCGTTCGATCGCAACATCGCCCTCGGCCTCGTCTCCGGTCGAGGCGAAGGTGGGCACGCGGTCGCGCTGCTTGCCGCCAAGCAGCTCGTAGACGGGCACCCCCAGCGCCTTGCCTTTGATGTCATGAAGGGCGATGTCGATGGCGGAAATCGCCGCCTGCAGGACCCGGCCTCCTTCGAAGTACTGACTGCGGTAAACCTCCTGCCAGATCAGGCCGATCTGCATCGGGTCGCGGCCGATGAGAAACTCGCGATAGTGCTCGACCGCGCCCGCCACGGCTTTCTCGCGACCGCTCAAGCCGCTCTCGCCCCAGCCGAAGATACCCTGGTCGGTCTCGACCTTGACGAGCATCTGGTTGCGCGTTCCCACCCATACCGGGTAGGGCTTGATCGCGGTGATCTTCAGGTTCTTGGTCATACACGCCCGCGTTCCACGCGCATCCCCTGTCTCAATCGGCCTTGAGGGCCATTTCAGTTTCGCCGTCGAACAGATGCATCCGCTCCTGGTCGAACTCGAGCCAGATCCGCTCATCAGGTTTGACGGCGACGTTGGGCGACACGCTGATGTTGACGATGGCGCCCGACAGGAATGCTTGCACGAAGGTGACGTCTCCGGTCGGCTCCACCGTATAGGCCTTGGCCGGAATGGCGCCCGGGACCGCGCTTTTGTGCAGCTTGATCGTCGAGTGCCGCGCGCCGAGCACGACCTTCTTGGTGGTCGCTCCCTGGACCTTGCGCGCGTTGAGTTGCGACAGCTCAAGCGTCCAGCCTTCCGCGCTGGTCAGCGCGGTGCTGCCGTTTGCCGTCGAAGCCTCCAGCGGAATGAGACTCATCGCCGGGCTGCCGATAAAGCTGGCGACGAACATGTTGACCGGATGGGCAAAGACCTGCGCCGGTGAATCGTATTGCTGCAGATAGCCGCCATTCATCACCGCCATCTTGTCGGCCATGGTCACGGCTTCGAGCTGGTCGTGCGTCACGTAGATGATCGTTGCCTTGAGGTCCTGGTGGAAGCGCTTGATCTCGGATCGCATCTGCACGCGCAGTTTGGCGTCGAGGTTGGAGAGCGGCTCGTCCATGAGGAACACAGCGGGGTCGCGGACGAGGGCACGGCCAAGGGCGACGCGCTGCTGCTGCCCGCCCGAAAGTTCCCGCGGTTTGCGCTCGAGCAGGTGCGTCATGTCGAGAACGCGCGCCGCTTCCCTGACCTTCTTGTCGATCTCGTCCCTGGAGAGTTTCCGCATCTGCAGCGGGAACGCCAGGTTCTTGTAGACCGATTTCTGCGGGTACAGCGCGTAGTTCTGGAACACCATTGCGATGTCCCGGTCCTTGGGGTCGAGATCATTGACCACCCGGTCTCCGATGACGATGTCGCCCGATGTGATCGAGGTCAGCCCCGCGACGAGATTGAGCGTGGTTGTCTTGCCGCAGCCTGAAGGGCCGACCAGCGCAACGAACTCGCCGTCATTGACCGTCAGCGAAACATCGTTGACAGCTTTGAAGCCGCCATAGGTCTTGACGAGATCTTTGAGGACCACGTGGGCCATCGGCAACTCCCTAATGCTTGACCGCGCCTTCTGTAAGGGCGCGTACGAAGTATCGTTGCAGGACGAGGAACAGCACCACGACGGGCACGCTCATCATGAAGCTGGCCGCCATCAGGCCCGGAAAGTCCGTCGTGTTTTCCGAGAAGAAGCGCTGGATGCCGACCGGCAGGGTCAATTGCTCGTTCTTGGAAAGGAAGGTGTAGGCGTAGATGTATTCGTTCCAGGCGCCGATGAAGGAATAGATCGCGGTGGCGATGATCCCAGGCGTCGAGAGCGGCATCACGATCAGGATGAAGGCCTGGAACCGCGTTGCGCCGTCGATGCGCGCCGCCTGCTCGAGTTGCACCGGGATGTTGTCGTAGAAGCCCTTGAGCAGCCAGATCGCCAGCGGCAGCCCGAAGGTCAGATAGGTGAGAATGAGCGAGCCGTGCGTGTTCACCAGGCCGATCGCGCGCATCAGGATGAAGAGCGGCACGAGAAAGATCACTGCCGGGAACATGTTGCGCAGCAAAACGGCGAAGAACAGGAAGTTCCGTCCGGGGAAACTGAAGCGCGAAAAAGCGTAGGCCGCGGGGACAGCCACGATTACGGAAAGGATTGTCGTGACGGTCGACACGAACAGGCTGTTCCAGAAGAAGCGGAGGAAGTCCTGGCCGACGCTGTTCTGCGGATCGAGCAATTTCTGATAGCTGGCGAGGGTCGGCTCGTCCGGCCACCATTGCGGCGGGAATTGCGTCGCCGCGAACCCCGATTTGATCGAGGTGATCAGCATCCAGATCATCGGCAACGCCGTATAAAGCAGCATGAAAACGAGGAAGATGCGCCCGGCCCACCGCCATCCGTCGACGCGCATACGGCGACGGGTCTGGCCTCGGGAGACCGTCTCGGCAATCGCGCTCATACGCCGCCCTCCTTCCGCTCGTTGCCGCTCAGCGCACGGACGTAGAAATAGCCCAGCGTCATCAGGATGATGAACAGGAGCACCGAATAGGCCGATGCCACGCCCCAGCGCTGCCGGCCGAAGGCGAGTTCGTAAATATGGGTGATCCAGATATGCGATGCGTTCGACGGCCCGCCGCCGGTCATGATCCAGGGGATAATGAAGGAATTGAAGTTGGCCACTGCCAGCAGCAGGATCGTCACCACCGAGACGTTGCGCAGATGCGGGAAGGTGACGTGCCAGAAGCGCTGCCAGGCATTGGCTCCGTCAACTTTCGCGGCGAGCAGCAACTGCTCGGGGACTGTCTGCAGGCCCGCCATCATCATGATCATGGCGAACGGAAACTCGCGCCAGATATTGACGACGATCAGCGAGGGGAGAACCGTGCTGACATTGTCGATGAAATTCGGCGGTCGGTCGGCCAATCCGAGGCCGACCAGCACTGCGCCGATGATGCCGAAATCCGAATGGTAGATCCACTTCCAGATATAGGAGGCGGCGACCGCGCTGATGACCCAGGGAATGATCAGGATAGCGCGCAGCACACCGCGGCCGATAAAGTCGCGGTGGAGCGCCAGCGCAGTGGCAAACCCCAGGACAAAGGAGATGAAGGTGGACCCGAATGTCCAGATCAGCGTGTTCCAGGTGACTTTCCAGAACACCTCGCTGGTGAGGATGGCCGTGTAGTTGTCGAAGCCGATGAAGGTCTTGTCACGGAGCTGCAAGCCGGGTGGCGTCTTATAGAACGACAGCTCGATCGTGTAGTAGATCGGATAGGCGATGACGATGAGCATCACGGCGATCGCGGGCAGCACGTACGCGTAGTCGGCGCGATGCTCCCAGATATCCCGCAGCGCACCGGACCTGCCGGGTTGCAATTTTCGGCGCGCCTCGGCCTTGCCGGTCACGATCGTCACGATGGTATGCCCTTGTTTCTTCGGAACGAACCGGCTGCGCTGTCAGCGCAGCCGGTCAGGTCGTGGGTCAGGCGCAGGCTAGAGCCCGCCCATCAGGTCTTTCACCTTCTGGGCCGCGTCGTCCGCCGCCTGGTCGACGGTCATCGCTCCGGTCAGGGCATTCTGCAGCATGTCCGGGACGATGATGTTCATGATCTCCGGGGCCTGCGGCAGCGCCGGGAACGGGATGCCGTATGGCAGCATCGAGGTCGTGACATCGAGGAATTTGATGTTGTCCAGACGTTCCTTCATCCATTTGGTCTTGAAGCCGTTCAGGTTGCCGGGATTCGATCCGGCATAGGCCATCTTCAGCGACCATTCAGGGCTCGTCCACATGCAGATGATAGCCTTCGCCGCCGGCTCGTCTACCTTGCCGCCTTCGACATATTCGGGCTTCAGGATGTGGATGTTCGAGCCGCCGAACACGACGGCGCGCTTGCCGTCGGGCCCGGCCGGGATCAGGCCGTAGCGCATGTTGTCTATGACGGTCTGCGCCTTGTCCTTGTCGGTGCCCGTCGCCTTCTTCTGCAGGTCGAGCATGACATTGTAGTCGGAGGGGTGCGAGATCATCATGCCGAGTTGGCCGGCGACGAACAGGGGCTGGTTATCGGCCTGCTGGTTGGTGAGTGCCGAAACCGGAACCGACTTGTCGCGAACATACATGTCGTAGGAAGCCTGCAGCGCCGCCTTGCTCTGCGGGCTGTCCAGCTCGACCTGCTCATAGGTCGGGTTTGCCGCCGCTTCGTCGAAGACGCCGCCACCATAGGCCCATAGCTGCGGCATGAAGCGATACGGCGTATTGCCGGCATTCTTGCGAGCCACGAGGCCATACCCGGCAATGCCGAGCTTGTCGTGGATCTGCTTGGAATACTTGATGACGTCGTCCCAGGTTGCCGGTGGCTTGTCCGGATCGAGGCCGGCGCGTTTGAAGATGTCGGCGTTCCAGATGAACGCCATCGTTTCGTTGTTGGTTGGAATGCCGTAGGTCACCCCGTCCCAGGTCACGGCCTTCATGGCGCCGGGCCAGAAGTCCTCGGTCGAATAGCCCACGTCCTCGGGCTTCAGCGGCTGCAGATAGCCTTTTGAAGCGAATTCGGTACCACCCAGGATTTGCAAGCGGACCGCCATCGGCGCGGCATTGCCGAGGAGCGCGGTGCGGAACTTGTCGAGAAGATCGTTATAGGTGAGGGCTTGTTCCTCGAGCTGGATGTTTGGATAGGTCTTGCGGAAGGTTTCGAAGAATTCCTTGTAGTATTGGCGCAGGAGGTCGGGGTCGCCCTCGAACACGCCCTGATACCAGAAGGTCAGTCGCCCCTTGTAGTCCAGCGGGGTGACCTTGGCACAATCGGCCGCCGTGTCGAAATCCTGTGTGCCCGCAATGGCGCGAACATATTCCGGCGACCACTTGCTGAGGTCGACCGGCGGTGCGCCCAGCGCCGATGTGGACATCAGTGATGCCGCCAAAACGCTGACGACAGTGCCGCGCAGGACCGCACTGCCGAGTATAATCCTCGTCATAGGTATCCTCCCTGGTTCTCCCATGCCGCTTTGCGGCGAGGCAAAGCGGTCTTGCTCGTTTGATCGCAGGACGTCTTTGTATCTGTGTACCCGTTCGGGAGCCTTGTACGTTTTCAGATCATGAATTGCCTGTCAACGCGTTAGATCGTACATTGTTTATCGAAACTTTGCGTGTTAATCGGAAAGGGTGTGTATTAATCCAGGGGAGCCGGCCTTGGCCGAACCAAACGATTTCAAAGCCAAGCCACCGGTGGGGATTGACCCCATAGGGGCGTCCAGCGAGGGCGCCTCGCTTTATGAGCTGATCAGGGAAGACATCATCGAGGGACGGCTTGCCGCCAACGAACGGCTCGTGGTCACTGATCTCGCCCGGCGCCACGGCACCTCGACCAACCCCGTGCGCGAAGCCTTGCAGCTCTTGCGCGGCGAAGGCTTTGTCACCTTTCTCCCCAACCGCGGGGCGCGCGTCCGGCCTATCGATCAGGAGTTTGTCCGCGACATTTATGAGATCGGCGTTCTGATCGAGCCGGCCCTGACGCGATGGTTTGTGAATATGGCCACCGGCGAGGACATCGCCGAACTCCAACGTCTCCAGGACCTGATTGAAGAGAACAACTTCGCCGATACGTTCAGGCACAGCGAGCTGGATACCGCCTTCCACACCGTGATGTACCAGCGGCATTACAACCGCCATGCCGCCGAGCTTTGGTGGAAGCATCGTGAAGTGCTGCGAGCCGTGAGCCGGCGTTTCAATTTCACGCTTGCCCGGCGTGCCGCGATCATTCGCGAGCACCGCGAGCTCATCGCGTTCGTAAAAGCCGGAGACGCCGACAAGGCGGCCGAACTCGTTGCTCGCCATGTCGAGGGCTCCGGCCGGCACATCCTCGAACATATGCGTGCGCGCAACGCCGCTCGGGCCGGATAGAATGCCCGTTCCAGAACATCGCTAGCCCGACGATCAGACAGAGGTAGCTGACATGAAAATTACGAGCATTCGGCCGTGGCTGATCAAGTCCGATGCGTCCTATTGGGGAGAGTACCTGTTCGTCGAAGTGACGACCGACGAGGGGGTGAGCGGCTGGGGAGAGATCACGACCACCACCAGGCTCGCCAACCGCGCGCTCTGCACGATCCTACGGCAGATCGGCGCCGCCGTGACCGGCGAGGACCCGGCCCGGATCGAGCATCTCTGGCACAAGATTTTCCGCAGCTTCACCTATATGGGCAGCCGCGGCGCCGCGGTCGAATGCGTGAGCGCCATCGACATAGCTCTCTGGGACATCCGGGGCAAAGTTTTGGGCAAGCCCATCTACGAGCTGCTGGGCGGGCCGGTGCGCGATGAAATCGCGCTCTACACCCATCCCAACCAGTCCAAATTTACCAGCAAGGAGGCGGTGGTCCGCGAAATTCGGGACATCGTCGAGTCCGGACACACCGCGCTCAAGTTTGATCCTTTCCCGCATCAGGGACGTGGCGCCGATGGCGTGTCGCGCGAACAGCGGGACGGCTACCTCGATGGCAGCATGACTCGCAAGGACGAGCGCGAAGCGGCCGAACTCACGGCTCTGATCCGCGAAACGGCGGGCCCTGATGTCGATATCCTCATCGATGCGCACGGCCGTTTCGACGTTCCGACCGCCATTCGCCTCTGCCGAAGCCTCGAGGAAGCCGGCCAGATCGACTGGTTCGAGGAGCCTTGCCCGCCCGAGAGCCTCAATGCCCTCAAGCAGGTGCGTGAGAAGGTCAGCGCCGCCATCTCGTGGGGCGAACGCGGCCACACCAAGTGGGACTTCGTGCCGGTGCTCGAAAACAAGCTCGCTGACTACATCATGCCTGACGTCACCTGGACCGGCGGCATTACCGAACTCAAGAAGATCTCTGCCCTGTGCGAAGCCTACTACGTCCCGGTCTCGCCGCATGACGCCGCGGGGCCGATCAACGTGGTGGCGGGCGCGCAGGTGATGATGACCGTTCCTAACTTCTACAAGCTCGAGACGTCGGAATGGAACCTGGGTAAATACGATCATCTCATCGACACACCGCTCGACGTTTCGAACGGCAGCCTGAAACTGACGTCGAAGCCCGGTCTCGGCATCGAGATGGACCGCGAGTACCTGCAAGCCCACGAGATTGAGCTGGGCTGACGCATGTCGCCTCATGTCGGGGCTGCATGCCGCCGAAAAGCCCGCCTACCAAAAACGAGGATAAGTGATGCCCAAGACCGGTGGAGCCGACGAAGCCCTTGATCGGGTGAACATGAACTCCAAGCCGTCCGATCTTCGCATCACCGACATGCGGGTGGCCGAAATCGTCGGCGCACCGTTCACGACGGCGCTGCTCAAGATCTACACCAACCAGGGCATCGTCGGACTTGGCGAGGTGCGCGACGGGGCCAGCGCCACCTACGCGCTGATGCTGAAGAGCCGGTTGCTTGGCGAGAATCCCTGCAACATCGATCGCCTGTTTCGCCGGATCAAGCAGTTCGGCGGGCACGGCCGGCAAGGCGGCGGCGTCTCGGCGGTCGAAATCGCGCTGTGGGATCTCGCCGGCAAGGCCTATGGCGTTCCGATCTACCAGATGCTCGGCGGCCGGTTTCGGGAGAAGGTGCGCCTCTATTGCGATACCGATGCAACCGTGCCGAGCGGCACAGAGACCGGCAAGCGCCTCAAGCAGCGCATGGAACTCGGCTTCACCTTCCTCAAGATGGATCTGGGGCTGATGCAGATCGCGGATGTGCCCGGCGCGGTCGTGTCTCCTGCCGGCTCACTGGAAGGCTATCGCGTTCATCCTGCCCGCGGCCCACTCAAGACCGTTGATGAGCGGCGCGCCCGCAACGCGGCCTACGACCTGCATAATGTCGCCCACCCGTTTACCGGCCTCCATTTTTCCGACAAGGGCCTCGACCTGCTCGAGCAGTACATTGCCGAGGTTCGCGAGGTCATCGGCATGGAGATCCCGCTCGCTATCGACCACGTCGGCCACATCTCGTTGCAGAACGGCATTCGGCTCGCCAGGCGAATTGAAAAATACGTGCCGGCCTGGCTCGAGGACGTGATCCCCTGGCAGTACACCGAGCAGTACCGGCAGTTGCAGGACGCCACCACGGTGCCCATCTGCACCGGCGAGGACATCTACCTCAAGGAGGGGTTCGAGCCTCTGCTCAAGAGCGGTGGCCTCTCCATTGTCCACCCGGACCTGCTCACCAGCGGGGGCATCCTGGAGACCAAGAAGATCGGCGACATGGCGCAGGATCACGGCGTCGCCATGGCCATCCACATGGCCGAAAGTCCAATCGCCGCGATGGCCGCGGCCCATGTCGCCACCGCGACCGAGAACTTCATGGCGCTCGAATATCACTCCGCCGATGTCGACTGGTGGGACGATATCGTCACCGGCCTTCCCAAGCCGCTCGTGCAGGACGGGTTCATCACTGTTCCGGACAAGCCGGGTCTGGGGATCGACGACGTCGTAGACGAGGTGATCTCGCAGCATCTGCAGCCGGGTGTCACCGGCATCTGGCAATCCACCGAGCATTGGGACAATGAATATAGCTGGGACCGGACCTGGAGTTAGCCCAGACGCCCAGCCCTCATTCCTCAAGCTCACAGGGCCAACGACCGACCATTCGTGTCGACCTCTCCGAGGGGAGAGGCGAAGAAAGAAACGGACGAAACCATGATCTACGAACTGCGTATCTATGACTGCCTGCCGGGCAGGCTGCCGGCCTTGCTCAAGCGCTTTTCCGACCAGACGCTGGCCATCTGGGAGAGGCATGGCATCCGCCAAGCCGGGTTTTTCACCACGGCGATCGGCGAAAACAGCAATCGCCTTACCTATTTCCTCGCCTGGGAATCGCTGGCCGAGCGTGAGGCGAAATGGGCGGCTTTCGTCACCGATCCGGCATGGCACAGGGCCCGGGACGAGTCTGAGCGTGACGGGCAGATCGTTGCCAATATCGCCAGCCAGCTGCTCACACCGACAGCTTTCTCGTCTGTGAAATAGGACTGTGCCATGAAGATCACCGACCTGCGCTGCGCCGTCATCGGGCGGCATCCCATCGTTCGCGTCGTCACTGACGAGGGCCTCCATGGCCTTGGCGAGGTCGAGTTCACAAAGACCTATCTCAAGCCCTTTGTGCTGCATTTCCGCGAGGCGCTGATCGGCGAGGATCCGACCGACGTCGAGCGGGTGATGCTGAAGATCCGCCAGCGAGGTTCGTTCAAGCCCTATGGCGCCGCCGTCTCCGCGATCGAGCATGCGCTGTGGGACATTGCCGGCAAGGCCGCTGGCGTGCCGGCCTACAAACTGCTCGGCGGCAAGGTGCGCGACAAGGTGCGCGTCTATAACGGCTCGATCCGCCGGAAACGCGCGGGCGACCGGCCGGAGGATTATGCGGCCGACGTCAAATGGATGATGGAGCAGCCGCAGAACTTCTTCATGGTCAAGCAAGGAATCTCGTTCCACTCGAACATGAAGGACAGCATCGAGGACTTCCATTATGGCGTGACGCAGAAGAAGGCCGGCTATCACGGTGCCATGGATCAGGGCGTGATCAGCGAGCGCGGTTTCAACCACATGCTCGACTGCGTGATCGCCATGAAGGAAGTGCTGGGCGACAAGGTCAGCCTGGCGCTCGACTGCGGCCCGGGCTGGATGCTGCCCGATGCGATCAAGTTCGCTCGCGCGGTGGAGAAGTACAATTTGATGTGGCTCGAGGACATGCTGACCGGCGACTATGTGCCGTGGGTCAATCCGCAGGCCTATCGGGAGCTGACCACCTCCACCTCGACGCCGATCCATACCGGCGAGCAGATCTACTTGCGGCACAATTTCAAGGAGCTGATCGAGACGCAGGCGGTGCGCGTCATCGGCCCAGATCCTGCCGATATCGGCGGCATTGCCGAGCTCAAATGGGTCGCCGAGCATGCCTATATGCACTCCATCCTGATGGCGCCGCACGGCACCGCCAACGGCCTGCTGGGCCTCGGCGCCCTGATCAACGTTTGCGCCACCTTGCCCGCCAACTACATTGCCTTCGAATATCCGAGCGCCTCTGACCCCTGGTGGGAGGATCTCGTGATCGGCCTGCCGTCGCAGATCGTGAAGGACAGCATGGTGGACCTGCTGGAAGCGCCGGGCCTGGGCCTCGATATCGACGCCGAAGCAGCCAGGAAGTATCTCAGGGAAGAGGATACGGGCTTCTTTGATTGAGCCCCTCTTCTTTCGCCACCGGAACCACGCCGACCGCGCCGCTACATTCTCATCGGTACCCATCGTCAGACGCCTGTTGATGTGATCCACAGCTTGGGTCAAAGTCGGTTGGTCTGAACTGGACCTTCAAAGGCGGTGGTGTTGAAGCGGACTGGCAAAAACATCGTTGTCTGCTGCGATGGAACGGGAAACCAGATCGAGCGCAATCTCTCGAACGTCTTGAAGTTGTTCCGCATCCTGAAGAAGAATGAGGAGCAGCGCGTCTATTACGACGCCGGCATAGGAACCATCGGTGCCAGCGATGCCTGGACGCGATGGCGCCAGAACGCGAAATCCGTGTTCGAGCTCGCAACTGGATATGGTCTCGACGCCGAAATCGCCGGCGCCTACGCCTTCATCTGCAGGCACTACGTCGAAGGGGACGCAATCTTCCTCTTTGGCTTCAGCCGGGGAGCCTATACAGCCCGCGCCGTTGCGGGCTTGATCCACATGATCGGCCTGCTGCATCCGGACCAACTCAACATCGTCGAGTATGCCGTAAGCTCTTACAAGCAAGCCAGCGACGAGCACGACCTTAACGTTGCCTGGCACTTTTCCAAGGTTTCAGGAGCCCGGGACGCGCGCATCAAGTTTCTTGGTGTCTGGGACACCGTAGCGTCGATCATCGTGCCGCGAGGCGACCGGCTTCTGCCACAGCTCCTCACACTGCCGCATACGAGGACCAACCCGAGCGTCGAAGTCTTTCGACATGCAATTGCGATCGATGAGCATCGTCGCATGTTCCGGCTGAACCGGTGGGTCGAGCCGCAGCCATTCGTCGAAAATCCTTTCGACAAGATTTCGCCGGCAAAAGAGCAGGATATCAAACAAGTCTGGTTCGCCGGATCTCATTCCGATGTCGGCGGTGGCTATCCTGAAGAGGAAAGCGCCATATCCAAATTTCCGCTCGACTGGATGGTTGATCAGGCCAAAGCATTTGGATTGCAGACCAATTCCCGCATGCTGGAGCGGCTTGTCTTCGGGGAAGGGAAGGGCGAGGGGACGATGACGTTCGTCAGCCCCGATCCGTTGGGGATCGTGCATGATTCAATGACGGTGGGCTGGAAGCCGCTCGAGTGGATCCCAAAGTCCGTCAAATGGCGTGAATGGAAGCGAAAATCGGTCCTCGGCTTCTACCTACCGCAAGCCGAGCCGCGCACGATCGAGCGACAGGAACGGCGGCCGCTGGTCCATCAGTCGGTTCTGGATCGGAAGGCGGCGATCCCGGCCTATAAGCCCGAGAATTTTCCAACCGCATTCGATGTTGAACCTTATGGTGACCTCATGCAGGACCACCTGGCCAACGAAGCCGCTACCTAGCGCGGACACCGAGCGGGCCAGCAGGTCTGTGACGGCAGAGAATTTCGGGTGGGTCGGTCCTACTTCGGCAGTCAACGCGTGGAACGCGCGCGTTTCGTCGGGTCATGGAACTCTGCTGCTTTCAACGCCGGTTCAACGAGACGGCAATGATGATGATAGCGCCCTTGATCACCTCCTGGATGCTGGTCGAAAGACCGAGCACGAGAAGACCGAATCCGAGAATTCCTATGAAGATTGCTCCGACGACAGAACCGACGATCGATCCATAGCCGCCGAAGAGACTTGTCCCGCCTATGATCACGGCCGCGATGACGTCGAGTTCGAGACCCGCCCCCAGGCTGGGATTGCCGGCGGTGGAGCGGGCCGCGAGCATCATGCCTGCAAGGGATGCCATCATGCCGGACAGCACAAAGGCGAAAATCTTGACGCTGTCCGTCCGCACCCCGGAAAAGCGGGCGGCTACAGGGTTTCCACCAGTCGCATAAACACGCCTGCCGAAGGGCATCTGGTGCAGAAGATAATAGCCGACGGCAGTTAGGACGATCGTCCACCAGATTGGCGCCTGCACGCCCAGAAAACTGCCGTTCCAGAACAGGTTCGAGAAATCATCGTCGACGATCGACACCGGCCGGGTGCCGGTGATCGTCAGCGCCAGTCCGGAAAAGATCGACAGCATGCCAAGGGTCACAAGAAACGATGGAATGCGTATTTTCGTAACAAGGATGCCCGAGGTGGCCCCGATCGCTGCGCCGGCGGCCAGCACCAGAAGAGCTGCCACATAGGTGGGAACATCCTGGCCGAGCAGCAGCGCTCCGATCATCCCTGAAAAACTCGCAACCGATCCTACCGACAGGTCGATTTCGCCGCAGATGATGACGAATGTCATGCCGATCGCCATTGCCGAAACGATGGCTGTGATTCGCAGAACCGCGCTTGCGGTCGAGACAGACGCGAAGTGTGGAGCAAACAGGACGAAGTAGAGGGTTATCGCCAGGAAGATCACATAGGTGATGTGATCGCGGAAAAAATTTATCGCATTTGCGTGCGAGGGCATAGGGGACGGTTTCATGCTGCAACTCCCTGGGCGCGCGCACTGGCTTGTCTGGCCGCCTCGGCCTGCAGCAACGCGCGAAGTTTTGTCTCGTCGTCCGCGCGATCGATGCTGCGCGTAATCCGCCCTTGCGCCATGACCAGAATGCGATCGGACAAATCCAGAAGTTCTTCGAGTTCCGAAGAAATAAGCAGCACGGCGACGCCTTCGCCGGCCGTGCGGCGCACAAGGTCGCGCATATCGCGCTTGGCATTGATGTCGACGCCGGAGGTTGGTTCGTCGAGGATCAACAGCTTCGGCTTCATGGCCAGCCATTTGGCGAAGACGATCTTCTGCTGATTGCCGCCCGAAAGCTCCTGGGCTTTCTGTAAGGGACCGCGGCACAGGATACTGAGATCGTCCCGGTATTGTCTGAACAGAGCCGTTATCCGGGCCTTCGCCATCGGCCCGAACGGACCCGCCAGCGAGAACTCGGAAAGGCGGGGGAGCGCGAGGTTCTCCTCGATCGAGCGCCCACCCACAAGACCTTCGAGCCGACGGTCTTCGGGAACAAGCGCGATACCGGCAGCGATGGCCCTGCTCACACTGCCCGGCTGGACGGGGTCGCTCCCGACGGCGATGTGGCCGGTTACATCCGGAAGGATGCCGAACAAAGCCTTGCCCAGGGTCGAGCGGCCACTGCCGACAAGCCCGGCAAGGCCGACGATCTCGCCCGGGTCGATCGAGAACGACACGCCGGACAGTTTGCGCGAGGTGGCAAGGTCACGGACCTCAAGAGCCGGCATCCCGGCGGGCGTCGCCGGTTGACGATTTGCTGGCGCGGCTGCGGCTGGGGAAGCTGTTTCGACCTTGGGCCGGGACATCAACGACGCGATATCCTCGATGGACGTCTTCTCCGGATCGAGCGGGCCGACCAGTCGCCCATCCTTGATGATCGAGATGCGATCCGAAAGCTGCAGCACATCGGCCATGCGATGGCTGATGTAGACGATACCGATTCCGTTCTGCTTGAGCTGACCGATTGTCCGAAAAAGCGTTTCCTCCTCATGGATGGTCAGGGACGAAGTCGGCTCGTCCATTACGAGCAGCTTGGCGCCCCGCGAGATCGCTTTGAGAATCTCGACCATCTGGCGCTGAGCGAACGCCAGGTCGCCCACACGTGCCGAAGCATCGAGCGAGAAGGCAAATCGCTCGATCAGAGCCCGGGCCTCGCGCAGCATTTTTCTGGCATCGACACGTCGGCCGAAGGCGAGCGGCTCGCGAAGGATAAACAGGTTTTCGGCAACCGAACGGTTCGGCAAGACGCTCAGCTCCTGGAAGATCATTGCGATTCCGCGATCGATCCTCTCTCGAAGCGACAGGGCGGTGACGTCCTCGCCGTCGAACAGAATCCGGCCTTCGTCCGTCCGATACGCGCCCATGAGGATCTTCATGAGCGTCGACTTGCCCGCACCGTTTTCGCCGAGCAGTGCATGCGTTTCGCCGGCCTTGACCTCGAACGAAATGTCCGACAGCACGCGGTTCGCGCCAAACGACTTGCCGATGCGTTGCATCGTTACGATAGGGCGCTGGGACGTTGAAGTTTTCGCTTCGGCCATGACGATTTCTCGATCGCTCGGGGAGCGCCGGCGGACTGCTGCGGCCCGCCGGCGAAAGAAGGAGCCAGAGCAATTCCAGGAAAAGTGTGTACGGTTTTCCGTCTGGAATTGCGCAAAAACAAAGAGATAGAGCGGTTCGCCGTTTCCGTGAAACGGTGAACTGCTCTAGAAGCACTCGCCGTTGCAGATTTTCACCACCGAAGCCGGCGCATCTTCCTTGGTGACCTGCTTAAGGGCACTGAGAAGGTCGAGCTTCTTGACGCGCAACGTCGGTACCGAAATGTACGGCGGGACGTCATGTCCAAGCAGAGCAAGCGCGGCCGCCTTGGCCTCCGCGACACCCTGGTCATAGGGGCGTTGCGCACCCACGGCCAGAAACTCGCCACGTGCAACGTTCAGCGCGCTGTCTGCGGCAATGTCATTCGTGGTGATGACGATGTCGCGGCCGAGTGTCTTGGCCGCGGCCACGACCTGCTGCGCGGGCGTGTCCCAGGCAACGAAGATGCCCTTCATGTCGGGATGCGCCGTCAACATGGCGGTGGCGACCTCGTAGGCCTTCTCAGGCGCGGTGAAGGTACCGACGTCCGCGACCTTGATGTCGGGGTGTTCGCCGAATGCCTTGAGTGCGCCGACCTTGCG
This sequence comes from Mesorhizobium sp. B2-4-2, assembly GCF_006442845.1. NCBI lineage: Bacteria > Pseudomonadati > Pseudomonadota > Alphaproteobacteria > Hyphomicrobiales > Phyllobacteriaceae > Mesorhizobium > Mesorhizobium sp. B2-4-2. The sequence goes on along the minus strand of NZ_VFVM01000003.1, from coordinate 252,839 downwards.
GGCCGCGACAGAGTAGTAGTAGTCATAGACCAGCGTGATGATGCCGACCTCGCCCTTGCCGCCAATGGCCCCGACAAGTTCCTGCGCGGCGAAATAGGCGTTCTTCTCATTGTCGGAAGCGACAACGGACACATAATCCTTGCCCGGCGCCATATCGACCGGAACGTTGTCCATGAAAACCAGCTTGATGCCGGCTGCCGCCGCCTTCTTGTAGGCTTCGGATTCGGACTTCGGATCGATCGGGATCGAGAAGATCACATCCGGCTTGCGTGCGATCATCTGCTCGAGATCGCTGATCTGCTGGCCGGGCTGGAACTTGGCGTCGGTGGTTCCGACAACCTCGATGCCAAAATCCTTGAGCGTGTTCGAGATCCCGGCCACCTGCAATTGAGGCCAGCCGGCATCCATGGTGTGCATCACCAGCCCGGCGGTGAACTTTCCGGTCTTCAGCTTTGCAAGGTCGGCATCGGAGAATTTCAGCACGTCTGGCGACACCGCCGGTGGACCGTCCGGGAAGCCCGGAACGGGTTGGCCTCTCGGCGATAGAGGCAACGGCTCAAGCAACGCCTTTGCTTCCGGTGGAATGGTGTCGTCGGCGATCGCCGAAGATGCGGCCAACCCCGACAATGCCACGGCCAAAGCCGCCGCCATGAATCCACGATAGTGCATTTTATTCCTCCCGATGAGATGAAACGGCCATTTTGGCCGGGTAGCGACCTGGCTGGTCGTACTGGCTGGGCGCTGTTCAGCGCCCGTAAGGCATCAATGCCGCCGTGGCGGCACCCGAGTAATTCACGTAGACCGTCTTCTTGCGCATGTAGCTCTCGAGCCCGTGTACGCCGTCGTCACCGCCCAATCCGCTCTCGCGGAAGCCGACATGGAAGCCCTGCAGCATTTCTGGCCCGATCCGGTTCACATAGATTTCGCCAAACGAGACCTCGTTGACGGCGTTCATGACGCGACCCAGATCGTTGGTGAAAAGATAGGCCGACAGGCCATAGCGACTGGCATTGGTGATGCTGACTGCCTCCTCGAAGGTGTCGAAGGGCATGATCGGCACGACCGGGCCGAAGATTTCCCGCGTCATGATCGGCATGTCGGGCGTCACGTCGGTCAATACGGTCGGATTGAGCCAGTAGCCACCGTCGATCGGCGCCTTGGCCGGGCGTCCGCCGGCCAGAGCCAGCTTCGCGCCGCCCGCGACGGCTTCCGCCAGGACCACCTCGACCTTTTCCAATTCCTCACGGCTGACTTTGGGACCGATATCGGTATTCGCCTGCATCGGGTCACCGACGACCAGCGACTTCGAGAACTCCACGAAGCGCGTGACGAACTGATCGTAAATCGAACGGTGAACGAGCGTGCGTTCGTTGCATATGCAGACCTGCCCGCAATTCATGTAGCGCGAAGTGGCCGCCGACCGCACCGCCAGCTCGAGATCGGCATCGGCCAGGACGATGAAGGGCGCCTTGCCGCCAAGCTCCAGCGAAACGGGCGTCAGGTTGCGCGAGGCATTCGCCATGATGCGCTTGCCGGTCGGCACGCTTCCGGTCATGGTGATGAGGTCGACGCCGGGTTCCGTGCAAAGCACCTCGCCTATGGTTTCGCCTCGTCCTGTTATGATGTTGACCACGCCGTCCGGCACGCCCGCTTCCACAAAGATGCGAGCCATTTCGAGCGCCGAAAGCGGCGTGTCTTCATGCGGTTTGAGGACGATGGTGTCGCCGGCGATCATGGCGGGCGCCACCTTTCGGCTGACCAGGGCGCTCGGATAATTCCAGGGAATGATGGCGGCGACGACGCCTACGGGTACGCGCTGGATCCAGACCTGCTCTCCCGCATAGTCGGATGGCAGGATCTCACCTTGAATGCGGCGGGCAAACTCGGCGTAGTAGTCGAAGAACTCGGCCGCACCGCCGACTTCACCCATGGCCTCATTGATCGGCTTGCCTTGTTCCCTGACGACCACCTCGGCCAGATGTCGGGCGTTCTGCCGGATCAAGACCGCGATCCGCTTCATGAGCGCCGCACGGGCGAGGGGTGATTTGAGCCCCCAGGCTTTCTGCGCCTTACGGGCTGCCTCTATCGCCTGGCGAGCCTGATCCGGACTTGCCTCGGGCACGTCGACAAAAGCCTTGCCGTTGGCCGGGTTGATCACCGGGCGCGTGCCGGCTTCGCCGGTGACAAATCTGCCGTCGATCAGCATGAGATGGGACGTCTCTACAGCCATGGTTCGATCCGCTTCTTCGTGCGTTGCAGGCGTGCCGGCGCCTAAGGTTTGGATTTTGCCGCGGCCATCTGGACGGCGAACTCGATCGCCTCGACCAGGCTGTCCTCGTTGGCGATGCCCTTGCCGGCGATGTCGAAGGCCGTGCCGTGGTCGACGGAGGTACGAACGATCGGAAGGCCGAGCGTCACATTGACACCGGAGAGCGCTTTCCATTCACCGGTCGCGGGATCGACATTGAAGCCGAGCAGCTTCACCGGAACATGGCCCTGATCGTGATACATCGCGACCACCGCATCATACTGACGGGCACGTAGCTTGACGAAGACCGTGTCGCCCGGAACAGGTCCAACCACGGTGAAATCGGGCGATGTGTAAGAGGCGACGACCGGGGTCGTGATGTCGATATCCTCACGACCGAAAATGCCGCCTTCGCCAGCGTGCGGGTTGAGCGCGGCAATCGCAATGCGCGGATGCGCAATGCCGAGGCCCTGCAATGCCTCGACAGTCAACTTGATAACCCGGCGCAAACGAGGTCCGGTCAGTTTCGAGGGAACTTGAGCCAGCGCCACATGGGTCGAGACATGGCTGACGCGAAAATCGCCATGGGCAAGCATCATCACGGAATCGCGTGCGCCTGTCAGCTCCGCCAGCATGTCGGTATGGCCGGCATAGTGATAGCCGGCCAGGTTGAGCGCTTCCTTGTTGAGAGGAGCCGTAACGATGCCTGCAATCGAGCCGGCCTGAGCCAGGCGAACAGCCTTTTCGATGGCCAGGTAGGCAAGGCGCCCGCCTTCGGCCGACATGACGCCTGTCTCTATGGGTATCCGCTCTGGTCCGGCCTCAAGAATGGCCACGGGCGGAAAATGTCCGTTGGGCGAAGCCGACGGTTCTTCCCGCTCGATACGTCCTGAAATGGACTCCATCGCGCGCATCGCGGTGACGCTGCCGATGATGAGAAGCGACAGTGACCCCTCGGCAAGGCGCGGTTTCAGCCGTGCGCATGCCTTCGCGATGATCTCGGGGCCGATGCCCGCGGGATCACCCATTGTGATGCCGAGCCTTGGACCAGACATAAACACCCCATATCGGTCAATTGTGATCATCTTCTAATCCTTCTGGCCAGATATGCGCAATAGTTTTCTTTCGCGATCATTCGCAATCAAATTTCACGGCTGATCGGACTGCGCCTCTCCCTCTGCGGGCTGAAATCTCGACCGCGCTCGGCTTCGCAGTGTTTTTTGACGCTATTTGACCGGCAAGGCGGATGTGCCGCGTCTTCGCCGGCGATCGTCCTGATCAGGAACGCGCGAGAGCGGCAAGCCTGCAGAGCAGGGCGCTGTCGCCGAACGCGCCCGATTTCGAAATCGTGGCCAGCCCCTCGAAAACGCCGCCTTTGATGACGGAAACCGGCAGCCCCGGCTCGATCTCGCTTTCGACCGTGAGTTCGACGGCGCCTAGGCTGTCGCACACCGACCGCAATGTTTCGCCGCCAGTGACGAGCAACGTGCCGGGCCTTGGCAAACCTTCGAGAAGCGAGGCAAACACCTTGCCGATATGATCCGCCACCGCGTGGCGATCACCCGATGCAGCGACGCTGACGATCGAAGGCGCGCCTTGCATCATACGCTCCGCCAAGCGCTTTTTCGCTTTGTCGATGTCGCGTTCGACGACGATATGCGCATCCGCATGCCCGGCGGCAAAGACGGCCACCTGTCCCGCCGTGATCTCGTGATTTGTGCCGACAAGGCCAAGGAACGGCCCGGATAACGCAAGAGCAGGCTTCTGCGGTGCTTTCATGTGCCGGGCGAGTGCCGCCGCCAAGCCGCCTGTACCGACCCACAAGATCCGTGCCTCCGGCATTCCGGCCGTTGCGACGATCTTGTCCAGGTCCGTGTCCGTTTCGGCGTCGTAGAGGGTGATGAAATGAGCCGACCGTGCCCCCGGTGTTGAACGCCCGACCGAAAAGCGCTGGCCGAGGTCGGCGAGGAGGTCGGGACCTACCATTTCGGGGCGATCGAGCCGCCATTGGCGTCCGACGCGCGTAACGCGCCCCTGAAACGGGAAAGCAGGCGCCAGCACGACGCGCTGGTACGTCCCCTCGACGATGCAGGCTTCTATTTCGGCGATGACGTGACCGCGCAAAAGGCTGTCGATCTTCTTGAAACTCAGCTGTCCGGCGGCGAGCCATGGCGCGAGCGCCCGGTGCCTGGCGACGGCCGTCGCCTCGGCGCCCTCTCGTGTGGCGACATCGACAGCCATGCGCTCCGAAAACGGACCGTCCAGTCGCCAGCTCACCCCAATGCCGTGGCCGGGCGATGCGAAGGAAACCGCGCTGTCCAGGGCGCCGGTCAGGTCATCGGCTACGACCCGGATATCCACGCCCTCAAGAGCGCTCAACTGAAGAACCTGGACGGCTGACGCGCACGACGCGGACGTTCACATCGAGCGTCCGAAGATTGGTGAGGTGAGCTTGATTGATGCCCTCGTCGGTAATGATCTGGTGGATATCGGCCAGACGGCAGATGGTGCAGAAATTGGGGGCAGTGAACTTCGAATTGTCCGCAAGCACGACGACACGGCGCGCCGCCGCGATCATCGCCTGCTTCATCGCCGCAACCTCTAGCGAGGTCTCCGTGAGCATGTCTCCGGTGATGGCATGGGTCCCAAGAATGGCCACATCGGCGTGGATGGTTCGCAGGAAATTCTCGCCGGGCTGGCCGACCAGGGTCAGTGAGCCTGGCTTGCAGGTGCCTCCAAGCATGACGAGGCGTACTTCCGGCACGGTTGCAAGTATCTGCGCGATCGCGAGGCTGTTGGTAACGGCGGTAAGCGGAATAGGCGCCGCGGCGATGGCGCGGGCGACTTCCAGCACGGTCGTGCTTGCGTCGAAAATGACGCTTTGGCCGGCGCGGAGTTCCGACATCATGGCGGCACCGATGGCCTCTTTCTCTGCCCTGGCGAAATGCGCCGCGGTGGCGAGATCCGGCTCGAAGGTGGCGAGTTCCGTGCGCTGAAGCATCGCCCCGCCATGCGTTCGCTCCAGTGCTCCCTGCCGTTCAAGCATCTCGAGATCGCGCCGGATGGTCGAAGGCGATGCGCCGATGAGATCGATGAGTTCCTGAACGCCTACAGCTCCTTGCCGTTTGAGGCATTCGAGAATGAAGGCATGACGCTTGGCTGGAATCAAATCGACCCGTCCGCGCCCGCCATCGTCTTCCCGTGACCCGGCGGACGCCGAGGGCGCCATGTCCTCCACCGCTGATTTTCGGACATTCCTAGCCACGTTTGTATCTCCGCACGGCGTCGCAAACGCGCTCGCCTGAATCACGGCGAGCGATCTGCCGCAAATATCATGAATCCATCCAGCAAGCCCAATCGTTTGTCATTTTTGGTGGGCGATTTCCCATTGTTTGGCTCCATTGGAATTATTTTGACTGATTTTGACCGCATATGCTAATCAAATGTGGTCATCCTTGGTCAGGAGAAATTGAAAAACGAGCAGTTTTCGTCAAACATTAAACAGCAATGCCGGTCCCTGTGGGCTTCCGTTGCGAACCGGATTGGAGGAACCATGTCTTTCTTGTCGAGCCTGAAATCGGCCGTCGTCGCTGCCGCGGCCTCGGATAGCAAGCGACCCGCAGGGAAGGCGAGATGATGGGCGCCAAGGCGAGGAATCCCGACGCCAAGCTCCTCCGGCTCGAAGCCAAATTCAACGCCGCGAGCGATCGATGGAACAAGGCGACGGACCGGACGGCGGCAGTTGAGGAGAAATTCGAAAAGGCGATTGACCGCCTCAAATCGCGTCTCATGTCGCGCATCGCAAAGGCGGAAAAGAAGGAGGAGAAAAGGGCAGTGGCCTTCGGCCGTGCGCTCGATAAGGTCATGAAGACCAGGGCGAAAACCATTGAAGGCCTAGCCGCGAAAGTGAGAGTTCGGGAACGCGACTATACCGATGCCGAGGATATCGAGATTGAAATCCTCAAAAGCCTGGTCGATGACATCAAGGCGATGGCCGGCGGCGTCACAGGAGAAACGAGCGGTGTAACCGATTGAGTACGGTGGCTAATTTTGCCACGATTTGACAATGGTCAGGTTGGGGAAATTCCCCACGAGGATGGGGTCCGCAAATTTGTGGATCCGGCACCCCTGCCCGAGCTGCGCTATGACATACACGACCTTGCCCCTTGGCTCGACAGCCCGGAATCGGCGATCTAGCCCGCGACGAACTTGTCGGAAAACTGGGCGATCGTTCGCGTCAAGGGCATTGCCGTTTGCCAGGGTTGGCAGGATCGAAGCCGCTATTCAAATGTCGTTTGCAGGTATAGCAAGATCGACCCGATGATAGACTTGGCCAAGTTTCCGTTTGGCGACTTGGCGGAAGATGGGACCCAATCTGGCGGAGGACCGCCAATGATCTTCATTTGAAATCCTTGCGGTCGATGTGATCTCGATATAACATTTACGCAATCCAGGCATGACCCCACCGCTCCACTCGATCATTTCCAGGCTCCACCTGAAACAGCTGCGGCTCCTAGTCGCGCTGGGCGAGCACGGCTCGCTTTTGAAGGCATCGCAGCAGGTCGCGTTGACGCAACCGGGCGCGAGCAAGGCATTGCAGGAAATCGAGACGACCTTCGGCACGCCGCTGTTCGTTCGCACCAACCGGGGCCTGGAGCCCAATGCCGTCGGCCATTGCGTGATCCGCTATGCGCGCCTGATCCAGACGGATCTCGCGCACCTGCGCGACGAGATCGTCGGAATCATGCGTGGCCAGGGCGGGCGGGTGGCGGCCGGCGTCATCATGGGCGCGGTGCCGCTGCTCACCGATGCCATCTCCGCGCTCGTTGCGCGGCAGGCCGACTTGTCCGTCGAGATCGTCGAGGACACCAGCGCCGCCCTGCTGGCCCAGCTCGACGCCGGCCGGCTCGACCTGGCGATCTGCCGCACGACCATCAGCCAGGCGCCGCAGGTCTACCACAGCGTGAAGCTCCAGGATGAAACGCTCGCGGTGATCGCGAACGTCGGCCATCCGCTGCGGCACGCGAAGAAGCTTACCCTGCAGGAGCTGGCGCCATACCGATGGGTGGTATACCGCGCGAACATGCCGATGCGGCTCTTGCTCGAACGCGAATACCGCGATTGCGGGATCCGGTTCCCGCAGCACCTGCTCGAGACGACCTCCGCTTTTGCGACGCTGGCGCTGCTGCAGGCCAACCCGTCCTTCGTGGCCCTGGTGTCGATCGAAGTCGCGCAGTTCTTCGCGCACCGGCAGATGACGCGCATCCTGCCGCTGGCCCTGGCGTCGCGAAGCGAGGCCTATGAGCTCGTCACCCGCAAGGGGGCGTGGGTTCCGCCCGCCGCCAAACTGCTGATCGACGAATTGGTCCATCGCCAGTCCTGAGCATCAGGTCGGCGCGACCGCGCCGGTCAGCGCTGTATCCGCCAGGGTGCCGCCGTCGCCCTGAAAAAAAGCATCGGAAGCGGCCCTGTGGCGGTGATCTCGACGGACCGGGGCACGAAGGCGGCCGGCATGGCCAAGTTCTTCATGCCGCCGGTGCTGGAATCACTGGCCTCGGGTCCGAGGAACAGGTAGTCCCGCCGGACCGAGAGGCCTGGCGGGACTCTGGCGGGACTATTGTTGAGAGCTGTAGTCCTGCTAATACGAACTGGAGGCTGCGTGCCTTCCTGCGATGATGCCCTGAGAGAGAGCTCGACCGTTCCCGTGCTGACTGAATCCGCCAGCAGCTTCGCCGGCGGCGTAGAGGCCGGGAATCACCTGAGAGGCATAGTCGAGGACCTGGCTTGAGCCGTTGATGCGCAGGCCGGACCGGGCGTCGTGGATCACCGGCGTCGACCAGGCGGCATAGAAGGGGCCCCGTTGGATCTTGTATTGGGGTGTCGGTTTGCCGAAGTCGGCGTCGGCACCCGCGTCAACAAAGCTGTTGTACCGCGTCACCGTTTCGACCAGGTTGCTTGCCGGCATCGGAACCCGCTGATGCGGCATGACGATCTTCTGTGCGAGTTCCTCCAGCGTGTTTGCCTGGAAGAAGAATCCATCGGGATCGACGAAGGGCGGCGCCACATTCCATCTCTGGCGGGCCACGGCATCTGCATCGAAGATGGCCCAGATCGGGCCACCGCCGTTGTGGCCGTCGCCGATTCCAGCCAGAGCGGCGTTGATCCAGTTTTGCGGGTTGTATGTGATGTTCTTGGCGTTCAGGTAGCTGCCCTGAGTGTACGGGTTGACCGAGCCAGCGCTGTTCGTCCCGAATTGACCTCCCGTTTCGTCGTAGAACCGCCTCCCGATCATGTTTACATGGATAACGTTCTGGTTGTTGACGTTGGCTAGTCCCGAAGCTTTCGCAAGGTGGAAGACAGGGCTATTGGGGCCCCACTGCAGGAACGAGTAGTTGTACCGCGTTCCGATGGCGGTTGGCTTGGTGATGTTAGTGCCGAACTCTCCAGTCTGGTTGTACGTGCCCGCGAGCGACGCGCCGACATTCAGCCCTGCGAGTATGCCGCTGGCGTCCTGGAAGGAATAGGGCTCGCCAGCGACGCCGCAGTACTCCGCGGTGAGCCGTGGGTCGAACTGTCGGCGGTATTCCACATTGCCGTTTCCGCCGCCACTCGCAATCACTACGCCCTTGCGTGCCTGAATGTTAACAAGGCGGCCCTGATTGGAGGCTACGACCCCGACCACGCCCGCTTTCGTCCGCAGCAGTGACTCCAAACGGTAATTCAGCAGGATCTTCACGCCACGCGCCTTTGCCGCGGCCTCCAGCGGATATATGAAGCCGGGCCCTTGAGACGTCGTCCGCTGTTGGCTCGCGGCTACCGGCAAGCCGGTCCGGACCGAGACGTAGTTCATGATCGCCGTATGCATCATACGGTTCACCGAGTTGCCGACCTCATTGCCGCCGACATTGTCGGGCCTGGATGTCGTCCACACGACGCCATGGCGGACCAGAAAGTTGTAAAGGTCGACGTTGACGTCGGCAAATGCCCGGATCAGCTCGCGATCGTTATAGCGGTAGCTCGGAAAGCCGTTCGCCTGGACGATGGACCAGTCGGTAAGGTCGCGATACAGGAGGTCTGGCGAGTCCGCGATGCCGGCCGCCATCTGGGCAGGGGTTCCGCCTCCCAGGGGAATGTTGCCTGAGCTGACGATGCCACGTCCCCCGATGTGCGGTTGCGCCTCGAGGACAATAACCGACGCGCCCGCCTCTGCGGCGGCGACTGCGGCCCCGAGGCCCGCCGAGCCGCAACCCACAACGACGATATCGGCTACGCGCGGGTCCGCGGCATTGGCAATGCTCGGCTGCAATATGCTGCTGGCCACCCCTGCGGCGGCGATTCCGGCGCCGGCCTTCAACAATGAGCGTCGGCTGACTGTCATTACGTTCTCCTCCTGATATTTTTAGACCAGCGCATTCGGGCCAGCGCATTCGGGATTGTTTGGATCTGGGCCTGAACAGCGAAACTCATTAATCGTGATCGCCGCAGAGACTTGGCCGGCCGGAGTATTGCAGCATTCGCTCGCGCCACAACTGAGAAGATGTGATCTCGGTATAACGTTTACTCAACCCAGGCATGGCCCCACCGCTCCACTCGATCGTTTCCAGGATCCACCTGAAACAGTTGCGGCTCCTGGTCGCGCTGGGCGAGCATGGCTCGCTCCTCAAAGCCTCGCAGCAGGTCGCGTTGACGCAACCGGGCGAGCAAGGCATTGCAGGAAATCGAGACGACCTTCGGTCGCCGCTGGGTTACGGCAGGCCGGAACGCATTGTCATCGACGGCAGCCAAACCAACCGCGAGGCGGTCATTTCCTGCGATGCTGAAAGCCGTCTGCGGGACCGCCCGCGACGTTCACCGAAGCCGATTCACATCCGCAACAGCAAGTACCTCAATAATTGGATCGAACAGAACCATCGACGCGTCAAGCGCCGCATCCACTCCATGTTCGGCTTCAAGTGAATGCGACCGCCGAGGTTATTCTCACTGGCATGGAGATGGTTCACATGATGCGCAGACAGCAGGCGAGGTTTGCCTACAATCCATCTCCCTCGATCGCCGAGCAGTTCGAGATCCTGGCAGCCTGATCAGCGACGCGAAAACAAAAGAACGATTTGCGACAGAGCCCGCGCGAATGTCGATAGCCAGCGGCAGCCTTGCGCCGTCTGCATGCCACGCTGTTTTGCAAGCCTGTTATCGGCGCCAATCGTACAGCCCTGCGGAGTTCAGAAGCCGATGCCGTAGCGCTGCAGACACGGCGCGAGCGCTTCGGCCGCGCCGCAACGCGCGGGCAGCTCGACGCGTAACCGCGCATAGGCCCATTGCCGCCAGGGACGCGGAGAACTGCCGGATATCTCGATACGGACGAGTGACGGCATGCGGTTGGTGCTTGTCCATTCGGGGCTGAGCGCGCCGTCCGGCCCGGCATAGCTGAACGAAAGCTTCAGATCGCCTCGCACCAGCGGAAGATCCTCCCCGCCCTCGCCCATCCTGTGATCGCGGCGGGCACGAATGAGGGCCTCGTCGGCTCCGGCCCGACCCATCGAATAGGTGATGTCATCAAGTCCCGCACGCGGCTCGTAGCCGAGCGCTGGGCGCTCGAAGGTGACCTCGTCGGCATGGCCGGTGAAGCGGATCGCAGCGGCTCCCTCCGGGTTGGAATAGCCGGGCTGCGCCGCCTCCAGATCCTCGACCATCCGGTCGAGAATCACCGCCACCGTGTCCTCCTGCCCGCCTCTGGCGATTATCCCCTGCCATTGGCGCAGCCAGGTTCCGGTGTAGAGTGCCAGCCCGCCAAACAACATCGTCGCAAGCACCAGCGAAGCCAATGCCTCGATCAGCGTGAAGCCGGCCCGAGCGCTGCGTTTCCTTGTCATTGCCGCTTGCCGAGGCGCACGGTCTGCATCGCGTCGTCATCCGATCCGTCGGTGCTGCGAACGGTGACGGAGTAAAGCTGCCATCCGGCGCGAGCCAGGGCAGTGCCGCGTTCGAAGCGGTACGGTTCCACGATGACCGTGAAGCCTCCGATCACGCGCCGGCCCGTTCGCAACGGGTTAAGGGTCATCGCCGCCGCCATGGCAGCCTGCATGCCGACACGGCGTTCGGTCGATCGTTCCAGACCCGCGAACGCACCTGCGGTGCCCGTGATCATGCGCGCGATCGGAACGATCAGCAGCACGGCGACGGCAAGCGAGGCCAGAACCTCGATCAGCGTGAAGCCGCGTCTGCGCCGTCCTGTCATTTCGGGCTCATTTCCACGCGGCCGGTCAACCAGTCGACGCGCAGTTCGATCTCCCGGCCGCTGGCGGACAGTGTCATGACGCCCCCACACGACCGTCCGTCGGCAAGGAAGCGCAAGGCTCTGGTTCCGCCTCGTATGGGACACCGGTCCGACGTGACCCAGTTCATGGCCACCCCATCCCTGATCGAGATCGGATTGGCGCCATCCACCTGGATGCGTTTGTTTCCCGGATCGACCCTCACGTCGGCGACGCTGCCCGTGGTCAGCGCCTTCGCTCTGCCCTTGCGGAACTCCCCGCTGACACGAACCGCCTCGCCAGAAAGCTCGGCAGCCCCGATGCTGGAACGCGGGCGCGGCATCAGCACGAAGGCCGCGAGAGCGACGATCGCAAGCGCCGCGACCACGTCGAGCAGCACGACACCGCGTTGCGTCCTTTTGCGGTTGCTGTTGCCCTTAGGGCTGGGCGGACACATTGGAGCCGCGCCCACCGGGCCCGTCGGTGGTGATGTTGAACGTCTTTCCGTCGCTTGCGTATCTGTATTCATGGCCCCACGGATCGAGCGGAACGGTCTCGCCGCGAACGTATGGCCCGTTCCAGACCTGGATGGTCGAGGGCTTGCGCACCAGCGCTCCCAGCCCCTCGGCCTGCACCGGATAACGGCCGACATCGATGTAGAAGATGTCGAGCGCGCTGGAAAACGCCTCGATCTGAAGCTTCGCCGCACGCACGCGCGAGTCGGACAACTGCGCGAGAACACGAGGACCGACGAGCGCCGAGATCAGGCCGATGATGGCCAGCACGACCAGCATCTCGATCAGCGTAAAGCCTGCCTCGCGGCGCCGGGCACGCTTGCGCTGCATGAGATTGGGACCAACTGCGAAATGAACGCTCATGCAAACAGCCTCCTAGCGGACCATGTCGTTGAATGACATGAGGGTGGACATGATCGACACGATCATACCACCGATCAAGATACTGATGGTTGCCACTGCCGCAGGGCCGACAAGCCCGACGATACGGGACAGCGAACGCTCCAGCCGCACTTCATAGAAGTCGGCGACACGATAGGCCAGCCCTGCGAGTTCGCCACTTTGCTCGCCGAGCCTCAACATGCGCACCGCCAGCGGGGGAAGCTGAAGAATCTCAAGCGCATGGCCAAGCCTATTCCCCTGCCTCAGCGCGTCGGACGCCTGCTGCGCGCGTGCCCGCGCGGCCTCGCCGTGGTCGACGGTATCGCTGATGAGCTTGAAAGCCACAGGAACCGCCACGCCGGTCTCGACCATGATGCCCAGGAGACGGGCGAAGCGCCCCGTCCGATAGCTCCCCGGTATCTCCGACAAAAGCGGAAGTTTCTTGGCGAAACCCCAAAGCCATGCCCAGAGAAGGCCCCGCCGCGCCGCCACGAACCCCAGCAATACGAGTATCGAAGCCGCAAGCAAAAGGACCAGCCCATAAGCGCGCAGGAAATTCGAGACCGCGAACATCACCACCATCAGCGTGTCCTTCTTGCCGCTCTGCATGAGCATCGGTTCGAACTGAGGAACGACCCCCACCAGGAAGAAGACCAGTACGCAGATCGTGCCGGCAAACAGGACTGCCGGATACCGCAGCGCCTCGCTGACTTTGGCCCGCAATGCCTCGAAATGCTGGCGCTCCTGCACGATGCGCGACAGGAGGGTGGGTAACTTGCCGGAGGTCTCCGCGACACGAACCATGGCGACCTGGAACGCCGGGAACAGAGCGGGCCAGGCTTCCAGCGCTCTGGAGAACGAGTTGCCCGACGCCAGGTCGGTGCGAATGCCGGCAACCACGGGCTGAAGCCTGCCGCTGTCGAATTCCTTTTCCATGATCGCCAGCGCTTCGTCGATCCGGATCCCCGCATTCAGCATGATCGACAGGTCGGAGAGCAGCCGCGTGACCTGCGACGCCGGTATCCGGGTCGAAAACAGCGGTGCGCGCGATGCAGACTGCCTCGGTTCGACACTTACCGGGATCAGCCCGCGCGCCCCGAGCTTCTGGACGGCATCGTCGGAATCGGACGCATCGATCCGCCCGAGTTCGAGACGACCCTCGCCATTCAAAGCCTTGTATGCGAATGCCGTGGAGACCATGGAGGCCAAATTTCCTAACTGTACGCCTCTACTGGAGACGTTCGTTCCTGATTGCTGTCTGTGAAAGAAACTCGCTCCATTAATCCCTGCCGGAGGCTCGGAATGTGCAACCACTCCATTTGGATCAACCCCCTGAAGGCGTGGGCACCGGCTCCTCCGGTGGCAACATTTGTTCACCGCTTGCCTCATCCGAAAACCGCAGCGAGGCGCGTCCTCCCGCTCCATCGAGCTTGACTTCGAACTGGCCGACTTCCTTCAGGGTCCAACCTTCCCGGCTTTCCCCCGTGCGCAGCGTGAAGGCCGCCATTTCGGCCGGGGTGGTGAAGGTCGCGCTGTTGAGCCTTTCCGACCGCACGATGCCAACCAATTGCCACTCGGGCGCCGCGGCAGGCGGGGGCTCGGGTTCCGGCTCGGGCTGCACGACAATAGGTTCCGGCTCGGGGGCACCGAACGCGATCGGGGCAGTCCGGTCCGGCGAGAACAGGGGCCGATCCCGAAGCGCCGCATAGTCGCTCACCTGGCGTTCCCTGACCGATAGCTTTTCTGCGCCGAAGGACAGGCTCGAAGAGGCCGCGATGGCGGCGAGCATCATTGTCGCGCCCAGCATGGTCATCATGACTGGGGTCCCTTCTCCCGGAAGGCCGACAGCATGACGTTCAGCGACAGCGGCCGATCCATGGAACCCGAGGTCTGATTTCCCCCCAGATCGACGTTTCGGTTCAACCGAAGCCTGAAGCTATCAACGACCATGACGGGCGAGCTTGCCTCGATGGCATACATGAGATCGGGCAGCGATTGCTCCATAACCTCGATATCGGCAGTTAAACGAATGCGTTCCAAAGACTCCAACTGAGGATCGCCTATATCGGCGACCTGACCGTCTGTGGGAACATCGACGCGCCGGATAACGGCACCCACGCGTTCAACGCGGTTGGAGAGCAGACTCTGGAATTCGGCCGAGACGAGCCCACTGGTTTGCGCATCGAGAAGAATCTTGCCCTCGCCGGGATCCAGAGCCTGGTTCGCGCCTTGGGGAACCGGGGAAGTGGACGCCTTGCTTTCGAGCAAGGCGGTACGTTCCTCATAGAGCGCCAGCGCGCCCGCCTCCGCGCGCCAGGACAGCAGCGTATCGGCGACGAGTACAAGAGCTCCGACGACCAGCAGGGCCATGACGACCAGGGATTGAAGCCGCGTGTCGCGCCACAGGGGTGTCGTCCTCATCGCAGCGAACCTCCCGTGCGGATGAGCGGGCGGGTATCGACCTCGAACTCCGAGGTAACGCCATCCTCGCCGCGCAGGGCCGATCCGACCAGCTTGCTGTCTTCGAAGCGACCCGATGATTCCAGCGCGGTCAGTACTTCGGGTAGGTCCTTGGTCCGGCCCGAGAGACGCATGCGGCCATTGGCGAAGGACACCTCAATGGCATAGGAATGCGTCGGCAAAACCTGAGCCAGGTCGTCCAATGCTCCCAGCGCGCTTATCGCGTCGTCCTTGATATTCCGCGCCTCCTGCTCAGGCGCTGTTTCAGCCTTGTCCGGAGTCGCCGCCAGCGCGATTGCCTGGCGCGCCTTCTCGGCCCGGATCTCGACGGCGGCGCGGCGCTCGGCATAGTTGTTCTGGATCATCGGCCGCACCGCCGGAGCCGTGACTGCAGCGACTAGGCTTACGCCCAGAACTCCGGCAAGGACAAACTTTATCCGGCCACGCGTGCCGGTGACCCGTTGCCGCTGTGTCAATACTTCCACGGCATCGCCTTCCGGAAACGGCGCCGAGATCACGACCTGGCGGGCCTCGGCCACATTCAGGCAGGCCAAGGCAGCAGCGACACGCGACCTCGGAACGATTGCGACGGCGACGGTGATCTGCCGCGCCTCACGGCTGATCCCGAGGACCCTGTGGCCGAAATAGATATCGGAAGCAGGCAATGGCGAAAGCGCGCCCATCCGCGACGTAACGATGCCTTCGACGTGGCTGGCAGCCTCCATCGGCAGTTCGATCCGGCGCGCGATCACCCAGCTCGCCGGGATGCCGAGATGGACCGCCTTTCCATTCACCGCGGCGCGCAATGCGGCCGGCGCCTGCGTGTCTGGAGAAATCAGTATCAACAGGGGTGCTGACGGCTTTCGGCTGGTCGCCGGCTCGATTTCAAACGCGCTCCCATCGTCCGCGACCCGCGCGACCACGCGGCTGCTGGATTTGACGCGCGCAAGTTCATCCAGCAGGGAGGCCGGTCCCGCGATCCAGTCATCCAAGCCGCGGATCGCCGCGGTGAAAGGATAAGCCATTCCGGTCAAACCCCAGAGCAGAAGCCGGCACCGGATCCGGAGTTCCGTCGCCCGCGTGAATACAAATCATAGCGCATCTTCAGGCCCTAATTCCAGATCAGTCACAGTTCTTCGCCAATCGAGCACCGATCTTGAACGCAGGCCCAAGTAGGAACTGTCCTAATGATTGTCGCGCGGCAGGCCGCTGGTGACGGCGATGTTCTGGTACTTCACCGCCGGCTTCAGAACCATTCCCTCGGACAACTGGTCAACCATTGACCGCTGGATCTCCTGCCAGGGTGTCTGATGCTTCGGATATGCATAGCCGCCCTCGTTTTGCAGGTCGACGCGACGGCGCTTAATCTCGTCGTCCGACACGAGGATGTCGGCGGTCCCCTTGCGCAGGTCGATGCGTACCCGGTCACCCGTACGCAGCAGCGCAAGGCCACCACCGACGGCCGCCTCGGGCGAGGCGTTGAGGATCGATGGAGAGCCGGAAGTGCCGGACTGACGGCCATCGCCGATGCAGGGAAGCGAGTGGATGCCCGCCTTCAGCAGGTAGGCTGGCGGCTGCATGTTCACGACTTCGGCGCCGCCCGGATAACCGACTGGGCCGGCTCCGCGCATGAACAGGATGGTATTCTCGTTCAGGCCGAGTGACGGATCCTCAATGCGACGGTGGTAGTCTTCCGGACCGTCGAAGACGACGGCGACGCCCTCGAAGGCATCGGGGTCTCGCGGATTTGACAGATAGCGGTCGCGAAACTCCGGCGAGATGACCGACGTCTTCATGATTGCGGAATCGAACAGATTGCCTTTCAGGTTGATGAAGCCGGCATCCTTCCTGAGCGGATTGGCCACGGTACGGATGACCTTGCCGTCGAGATTCTCTGCCGCGGCGCAATTGTCGCCGATCGTGCGGCCGTTGACGGTCATGGCTCCAGGATGCGGCAGCAAGCCGGCCTTCATCAGCTCTGCCACCACGACCGGCACACCGCCCGCATGATGATAGTCCTCGCCGAGATATTCACCGGCCGGCTGGAGATTTACGATTAGCGGAACGTGGTGACCGACCTTCTGCCAGTCATCGACGGTCAGCGACACGCCGAGATGCCGCGCGATGGCGTTGAGGTGGATCGGCGCATTGGTCGAGCCGCCGATGGCAGAATTGACGACGATGGCGTTCTCGAAGGCTTGCCGCGTCATGATGTCGGAGGGTTTCAAGTCCTCGCGCACCATGTCGACGATGCGCTTGCCGGTTTGGTAGGCGATCTGGCCGCGCTCGCGATAGGGTGCTGGAATGGCGGCGGAGCCCGGCAACTGCATGCCGAGCGCCTCGGCCAGCGAGTTCATCGTCGTCGCCGTGCCCATCGTGTTGCAGTAGCCGACGGACGGCGCCGATGAAGCGACGATGTCCATGAACTGGTCGTAGTCGATCTCTCCTGCCGCCAGCCTTTCGCGTGACTTCCACACGACCGTGCCGGAGCCGGTGCGTTCGCCCTTGTGCCAGCCGTTCAGCATCGGGCCGACGGACAGCGCTATGGCTGGAATGTTGACGGTGGCCGCGGCCATCAGCAGCGCCGGGGTGGTCTTGTCGCAGCCGATGGTCAGCACGACGCCATCCAGCGGATAGCCATAAAGCAACTCGACGAGAGCGAGATAGGCGAGGTTGCGGTCGAGCGCGGCGGTGGGCCGCTTGCCTGTCTCCTGGATCGGGTGGACCGGGAATTCCAACGGCACCCCGCCGGCGGCCACAATGCCGTCGCGCACGCGCTTGGCGAGCTCGATATGATGCCGGTTGCAAGGTGACAGGTCCGAGCCCGTCTGGGCGATGCCGATAAGCGGCTTTCCGGACTGCAGTTCTTCGCGGGTCAGCCCATAGTTCAGATAGCGTTCGAGGTAGAGCGCCGTCATGCCGGGATTGTCCGGATTGTCGAACCACTCGCGCGAGCGTAGCCGCTTCGCACCATTGATCTTGGACATTTACACCTCCAGAACCGCCGTTTGGCCATCGATATGGCATCGGCAACTGGCGGACAAGTACCCTCAATCAGATATGTGGACAAATTGCCCATTTTGTGGATTGTAGTAAGATGTGAACGATACGGCAGGCGCGCAGATGCGCCGCGTGCCGGGGAGGGGTAGCCAAGCGTGAGCCAGATCATCTTCATTCCCGCCGAGGGCGGCTCGGGCGAACCCCGTGTCGCGGCGTCGCCCGATACGGTGAAGCGCATAGCCGCCCTTGGCTTCGACGTGGTGGTTGAGAGCGGAGCGGGCACACTGTCCCGCATCGCCGACGAAGACTACGCGAAGGCCGGTGCCACCATTGGTTCCGCATCCGATGCGGCCCGTGCGGATGTGATTCTGAAGGTGCGCCGGCCGACCGATGCGGAGCTGAAAAGCTACAAGTCAGGCGCTGCGGTCATCGCCATCATGGATCCGTATGGCAATGACGCCGCCGTCGCGGCACTGGCCAAGGCCGGGGTGACGGCCTTTGCGATGGAATTCATGCCGCGCATCACGCGCGCCCAGTCGATGGACGTCTTGTCCTCGCAGGCTAACCTTGCCGGCTACCAGGCGGTGATCGACGGCGCTGCCGAATATGACCGGGCGCTGCCGATGATGATGACGGCGGCCGGCACTGTTCCTGCCGCCAAGGTGTTCATCATGGGCGTCGGCGTTGCCGGCCTGCAGGCGATCGCCACAGCGCGCCGGCTCGGCGCGGTCGTCACCGCGACCGATGTGCGCCCCGCCGCCAAGGAACAGGTCGCCTCGCTTGGCGCAAAGTTCCTCGCCGTCGAGGACGAAGAGTTCAAGGCGGCCGAGACCGCCGGCGGCTACGCCAAGGAGATGTCCAAGGATTACCAGGCCAAGCAGGCGGCGCTGACCGCCGAGCACATCGCCAAGCAGGACATCGTCATCACCACGGCGCTGATCCCCGGCCGCCCGGCGCCGAGGCTGGTGTCGGCTGACATGGTCGCCTCGATGAAGCCCGGTTCGGTGATCGTCGATCTTGCGGTGGAGCGCGGCGGCAATGTCGAGGGCGCTGTGCCTGGCAAGGTCGTGACGACGGCCAACGGCGTCAAGATCGTCGGCTACCTCAACGTGCCGGGCCGCGTCGCGGCCTCCGCCTCGCTGCTCTACGCCAGGAACCTTTTTGCTTTCCTCGAGACCCTGGTCGACAAGGCGACGAAGACGCTTGCCATCAATCGCGATGACGACCTGGTCAAGGCGACCATGCTGACCGACGGTGGCAAGATCGTCCATCCGGCCTTCGCCAAGGCCGACCAGCAGCCGCCAAAGGGCCAATATATCGAACCGCCGGCGATCCCGGCCAGCACAATGGTCGCCGATGCTTCGGCGCCCAAGCAAGCCGCGCCTAGGAAAGCCGCGTCCAAGCAAGCCGCCGCATCCAAGCCCCCGCCGCCCAAGTCGCCCTCGCCAAAGTCGCCCTCGCCCAAGCCGAAAGGGACCGCGTGATGGATCAGACCTTGCAGAAAGCCCTCGACCAGCTCGACCAGGCAAGTGCCGCCGTCCGGCTGGCGGTGCAGAACCTGGCAAATGCTCCCGGCGGCGCCGAGGCGGCCGGTGACGCCGCGCACGCGCTGTCGGGCGGCGCCATCGATCCCTTCGTCTTCCGCCTGGCCATCTTCGTGCTGGCGATCTTCGTCGGCTATTACGTCGTCTGGTCGGTGACGCCTGCGCTGCACACGCCGCTGATGGCCGTCACCAACGCCATCTCCTCGGTCATCGTCGTCGGCGCGCTGCTTGCCGTCGGCATCGCCGCCTCCGGCGTCGCCGCGGGCTTCGGCTTCGTCGCGCTGATGCTGGTGTCGGTCAACATCTTCGGCGGCTTCCTCGTCACCCAGCGCATGCTGGCAATGTACAAGAAGAAGGACAAGTGACGTGACCGTCAATCTCGCCTCCTTCCTCTATCTGGTCTCCGGCATTCTCTTCATCCTGGCGTTGCGCGGCCTGTCGCACCCGACCACCAGCCGGCAGGGCAATCTCTACGGCATGATCGGCATGGGCATCGCCATCGCCACCACGCTGGCGCTGGCCACGCCATCGGCCGGACGCTTCGGCCTGATCGTGCTCGGCCTTGCCATTGGCGGCGGCGTCGGCGCCGTCACGGCCAGGCGCATCGCCATGACCTCGATGCCGCAACTGGTCGCCGCCTTCCACTCGCTCGTCGGCCTTGCCGCCGTGATGGTGGCGGCGGCCGCCATCTATGCGCCGGAAAGCTTCGGCATCGGCACGGCGGGCGACATCCACGCACAGGCGCTGGTCGAAATGAGCCTGGGTGTGGCCATCGGCGCCATCACCTTCACCGGCTCGGTCATCGCCTTCCTCAAGCTTGACGGGCGCATGTCCGGCAAGCCGATCATGATCGGCGGCCGCCATTTCATCAACATCGCGCTTGGCATCGCCTTGGTCGTGCTGATCGTGCTTTTGGTCACCACCGAATCGAAGCTCGTCTTCTGGCTCATCGTTGCCGCATCGCTGGTGCTGGGCGTGCTGCTCATCATCCCCATCGGCGGCGCCGACATGCCGGTGGTGGTGTCGATGCTCAACTCCTATTCGGGTTGGGCGGCCGCGGCTCTGGGCTTCACGCTCGGCAATCTGGCGCTGATCATCACCGGCGCCCTGGTCGGCTCGTCGGGCGCCATCCTGTCCTACATCATGTGCAAGGGCATGAACCGCTCCTTCATCTCCGTCATCCTCGGCGGCTTCGGTGGTGAGACCGCAGCCGCGGGCGCTGATGATGGGATCGAGCGCACGGTCAAGCAGGGCTCGGCCGACGATGCGGCCTATCTGATGATGAACGCGCAGAAGGTCATCATCGTGCCTGGCTACGGCATGGCCGTCGCCCAGGCCCAGCACGCACTGCGCGAGATGGCCGACAAGCTCAAGGCCAATGGCGTCGACGTCAAATACGCCATCCACCCCGTGGCCGGCCGCATGCCGGGCCACATGAACGTGCTCTTGGCCGAAGCCAACGTGCCTTACGACGAAGTGTTCGAGCTCGAGGACATCAATTCCGAATTCGCGCAGGCCGACGTCGCCTATGTCATCGGCGCCAACGACGTCACCAACCCGTCCGCGCGGGATGACAAGAGCTCACCTATTTACGGTATGCCGATCCTCGACGTCGACAAGGCGCGCACCTGCCTGTTCGTCAAGCGCTCGCTCGGCTCCGGCTATGCCGGCATCGACAACACGCTGTTCTACAAGGACGGCACCATGATGCTGCTCGGCGACGCCAAGAAGATGACCGAGGAAATCGTCAAGGCCATGGATCACTGAGATTGATACGCCCGGCAAGGCGATGAAGCGGGAAGGGCTCCAGCCACTCCAAGCCTGCTCATTCCAACGCGGCGCAGTCTGCGGCCCTCGGCTACGATCGTCACGGTCGCATGGGTCATGACGATTTCCCACCAGCTGCTGGCGGGCGTGACGCTTGCCTTGGTCGAGTGGGGTTCCGCAATATTGGCGGCGATATGTGGGTGTAGCGAAAGATTCTCAATCGCTACCTCGTGTGGCACCCGGTTCACCGTCTGGTGGGAGTAGAAGGGGCACGGGCTCTTGACACCCATACCGCACAGCCTTCTGGTCTGGCGCAGCTTTCCGGGGAACCGCCGGGTCCGGAATCGTACGTCAGGCAGACCGCTCTGCGGACTAAACCGACAGACGGATTCGGCATGCGCAAGCCGGCGTCCATCGTGCTCAAGGGTCAAGTGCGACAGGTACGTTCAATGAACCCACAGCTTACAGACTTACACTCGCTCTTGTCGTCCATGGCCGGTGCCGGACTGGCGAGCCGCGAGGCTACGCGGGGCCTTTTCGGTGAGAGCACGGCCTCGCGAGCCTCCGACCTGCACCGCCTGATCGAAGCGCAGATCGTCGACGCCGATGCCCTCGCAGGCTTCCTGTCGTCCTATTATGGCGTGCGGCTTCTCGACCGGCACCAACTCGCCGACTACAGGCCCGTCGCGCAGAATCTCTCAAACCGATTTCTTGTGGAGAACTGGATCGCGCCGCTCACGGCGCCTGACGGGAGCGCCGTCATAGGGGTTCTCCACCCTGGAGACGCAGACCCGATAGAGGCGCTGCGATCCGTTCTCGACGGTGACGTCGAGGTCTGCGTGGTTCCCGCACCCGACCTGGAATCCTGCTTGGAACGTCTTTCCGGCACCCAGGACGTTGCCCAGGCCACCGGCGAAGGAGCAACCTCCGAAGCGGCTATCGCAAGCCTGCGGGATCTCGCGAGCGGCGCGCCGGTTGTGGTTGTCGTCGACGACATCTTCCGGCGCGCGCTCGACCTGAGGGCAACCGACATCCACCTCGAACCGATGCGCGGACGGCTCGTGATGCGTTTCCGTATCGACGGCGTCTTGCGGATCATGCCTCCGCCGCCGCACGAAATGGGCGATGCGATCGTGTCGCGAATCAAGGTTCTCGCCGGCCTCGACATCACCGAGCGCCGCAAGCCTCAGGATGGTGCGATGCGCCTTCCCATCGGCGACCGCGAAGTCGAACTGCGCGTTGCCACCCTCTCCTCCATCCATGGCGAGACCGTCGTCATGCGCATCCTGCACCGCGACAGCGTCCTGCTCGATTTCGCGGGCGTGGGCCTGGATGACCAGGAACGGCAGACGCTGAACCGGCTCCTTGAGCACACCCACGGAATGATCGCCGTCGCCGGCCCGACCGGCAGCGGCAAGACGACGACGCTCGCCGCCGCGCTCTCGAAGCTAAACGATCCGGGCCGCAAGATCGTGACCATCGAGGATCCCGTCGAGTACCAGATCCCCGGCATCGTGCAGTCGCAGATCAACTCGGCGATCGGCATCACCTTCTCATCCGCGATCCGGACGTTCGTGCGACAGGACCCCGACGTGATCCTGGTCGGCGAGATACGCGACGGCGAGACGGCACGGGCCGCCGTCCAGGCAGCGCTCACCGGACACCTCGTTCTCACCACGGTCCACGCGAACACCGCGGCGGCGGCCTTCACCCGTATGCGCGACCTGGGTGTCGAGACCTATCTGCTGGTCGGCGCCGTACGCGGCATCATCTCCCAGCGCCTGTTGCGGCGGCTCTGCGATCACTGCAAGCAGGAAGGAATTCTTCCGGCCGAGACTTTCTCCTCCGACTCGCGTTACCAGGCCGTCGGGTTCTCCCAGGGCCAGAAAGTGTTCAGCGCAGTGGGCTGCGGCCGTTGCAACGGCACCGGGTATCGAGGCCGCATCGCCGTGTTCGAGATCCTGGTCCTCGAGGAGGCTATCATCGAGCTCGCTTCACAAGGAGCAGACCACTCCAGGATCGAAGCGCTCGCGCTGGAGCGGGGCATGAGCACGATGGCGCATGACGGTGCCAGGAAGGCAGGGCAAGGTCTCACCTCGCCGGCGGAGGTGCTCAGGGTCACCGGGTTTCGCTGAGCGCATCCATCCACGTCCGTGCCTGCCTCTGACCCGCGGACTGGCGGTTGGCATCGCCTCCGCAGGACTGGCCACTATTGCCCGCCACCTTCGCCTTGATAGGGCTCGATGCTTTCGCTCTCCAGGACGTAGCCCGAAGCAACTTCGCTTGAACCGTCCACAAAGGAGAGGTCTTTCCTTTCGGACTGCACGCGCATCGTGCCGGTTATCATCACGCCCTCGAACAGGGCCGCAGGCGCGTACGGAGCGGTGGATTTCAAGTAGATCACCTGGTTCGGCGGCGGTGGCGGCTCATGGATGCACGCACCGAAATAGGGGACCAGCAGGAACTCCGTCGTACCGTCCGGGTTAAAATCCAGGGGCAGCAGATAGCCGGCGATGGCTACCTGCGCCCCGTCCAACTTCTTCTCGGTGAGGGTTCCACGCCTCTCGATCTCCGTAGCCCAGGCGACGTATCGTTCGTAAAGCGCATCAAGATCGACGCCTTGCTTTGCAAGTTTCTCCCTGTCGGCGTCGACCCTTTTTTTGGCTTCGTCGCGCTGAAGGGCAAACTCTTCGCTCAACTCGCCCGACGGGTGACCTTTCCAGTATAGGACATTTCTCAGGGCCTCCTGCTGCTCAAAAGGAAGTTCGTCCGGGAAATTTGCCAGCGGTTCTGTCGGCGGGATCAGCATCTCCCATTTCAGCTGGGTTGCGGCCTCGCTGAATGCCGCGCCGCAGCCCGCGCCCAAAACGGCCAGGATGAGAGCGATGCAGCGCAACATCGACCTCGCGTTGCCGAGGAATCCGGAAGTCTTCATGTTCTCACCATCATGCCATCTGCGAGTGACATCCTGTAGGCGCGACAGGCCGGCAGGAACCCGGCGGCCATCCCGCCGATCAATATTGCCAATAACAACAGGGCATCGGTTGCGGATGGGGGCTGAATGCCGATGTCGATGCCGAACTGTCTGTCAACAAGCGGGCGGGCCACCACCAGGACCGCATAAAGTGCCGCCGTTCCTATTGCGATTCCCGCTACTGTCAGCAGTGTCGCCTCTCCGACAAGAAGTCCTGCAACCGTGCCGGGCTTTGCCCCCAGCGAGCGCAATATCGCGATCTCACGCCGTCGCTCGTTGAGCGTCGACAGGATCATTGCCGACAAGCCGAGCATCGAGGTCACCACGACCATCGCGGAGACGCCAAGCAATGCGGTCTCGGCGGTGGCGACCAGTCCCCACATCTCCTGCAAGGCGACCCCCGGCAGCACAGCCGAAAGAGGCTCGGCCCTGTACTCGTTCACGCCGCGCTGGAACCCGATGACTTGCAGGCGCGACTTCAAGCCGATGATCGCGGCGGTTACCGCCTTCGGAGCAATGGTCATCTGCCGCAGACGGTCGGCCGGTGTAACTTGTCCCGGGATCCGTGAACCGGACCGCCAGTCGACATGAATGGCCTCGATAGCCTTGAGACTGACATGGAGGGATTTGTCCACCGGCGTGCCGGTACGTGCCAGTATGCCGGACACGCGAAACGGGAGGTCGTCATGCTGCGGCCCAAGGGAGCCCGCACCGTGCGCGACAGTGATCTTGTCGCCGATGGAATAGCCAAGCCGGCTCGCAACATCCGAGCCGAGGACGACATCGAACAGGTCGTCAAAGGGTGCGCCTGCGGCAAACGTCAAGGCCTGGCCGCCGCGATATTGGAAGTGCTCGAAGTAATCCGGAGTCGTCCCGATGACGCGAAAGCCGCGATGGCTGTCGCCAAGTGAAAGCGGAATTACCCAGGCTACCTGCGGGCGCGAAACGATGTCTTCGTAGCTGCGCCAGGTGACATTGTTGGTCGCGTTGCCAATGCGGAACACCGAGTAGAGAAGGAGCTGCATGGCACCCGATCGGGCGCCAATGACCAGATCCGCACCAGACACGGTCCCGGCAAAGCTGTCTCGCGCGCCACTGCGCACCTTCTCGACACCGAGCAGAAGCATGACGCTGACGGAGATCGAAAGGATCGTCAGCAACACCGTGATCCAGCGGTTGCGCAGCGATTGCAGAGTGAGACGTGCGACAATCATGCCCGGGCTCGGCTTTTCGACGTTGTAAGGATGTCGTTGAGCTGGATCGCCCGCGTGAAATGCTGCGCCAAGCGGCGGTCGTGACTGACCATGATCAGAGTTGCCTTTGTGGCCTCGATCTGGCCGAACAGCAGGTCGAGAAAATCCTGCTGCCGATCGTCGTCGAGAGCCGATGTAGGCTCGTCGGCGACAACAATATCGGGGGAGCCGATGAGCGCCCGCGCCGTCGCGACGCGTTGCTGCTGACCGACGCTCAGGGTGGCCGCCGTCTGCTGCCCGATATCCGCCGGAAGTCCCAGGGCCGACAAGAGGCGCCGGGCTTCGCTCTCCGCGCCTCCCGCGGCCGTTGCGCGGGCGCGACGTTCCGGCGCGAAGCTGAGCGGTAACAGCACATTGTCGATGACGGCGCCGTAGGGAAGAAGATTGAACATCTGAAAGATGATGCCAAAATGTTCCGCCCGAAACCGATCGCGCCCGCTGCCGCTCAATTCGTCAAGCCGTTGCCCGAGGACTTCCAAGCGCCCAGCTTGCGCCAACGCGATGCCTGTCAGCAAGCTGAGGAGCGTCGATTTTCCGCTACCGGATGCGCCAAGCAGCAGAAGACGCTCACCGCGGGAAACTTCGAACTCGCCGATTGAGAGGCAAAACGGGTCTCGCGCGTTCCACCTGTATTCGACGCCGTGCAAGCGCACGGCGTCCGTCGCGGCGTCCGCGTTCATCTCATCTCTCCAGATAGCGCGCCTCGCGGGACACCTCGAAAGCGGTCTGTCCATTGGCATCGACGACCGTCACGCCGAGTTTCCAGGATCCGGCGAAGCGATCGAAGAAGGGGAAGTCGAGCCACGCGGCCTGGGCAGTATCCGCGCAGGCGAGAGCATAAGTTGCTCGGAACTCGGTGTGATGGGTCCCGTGCTCTTCAGAACCCGCGGCCTCACCAGCCTCCGCGGTAGCAGGGTGGTCCTCATGTTCTTCCGCGACGACTTTGACGTCGGCGGAGGTGACGGTGCACCCTGCGGAGTCGGGCATCGCGAAGAGCTTCAAGGGTTCCTTAAGGTCGGCGAGCGCGGTCTCGACGGCGCTCTTCTGCTCCGCGGTTTCAGCTTCGTGCTCAAACCCGACAATATCCATGCCAGGGGCAGCGAGCTCCATCTCAACATTGTTGGCCTCGAAAGCGATCGCCAATGTCCCGTGTCCATGAACATGTGGTCCAAGCTCTCGACGATCTTCTTCTGCGTGCGCCGTCGAAATAACAATAAACATGCCAGCGGCAAACAACGTCCCGGTGTGGTGATGCAATCCCATCTCTGTCTCTCCAGATCGATATGGTCATTAGCCGCCATAACAAGTGTCGGCGCGTTGCGCGACCGCGAGAAGCGGCAGTTCAGCCATCCATTCAAGCTCGCGAAGGGCCGCGGATGTCGTAGTGTGAAGAGAGTTCTCTGGTGTCCGGGCGCGCCGCAGTCGCGACCCAGTCGATCGCGTAGAAGGTGAGCTCGGAAAGGACATGAACTGCCGCAGGCGCCGGCAGTGCGGCTCCCATGGAGCCGATGATGCATATGTCACAACGGCCCTGGGACTTGTCGTCGTGGTGCCCCGACGCGGGCCCTTCTCCGGATCCTGCGAGCGACCGCTCGAAGCTGGATAAGAGCAAGCCGTTTCTATGCGTCGGGCCATCGATGTGTCCGAAAGCAAATGCGATATGGAAGAGCATGCCAAGCAATGTCACCCAGGCTATCGCCTGAGATCGTCGCAGCCATTCCGGCACAGTGAGTTCGCTTGGTGTCATCCTGGAGGATGTCCTGGTTCAAGACATGTGAGGAGGCCTGCGGGGCGCGCCGCTGAAGGTCTTGAGATACTCGGCTTAGTTGATTCGTCGAGAGCGTCGTGTGCCCTGTGACGGTTGTAGCGGTGGGCGAAGGCATTGACGAAGGGCTGCCGCTTGTCGATCTGGTGCGGCAAGTCTCGCGGCAGGATCGAAGCGGCGATTTCGAGGTGTGCGTCTGGCTTTTTCTCTCGCTTCTTGCCAATGGCTGCTGGCACGTTGGCCTCCCAATCCGCGAGCATGTCTTCGAGGCATGCTTCAACGAGCTTGTTGTGGGCCCCTTCGGGCCTGCCTGCCGGGTTCCGGACTGACCTGGCTTGAACGGCCCCCAAGGCTGTTTCGGTGCTGTTGGATCAGCCATCTTCCTCAGCGTCGAATGATAGCGATGCCGTTAAAGCGGTACGTCGATGGTGGCGATGGACGCGGTGGCGCGCCCGGCGCTACACCATCCTGGACAATTCGCCACTGATCTGTTTCGCCGTTTGACGCACCAGCCTTGCGCAGAGCTCGTGGCGCCGAGCGTCGTGCCGGTACACCGGCATGCTGATGCTGACCGCTCCGATCGGTTCCCCCGAACGATTGAAGATCGGGCTGCCGAGACAGCGGATATCCGGTTCGTTCTCCTCGTCATCGAACGCGAACCCTTGCTCGCGCGTCCGCTTCAACTCATCGAACAGCGCTTCGGGTGTCGTGAACGTCTTGGCGGTATGGCGTCTCAGATCCAGGCTCTTGATGACTTCCAACAGCCGCTGGTCTGGCAGACCAGACAGCCACGCCTTACCCACGGATGTCGAGTGAAGTTCAACCTGGCCGCCAATGCTGGTTTTCATCTGAACCCTGCTGGAGCCCACCAACTTGTCTATGTAGACCATCCGGTTGTTGCTGGGCACCGCAAGGTGAACCGCCTCATCGGTTGCGTCGCGGAGCGAAACCAGAAAATCCCTGGCGATCGTCCGCAAGTCGGAGTCCTCCCAGGTCTTGGCAGCAAGCTGGAGGAGGCGCGGCCCCAAGCGGAACGTTCCACCCTCTCCCGACTGTGTGATGAGTCCCTCCGCCGTGAGCGCCGAAACGAGACGGTAGACCGTCCCCCGGGGAAATGGCGCGCACTTTGTCAGTTGGGCAATGTCCAAGGTTCCAGGGGCATCCGCGATGATCTGCAGCACCGTGATGAACTTCGAGAACGAGGCCGCTCCCTGCACGTGAGTAGAAGCTCTCTCATCGGCTTCGTCCTGGAGCTCACTTAGGCCCATGGCGCATCTCCTTGCAAGCTTGACAACGAAACATGGTGGTACTACACGCTTTTGGACAAGCTGTCCATATTGTAGTCAGCGTCGTAGTTTCGGTTCTAGCCGTGTGATCGAGGAGGATCAACGGCAAACGCACTTGTGGCGAATTTGAATGCATCGGGACGTCCGTATCTTCCGCGAGAGGGTATGGGAATTTCTGTGGGAGAGGAAGCAGATGACCAAAAAAGGATACTGGGTTGCAATGGTCGATATCGCGGACCATGAGGGCTATAAAGAATACATTGCCTTGAACAAGGCAGCGTTCGACAAATACGGGGCGTCCTTCGTCGTTCGCGCGGGAACGAGCCAGGTCATGGAGGGCCCTCACGCGAACCGCCTGGCGGTCATCGAGTTCAAGGACTACGAGACCGCTCTCGCCTGCTACAACTCTCCAGAGTATCAGACGGCGATCAAGGCCCGCGAGAAGCATGCCAAGGCACATCTGGCCGTGGTGGAAGGTGTCTGACACCGGAAGCTCGCCCGGGACCTCCTACTGGTTGGAGGGATCGTTGGCTTTACCCCTGCGCTGTTCGACCGGATGAGCAGGACAGGCCTTCATCACGCGATTGGGTGTTTCTACCCCATCAGCATGCTGGAGGCTCCCTGCTCACGGTCTGCGGATTCTCGTCAGAGTGCCGCAAGGATCGATGCATGCGCGCACAACCTTTTGGGAGCAGTTATGACCACGCCGTTACAGTGGCTTTTCAAGGCTTTTGACGTCTTCGTCGTCGTCGGCATGGCCGTCATCAGCATCCTAATCTTTACAAATGTCGTGCTACGCTACGGCTTCAGCTCAGGCATTCCGTTTGCCGTTGAAGTCTCCCGTGTGGTTCTCGTCTGGATCATCTTTATGGGATCCGTGGTGGCCCTAGCCAAGGGCGCGCATCTCGGCGTCGACTCATTGGTGGTCCGGTTGCCTCGCAGGGCGCGCTTCGTCTGCTTTCTTGTTTCATACGGCCTGATGCTCTGGTGCTGCTGGCTCCTGGCACAAGGCAGCTGGTCACTCACCGTGATCGAATGGGGCAACGTCCAAGCACTGTCGGGAATTCCCGTCGGGGCCATCTACGCCGCGGGTATCACCGCTGCCATCATGATGGCTCTGATCCTCCTTCTTGATCTGTGGCGCTCGCTGCGCGGCATCCTGCCCGCCCCATGGTCGGGAGCAGAGATCGATGTGCCGCCACCGGCCGTGTCCCCCGCGCTAGTTTCGGAGAAAACACCGTGAGCGGCTTGGTCTTCATAGGTTCACTCCTCGGTGCAATGGGCATCGGGATTCCCATTGCCTTCGCTCTGATGCTGTCGGGGGTTGCGATGATGCTGCTGATGGGAAATCTGGATGCTCAGATCCTCGCGCAACGGCTGGTCAATGGCGCGGACAGTTATCCGCTGATGGCGATCCCGTTCTTTCTCATTGCCGGCGAGCTCATGAACGCCGGCGGCCTCTCCCGCCGCATCGTGAACGTGGCCCTGGCGCTCTTCGGTCACATACGTGGCGGCCTCGGTTACGTGGTCATCGGCACGGGCTTGCTGATGGCCAGCCTCTCCGGATCGGCAATCGCGGATACGGCGACGCTTGCCGTCATGCTGATCCCTCTTATGCGCGATGCGGGCTACAGCATGAGTCGCGCCTCGGGCTTGATGGCGGCGACGGGCATCATTGCCCCCGTGATCCCGCCCTCTGTCGGATTCATCATCCTGGGCGTCACCGCAAACATTTCCATCGTCGGCTTATTCCTCGCCGGAATCGTGCCAGGGATCCTGATGGGGCTGAGCCTGGTGGTGACTTGGTGGATCGTCTCCAGAAAGGAAACGTCGGCGGTCCAGCCCAAACTCCCGCGCAGGGACATCCCGAAAGCCATTCTGACCGCCGGTTGGGCGTTGATGCTGCCGGTGATTATCCTGGTCGGACTGCGGTTCGGCATCTTCACCCCCACGGAGGCCGGCGTCGTTGCAGCCTTCTATGCACTGTTCGTGGGGCTGGTTGTTTATCGGGAGCTGACGCCGCGGCTGCTCTTTGACGCGCTGCTCGACGCCGGTCGAATGACGGCAGTAATCATGCTGCTGGTGGCAGCCTCCGTGGTCACCGGCTTCATGATGACGATCGCCAGTCTGCCCGCCCAGCTCGTTACTCTCCTCAGTCCTTTCATCGATATGCCGATCCTGCTGATGGCCATGATCGTTCTGGCGATCTTTGTCATCGGCATGGTGCTCGATTTCGCACCTTCGATCACCATACTGGTACCCATCCTCATGCCGCTCGTAACGGCGGCCGGGATCGACCCGATCTATTTTGGGGTCATGTTCATCATGACCGCCGCGGTCGGCATGATTACGCCCCCTGTCGGAACTGTCCTCAACACGGTGTGCGGAATCAGCAAAGTTTCAATGGGGTCGGCCCTGAGAGGTGTGTGGCCTTTCCTTCTGGCCGAGATGGTCCTCATCGTGCTGCTGGTTCTGTTCCCGGCATTGGTGACCGTGCCAGCGGGCTGGTTCCATTGAGAATCCCAACCGTGGAGGAGTTAGGCTGAACATTCGACGATGGCTTTGCCGCCCATGCGAGCAGGGCCTCAACGACGACGTCGGCGGGGCCCTGACGCGGGAGGAGTTGCAGCCGCTGGCGCAGGTCCATGTCGAATCGCGGCATAAGTTCGAGTTCTTCACCTACCTCGGGCTGACCGAGGTCGACGAGGTGTACGGTGTCCAAGCGGGAAGCAGAAAGCGTGCCTTGTGGTTTTCAAGCGTCATAGAACGGTACTTTCCCGAGGCGCCGGGCGTAGGCTTGGGTTGGGTGTGTAGGTGAGCGTAGGTCGGCAAGGCAGTGCCCCAAATGCCTGTTCCGTGTGGGTTCGCAGAGGCGCGGCGGCCTGCCTCTTGGCGGTAGTGGCCGCGTGTACCTCCACTGGTGATTATCTTGGAGACGTTGCCGCGCGGCCGGATGCCCTGGACAAGGTCGCGAACGCAGATTTGAGTGCGCGCAAACCTTCCGGCGGCGGTTTTCTGTCGAGGCTCGGCTTCGGCCGCACGCAGAACAACCGGCAGGGTGAAGTATACTACGGATACCAACAGCAGCTGACTGCCGGCGAGCGCAAGTCGCTCGAGCGGCTGAGCGGCGAAAAGTTCGAGGTCAACCTCGAGGAGGCCGAGATCAAAGTCGCGGCCCGCACGGTGCTGGGCGAGGTGCTGGGGATCAGCTACTCGCTCGACCCCAGAATCGCGGGCAAGGTATCGATCACGACGTCGAAGCCTACGCCGGCCGCGGAAATCCTCACCATGTTCGAGTCCGCGCTGCACAGCAGCGGCGTGGCCATGATGCGCGAAAGCGACCGTCTGCGGCTGATACCTGCGAACGAAGCGTTCGGAGCCGCCCAACTCGATCCGGGCACCACCATCCAGCCTGGCTACGCCGTCACGGTGTTTCCCCTGAAAAACGTTTCCGCCAGCACGATCCTGCCGCTGCTCGAAAACTTCGTCGCCCGTCCCGGCATGGTGCGCGAGGATCCCAGCCGCAACGCGCTGATCTTCCAGGGGACGGCGGCGGAGCGGACTGCGGCGATCGAAGCAGCGCGCTCTTTCGACCAGGACTGGCTGGCCGACCAGTCAGTCGGCATTTTCCCTGTCAACAATTCCAGCGCGGCCACCATGATGCCCGAGCTGACCCGCGTGCTCGACATCGGGGAGGGCGGTCGCGGACGCAACACGATCAGGGTCGAGCCGATCGAGCGCAGCAATGCGATTCTGGTGGTGGCGAAGACGCGCAACCAGTTGCAGCGCGCGGCGAGCTGGATCGAGCGGCTCGACCGGATCGACGCGTCTGCCTCCAATTTGCGGGTGTACAAGGTCCAGCACCTGGAGCCACGGCGCCTTGCATCGATGGTCAACGAAATATTCAACGGCGCCCCGGCATCGTCGGCTTCAGAAGACCCGGCCTCGCAGTTTCCGCCCGGCTCGCAGGCTGACGGCCAGAATCAGGGCGCAAACGGTTCGCAGGCGGCCACTGCGACGCCGGATCAGCGCATGGCGGATAGCCTGCCGGCCCCCGCTGGCGAAACCGACCAGCCTATCCCGGGCGGTGGTGGGTCGCAAAGCGGCGTGCGCATCGCCGCGAACCCCGAAAACAACACCATTCTCATCTACGGGCGGCCCGACCAGCAACGGCTGATCGAACAGGCGATCACCGCACTCGACCGGCCGCAAGAGCAGGTCGCTATCGAAGCGACGATAGCCGAGGTCACCCTGACCAACGAGCTGCGCTATGGCGTGCAGTTCTTCCTGAAATCCAATGATATCGGCGTGGGCGGCAACCACGGATCGGTCGGTCTGTTCCAGGAAGCCAGCAAGGCCGTGCTGTCGCGAACGCTTCCGGGCTTCAACCTGCTGCTTGGCCCCGACACCGAGCCGCGCGTTGTCATCGATGCGCTGCGCGGCGTTACCGAGGTCAAGGTGCTTTCCTCGCCCTCGGTAGTGGTGCTCGACAACAAACCCGCCTTGCTGCAGGTCGGTGATGAAATACCGATCGTCACCCGCACCGCGCAGTCCGTCACCGATCCCGAAGCGCCGGTCGTCAACAACGTCGAGTTCCGCGATACCGGCGTGATCCTGAAGGTTCTGCCCCGGATCACCGGGAACGGCACGATCAGCCTCGTCATCGAACAGGAGATCAGCTCGGTCCAGCGCAGCCAGGCCCAGTCCCTGACGCCGACCATATCGCAACGAAAGGTCAGCTCGACCGTATCGGTCACCAGCGGCCAGACCGTGATGCTCGGCGGACTGATCAGCGAACGCCAGCAGCGCGGCCGCGACGGTGTGCCGGTGCTTGGCGATCTGCCCGTCATCGGCGACGCCTTCCGGAGCAACCAGAACTCCGCGACGCGGACGGAGCTGATCATCCTGATCCGGCCTCAGGTCATGAAGGACGGCATGGATGCGCAACATGTGGCGGAGGAGATGCGGTCGCAATTGCGGCTGATGAACGAGCCATCCAGAAACGTGCCGCTTCGGCGGCCGGCCAAGACGATGATCGAATGAAGATTCTGAGGGCGCGGCGTCGGTCTACCGCCGCCGTCGCAGTCGCGCTCGCCGCCGCTACCGTGCCGGCTGTCATCGGAAGCCCCGCATTCGTCGTCGCTTCGGCGCTTGCGCTATGCCTTCTGGCCGCGGCAATCGCGGTCCATGATCTTGCGTCTTTGCTCATTCCTGACCGCTACACGGCCGGCATCTTGGTCGTCGCGCTCGCCGACTGGTGGTTCGAGGCGAGCGATTTCGCCGCGCTGGCCTGGCGCATCGGGCCGGGGGGCGTCCTGATGCTCCTGCTGTGTCTGTTCGACGTCGCGTATGGGAGGCTGCGCGGCCGCGACGGCATAGGCTTCGGCGACATCAAGCTGATCGGTGTATCCACCGTCTTGGCCGGGCTGGCCGGCGTCGGCGCCCAGATCCTGCTTGCTTCGGTCGCGGCTTTCATCTTCAGCATCATCCGCGCGGTTCGCTTGCGCCGCCCGCTCCGTGCCGCGGCGCGCGTTCCGTTCGGAACGTTCCTCGCGCCGGCACTGGTCATCATCTGGGCGTGGCTGCCCGCCGCATGGTGATCACATTGCTTGAGCCGGGGAGCGAAGTCTTGATTTCGACGCGATCGTGGCGTCACCTTTCGTGGCGAAGCATGGGGCCGAAATGGGTCTTGCGGCAGTGGGCATGAACTCGGCAACGACCCGGCGAGGTGCAATCCTCGTCAGCGTCCTGTGGATCATGATTTTTCTGGGATTCCTTGCCGTCATACTTCGCGTGCAGATGACCGGGGTCGTGGCCAGTGTGCGCGTCACGGAAGACAAGGCGTCGGCGCGCATTCTGGCGGAAGCCGGGCTGTCGCAGGCCGCGGCCGAGATCCGCGCTGGCCCGCCCGACAGTGTGGGCAAGCTGAGCGATCAGATTTCGTCCACGATCACCCTGCCGGCCGGGGTCGCTTCCATCTCTGCGAGAAATGAAGCATTGCGGATCGATCTCAACACCGCCGAGCGGCCGCTGATCGTTGGCGCGTTGCGAGCCGCCGGCGCCGCTCCCGGAACCGCGGAGGATCTGGCGACAAAGATCATCGGCCACCGCGCCCGGCCGACTCCGGCGAACGGACAGCCGGCCGGTTCCGCTCCGCAGCAGGCTGGAAACGACACAAAGCTGTTTCAGACGGTCTCCGAATTGGCCGCCTTCCCGGGAATAACGCCCGACATGGCCATCGCCATCGAACCCTATGTCACCGTCTCCTCCGGATTGGCCGGCGTTCGCCTGGAAGCGCTCGATGATGGACTGCTGGGCGACATTCCTGGCCTGCCGCCGTCGGTGCGAAAGGCGATCAAGGATTTCCACGCCGGCCGTCTGTCGCGCGAGCAACTCGATCAGTCGCTGGCGGGGGTGACCTTCAACACACTGAAGCCGGCACCGAGCTGGCGCGTCGATCTCAGGACGACCCTGCGGTCCGGCTACAGCGAATCTTTCGAGGCATTGATACTTGTATCGAACGCGGACGAGGCACCTTACAGAGTGCTTGACTGGCGTCGCGCGGCAATTGAGCTGGAATGAATGCCCGTGGATGGGGCGCGACTGGTCTCAGCAGGAGTGCCAGGCCAGCCTGGCACTCCCAGCGGAATATCCCGACCGCGGAGCATCAGAGCCCCCCGGACACCGTGATCAGGGTGCCTGTCATGAACCCCGCGCCAGGAGACGCAAGCATCAGGGCCGCGCGCGCGATGTCTTCAGGCTCCGCGATGCGCCCCATGGGGGTTGCCGCCGCAATCCTGGCTGGTCGCTCGGGGTTTCCGCCTTGTGTGTGTATCCGCGTGTTGGTGGTCCCGACACGTATGGCATTCACACGGATGCCCTCCGGCGCCAGTTCTTTCCCCGCGCCGATGGAGATGGATTCCACTGCACCCTTGCTTGCGGCATAATGCACATATTCGTTCGGGCTGCCGAGGAAGGCGGCGAGCGAAGACATGTTGATAATCGTCCCGCCTCTGCCGCCCTTGCGGTTGGACATGCGTTTCGCGGCTTCCTGTATACAGTACATGACGGCGAAGACGTTGGTCCTGAAGGTGTTTTCCAGCACCGCGGGCTGCAACTCATCGATTCTGCAGGCTTTCCCAATGATCCCGGCATTATTAACCAGGCAGGTCACTCGCCCCAGTGCATCGTCGCAGGCACTGAACAGGGCCTCGATGTCCTCCCTCTTGCCCACGTCTCCCTGTACCGCGATGGCGCGGGCGCCTGCGGCGTTGCAGTGCTCAACGACTTCGGATGCAGCGGCAGCATCCGAAAGATAGTTTATGCAAACATCGTAGCCTTCAACGGCGAACAGCCGCGCCGTTGCGGCACCGATGCCGTGGCTTGCGCCCGTTACGATCACGATCGGTCTCACGGAATTACCTCCTCGCTCCTCCTTTGAGGGCATTCGCAGCCTAGAAAACGGTCTCAAGGATCGCGGCGTAGTCTTCCTTGGTCAGCGAACGTGGATTTGTGGGATGGCTGTGGTCTGCAATGGCTCGCTCACACACCCAATCGATGACGTGCCGGGGAACCCCCAGTTCGGACAATCTGGGCGTAATGCCAAGACTACTGTTCAACCCGTCCAGTGCATCTGCGAGCGTTGTATGTTCAAGTCCCGCCAGGCGCTCGAGGTAGTCGACCTTCTGAGCCACGGCTTGAACTTCCACGTTCCACCGAAGGACGGTCGGCATCAGGATGGCGTTGAGCGTCCCATGATGGAGCTTAGCCTCCTTGAGACCGCCCAATGCATGGCTAAGCGCATGGACGGCGCCAAGCCCCTTCTGAAACGTCATGCCCCCTTCGAGGGCACCCATCATGAGTTCGGTCCGCGCCTCCGCGTTCGCGCCGTCTGCGTAGGCGACAGGCAAAGCCTTCCATATCCGTTGGAAGCCGTCGGTGGCAATTGCCTCGGCAGGCGGATTATAGCGGGGGGAAAGATACGTCTCGATACAATGCGACAGTGCGTCGAGCCCTGTCGAGGCCGTCAGAGCCGGGGGGAGCCCCATCGTCAACCCCGGGTCACAGATCGCCCTGCGCGGGATGAGGTGCGGGCTGATAAATCCGAGCTTCCGGCCGTCATCCAGTGTAATCAGTGCCGCGCGTCCAACTTCGGACCCCGTACCCGCCGTTGTCGGGATGGCCACAAGCGGCGCTACCGCGCCAGTGATGCGTGCCACCCCGCCCAGGATCGCTGCATAACGCTCAAGTTCACCATCGTGCGTGGCAAGCAGCGCCACGCCCTTGGCCAGGTCGATCGGAGAGCCTCCGCCAATCGCCACTACCCCATCGCAGCCGCCTTGCCTGTATAGCGCGAGACCGGCAGCAACTGCGCTCTCAGTCGGGTTGGAGGGAACGTCCAGGAAGATCGGCGCTGTTCTCAGGAACTCGAATACCGGACGCTCAAGCAAACCAGCGGATTTGATGCCGTGATCGCTGATCACCAAAGGGCGGGACACGCCGAGTTCGTCCAAAATTTCTGCCAGTGACTCGGCTGCTCCAAGCCCGAAATTGATATTTGTAAGGTAGTTTATATTGTTCACGCTGCCACTCTCCTTGACATTCCGCACATGCATCGCTGCAGCCACCGTCTGGCATTCGGCACATTTCGTGCAGCCGGTGAATGCGACGTGCGACCTTTTTGGAATCGCTCCGTCCATAATATGGACAATCTGCCCAAGCATTAGGTGGAACGGCACACTTGTCAAGCTCCACCTTGTGGTTGCGGCGTTCCCGCCATCTTGACAAAGAGGTTGCAGGCCCCTATCAGAATTTTGGACAAACTGACCACAATATGGTCACATCGATGACGACCTTGGAGGACATGGTACAGGAACCGCTGACATGCCGATTGCGCCGGAGGAACTGGCCAGCCGCCGCGAACTCGAAGCCAAAATCAAGTCCGCGGCTCACTATCGGCGCATTGCGCAATCCAAAGGCCTCCCGTGCGAAAACCCTGATTCACCTGCGGCCATTCGTGCCGGCAGTGACACCCCGAACCGGAGGAAAGCCTTTGTCGAAACCCGCCGCCACCGTGTTGATACCAGGCTGGATGCACGAGCATGCCCGCTGCATGCTCGGAACGCATTTCAGCCTGGTCGAAACCCCTGACTGTGACATTCACGCCCATCTGTCCCCGGAGGTGCGGGCGTCAATTCGTGGCGTGGCCTGTCGCGCCACAATCGATCGGCAGTTCATAGACGCCCTTCCCAACCTTGAGATCATCGCCAGCTACGGCGTCGGCTACGACGCGGTGGATGCTGCCTACGCACGCAGCAAGAACGTCGTCGTCACGAACACCCCTGATGTCCTGAACGAGGAGGTCGCCGATCTCACGTTGGGGCTCCTTATCAGCGTCGTGCGCGAGATACCCAAGGCGGCAGCCTTCGTTCGCGGGGGTCGGTGGAAAGCATCCGACTACCCGCTTAGCCGTCTGACACTGCGGAACCGCAGGGTCGGCATCTACGGAATGGGGCGGATCGGTCGCTGCATTGCCCGACGAATTGAAGCGTTTGGGCTTCCTGTTGGCTATCACAGCCGGCGCCCGGCGGAGGGGGTTGCGTACGACTACTTTCCTTCACTGCTGGAACTTGCCAGTGCCGTCGATGTACTCATCTCCATCGTGCCGGGCGACCTGTCGACCGCAAACAGCGTGAATGCCGAGGTGCTGTCCGCCCTCGGGCCCGAGGGCGTGTTCATCAATGTAGGCCGCGGAACCGTCGTGGACGAGGATGCACTGATCGGCGCCCTGCGCACAGCAGCCATTGCGGCGGCCGGCCTCGACGTGCTCGCGGATGAACCCAATGTCTCCGAAGACCTGCTGGCGCTCGATAACCTGACGATCCTGCCGCATATCGGGTCCGCGTCGGTCAGTACGCGCACCGCAATGGCGGACCTCGTGGCCCAGAACGTGATCGCCTGGTTCCAGAGTGGAGCGGCGATCACACCCGTACCCTAGACAGCCTCCGATCAGCCGCCGAGGCCTCCTGCACTGTCAGCGGACGTTATGATCCATGCACGTTAACCCAACAGGCAAGCATCCGATCGACAGGCCCTGAAGCGCCGCGGTGAGGCGTTGACAACCCATTAATAGTCTGCCCAATATGCATTGTTGGACATCGCGTCCACATTGTGGATTTTTCTGATCGGTCGATGCTTGGGGTTTCGGTCAGATTCGCGGTGTCACCATCGGTCAAGCAGAAAACGGAGGAGTGACTCTCATGAACCTATGGAAAGGCGGATTGGCCGTGGTGGCCGCGCTGGCGATCGGGGCGGTATCGTCCACCGCGGCGCTCGCACAGACGGTGTTCACCTGGACGCCAAAGCCGGTGGCGCTGGCACCATACAAGGCCCCGAACAAGCCACACACGACGATAGCCGACGTGCGCGCCAAGATTTCTCCCGCCAATCAGTCCAAGACTTGGCACCAGGAGATCGTCAGCGACGCGCACCTGCGGGCTTCATGGGTTCAGTTGGCGGTCGGTGATCAGTCGCCGGCCATGTTCATATCGGATACCCGCGCGGCCTTCATTGTCTGGGAAGGTTCGGTCGAGTTCACGATCGGGAGCGAGGCGCCGTTTACGGCCACCAAAGGCTTTATGGTCCAGGTTCCCGCGCGTACGCAGTTCCAGATGAAGAACGTCGGCGCGGTGCCGTCCTTGCACTTCGAGGTCTTCACCGCGGACGCCAAGATCACTTACCCGCAGGCGGCGGCAACCTTGCCTAAGCCGCAGCCGGGGATGACCTGGGCGTTGACGCGACAGGATCCGGGTGCAGAAGCCCTTGGGACGGGCAATTCTACTTTCAGGGATTTCCTTGCTTCGCCCTCGGGCGGCGCATTCGTAACCGCCCCTGGCTTGTTCGTTAACGCCATCCGCGGCCAGGCGTTCAACTGCAATATGCAGTCCCCCACGGCGCTCGGACACAGGCACATCAACTATGGTGAATTCTGGTTCATCATGGAAGGTCAGATCCAATACAACCTCGAAGGCCTGCCGGGCTTCGTCTCGGAGGCCGGCGACATTGTCTATGTCCCGGCCGGCCGGTGGCACTCGGCGGCGAACTATTGTCCGGGGAGTGACACGCGGATTGCCATCAATCCCTTCCCGACCGGTACGCATAACTGGCCGCCGACTGCCAGCCAGCCCAACCCACCGATGCCCCCGATCTCGGGCAAGGGATGGCTTGATTGATGTTGCCGGTGGCCCGTCCTCATCGTGAGGGCGGGCCGTTGGTCTGACCTGACTTTGGCGCGGGGGAGCATCGGCCGGGGTGTATTCGCGGGGGCGCGTTCATCGTGGCCGTAGAATTGATCACACCGCCCGTCGGAGGCTCGTCGGCGCCGTAGCAGAAGCGGCGTACCGTCCGCTTCAGCAGCCAGGGACGCCATATCGTTAGTCTTGGCCGAATAGGCCATTCTCGTACCGCCGGTCCTGTTCCTTAGTGGTTGCAGTTCCTGCATTCTGGTTCCTTTGAACCAATTCTTGGGAGGTTGAACTATGAAGAAAGTATTGTTTCTGACTGCGGCGCTGCTGGGAGGGATCTTGGCCGCCGCTCCGGCCATGGCTCAGAACCCGCGCCTGGGCTACGTGCCTACGGAAGACCATCCGGTCGGACAGGCTTCGCGCTATTTTGCGAAGCTGGTGGAAGAGAAGACGGGCGGGCGCATCAAGATCGACACGTTCGGAAATGGCGTGCTCGGCAGCGAGCCCGAGATGCAGGCGTCGGTTCAGGCCGGCTTCATCGATATCATGGTTGGCCCCACGCCCAACCTGGTCGGCGTCGTTCCGCAATTCATGATCTACGATCTTCCGTTTTTCTACAAGGACTTCGCCGCGGTCGATGCCGTCATGGACGGCGCGGTCGGCGAGCAGCTGTTTGCACAACTGAAGGAAAAGACCGGCATCGTCGGTCTGGCGTGGTGGGACAACGGCTTCCGCCACATGACCAACAAGGTTCGTCCCGTCAAAACGGTGGACGATATGGCAGGGATCAACATCCGCGTCATACCCAACCCGTTGTTCATTGCGACCTGGACGGCTTTGGGAACCAATCCGACGCCGCTTCCTTGGCCTGAGCTGTACAGCGCGCTCGAAAATGGCGCCGTCGATGCCCAGGAGACGCCGTACGCTCTTATCTACACCGCAAGGTTCTATGAGGTGCAGAAGTATCTGACCAAGACGGGCCATGTCTATACGCCGTTTGTTCTTCTCGCGAGCCAGAAATGGTTTGGCAGCCTCTCCGAGGAGGACAAGGCAGCCGTCATGGAAGCTGCGAAGGAATCGGCAGCCTTCCAACGGGATCTTTCTCGCAAGGAGGCAGGGAAATTGGAGGCGGAGCTCGCGGCGAAGGGCTTCGAGATTTCCCAACCCACGCCTGAAGCGCTCGCAGCCATGACCGAACGCGTTGCGCCTGTCGTGAAAGAGTACAGCGAAAAGATCGGCGTCGATCTGGTCGAGCAGGCGCGCGCCGCTATGGCGGCAGTTGCCAAGCCGTAGAGGTCTTATGACGCCGGAGCCAGGTTCGCCTGCTCCGGCGTCCATTTGCAGAAGCATGGTGCGTCTATTCAGTTTGAAGCCGCAAGCAGTGTGCGCGGCTTAGGACACGTTGCAGACGCCAAGGTTCAACAAATTGACGGTGTCCCCGCGCTCCAATCCGGCTTCCGGCATCCGGGCGCGACCGGCATCGATATCTCTCAAACCTCTAGTTGGGGATAACCAAAATGAAGAAGACCGCACTACTCTCATCCAAACGTTTCGCTTCGACACTTCTGGCCGCGACGGCGATGGCGCTGGTGTCTGCGCCGGCCTGGGCCGACGACAACTTCGCTAACGTCTCGCAGACGGGCGGCGGCAACACCGGCATGGTGGTGCAGGGTCCCGGCGACGAGAACGAAGTCGGCACCGCGACCGACGCGGCCAGCCAGAACGGCTCGGGCAACAGCCTCGACGTCGGGCAGGCCGGCAACCGCAACCAGGTGGGTACCCGCGGCACCGGCCTCGACCAGACCGGCGACGGCAATGTGCTGGTCATCGACCAGCTTTCCGACGGCAACCGCGTCAACCAGATCAACCAGGGCAGCGCAAGCGGCTCGGGGACGCTCAACAGCGCGACCGTCACCCAGCAGACCGCTTCGGGCGAGCCGGTGGATGGGCTCTCCACCGTCACCGGCATCGCACAGACGCATGTCTCGGGTGCTGCCAACACTGTGGCGATCACCCAGACCAGCGAAGGCGCCGGCGGCAACATCATCGGCACCGGCAACGCTGACTCCGTCAGCGGCGGAGTCACGCAGACCGGCGGCGGCAACGACGCCAACCTGAGTCAGACCGGGGCAGGCAACCGCATCGGCGCCTCGGTCCAGGACGGTCAGGGCAATGCGACGGCCATGAGCCAGGACGGCGACGGCAACGCGATCGACGGATCGCAGGTCGGCGATGGCAACACCGCGGACGCGTCGCAGGTCGGCAACTCGAACGGCACGACCGGCTTCGGCACCTTCGTCACCACCTCGTCCTCGGTGACGCAGGGCCTGATCAAGCAGGAAGGCAACGGCAACAGCCTGCTGCTCGACATTCTCGGTGACGGCAACCAGTTCGGCATCGACCAGTCCGGCTCGGGGAACGACGCGGTGGCTCGGGCGACCGGCAACGCCAACGAGTTCGCGGTGGGCCAGACGGGCGACGCGAATATCGGTCGGATCGCGATCGGAGACCGGGACGGCGCCAGCGACGAGAACCTGGTGGTCCTGAACCAGGACACCGGCTCCTCGTTCGGCAATGACGCCGAGATCCTGGTCGACGGAAACGGCAACACGGTGTCGGTCGATCAGCTCGGCGCGACCGGCTACAATGATGCGGGCGTCGACATCCAGGGCGACGACAACGACGTGGCTGTCGACCAGAACGGCAGCAATCAGGGCGACGTGTACGTCGTAGGAAACGCCAACGACGCAACGCTGGACCAGGACGGAGCCGTCAACAGCGCGCTGCTCGAGATCATCGGGCACGACAACGAGTTCGACGGTGACCAGTCCGGCGATTACAACGAGGCGACGGCGCGGGCGACCGGCAACGCCAACGACGTCACGATGAGCCAGACAGGAGGCACCAATATCGGCC
Source organism: Mesorhizobium sp. B2-4-2 (assembly GCF_006442845.1). Classification (NCBI taxonomy): domain Bacteria; kingdom Pseudomonadati; phylum Pseudomonadota; class Alphaproteobacteria; order Hyphomicrobiales; family Phyllobacteriaceae; genus Mesorhizobium; species Mesorhizobium sp. B2-4-2. Next base: position 210,236 of record NZ_VFVM01000003.1, on the reverse strand, counting down.
AGATCCTGATCGGCGACCGGAACGGCGGCAGCGACGACAATGTCGTGGCTCTGAACCAGGACAGCGGCGCCTCGCTCGGCAATCAAGCCGAGATTCTCGTCGATGGAAACACCAACACGATTTCCGTCGACCAGCTCGGCGTGACCAGTCTCGATTACGGCAACAACGTGCTCGTCGACGTCTTCGGCGACACGAACCAGGTGACGGTCGACCAGGTCGGCAGGAACGAGGGCTTGGTGTCGGTGGTCGGAAACCTCAACACCGCATCGCTCGACCAGACCGCCGACTTCAACAACGGGCAGATCGAGATCCTCGGAGACAGCAACGAGCTGGCCGTGGTCCAGTCCGGCACGTTGAACGATGCGCTGGCTCTGGCGACCGGCAATGGCAACGAAGCGCTGATCAGCCAGATTGGCAGCTTCAACACGGCCCTCATCACCTTCCAGGGTGACACGAACGGCGCCAACGGCTTGACTGGCGTTGCGGGAGCTCTGGCCGGCAGTTCGGGCGGCCTCCTCGTGGCGGGCAGGGCTCTTCAGGACTCGTCCTCGGCCCTGACGGGGAACAGCCTGACCTATGAGGCCATCGGCAATCTGAACCAGTTCGCCTTTGCTCAGATCGGTGGCGGCAACTCCATCACCGGCCTCGTCGGCAACGCCGGCGCATCCGATGGAAACCAGGTCGCCGTGTTGCAGAACGGGTCGAACAACGTGACGTCGTTCACCCAGAACGGTGGCGGCTCGAACAGCCTCTCAGTCTCGCAGTAAGCACTATCGGCCGGGCGGGAAGCCGCCCGGCCGCCGTCTTCGAGCAACATTCAACCGCGTGACAGGGGTTACACGATGACATTCAAGCTGACACTTGCGACCACCACGGCGGTCGGACTTCTCATGGGGGCGGCACTCGCAGGCGAGAACGAGGCCTATATCGACCAGATCGGCGACGGTAACTCGGCCTCCATCGTCCAGGGCCAGTCGAACGGTTCAGCCGTCGGCAACAGAGCCGGACACACGACGCAGCGAATCCGGCAGGACGGCACCGACAACGAGCTGATCATCAACCAGACGCATGACTCGAACGTGAACAGCCCGCCGCGCAACCAGATCAACCGGGCAGGAGCGCCGGGCGACCAGGCGGGTCTTGGCATCGACCAGATCGGAAACTCCAACTATCTGCGAATCGATCAGACGGGTGCCAACCAGGCCGTCTTCGAGGTGCAGCAGAATGGCGGCACGTCTGCGACGACCTCTTCCAACAACGCAACGATCACCCAGAACGGCGGCTGGTCGGCACGCGTCTCCAACTTGCGGCAGACCTTCACCGGCGGCGCCGCGGACGGTTCCAACGACGTCACCATCGCCCAGACCGGCCAGTCTTCGCGCGTGGGCAACACCAGCAGCGGCCCGCGCAATGACGGCAGTGGCGCGCACCAGACCGGCTTCGGCAACCAGCTGACCGTCAACCAGACTGGCAATTCCCAGCTCGTCTACACGGCGACGCAGATCAACAGCGCCTCGAGCGGCGGCACGAACGTCGCGTCGGTGACCCAGGGCGGCGGCAATGGCAACCAGATTCGCGAGCTGAGCCAGACCAACACCGGCACCCTGGACAACACCGCGAGGCTGACCTTCTCGGGTGCCGGCAACGGGGTGACGTCCGGCGTCTTCACCGGGGTGGCGCTGGGCGTGGGGATCTCCCAGTCGCGCATTCGCCAGACCGGGGAAGGCAACGACCTGAGCTATGTCGCGACCGGCGACGGCAACCTGTTCGGCTTCGTCCAGGACGGGCTGGGTAACCGGATCGTCGGCACTGTGGACGGAAATGCCAATCAGGTCGCGGTATCGCAGGAAGGCGACGTCAACAGCGCCGAACTCGAGATCCGCGGAGACAGCAACCAGTTCGGCATTGCCCAGATTGGCGAGGCAAACGAGGCGCTGGCGTTTGCGAACGGCAACTCCAACGAACTTACACTGAGCCAGATCGGAATCGCCAATCTCGGCGAGGTCCTGATCGGATCCCGGACCGCCGGCAGCAGCGACGACAATGCGGTGGTCCTGAACCAGGACAGCCTCGCTTCGTTCGGCAATGTCGGCGAGATCGACGTCGACGGGAACGCCAACACGATTTCGCTCGACCAGCTGGGCGTGATCGGCAGCAACTACGGGACCGTCGACATTCTCGGCGACGAGAACGCCGTGGCGGTGGACCAGGACGGCAGCAATACGGGCGAGGTGTTCGTCACCGGAAACCTCAACGTCGTTTCGCTCGACCAGGAAGCCATCTCCTCCTTCGGTAATGAAGCCGGGATCCGCGTCGATGGAAACAGCAACAACCTTGTCGTCGATCAACTCGGCGCGGCCGGCTCCAACGAAGCGACAGTCGACATCCAGGGCGACCAGAACGACGTGGCGGTCGACCAGGAGGGCAGCAATACGGGCGGGATGGTCGTCACCGGAAACCTCAACGGCGCAACGCTCGCCCAGGACGGCGCCATCAACAGCGCGCTCATCGAGATCTACGGGGACGGCAACCAGTTCGACGTCGATCAGGACGGCACCTTCAACGACGCGGTGGCGCTGGCGAACGGCAATGCCAACGAGGTCACGCTGAGTCAGACAGGAGACGTGAATACCGGCTCTGTCGACATCTTCGGCGACCAGAACGATGTAGCGATCGACCAGAACGGCAGCTTCAATACGGTCAGCATGACCTTCCAGGGGGACTCGAACGGCAGTGGCAGCCTGACCGGCGCCGCGGGATTGCTGGTCAGCACGTCTGGCGGTCAACTCGTGGCGGGCAGGGCGCTTCAGGACTCGTCCTCGGCGCTGTCGGGCAACAGCCTGACCTATGACGTCGTCGGCAATCTGAACGAGTTCGCCTTCGCCCAGATCGGCGGCGGCAACACGATCGACGGGTCGGTCATGGGAACCGGCAACGAGGTCGCGATCGTCCAGGCGGGGAACAGCAACTATGCATCGTTCAGCCAGATCGGCAGCTCAAACAGCATCGGCGTCTCGCAGTAGGGTTGCCAGGCCGCCCCGCCAGCACGTCCCGTAAAAGCGCAGTGAGGCCGGGCGCAGGCGCAAATAGCGATCCTGCCATGTACGTTGGGGAAAAGCGGCAGGGTGGCGGAAACGGTGCCTGGAAGTGTTTGCAAGAAACGCCGTTATGGCGGTTTTCATTCGCAAGGTGTTGGGGGAGATGAGATGATGAAGACTGCTTGTGCGGCGCTTCTGACCGCTGGCGTTGTTCTGGCTGCCGCGGGCGGTTCGGTCGCTCAGGATATGGTTTACACTCCGGTCAACCCCTCCTTCGGCGGCAGCCCGCTGAATTCGTCTCACCTGCTCGGCCTCGCCAACGCCCAGCGTACGGCCACGGCCCGCACGCCAGGCCCGGGCACGGATTCGACGGATCCGAGCGATCCGGGCTCCACCGACGCGGACCTCTTCATCCGCCAGCTCCAGAGCCGCCTGCTTTCGGGGCTCGCGAATCAGGTTACCGAGGCGATCTTCGGTGACAATCCCCAGGACTCGGGTACGGTCCGTTTCGGTGAGACGACCGTCACCTTCGAGCGGACCGTCGATTCGATCCGGCTGATCATCACTGACCCGACCGGCGTCACCGAGATCGTGGTGCCCCTGCTGGTCGCGACAAACAACACCGTGAATTCCCTCATGCAGGGCGCTGGTGGCCTGGAGTCGGGCAACGCTCTGTCCGGCGGATTGAACACCGGCGCCCTGAGCGGCGACCTGACGTCGAGCACGTCGCTCAGCCCGGGGCTCAATTGATTTCGATGCGGGATGGATCAGTGCGAGTGCGGGCAGCGGCCTCACGGGAGGGCGACATGCCGAAAAGCCGGCGCTTTGGGACAAAGATCGCAAGGGTCGCCGTCGTAGGCGCACTCGTGTCAGTGCTTGGCGGATGCCAAGCGGTGCCGACCGAAGGCGTTCTGCAGCCTGTTTATACGCCTGTGACGAAGCAGAGCCACAGCCTGCGCACCATCCCGGCCCCCTCGAAGCGAATTACCGTCGCCGTCTACGATTTCCCCGATCTCACCGGCCAGTACAAGGAACGCGAGAACGTCCAGACCCTGTCGCGGGCTGTCACCCAGGGCGGTGCGCCCATGCTGATCAAGGCCTTGCAGGATGCTGGCGAGAAGCGCTGGTTCACTGTGCTCGACCGTGCCCGCCTTGACGACCTGCTCAAGGAACGGCAGATCGTCACCGAGATGCGGCGGCTCTACCGCAACGAGCAGCGTATCGACGCGCGGGTCCTGCCGCCGCTCGATCACGCGGGCATCATCCTCCAGGGCGGAATCACCGGTTACGACACCAACACCATGACGGGCGGCATCGGCGCGCGCTACCTGGGCATCGGCGGCGATGTGAAGTGGCAGCAGGACACTGTGACCGTCACATTGCGGGCTGTTTCGACGAACACGGGAGAGGTGCTGTCCAGCGTGGCGGTTCACAAGATGATCGCCTCCTACGCGCTGCAGGGCGGTGCATTCCGCTATGTCGCCCTGGACAAGATCCTCGAGGCTGAGGCGGGCGTCACCCAGAACGAGCCCAAGCAGATCGCCGTGCAGCAGGCCATCGAGAAGGCGGTGATGGGTATGATCATCGAGGGCGCCGAACTCGGTGTCTGGTCGTTCGAGGACCGGGATGCAGGACGCGAGCTGATAGCCGACTACCGCAACGAGAAGTATGGCACCAAGCTGACCGCGGCCGCTGAAATCGTGCCGCCGCCCAAGACACGCAACGCCGCGGACGTCGTCGAGACGACAGCCGCATGGCCGCGCGCGGCGGCTGCGCCGCGACGCACGACTCCGGCCCTGGCGGCTCCGCCGCCGGGCGCGCCCGTTCCCGTGGCTCCGCCTCCCGCAGCGCCGGACGAAACCGTCGGCTCGCTTGAGCCGGGCGTGGCCGTTCCCGAGGCTTCGCCTGCGGTCGCCGGCGCGGCGACGGCGCCAAACCCTGCCGCGACTCCGAAGGCGGCCCGGCAACGTGACTATGTGGCCTCGATAGCGCCGGTGCGTTGACGATGCTCATGGACCCTCTCAATCCGTTCTCCAACGCAAAGGGCGGCGCGGCGCTTACCCTCCTGGCGTCGGTGCACGGCGACAGCAACCAGTTCGGTGGCGTGGCGCCTCAGGCTGGTTCTGGCAGAGCGCCGTCGTGCTCCAGCAATGACCTTGTCTTCGGTCGGACCGGAGAAAGCGACGTTGCTTCAACTTTGATCGATCCCGAGGCCCGGATATTAGGCAGCACTTGCGATGATCTCCCCACATTACGAGGGGACTGTAACAATGAATCTGCATTCTGTCTTTGTTGCGGGCGTCGTCTTGGCGTCGGCGCCTGCCCAGGCCGGCAACGAACTGGTTATCCTGGCCCAGCACGGGTTGTCCAATTCGCTCATGCTCGACGTGAGCGGCAGCCTCAATGCGGTGTCCGTTCTTCAGGCCCACCACGGTCTCGGCGCGGCGAACGTGATCGACGTCAACATCGAGAGCGATTTCAACGGCGGCCCGCTTGGCCCGTCCTTCATCGGAGCGATCCTCTCGGCTGGCCTCACGCCCGGTTCGATCACACAGAGCGGATTCGACAACCACATCATCGCCAGCGTAACCGGCAGCTACAATCTCTTCGCTTTCGCGCAGGAGGGCAGCGGCAACCGGCTTACAGCCTCGATCTCGGGCATGGCAAATCAGGCAGCCGTCACCCAAGCCGGAAGAAATAACGTCGTGGGATTTTCACAGTCCGGAAACGGCAATACGGTCGGCGTCTCGCAGACATCCTGGTGACGCAACACAGGGAGCTTGTTCGCATCATGCGCAAATCTACGGCTGTTCTGGCGAGCGCTCTCGTCTTATGTTCCTCTCCGGCCTTTGCTGGCGACAATAACGTCCTGAAGATCATCCAGACCAGCCCTCCTGGCGCGCTCGAGGGAAACGTCCTGTCGTCAGACCAGTCGCGCGCCACCGGTTCGCTTGTCGCCGGCCCGACGCAGCAGATGATCGATAACGCGCTCGGCGGCACGCTTGCTGTCGGCGACCTGTACCGGATGGACCAGGCGACTGCGCCGTCCGCGCTTCAGACAGGCCAGGGCAACACCGCAACGCTGACCATCGAAGGCGATGGTGGTCAGTTGTTTCTTCTCCAGGACAATTCGGCTGGCGGGACGTTGGGCAATTCGGCTCAGTTGAGCGCATTTGGAGCCGATTCCCTTGGCGCCGTCCTGCAGCTCGGCGATGGCAACGATGCATCGCTGACCGTAGGCGGTGGCGCAACCGGTCTGATCGTGCAGAACGGCAGCGGCAATGCCAACTCACTCACCGTGGGTTCTGGTGGCAGCGGCGAGATAGTTCAGAACGGCAACGGCAACACCTTCTCCACGTCCGTGGCGGCCAACACCGCCGTGACCATCACGCAGAACGGCAACAATCTTAGCCCGGTCGGCGTGACAGGCATGCAGGTGTTCTCGACGGCGCCGGGAACAGTTTCGATCACCCAGACCGGTTTCTAGCGATGCGCGGCGCGGCTGCACTCGTCGTGGGTCTTGCCGCCGCCTGCGGTGCAGGCGGCGCGGTGGCGCAGCACGGAGGCGCCGTCGCGGTCCCCTCCATCGCCATCGTGCCCACGGGCGCCGGGGTCCAGATCACTGCATCGGCCGTCGGCCTTGGCGTTGTGGAGATCGAGGGCTCGGTTGAGATCGACCGGACGGGCGGCTCGGGCACGATGACCACGCGCCAGAACCGCACACTGAGGCTCTCCGCCGGCCAATCCCAGGACATAGCCAGGACTGCGCTGTCTCTCGCCAAGGGCGACCACATCTCCATCAGGGTTGTTCTCCGGCAGGACGGCAGGGTCGTCGGCCAGGCCGAGGTTTCGGCGGGCGAGCCCTGAGGAAGTCGCTAGCTCCCTAATTTTCGACTTTTGCGCAGCGGAGAGGGCATCATGAAGGTTGCGAGATTTTTGACCGTCGTTCTGGCCGTGGCGGGCATGTCGTTCCCGGCCACGGTGGTACGGGCGCAGTCCGTGGACCAGTTCGTTCAGGCATTCAGCGGCACCTGGCAGCTCGTTGATGCGCGCTATTCCAACCTTCCCTCAACTTGCCACATGGCGCTGGGGTCGACAGCCGATGCGAACGGCCGCTTCGCCATTAAGGGGCTGGGCTGCCGCGGCGATGCCGCTCTGGTCAGTTCCTGGGGCGTGAGCGAGGGTCAGATGGCCCTGTTCGATGCGGCCGGAGCGGTGATCGCCCGTCTTGGCGGCAACCAGCGGCGGATCAGCGGCACCAGCGTATCGGGCGCTCCCCTGATCTTCGAGAAGGTCGGTGTTGCCGGAACGGCGGCCATGCTCAAGACTGCCAAGCGGGCCGGGGGCTGCTTCTATTCGGGCTTCACCAGCAAGTGCGCGGATGCGGCACAGGCCGCGCCTCCCGCGCCGGAAGGCGCCAGCGTCCAGGTCCTGGTTAACCTGAACGTCCGCGCCGAGGCGCGCGACGACGCTGAGGTGGTCGGCGTGGTTCCGTCGCAAACCTGCGTCACGACCGAACTGTGCATGACGGCGACCGACGGCGCCTGGTGCCGCGCCAAGTTCGGGGAGAGGACCGGATGGATGCGGAAGTTGGCCTTGCGCCAGAACCGCTGGGCCATCGTCACCTTCGACAACTCTTGCCCCAAGCAGGGCGGCTAACTCTCTATGAGGTCTTTCGGCACGCGGACATGAACATAGTAGATGCCATTTCGGATGATTGTGTTTGGTATCTTGCGCATGTCGTCCATTCCTCGACTGTATCACAGCGTGTATGACAGTCGAGGTGGGTCAAACCCTTGGAAAATAACGCTTCAGGAAAATCAGCGGCTTAGGGGGAAATGGTGCCCAGAGGCGGATTCGAACCACCGACACGCGGATTTTCAGTCCGCTGCTCTACCAACTGAGCTATCTGGGCCTGTTCCGGCTAACGAAAACTCGCGCTCCGGATTTCATGGAAGCGCCGTGGGCGTCCCTTGAAAGCGCGTGGGTTATAGCATGGGAATCCGGCCTGTCCAGCGCCCAGATGTGGATTTCCGGCAGGAAAAGAAGTGCCGCCCGATGCGCTGGTTTCCGCGCCACGCCGCCGCTATCTGGCGCCCGCCAATCCCTTGCGAAAATCCGTAGGTGTCATGCCGGCGAGCTTCCGGAACGACTTGTTGAAGGCGCTGAGCGAACCGAAGCCCGAATCCATCGCGACCCTGAGCACATTGGCATCCTGGTGCATGAGCAGCGCCTGCGCATAGCTCAGCCGCAACAGGTTGACATATTCGTTGAGTGTCATGCCGGTCGATTTCTTGAAGATGCTCATGGCGTACTTGGGATGGAGGTCGGCGGCCGCCGCTATGTTCATGCAATCGATGTCGTAGAGGAAATTCTCGGCGATGAAATCGCACATGCGCCCGACATTGCGCGACGACTGCTGGTCGAACGGACTGCCCGCTTCCTGTCCAGCCGCGTTTTCCGGCACCAGCCTGTAGGGCTCGAACCGCACCCGCTCGAGCCGCAGCAACAGTTCGTTGACGGCGTGCTCGGCCTTGGCCGGGTCGCCGGAGCGGGCGTAGCGGTTCCATCGGTCGAAATTATCGTTGTCGGACTGATCGGTGGCGCTGGTCACCAGCGTGGCACCCGTCATCAGCCGGTGACGTATGTCAGCCGGCAGATGCAGCCGGAAGAAATGCACCAGCGGCAGATGCGCGCCGGCATAGATGGCGTCGTCGCTCAAATCGTCCATCTGGTGCGGCAGTCCGCCCCAGAACAGACACATCTCACCGGCCGAAAGCGAGATTTCGTGGTCGTTCATGCGGTAATGCACGCTGCCGCGCACGATGAAGTTCACCTCGACCTGCGCATGCCAATGCGGCTTGAGCATCACCAGGGGAGCGGTGTGGAACATCTGCAACAGCAGCGGCATTCCTTCCACGCTGCTGGCGCCAGGCTGGTAAAACGGCCGGTCCGGCATCTTACTTTCCGCCAATTTCGTATTCCCTTTGTCGGGGACAAGCCTTCCGCGCCGCATAGTCTAGCCCGGCTCGCAGAGAGAGCAAATGAAATGGGAGGATTTCAATGCGCATCACACTGTCCTGCGCCGCGCTCGCGCTTGCCTTGGGTTCAGCCCCGGCCTTCGCGCAATCGGGCGAAATCACCATCTGGAGCTGGAACATCGCCGCCTCGTCGCTGAAGGCGACGATTGCCGGGTTCAACAAGCTGCATCCTGACATCAAGGTCACCGTCCAGGATCTCGGCAACCAGCCGACCTATGACAAATCGATCGCCGGATGCGCCGCCGGTGGCGTCGGCCTGCCTGATGTCGTCACCATCGAGAACGGCGAGGCCGAGAATTACTGGAGCCAATTTCCCGATTGCTTTGTCGACCTGCACACGCTGGGCTACAGCGCAGAGGACCAGGCGAAATTCCCCGATTTCAAGCGCACCGAGCTCGAAGTCGGCGACAAGGCCTATGCAATGCCGTGGGATTCCGGCCCGGTCGCCGCCTTCTACCGCCGCGACTTCTACGAAAAGGCCGGCGTCGATCCGGCGTCGATCAAGACCTGGGACGATTTCATTGCCGCCGGCAAGAAGATCCAGGCCGCCAATCCCGGCGTCACGATGACCAACGCCGACTTCAACGGCGACACCGAATTCTTCCGCATGATCTCCAATGAACAGGGCTGCGGCTATTTCTCCGAGGATGGCCAGTCGATCACGGTGAACCAGCCGAAATGCATCGATACGCTGGCCAAGATCAAGGAGATGAAGGACGCCGGCGTCATCTCCTCGGCCGACTGGGGCACCAAGATCACCAACAACACCGCCGGCACCGTCGCCACCCAGGTCTATGGCGGTTGGTATGAAGGCACCATCCGCACCGAATCGGCCGGCGAAAACGGCAAATGGGGCGTCTACCTGATGCCGAGCCTTACCGCCGACGGGCCACGCGCCGCCAATCTCGGCGGGTCGTCGCTGGCCATCACTTCGGGGTCGAAGAACAAGGAAGCGGCTTACGAGTACCTGAAATACACGCTCGAAACCAATGAGGGCCAGATCACCATGCTGAAGGAGTTCGGCCTCGTTCCCTCGCTGGTGTCGGCGCTGAACGACCCCTACGTGTCTGAAGGCCTGCCCTATTGGGGCGGCCAGGCGGTGTGGAAGGACATCCTCGCCACCCTGCCCAAGATCGTCCCCAGCCGCGGCACGCAGTTCCAGAGCGATGCCGAAATCATCATGCGCGCGGTGCAGACCAAATATCTCGCCGGCGGCTATCCCGATGCCAAGGCGGCACTCGACGATGCCGCCGGCCAGATCGCGGCGGCGACCGGGCTGCCGGTCAAGTCATAACCTCCCAGACGGGGTCCGGGCAGGCATGCGCCGCCCGGACCCGACCGCGGCCCGCGGGGCTTCCTCGCGGGACGTGTGAAATGTCGCATGTCCCGACCAACCGGTTGCCGCTGCGCGCGGGACCACAGCTTGAAACGCCGACGAGAGAAGGAGGAGCACGATGCGCAACCGCAACGCCACGGCCTATCGTTTCCTCGCGCCCTATTTGCTGATCTTCTCCGTCTTCTGGGTATGGCCGATCATCTCTTCGTTCCTGATCTCGTTCCAGGCGACGCGCACCGTGCCCTGGCGCTTTGCGCCCGGCTTCAACTGGGGCCGGCTGATCGGCGATCCGGCCTTCTTCAATGCCTTGAAGAACACGCTGCTCATCCTCGTCATCCAGGTGCCGGTGATGATCGCGCTGGCCATGGTAATGGCCGTGCTTTTGAATTCGCCGCTCCTGAAGGCGAGGGGACTTTACCGCTTCGCCTTCTTCGCTCCCGTGGTGGTCGGCGAGGTCGCCTACTCCGCGGTGTTCCGGCTGATGTTCAACCTCGATTTCGGCATCATCAACAAGCTCCTGAACAGCGTCGGGCTGCCAAAGATCGACTGGTTCTCCAATGTCACGCCGGCCATGGCGCTGATCATGATCGCGGTCACCTGGCGCTGGGCCGGCTACAACGCCATCATCCTTCTGGCCGGCATGCAGTCCATTCCCGAGGATGTCTACGAGGCGGCGACGCTCGACCGGGTCAGCAAGCTCAAGCAGTTCTTCTTCATCACCTTGCCGCTGTTGAAGCCGGTCATCGTGTTCTGCACCGTGCTGTCAATCATCGGCACCATGCAGCTGTTCACCGAGCCGTTCCTGATCACCGAACGCGGCGGGCCGGGCGGCGGCACCGAGACGCTCGGCCTGCTGCTCTATCGCCAGGGCTTCCGGTCGCTTAATTTCGGCTACGCCTCGGCCGTCGCCTACACGATGGCGGGGTTGGCGATCGCCATCACCCTGGTGCAACTGTGGCTGACGAGGGAACCGAAATGAGCTCGCTCGCCTCGGCCAGGCTGAAGCGCAGCCTTTTGCTGCATCTTTTCCTCACGCCACTGGCGCTGATCTGGCTGTTTCCGCTGTGGATGATGGTCGTGTTCTCGACCATGCCGGACAACGGCATCTTCAGCCCCGGCATCGAGTTGCTGCCGCACGGCAATTTCGTGGACAATTTCAACAACCTGCAGCGCGACACCGACTTTGTCGGCGCGATTTTCATCTCCGTCTCGGTGGCGGTCACCTACACTTTTCTGTCGGTGCTGCTGACGTCGATGGCCGGCTGGGCGCTGGCGCGTTACCGGTTCGTCGGCAAGGGCTTGGTCGTCGCCATCATCCTGGGCACCATCACGCTTCCCTATGCGGTGGTGCTGATCCCGCAATTCATCATGGTGGCGCGCGATTTCAAGCTCGCGAACACCTGGGTGGCGCTGATCGTGCCGCCGCTGTTCAATTCGCTGGGCGTGCTGTTCATGCGCCAGAGCTTTTCCATGATGCCCGATGACCTGTTCGATGCCGCCCGCGTCGAAGGCGTGAAGGAGTGGCGCATCTTCGTCTTCATCGCGCTGCCGCTGGCGCGGCCGATGCTGGCCGCCCTTTGCATCATCCTGTTCCTGGCGTCCTGGAACAATTATCTCTGGCCGCTTTTGATCAACAGCCAGCCCGGCGCGATGACCGCACCGGTGGCGCTCGGCACGCTGATCGGCCTCACCAAAGTGTCGTGGGGCGGCATCATGGCGGGCGCGGTAATGCTGACGGTGCCGATGCTGATCGTGTTCGTGCTGCTGCAACGCCATTTCATTGCCGGCATCGCCGCCGGCGCGGTCAAGTAAGGGTAGGCATGGCAACCGTCACGCTCACGAATGTCGTCAAGCGCTTCGGCGTTTTCGAGGTCGTCCATGGCGCCAACATCGACATCAGGGATGGCGAGTTCGTCGTCTTCGTCGGCCCGTCTGGCTGCGGCAAGTCCACCCTGCTCAGGATGATCGCCGGGCTGGAGGATATCAGCGATGGCGAGATCGCCATCGGCGGCAAGGTGGTCAACGATGTCGAGCCGGCCGACCGCGGCATCGCCATGGTGTTCCAGTCCTACGCGCTCTATCCGCATATGAACGTGGAGCAGAATCTCTCCTTCGGCCTGCGTATGACCGGCAATCCGAAGGCCGACACCGACCGCAGGGTGAAACGGGCGGCCGAGATCCTGCGCATCAGCGAATTGATGGAGCGCCGTCCGAAGAAACTCTCCGGCGGCCAGCGCCAGCGCGTTGCCATCGGCCGCGCCATCGTGCGCGAGCCGCAGGTGTTCCTGTTCGACGAGCCGCTGTCCAACCTCGACGCCGAACTGCGCGTCCAGATGCGGGTCGAGATCTCGCGCCTGCACAAGGAGCTCGGCACCACCATGGTCTATGTCACGCACGACCAGACCGAGGCGATGACGCTCGCCGACCGGATCGTCGTGCTGCGCGGCGGCCATGTCGAGCAGATCGGCCGCCCGCTCGATCTTTATGACAATCCCGACAATCAGTTCGTGGCCGGTTTCGTCGGCTCGCCGAAGATGAATTTCATCAAGGGCCGCGTCGTCGGCTGCGATGCGCGCGGCGTCGTGGTGGAACTCGCTGGCCAGGAGAAGACCCGCATCACGCAGCCGCTGACGGGCGCCGCGTCCGAAATCGGCAGCAAGGTCATCGTTGGCGTGCGGCCCGAACATTTTGGCAGCGCCGGAGAAGGCGACGCCGATCTTGCCGTCACCATCGATGTGGTCGAGCACCTGGGCGGCACGAGCTTTCTCTACGCCAGAACGGCCAATGGCGAGGACGTGGTGATCCAGCGCGACGCGGCCAAGGTCCCCGAAACATCGGAGATCACCGTATCCATCCGCAAATCCTACCTGTTCGACGAAAAAGGGCTGCGGCTGCGCTGATCGGCTGCCCTTTCCCATCCCGCAAGGAGAATGACAATGACTGCAACCACGCCCATCCGCTGGGGTATTCTCGGCCCGGGCAGCATCGCCAAGGCCTTCGCCGGCGGCGTCGCCGGCTCGCGCAACGGAAAGCTGGTCGCCATCGGTGCGCGCGATCCGGGCAAGCCGGGCCTGGCCGAGAATTTTCCCGGCGCCCGCATTCTCGACGGTTACGAAGCATTGCTCACTGACGCGGAAATCGACGCGATCTACATTTCGGTCCCGCACCCGGGCCACACGCAATGGGCGATCCGGGCGGCGGAGGCGGGAAAGCATGTGCTGTGCGAAAAGCCGCTGGCGCTGACCGCCTTCGAGGCCGACGCCATGATGCATGCGGCGCGCAAGGCCGGCACCTTTCTCGGCGAGGCCTTCATGTACCGGCTGCACCCGCAGACGCTGAAGCTGGTGGAACTGATCAAATCCGGCGTCATCGGCGAGATCAGGATGATCAAGTCGAGCTTCGGTTTTGCCATGCCTGATTTCATGCCGCAGCACCGGCTTTATGCCAACGACCTCGCCGGCGGTGGCATCCTGGACGTCGGCGGCTATCCCGTCTCGATGGCGCGGCTGATTGCCGGCGCCGCGGCCGGCAAGCCGTTCCTGGAGCCGGACAAGGTGACCGGCGTTGCCCACCTTGGCCAGTCCGGCGTCGACGAATGGGCCTCCGCGCTGCTGCATTTCCCGGGCGGCATCGTCGCCGAGGTCTCCTGCAGCATCTCCCTCAACCAGGACAATGTGCTCAGGATTTTCGGCACCAGGGGCCGCATCGAAGTGCCGGATTTCTGGTTCGCCGGCGGCGACCGCGATGTCGGCCTCGGCCGGATCGATGTGATCGGCGCGGACGGCGTGCGCGAAACCATCAGCGTGAACGAAAAGCGTCACGTCTATTCCTTCGAAGTCGACGCCGCCGGGGACGCCATCCTTGCCGGCCGGCAGGAGTTCGCCTGGCCGGGCATGGCCTGGGCCGACAGCCTCGGCACCTTGCGCGTGCTCGACAGATGGCGCGCGGCTGTGGGGTTGGAGTACGAGATCGAAAAGGCCTCGCGACGCACCAACACCATCGCCGACCGGCCCTTGCGATCCGGCGGCACGGCGATCGCCAAACGCGCCATTCCGGGCCTGTCGAAGCCGGCCTCGATCGTGGCGCTCGGTTTCGAGGATTTCCGCACTTTCTCGTCGGGTTCGATCCTGCTCGATGCCTTCTTCGAGGCTGGCGGCAATCTGTTCGACACCGGCTATGTCTATGGCGGCGGCTACACCGAGACGCTGCTTGGGCAATGGCTGAAGAACCGTGGCGTTCGCGAGCAGTCGGTGGTCATCGCCAAGGGGGCACATTCGCCGCTTTGCTATCCCGACGTGATCGGCAAGCAGCTCGTCCAGTCGCTCGACCGTCTGCAGACCGACCATGTCGATATCTATTTCATGCATCGCGACAATCCGGACGTGCCCGTCGGAGAATTCGTCGATGCGATGGACCGCGAGGTCAAGGCAGGCCGCATCCGTGGCCCGTTCGGCGGCTCGAACTGGACGATGCAGCGCATGGACGAGGCGATCGCCTATGCCGAGCGCACCGGCAAGCAAAAGCCCGGCGCGCTCTCCAACAACTTCTCGCTGGCTGAAATGCTGGAGCCGATCTGGGCCGGTTGCGTGACCTCCTCCACCGATGACTGGAAGGCCTGGCTGACCGCCCGGCAGATGCCGAATTTCGCCTGGTCGAGCCAAGGGCGCGGCTTCTTCACCGAACGCGCCGGGCGCGACCGGCGCGACAATGAAGAACTGGTGCGGGTCTGGTACTCGGAGCGCAATTTCGGCCGCCGCGACCGGGCGATCGAACTTGCCGCGCGGCTGGGCAAGAGCCCGATCCATATTGCGCTCGCCTATGTGCTCAACCAGCCTTTCCCATCGGTGCCGTTGATCGGCCCGCGCACGCTGGGCGAACTGGACGACAGCTTGCGCGCCCTCGACATCGCGCTTTCACCTGCCGATCTCCAATGGCTGGACGGCGGCAGCCGGCAAGCGGCGTAGTGCATGTCATGCAAGGCTGCGCTGGACGGCGACGGGGTCAGGTCTCGTCGTCGGACACCCTGATGTCGCGCCTGGCCGGAACCCTCATGCTGGCATACATGCCGGTGGTGCGGAACTGGCCCGGGCTAATGCCGTAACAGCGGCGGAAGACCTTCGAGAAATAGTTCGCGTCCTCGAAGCCGCACAGGATGGCGACTTCCTTCACGGGCAGGAAGTCAGCCTTGGTCAAAAGCTTGGCGGCGCGTTGCAGCCGCTGCTGCAGTACGAACTCCGCGGGCGGGATGCCTTCGCTCTCGGCGAAGCAGCGCGAGAAGTGCGCCCGGCTGAGGCCGCTGATCTGGACGAGGTCCGCTACCGGCAGCGGCCTGTCGAGATTGGCGTTGATGTGGTCGATGACCGGCTGCATGGCGCTCTGCTTCTCCGCAAAGGCGTGCGAGCCGAAGACATCGTCGTAGAGCGCCATCGCCGCCTCATAGGCGATCGCTGAAGCCGCCCCCGGCGCAGCGGCCCCGTTGATGAGACGCAGGCTGCAATCGGCGAGATGATCGATCGTCTCCGGCTGCAGCCGGAACACCGGACCCGAGACGTCGAGGATCGATTTGTGGATGCGCAGCGCCTCCTCGCCATTCATCGAGATCCAGAAATATTCCCAGCGCTCGTCCTTGGCCAGCCAGTAGCGGTGGTTGTGCGGCACCAGCACCAGCAGCGTGTCGTTCTGCTGCAGGCGATAGTTGCGGTTCTCATAGCGAAGCCGGCCGCTTCCGTTGATCGTGTGCTGGAGCACGGTGAATGGCGTCTGGCCGCGCTTGCGCCCGTCCCAATCATAGATTTCGCCTTCGCGCACTTCGTAGCCGGTGCTCGTCGGCATGGCATGCAGGCGCTGGCGACCGCGCGGCAGCGAGATCGTACGCATCGACTGTCCGTTGGCGATCAGATCCCGCAGCACAAAATTACCCTTGAAAGCATAATCCTTCTCTGGCCGTGCTCGCGAATAAGCGCATAATCCATCCTCGAAGAACGTGAAGAACCCGCAGTCGAGGAGCGGGCGGGAGGAAAAAAGCCGGAATTCGGCTCGATTGGCACGCGCGCCTTGGCGTGTGGCCATATCCTCCCTTGTTGCTCCTTGCCTAGCATTCGATCGGATCGAGGTGAAGGTGATGAGTTTCAAAATCGCTATTATCGGCGCCGGCAGCGTCGGCTTCACCAAGAAACTGTTCACCGACATATTGTGCGTGCCGGAATTCAAGGGTATCGAATTCGCGCTGACCGATGTCAGCGAGCACAATCTCCAGATGATCAAGGCGATCCTCGACCGGATCGTCGAGGCCAACAAATTGCCGACCAAGGTGACGGCGACGACAGACCGCCGCAAGGCGCTCGAGGGCGCTCGTTATGTCATCAGCTGTGTGCGGGTCGGTGGCCTCGAAGCCTATGCCGACGATATCAGGATCCCCTTGAAATACGGCATCGACCAATGCGTCGGCGACACGATCTGCGCCGGCGGCATCCTCTATGGCCAGCGCAACATCCCGGTGATCCTCGATTTCTGCAAGGATATACGCGATGTCGCCGAGACCGATGCGAAATTCCTCAACTATGCCAACCCGATGGCGATGAACACCTGGGCGGCGATCGAGTACGGCAAGGTCGACACGGTCGGGCTGTGCCACGGGGTCCAGCACGGCGCCGAGCAGATCGCCGAGGTACTGGGCGCGAAGTCACCTCGGGAGCTTGACTATGTCTGTTCCGGCATAAACCACCAGACCTGGTTCATCGAGTTGCGCCTGAACGGGCGCGAAATCGGCAAGGACGAGCTGGTCGCCGCCTTCGAGGCTCACCCGGTCTATTCCAGGCAGGAAAAGCTGCGCATAGACGTGTTGAAGCGCTTCGGCGTCTATTCGACCGAAAGCAACGGCCATTTGTCCGAGTATCTTCCCTGGTACCGCAAGCGCCCGGACGAGATCACCCGCTGGATCGACATGTCCGACTGGATCCATGGCGAGACGGGCGGCTATCTCCGTTATTCCACCGAGACCCGCAACTGGTTCGAGACGGAATATCCGCAATTCCTCGAAGCGGCGTCGAAGCCGATCGATCCGTCAAAACGCTCCAACGAGCATGCCAGCCACATCTTGGAGGCGCTGGAGACCAACCGCGTCTATCGCGGCCACTTCAACGTCAAGAATGACGGTGTCATCACCAATTTGCCGCAGGACGCCATCGTCGAATCGCCCGGCTTCGTCGACCGCTTCGGCATCAACATGGCGGCCGGCATCACCTTGCCGGAGGCATGTGCCGCGACCTGCATGTCCTCGATCAATGTCCAGCGCATGTCGGTGCATGCCGCCATATCCGGCGACATCGACCTGCTCAAGCTTGCCGTGCTGCATGACCCGCTGGTCGGCGCGGTGTCGACACCGGAAGAGGTCTGGCAGATGGTCGACGAAATGGTCGTCGCCCAGGCGGCCTGGCTGCCTCAATTTGCGCATGCGGTTCCGGCGGCAAAAGAGCGGCTGTCCAGATCCAGGGTCAAGACCCGCGAATGGGCGGGCGCCGCGCGGCGCAGCGTCCGCTCGATCGAGGAATTGCGCGCCGAGAAGGCCGCGCTGAAGCAGGCTGGCTGAAAACAGGGTGCGACGGCGGATCCACGGGAGGTAGGTCCACCGCAGTCAGCCGTCCAGGCACAAGACGAGCAGCAGCAAAACAAAACGTCCGAACACGAGGGAGGAGACAATGAGGAACCTACGCAGCATTAGCATGGTCGCGGGACTGGCGCTGAGCGTCTCCGTCCCGGCGCTCAACGCTTTCGCCTCCGAGCCGACGGTCCCGCCGGTACCGGCGGCGTTTCCGGCCGAAGGCAAGATCACTTATGTGCCGCGCGACTCCATTCTGGAGTTCAAGGCGCTGCCGGACTATCAGGAGCCGGACTGGGTGACCGAGAAATACGTCAAGCCCGGCAAGCTGCCGCCGGTGAAAGACAGGCTGCCGAAGGAGCCCTTGGTTTTCAAGACGGGCAACATGCCTGATGGCATCGGCGTCTACGGCGATACGATGCGCCACGTTATCGGCGGGCGGCCGGAAGGCTGGAACTACGGCGCCGGTCAGACGCAGGGATGGGGCGGCATCGATATCGGCCTGTCCGAATGCCTGACGCGCACCGCGCCGCTGTTTCAGGTCGAGGCCAAGGACACCGAACCGCTGCCCAACCTCGCCAAAAGCTGGGACTGGTCGGCGGATGGCCACAAGCTCACCATGCACCTCGTCGAGGGTGCCAAATGGTCCGACGGCGCGCCCTTCAACTCAGACGACGTCATGTTCTACTGGGACGACGAGGTCGTCGATCCCAATGTCTCGCCGCTCAATGGTGCCACCCAGGAAACTTTCGGGGTCGGCACCACGCTCAAGAAGGTCGACGACTACACCGTTGAGTGGACCTTCAAGGAGGCCTTCCCGAAACAGTATCTTTACGCGATGGCCTACGGCACCTTCTGCCCCGGCCCCGCGCACATATTGAAGCCGCAACATCCGAAATACTCGAAGAACACCTACGACCAGTTCAAGAACGCCTTCCCGCCGGAATATATGAACATGCCGGTCATGGGCGCCTGGGTGCCGGTTGAATACCGGCCGGATGACATCATCGTCATGCGCCGCAATCCCTATTATTGGAAGGTCGACGAGAAGGGCAATCAGCTGCCCTACCTCAACGAGTTGCATTACAAGCTGTCCACCTGGGCTGACCGTGATGTTCAGGCGGTGGCCGGCTCGGGCGACTTCTCCAATCTGGAGCAGCCGGAGAACTTCGTCGCCTCGCTGAAGCGGGCCGCGGAGGCGAATGCGCCTGCACGCCTGGCGTTCGGTCCACGGCTGATCGGCTATAATCTGCGCCTCAATTTTTCCGCTAATGGCTGGGGCAACCCGGACGAGCGCGGTCAGGCGATTCGCGAGCTGAACCGCAATGAGGATTTCCGCAAGGCCGTTACCATGGCGCTCGACCGCAAGGCGCTTGGCAACTCCCTGGTCAAGGGGCCGTTCACCGCCATCTACCCCGGCGGCTTGTCCTCCGGCACCAGCTTCTATGACCGCAAGTCGACGGTCTACTATCCCTTCGACCTCGAGGGCGCCAAGGCCGAACTCGCCAAGGCCGGACTCAAGGATACCGATGGCGACGGTTTCGTGAACTTCCCGGCCGGCACGGCCGGCGGCAAGAATGTCGAGATCGTCATGCTGGTCAACAATGACTACGGCACCGACAAGAGCCTCGCCGAAGGCGTTGTCGCCCAGATGGAGAAGCTCGGGCTGCGGATCGTGCTCAACGGTCTCAACGGCACGCAGCGCGATGCCTCGCAATATTCCGGGCGCTTCGACTGGCTGATCCGGCGCAACGACCAGGAGTTGACCTCCATCGTGCAGAACACCGTGCAGCTCGCTCCCGTCGGCCCCAAGACCAGCTGGGATCACCGCGCACCTGAAAGCGGCGAGGTCGACCTGATGCCTTTCGAGAAGGACCTCGTCGACATCGTCAACAAATTTGTCACGTCTGAGGACAATGACCAGCGCGCCGCCCTGATGAGAGACTTCCAGAAGATTTCGACGGAGCACGTCTACAATGTCGGCCTGACGGAATATCCCGGTGCGCTGATCGTCAATAAGCGCTTCTCCAACGTTCCAAGGGGCACGCCGATCTACATGTTCAACTGGGCAGAGGATTCGATCATCCGCGAGCGGGTCTTCGTGGCGGCCGACAAGCAGGCGAAATACGAATTGTTCCCGGAAGAGCTGCCCGGCAAGCCTGGAGACAAGGGCCCGATGTAAGTTTACCTCCCCTGACTGAGACCTCCGGCCGCGCCGCTGGCGCGGCCGGACAAAGGCAACCTCCGAACGCACCAAAAAGACGCGATCGGCAAGACGAGGAAGCGACCGTCCATGCTGCGATTTCTGCTCATGCGCATAGCGTCGGCAATCCCGGTCCTTGCCATACTGAGCCTCGTCACCTTCGCCATCATCCAGGCACCGCCCGGCGACTATGCCGACTACATCCGCTCGCAGCTGATCAACCAGGGAGGCGCTTCCTTCGCCGAAGCCGACGCTCAGGCCAACGCCTACCGGATCGAACATGGCCTCGATAAGCCGCTGCCCGTCCAGTATCTCAACTGGATCGGCGGCATCGTCACCCGCGGCGATTTCGGCTACAGCCTCTACTACAACAAGCCGGTAGCCGACGTCGTGGGCGAGCGCCTGCCGCGCACCCTCATCCTGGCGCTTGTGTGCCATCTGCTCGCCTCGGTGCTCGGCATCACCTTCGGCATCTGGGCGGCAACCAGGCAATACACCTGGATCGACTCGACACTTTCGGCCATTTCCTTCCTCGGCATGACGGTGCCGCGCTTCCTGATGGCGCTGATCATCGTCTATCTCCTGGTCTTCCAGTTCAACGTCTCGGAGATAGGCAGCTTCTTCTCGCCGCAATATGGCGGTGCGCCATGGTCGTGGGCCAAGTTCGTCGATCTGGTCAAGCATGTCTGGCCGGTGGTCGCGATCGCCACCTTCGGCGGGCTCGCCTACAACATGCGCGTCATGCGCGGCAATCTGCTCGACACGCTGAATGCGCAATATGTCGAGACGGCCAGAGCCAAGGGGCTGACCGGCAGCGCCGTCGTCATGCGACACGCCGTGCCCAATGCGCTGCATCCGCTGGTCATGTATCAGGGCGTGGTGCTGCCCTACATGCTGACCGGCGAAATCGAGACGGCGATCATCTTCGCGCTGCCGACCGTCGGCCCGGCGATCGTCGGCTCGATGGCGGTCGGCGACGTCTATGTCACCGCCACTTTCATGATGGTGCTGTCGGCGACGCTGATCGTCGGCAACATCATCGCCGACATGTTGCTGGTCCTGCTCGATCCGCGCGTGCGCCAGTTCGGGGAGAGCTAGATGTTGGCCCGCGATACATCGCCACCGCCGCTGCCGGCCGAAGGACCCGTCGAGAGACCCGCGCGCGGCAACGAGAGCTACACCGCGCTCGTCTGGCGCCGGCTGAAGCGCTCCTGGACCGGCATGGCGGGGTTCTGGCTCGTCGTGCTGCTGATCCTCATGGCGGTATTCGCCGAGTTCCTGGCGCCGATGGACCCGAAGGTGACCGATGTCGCCTTCGCGCCGCCGCAAACCCCTATTTTCCACGACAGGGACGGCAATTTCGTCGCCCGGCCCAGGGTCTATGCGCTGGCGGATTCGGCGGATCTCGATCCGGTCACCTTCCAGCCCATCGTCGGTCCCGACTATGATCATCCAAGACTGCTCGGCTTCTTCGTCGAGGGCGCGCCCTACAGGCTCTTCGGGCTCATTGCGGCGAACCGGCATTTCTTCGGTTCGATGGACGGCCAGCCGGTGCATTTCCTCGGCACCGACAAGTTTGGACGCGACGTGCTCTCGCGCGCCATCCACGGCTCGCGAGTCTCGCTGATGATCGCGCTGACGGTGGTCTTCATCATCACCGTCATCGGCACTACGGTCGGCATGGCTTCCGGCTATTTCGGCGGTCGGTTCGATGTCTGGATGCAGCGCTTCGTCGACCTCGTGCTGGCCTTCCCGCAGCTGCCGCTCTATCTGGCGCTGACGACGCTGATCCCGGTCACCGCGCCCACCAACGTCTTCCTCGCCTTCGTCATCATCGTCATGTCGGCGCTGGGCTGGGCGCAGATGTCGCGCGAGGTGCGCGGCAAGACGCTGGCGCTTGCGCGCATTGAATACGTACGCGCCGCCATGGCGGTGGGCGCCACCGACCGGCGCATCATCATGCAGCACATTTTCCCCAATGTGATGAGCCATGTGATCGTCGCGGTGACGTTGGCGATCCCGACCGTTGTGCTGCTCGAATCCTTCCTCGGTTTTCTCGGCTTTGCGGTGAAGCCGCCACTGATCTCCTGGGGGCTGATGCTGCAGGACACCGCGACCTACTCCGTCATAGGCACCTATCCGTGGATACTGTCGCCGGTCGGTTTCGTGCTGGTCACCGTCTTTGCCTTCAACGCGCTGGGCGACGGCCTGCGCGACGCCGTCGATCCTTACTGAGGTGGCTGGGATGACGCTCGCGCTCTCCGAACCTTTCGCACCTTCCGTCCGGCACGACCATGACGGACGCCAGGGAGAACCCGTCATCGATGCCCGCAACATCGAGGTCGTCTTCAAGGTCGAGCACGGCACGGTCGAGGCGGTCAAGGACGTCTCGTTCCAGCTCTATCGCGGCGAGACGATCGCCATCGTCGGCGAATCCGGTTCCGGCAAATCGGTGACGGCGCGCACCGTCATGGGATTGCTGTCCCGGCGCGCCACCGTGTCGCCGAGATCGACCGTCTGTTATGATGGGCAGGACATCCTGAAGTTCCCCGAAAGCGCCCGGCGCAAGCTGCGCGGCAACCGCATCTCGATGATCTTCCAGGAGCCGATGAGCTCGCTCAATCCGATCTATACGATCGGCAGCCAGATCGTCGAGGCGATCAGGGTTCATCGCAAGGTCGGCCGGCGGCAAGCCTGGGCACGGGCGCTCGAACTCCTGCAGCATGTCCAGATCCCGGATCCCGTCGCGCGGCTCAAGCAATATCCGCATCAGCTCTCGGGCGGCCAGCGCCAGCGCGTGATGATCGCCATGGCGCTGGCCAACGATCCCGACGTGCTGATCGCCGACGAACCGACGACGGCGCTCGACGTCACCGTCCAGGCACAGATCCTGAACCTGATCCGCAATCTGCAGAAAGAGCTGCGCATGGCGGTGATCCTGATCACCCATGACCTCACGGTCGTGCGCAAATTCTCCGACTACGTCTATGTCATGCAGCATGGCGAGATGCGGGAGCATAACGTCACCGAACGTCTGTTCTCCGATCCCCAGCATCCCTATACGCAACGACTGCTCGCCTCCGAACCGCGCGGGCGGCCACAACCGCTGCCGGAGGGCTCCGGCACCATCCTCGAAGCGAACGGGGTGCGCGTCTGCTTCATGCTGCGTCACGGCACCTTCCTCAAACCCGACTGGCGCGAGCTGGTCGCCGTCGACGATCTCGATCTCAAGCTTTGCCGCCACGAAACACTGGGACTGGTCGGCGAATCCGGCTCCGGCAAGACCACATTCGGCCAGTGCCTGCTCAGGTTGATCGATGCCAAGCGCGGCGAGATCCGTTTCGACGGCCAGCCGATCCATGGGCTGTCACGGGCCGAGATGCGGCCGCTGCGATCGCGCATGCAGGTCGTCTTCCAGGATCCGTTCTCCTCGCTCAACCCGCGCATGACGATCGGGCAGATCATCGAGGAAGGGCTGATCGTCAACGGCATCGGGGCGACGCGGCGCGAGCGGGTCGAGCGGGTGCGCGAGGCGCTGGTAAGCGCCGGCATGCCGGGCGACATCCTTTCGCGATTTCCGCACGAGTTCTCCGGCGGACAGCGGCAGCGCATCGCGATTGCCCGAGCCATCGCGTTGGAACCGGAATTCATCCTGCTCGACGAACCGACATCAGCGCTCGACCTCTCCGTCCAGGCGCAGATCATCGATCTCTTGCGCAAGCTGCAGGACGAGCGCGGCCTGAGTTATCTCTTCATCTCGCACGATCTCAAGGTGGTTCGCGCTCTGTGCCACCGCGTCATCGTCATGCAGCACGGCAAGATCGTCGAACAGGGACCTGTCGACGAGGTCCTCACCAATCCCAAGACCGCCTACACCGAACGGCTCGTCCGGGCCGCTTTCGACGTGGCCTGAACACATGCCGGAGGTTAGCGTGGCAAGACATCCCAGGATCACTTTCATCGGCGCCGGCTCGACCGTGTTCATGAAGAACATCGTCGGCGACGTGCTGCAGCGGCCGGCGCTTTCGGGCGCGACGATCGCGCTGATGGACATCGATCCGCAGCGGCTGGAAGAGAGTGCCGTCGTCGTCAACAAGCTGATCGCGACGCTCGGCGTGAAGGCGAAAGCGGAGACCTATTCCGACCAGCGCAAGGCGCTGGCCGGTGCCGATTTCGTCGTCGTCGCCTTCCAGATCGGCGGCTACGAGCCCTGCACCGTCACCGACTTTGAAGTGCCGAAGAAATATGGCCTGCGCCAGACCATAGCCGACACGCTCGGCATCGGCGGCATCATGCGAGGCCTGAGGACCGTGCCGCATCTGTGGAAGATCTGCGAGGACATGCTCGCCGTCTGCCCCGAGGCGATCATGCTGCAATACGTCAACCCGATGGCGATCAACACCTGGGCGATATCGGAGAAATATCCAGAGATCAGGCAGGTCGGCCTCTGCCACTCGGTGCAGGGCACCGCGATGGAACTGGCGCACGATCTCGATCTTCCCTACGAGGACATCCGCTATCGCTCCGCCGGCATCAACCACATGGCCTTCTACCTGAAGTTCGAGCACCGCCAGGCCGACGGCTCCTACCGCGACCTCTACCCGGATCTCCTGCGCGCCTATCGCGATGGCCGCGCGCCCAAGCCCGGCTGGAATCCGCGCTGCCCCAACAAGGTGCGTTACGAGATGCTGACCCGGCTCGGCTATTTCGTCACCGAAAGCTCCGAACATTTCGCCGAATACACGCCCTATTTCATCAAGAGCGGCCGTCCCGACCTGATCGAGAAATACGGTATCCCGCTGGATGAATATCCCAAGCGCTGCATCGAGCAGATCGAGCGTTGGCAGGGACAGGCGGAAGCCTATCGTTCGGCCGAGCGCATCGAGGTCGAGCAGTCGAAGGAATATGCCTCCTCGATCATGAATTCGGTCTGGACCGGCGAGCCGTCGGTGATCTACGGCAATGTTCGCAACAATGGCTGCATCACCTCGCTGCCCCGCGAGTGCGCCGCCGAGGTGCCGTGCCTGGTCGACGCCTCCGGCATCCAGCCGACTTACATCGGCGACCTGCCGCCGCAATTGACGGCGCTGATCCGCACCAACATCAACGTGCAGGAACTGACGGTGCGGGCGCTGACGAGCGAGAACCGGGAACACATCTATCATGCGGCGATGATGGATCCGCACACGGCAGCCGAGCTCGACCTCGACCAGATATGGTCACTGGTGGACGAGCTTCTTGCCGCTCACGGCGACTGGCTGCCGGCCTGGGCGCGCGTGAGCCGCAAGATCCAAGCCGCCTGATCAAGCGTCGCTCTTAGCTTATTTCGGCTCGTCGGCGTCGGGTTCTTCCTCGTCGTCGCGGGCTTTGATGACATAGGCGCCCTTCAGCCAGCGGTTGAGGTCGATGTCCTTGCAGCGCTTGGAGCAGAACGGGTAGGTCTCGCGCGCCGAAGGCTTGCCGCATTCGGGGCAGGGGCGCCTTGGCCGCAGCGGCGTCACCTTGTCGTCCGCGCTCATGGCCGCGCCGAGGACCAGTTGTGATGGACCTTGAAGCCTTCGCCCGAAAGCAACGCTACGGTCTCGTAAAGCGGCAAGCCGACGACATTGGTGTAGGAGCCGACCAGCTTGACGACGAAAGCGCCCGCAAGCCCCTGTACGGCATAGCCGCCGGCCTTGCCGCGCCATTCTCCCGATGCGACATAGGCGTCGATCTCCTCGCGCGGCAGCCGCTTGAACCGCACCCGCGTCTCGACCAGCCGCTGGCGCAGTTTGCCGCCGGGCGTGATCAGGCAGATGCCGGAATAGACCCGGTGCGAACGCCCCGACAGCAGTCCGAGGCAGTTGGCGGCATCATCGAGCGTCTCGGCCTTGGGCAGGATGCGCCGCCCGACAGCGACCACCGTGTCGGCGGCCAGCACCAAGGCCGGCGCGTAGTCGGTTTCCGACTTCAGTGAGGCAAATGCCTTTTCGGCCTTTTCCTTCGACAGCCTTTTGGCCAGCGAGCGCGGATGCTCGGCACGCAGCGGCGTCTCGTCGATGTCGGCGGGCAATATGCGGTCCGGTTCGATGCCGGCCTGCTGCAGGAGTTCGATGCGGCGCGGCGAACCCGAGGCAAGCACCAGCTTCAGCAAAATGCTCATCGCGGACCAGTCGGCCTTGATCTTACTTGAAACGATAGGTGATGCGGCCCTTGGTCAGGTCGTAGGGCGTCATCTCGACCAGGACCTTGTCGCCGGTCAGCACGCGGATGCGGTTCTTGCGCATGCGGCCGGCCGTATGGGCTATGATTTCGTGTTCGTTTTCGAGTTTCACCCGGAACATGGCGTTGGGCAGCAGTTCCGTGACGACACCCGGAAACTCGAGGACTTCTTCCTTCGGCATTCGATACCTTTGCTTGGATGGTTTCCCGGCGTTTAGAGCATGATGCCGAAAAGTATGAAGCGGTTTTCGGACGACATCATGCTCTACTTCTTTGATCTAGAGTCGGAAGCTGTCAGGTCGAAGAGACCCAACCGCATCCGACTCTAGCCGGAAATTCGGCGGAACCTATATGATAATCGTCGGCTTGTGAACACGCTTAATCCGTCGCGTTTTTTGCTTCTGGAAGCAAAAAACGTCGGCCTATGCGCAACTTCAGCCGTTCACGCACATCGCGATAGGCCGCGATGATCTGCTCGCGCGTGCCGCTGGCGCCGGTTGGATCCGGCGTCGGCCAGTATTCGACCTCGACGGCGAGCGAGCGGGTGAGCTCCAGCGCGGCATGGTGCGCCTCCGGCGCGAGCGTGACGATGAGATCGAAATAGTCGTCTTCCAGCTCGTCCATCGTCCTTGGATGGCGCTCGCCCAGCGACAGGCCTTCCTCGGCAAGTACGGCATCGACGAACGGGTCACGCTCGCCGCTGCGCACGCCCGCGGAGGCGACGAAGGTGCTGGCCGGCAGCATGCGCCGCGCCAACAGCTCGGCCATCGGCGAGCGCACGGCATTCATGCCGCACAGGAACAGGATCGAACGGGGCGGTGCGTCGGCGGTCAGGGGTTAACCCCGCCAATGGAGCACGCAGACCAGCGTGAACAGCCGGCGCGCCGTGTCGAAATCGATGTCGATCTTGCCGGCGAGCCGGTCCATCAACGTCTGCGAACCCTCGTTGTGCAGGCCGCGGCGACCCATGTCGATCGCCTCGATATGGCTCGGCGTCGAGGAGCGAATGGCGTCGTAATAGCTTTCGCAGATCATGTAGTAGTCCTTGACGATGCGCCTGAGCGGCGTCAGCGACAGGATATGGGTGACCACGGCGGAACCGTCGTCGCGCGTCACGGCGAAAACCAGGCGGGACTCGGCCAGCGACAGCTTCAGCCGGTAGGGGCCGGCGCCGCTGTCGTTGACCGGTTGAAAACTGTTCTCCTCGATCAGGTCGAAGATCGCCACCGCGCGTTCGTGCTCGACGTCGGGCGTCGAACGGCCGATCGATTCATCGAGTTCGACATCGATCAGCCTCGCACGGGTTTGATCGGAGCCCGACATGGCGCCTACATGTTCAGCCGGATAGCGACGGAGCGTCCATGCGCGTCGAGCCCTTCGGCCTTGGCCAGCGCGATCGCGGCGGGCGCCAGCGCGCGCAATTGCTCGGGCCCGAGCTTCAGGATCGAGGTGCGCTTGACGAAATCGAGTACCGAAAGGCCTGACGAGAAACGCGCCGAGCGTGCCGTCGGCAGCACGTGGTTGGAACCGCCGACATAGTCGCCGATGGCTTCCGGCGTATGGCGGCCGAGAAACACGGCACCGGCATTGTGCATCCGCGACAGGAAACCCTCGGCATCGTCGATTGCCAGTTCGACATGCTCGGCCGCGATACGGTCGACCAGCGGCAGCGCCGCCTCGATCGCCGCAACCTCGATCACCGCGCCGAAATCGCGCCAACTCGCCGCTGCCGTCTCCGCCCGTGGCAGGTTTGGCAGCTGCCGTTCGACCGCCTCCTCCACCGCCTTGCCAAAGGCCGGATCGTCGGTGATCAGGATCGACTGCGCGGACGCGTCATGTTCGGCCTGGGCCAGGAGATCGGCGGCGATCCAGTCGGGATCATTGTCGCCGTCGGCCACGACCAGCACTTCCGAGGGGCCGGCGATCATGTCGATGCCGACGGTGCCGAACACCTGGCGCTTGGCCGCCGCGACATAGGCATTGCCAGGGCCGACGATCTTGGCGACCGGCTTGATCGTCTCGGTGCCATAGGCCAGGGCAGCGATCGCCTGGGCGCCGCCGACGCGATAGATTTCCGGCACGCCGGCAAG
The DNA here is from genome assembly GCF_006442845.1 of Mesorhizobium sp. B2-4-2. Lineage (NCBI taxonomy): Bacteria > Pseudomonadati > Pseudomonadota > Alphaproteobacteria > Hyphomicrobiales > Phyllobacteriaceae > Mesorhizobium > Mesorhizobium sp. B2-4-2. The sequence continues at coordinate 181,730 of NZ_VFVM01000003.1, read as the reverse complement.
GTCGGCCGCCACCAGCACAAGCGGATTGATGACGCCGCCGGGTGCCGGCACCACCATGACGATGCGCTCTACGCCGGCGACCTTGGCCGGTATGGCGTTCATCAGCACCGAACTGGGATAGCTCGCAGTACCGCCCGGCACGTAAAGCCCGACCGCCTCGACCGCAGTCCAGCGCCAGCCGAGCTCGACGCCCGCGGCATCGGTAAAGCGGTCGTCCTTCGGCCGCTGCCGCTCGTGGTAGGCGCGGATGCGGTCGCGCGCGAATTCGAGTGCCTCGATCGTCTGGTGGTCGCAAGCGGCATAGGCGCGGGCGATCTCGTCCTTCGACACGGCAATGCCAAGTTCCCTGAGGTCGGCCCGGTCGAAGCGTCTGGTAAAATCGACGAGGGCGGCGTCGCCGTCGGCGCGCACGCGCGCGATGATCTGGCGCACGGCCGCGTCGACATCGGCCGACACTTCCCTCTTAGTGGTGAGGAAAGCGGCGAAACGCTGTTCGAAATCGGCGTCGGACTGACGAAGCGTGATGGCCATCGCTCAAGCCCTGTGCACGGGACGCGACGTGGCTTCCCACGCGCCGCCGACATCGGCAAGGCGGGCCTCGATGCATTCGACATCGAGCATGATCGCGCCGCCTCCGGAAAAGATCAGCTCGACGATGCCGGCCGGCTTGCTGATCTCGATGAAGCTGATCGCCAGCAGCGACAGCACTTCGGCCGGCTTGTCGCGGGCTATGCCGCTGGTCTTGGCGCCCAGAACCCGATCGAAATGCAGCACGGCCTGGCGCCGTTCGTTGTGCTGGCGAAAGAAGCCCGATTTGGCCTCCCAGACGAAACGGTTCATGGTCAGCACGAAACGCTTGGCCGCGGGAAGGTATTCAAGGTCCGAGACTTTCATCACGGCGTCCTGGACGTGGGCGGAGACGATGCTCAGGTCCTGGTCGTCGAGGGCGATAAGCTTGAGGCCGTTCATGCGGATTTCGCACCTGAAAATTGACTGTTCAGCCTTCTGTTAGAGCATGATCCCGAAAAGTGGAAACCGCTTTTCGGAAAAGATCATGCTCAAGCAGGAATCCGGAGGTCGTTCCGGTCCGCGCAGCCGTGAGGCGGGCGGGGATCGGCCTAAGCCGAGATCCGTTCGATCACCGCGCCGCAATTGGACAGCTTTTCCTCCAGCCGCTCGAAGCCGCGGTCGAGATGATAGACGCGGTTGACCGTGGTTTCGCCTTCGGCCGCCAGGCCGGCAATGACCAGCGAAACGGAAGCGCGAAGGTCGGTCGCCATGACAGGCGCGCCCTTCAATTTCGGCACGCCGTCGACGATCGCCGTCTGGCCCGAAAGCGTGATGTGGGCGCCCAGGCGCGCGAGTTCCTGCACATGCATGAAGCGGTTTTCGAAGATCGTCTCGGTGATGCGCGACTTGCCCTTGGCCATGGTCATCAGCCCCATGAACTGCGCCTGTAGATCGGTGGGGAAGGCCGGGAAGGGCGCCGTCGTCACGTCGACCGGTGAAATGCCGGCGCCGTTGCGCTTGACGCGGATGCCGGAATTGGTCGGCGTGATCTCGGCGCCCGTCTGCGAGATCACGTCCAGCGCGGTCTGTAGCAAATCGGGACGCGCGCCCTCGAGCACGACGTCGCCGCCGGTCATGGCGACGGCCATGGCATAGGTTCCGGTCTCGATCCGGTCCGGGATGACGCGCACGCGCGCGCCCGACAGCGCCTCGACGCCGTCGATGGTGATGGTTGGCGTGCCGGCGCCGGAAATCCTGGCGCCCATGGCATTGAGGCATTCGGCGAGGTTGACGATCTCGGGCTCGCAGGCGGCGTTCTCAAGCACCGTCTCGCCCTTGGCGAGCGACGCCGCCATCATCAGCACATGGGTGGCGCCGACCGACACTTTCGGAAAGACGTAACGGTTGCCGACGAGGCGGCCGTTCCTGGTCTTGGCGATAACGTAGCCGGTGTCGACGTCGATGTCGGCGCCCAGCGCCTGCAGGCCTTCCAGGAACAGGTCGACCGGCCGCGTGCCGATGGCGCAACCGCCCGGAAGCGACACCTTGGCCTCGCCCGTGCGGGCCAGCAGCGGGCCGATGACCCAGAACGAAGCGCGCATCTTCGACACCAGCTCGTAGGGGGCCGTCGTGTCGACGATGTTGCGGGCGGAAAAATTGATGGTGCGCGAATAGCCTTCATTCTGCTTTTCGCGGCGTCCGTTGACCGAATAATCGACGCCGTGATTGCCCAGGATGCGGATCAGCTGCTCGACATCGGCCAGATGCGGCACGTTTTCGAGCGTCAGCGTGTCGTCTGTCAGAAGCGACGCGATCATCAGCGGCAGGGCGGCGTTTTTCGCGCCCGAGATCGGAATGCTTCCGGCGAGCTTGTTGCCGCCGACAATTCTGATGCGATCCATGAAGACTATCCCCTCGGCCCTGAAAGCCGGTTTCAATCGTTTGAGTATCGGCCCGTCTAGACCATCGGCCGAGCTGGTTCAAGAAATAGGATTTCCTGGCACCCGACCCAAGAGTGGCGGATTTGAGTTAATCTTTTTGTATTTCCTTCGCCGCGCCGACCCCGTCCGGCCGCTTGTCAGCGTCGCCGGCGCGCCGCGAGCGCGACTGCGCCTTGCGTTTCAGCAGATTCGCGCGCAGCTGCTCGGCCAGGCGGTCCTTGCGGCCGGTGCCGCCCTTTTTCGGTGGAATTGTCTTATCGTTCATCGTCCCGTCCTAGCCGGCGGCCGGCCAGGCCGCTATTCAGGCATAACCAACATTGTGGCGCGGCCATGTCATCAAAACGTATCCGGCAAAGGCTTTCACAGATGCTTTGCACTTGGCCTTGCGCTTGCCGGTTCGATATGGCAGAAGCCCCGCCATCAGCGGCTGCGGTAGCTCAGTGGTAGAGCACTCCCTTGGTAAGGGAGAGGTCGAGAGTTCAATCCTCTCTCGCAGCACCAGACTGCCCGACATTTTCAGCGCCATCCATCCCATTCTTAAGCCCTTGCGGCACGAATGGGCAAAAAAAAGGCGCATCGGGCACCTGAATCCGAGATTTCGCGCAAGGTTGGTTCTCGTCGCGCTTTCATGGCGGGAGCAAATCGGCCTGCTTGCTTTCCTCCGCGACGAGCGCCTGCCCATAGGGGGCGACCGCTTGACGCCCTTCCGCTACCCACCCGCCCGATCGGACGGTTGAAAACATCGGCATTGGCGACCCGGGCGAGTCCGCTCCGGTCAGTGCCTTGAAGCATGACCTGGCGCGGCCGTCGTCCCGATCAGAGTCGCAGGGCGAAGCGCCGTCCGCGCAGACGGTGCTGGCCGCGGCTTCATCGAGACGCAAATGCCGATATCGGCATTTGCGCTGGCCGTCCGATCGTGATTCAAGTCGGCGATTCCGAGGGTTTTCCCGCTGGAGCGCAGCATGAGCTTGATCACACGCCGTCGACTTCTGAAATCGGCCGCGGTTGCCGGTGCGGGCGGGCTCGCGGCGATGGGGAGGCTTGGCGGCTGGGCCGTCGCCACGCCCGAGCCGGTGGTGCTGCGGACGGCCAGGATCCAGGCCACGCTGATGGAGGTCGGCCCGACCCGGGACGTGCTGACATATGGCAGCGCCGGAATGCCGCCGGTGCTGAGGATGAAAAAGGGCGAGCCCTTCGCCGCCCGGCTCGTCAACGCGATCGACGACCCGACGACGATCCATTGGCACGGCGTTCGGGTCCCCAACAGGATGGACGGCGTTCCGTTCCTGGTCCAGCCCTATGTCTATACCGGCGATCATTTCGACTACGCCTTCACGCCGCCCGATGCCGGCACCTTCTGGTACCACCCGCATTGCAACACGCTGGAGCAGATGGGGCACGGCCTGACCGGCGTCATCGTGGTCGAAAATCCCGGTGATCCGAAATTCGATGCCGAAATCGTCCTGAATCTGCGCGACTGGCGCCTCGGCGACGATGGCCAGTTCATCGATCAGTTCCGGCCGCGGGATGCCGCGAGAACCGGCACCTATGGCACGGTGCGCACGGCCAACTGGCTCGACCAGCCGCACTATGACGCGCCAGCCGGCGGGCTGGTGCGGCTGCGCGTCGCCATCACCGACGTGACGCGCATCCATGCCTTTCGCGTCGACGGCGCGGAGGCGACGGTGATCGCGCTGGATGGCAATCCGGTGCCGCAGCGTTTTTCGCCCGATGCCTTGCTGCTTGGCCCGGGACAGCGCATGGAACTCGCCATCCGCATGCCTGACGCGGAGGGCGCGGTCGTGAGCCTGCGGGACGTCAGGGGCACCAAGCCCAAGGTGCTGGCTACCTTGCGTGCGGCTGGCAGCTCGCTGAAGCGCGACATTCGTGATGTCGCGCCGCTGGAGGCCAATCCGGTGGCGGAGGTCGATCTCTCCGCTGCCCAGCATATTTCGCTGGCGCTCAGCGCCACGGCCGAGAACATTGCGAGCGACGGCATATGCGGTTCGCTCGGCTACAGTTTCTGGGCCATCAACAAGGTGCCGTGGCCGGGTGACACGCCGGATCCGACCGCGCCGCTGGCCGAATTGAAGCTTGGCAGGAGCTATGTCATCGACATGGAGAACCTGACGCCGCAATCGCATCCGATGCATTTGCACGGCATGAGCTTCAAAGTGCTGTCATCCTCGACTCGGCCCGTGCAGCCGCTGATTTCAGACACCTATCTCATCCAGCCCAACGAGAAGGTGAGCCTCGCCTTCGTCGCCGACAACCCCGGCGACTGGCTGCTGCACTGCCACATCATCGAGCATCAGAAGTCGGGCATGACGAGCTACGTCAGGGTGACCTGAAACCGAGCGCGTGCCGCGGCCTACTTGCGCAGTTGCGCCTCGATCTCGTCGAGCACCTTGTCCTTGCCGATGCCGGTGAGGAAGGCGAGGCCCTTGATGACCGGCTTGGTCACCGAAGCCGAGATCGGCGTCGTGGCGACGATGAAGTCGACGCTGTCGGCCAGCCCCGGCACTTCGGTCGCCTTGGCCTGCTGGGCGTTGAAGGTCAGGCCGCGCTGCTTCATCGCCTCGGTGACGGCGACGTTGACCGCGGTTGAGGTGGCTATGCCCGTGCCGCAGGCAAAGAGAATTGTTTTCTGTCTGGACATCTCTTGCTTCTCCTTGTTCAGCCGAGCACGGCCCGAACGTCGTCTAGCGTCGTGGCCGACCTCAGGCCGTCCAATGCATCTGGATTCTGGATGGTGGCCATAACGGCCTGCAGCGCTTCAATCTGCTTGTCCTTGTCATTGATGGCAAGCAGGAAGACGAAGCCGACCGGCAGCTTCTCGTCGGGGTCTTCCATGTTGGCGAAGACGACGGGGTGCTTCAATGTGCCCAAAGCGATCCCGGGCTTCAGGACATGTTCGGGATCGGTGTGCGGCACCGCGACATTGTCGGCGCGCTCCAGCGGCAGTCCTGTCGGGATGGTCAACTCGCGACGCACGACCGCGTCGGCATAGGAGTTCTTGACATAGCCGAGCGTCTCGAGCCGGCCGGCCAGGATGCGGATGATCTGCTCATTGGTCGAGGCATCGGATCCGAGCACGATCGCTTCGGGGTCCAGAAGCTGCATGAGGCTGTCAGACATGTTTTTGCTCCGTCGGCAAAATCGTGCGCCCGGGGAGGGCGCACCATCATTTCAAACGTCAGGCGCGACGAGGCTCAGGCCGTGCCTTCGGCCGGCTCGTCCTCGGCGCCCGCTGCCCGCTCCCAGCCGAGCGTGTTGCGACGATAGAGGACGAACAGTGCCGCGATGACCACGGCGATCACGACGATGCCGGTAAGGCCAAGTCCCTGGATCGCCTCGATGATCACATAGGGCACCCACAGGAAGCCGTCGACGACGGAGGTGATCTGCAGCGCGTCTGCCGGCAGCTTGAAGCCCGAGGCGACGGCAGCACTTGTGAACAGCGGCGCCAGCGCGTTGGCGACGTAGAAGCCGATCGCCAGCGTCACCGTGCCGATCACCACCATGCGGAACACATTGCCTTTGACCAATGGCGCGGTCATGGCGACGATGAAGGGAATGACCGCCAAGTCGGCGAACAGGATGACGCGGTTGCCCGGCAGGATCACCGACAGGATGATCGCGATCGGCACAAGGATCAGCGATGACGAGATCGCGGCGGGATGACCGATCAGGATGGCGGAGTCCAGGCCGACCAGAAGCTCGCGGTCGCCGGTGCGCTTGCGCACGAATTCCTGCGCCGCGTCGGAGACCGGGATCAGGCCCTCCATCAGGATCTTCACCATGCGCGGCAAAAGCAGCATGACGGCTGCCAGGGTCATGCCGGTGCCCAGCACCTTGGCGAGCACCGTGCCGAGATCGCCGGCATTGTAGAAGGCGATGGCGCCGAGCACGAGGCCGATGATCAAGCCGAGCACGACAGGTTCGCCGAACACGCCGAACCGGCGCTCGATCGTCTCGGTGTTGATGTTGATGCGGTTGATGCCGGGAATGCGGTCCATGATCCAGTTCAGGATGATGGCGATCGGCAGGATCTGCGCGGAAGCCAGGTGCGGCACCGAAATGCCGGGCACGCCGTAGAACTGCTGCACTGCGCGCGCCGACCAGTCGGCGAACAGCAGCGACAGTGCCGCGACCAATGCCGCGATGGCGATGCCGTAGGCCAGATTGTCGGTCGCCGCCACGACCAGCGAGCCGACAAAGGCGAAGTGCCAGAAGTTCCAGACGTCGACATTGAGCGTGCGCGTCATGCGCGTCAGCAACAGCACGATGTTGACCAGGATGCCGACGGGGATGACCCACAGGCCGACCGACGAGCCGAAGGCGATGGCGGCCGCCGACGGCCAGCCGACATCGATGATGTCGCGATGAATGCCGGTGTTGGTGACGATGGCCTTGGCGACGTCGCCGATCGACGTGAACATCAGGCCAAGCACGAGGTTGATGCCGATGAAGGCGACGCCGATGGTGACCGCGGCGCGAAAAGCCTTGCTGACCTTTGCGCCCAGAACGACGGCTATGATGAAAATGACGATCGGCAGCAGCACTGTTGCGCCGAGCGTGTCGATGGCCCCTTTGAGGCCCGCAAGAATAGTATCCATTTGTCCTCCCCTGGAGCACCGAGCCCGACCCCCGGGTTCGAAATGATGCCCCGTTGACCTCCAACGCCTTTGCCGCCAACCTCGGCGCAAAGGCACTCCCCGTTCTGCCCGCGAGGCGGAATGCGTCCCGCTCGGTGATGCGGGATGAACATTTGCCTTCGCTGGCGAACGAATGTTTTATTGAGGCAGTTCAAGGCAATGTCAATTGGCAAGTCTTTGAACCCAAGGCATCCGGGCTGACGGAGCCTTCGCCTGTGCGCTCTTGACGGACCATTGAACGGAAAAACCCGCCTGTGCGGCGGGCCCTTGGCGCAACTCAGCACCATGGGCAAATATGTAGCATAGTTGCCCTCACCCAGTCAAGAAAAAATTCCTATCAGGAGAAACTGCCGGCACAGCGGACTGGCAGTCGTCAGGTCTTTGTCGCCGAGTTCGGAGCCCAGTCTTTGGGCCAACCGAACCGTGGCGAGCGCATCTGTCCTGCGCGATTTCATGGGAAATTGACGGGCCGAGGCCAGTTTCGTTGGCAAGGAGGAGCTATTCCCTGCTAATCCGACGCGAACCAGGAAGCTGTGGACATCCCCGCATGACCAATGTCGCCTTGACCGGGCTCGCCCGCGATCTCGCCAGCCGTGCCGCCGAGGGCCGCCCGGTACGCATCGGCGTCATCGGTTCGGGCGAAATGGGCACCGATCTGGTCACGCAAGGCATGCTGATGCCCGGCATTTCGGTCTGCGCGGTCTCGACAAGACGTCCGCATACGGCGCGCGAAGCGGTCCGCATCGCCTATGGTGACGAAGCGATGGCCGTCGAAGCCGATACCGCTTCGAAAGTCACCGCGGCGATCGAGTCGGGAAAGATCGCCATCACCTCCAACGAGATGCTGGTCACCAATCCGCTGATCGACGTCGTCATCGACGCCACCGGCAAGCCCGGCGTCGCCGCCGACTTCGACCTGATGGCGATGCAGCATGGCAAGCATCTGGTGATGATGAATGTCGAGGCCGACGTCACCATCGGCTGCTATCTCAAGCAGCAGGCAGATCGCCTCGGCGTCGTCTATTCGGTCGGCGCCGGAGACGAGCCCTCGAGCTGCATGGAGCTGATCGAGTTCGCCTCCGCACTGGACTTGACCATCGTCTCGGCCGGCAAGGGCAAGAACAACCCGCTTAACCACGATGCCGTGCCCGACGACTATCGCGAGGAAGCGATCCGCCGCAACATGAACCCGCGCATGCTGGTCGAGTTCGTCGACGGTTCGAAAACCATGGTCGAGATGTGCGCCATCGCCAACGCCACCGGGCTGGTGCCCGACGTGCCCGGCATGCGCGGCCCGAAGGCCGACCGCGACGACCTCGTCAAGGTGCTCATTCCGCGCGAGCATGGCGGGCTGCTCACGAAAAAGGGCGTTGTCGACTACACCATCGGCAAGGGTGTCGCACCCGGTGTCTTCGTCATCGTCGAGGCGACCCACCCGCGCATCGTCGAGCGCATGGACGACCTGCATATCGGCCACGGTCCCTATTACAGCCTGTTCCGACCCTACCATTTGACCTCGCTGGAAGTGCCGCTGACGGCGGCCCGCATCGTGCTCTTCGGCAAGCCCGACATGGTGCCGCTGCCAAGGCCGGTCGCCGAGGTATGCGCCGTCGCCAAGCGGGATCTGGCCGCCGGCGAAACCTTCGATGCGATCGGCGAGACCTGCTATCGCTCCTGGACGATGACCGTCGAAGACGCTCGCGCCCGGCGTGCCGTGCCGGTCGGCCTACTCGAGGGCGGCAAGGTGCTGAAACCGGTGAGGAAAGGCGAGCTGTTGACGGCCGACAACGCCGCACCCGACCGGGCGACGAGACTGTTCGCTCTGCGCCGGCTGCAGGATGAGATGCTGTACGAAAAATAAGCCCGTTGTGGCGCTGTCATGACAGATGCACTATATTGTAATGGCAGATGACGCTGAGGATCGACCAATGAACCTCCAGATCAGGGACCCGCGTGCACGTGAGCTGGCACAGCGGCTCGCCGCCAAACGCAAGATTTCGATGACCGAGGCGGTGATCGAAGCTCTTGAGTCCGAACTGAAACGGGAAAGTGGACGCGCTCCGTTGGCGCAGCGGCTGGCTGCCATCGCTGATGAACTCAAAGCCAGAGCTGGTCATGGCGGCCGGCCCGTAGACAAGGATGAGATCGATGAGATGTGGGGCCACTCTTGATGTTTGTCGACACCTCGGTGGTCGTCGCAATTCTTTCGGGAGAGGGAGATGCTGGCGAGTGGAGCAACCGCATCGCGGTAGCACCTCGCAAAATTACTTCCGCGTTGGTGGTGCTCGAAGCGGCTATGCGGCTTTCAACTATGCTGGCCGTTGAGCCGCTTGTCGCTGAAGTGGCGATAGAGGCTTTTCTGCGCGAGTCCGAAATCGAAATCGTTCCGATCGACGCCGGCGACGCCAAGCTCGCGGTCCAAGCTTTTTCAGACTATGGAAAAGGACGCGGGCATCCCGCCCAACTCAACCTGGCCGATTGCCTGTCCTATGCATGCGCAAAGAGTCGTGGCTCTGCTCTGCTCTACAAAGGCAACGACTTCTCGCATACCGATCTGGCCTAGGGAGTCTGCTCTATTTCCCCAGTTCGATCGACCGCAGCCGCGCCGCTTCCACCGCTTGCGTGAGGAGATTGGTCAACCGGTCCTCGCCCATCAGCACACCAAGCGCCGCCGCCGTCGTGCCGTTCGGGCTGGTCACCTGCTGGCGCAGCAGGCCCGGCTCCTCGCCGCTTTCGGCGGCGAGGGAGGCGGCACCATAGACGGTCTGCATGGCGAGCAGCCTGGCGGTCGCCGCCGGCAGGCCCGCCTTCTCGGCGGCGACGGTCAGCGCTTCGATGAAATGGAAGATATAGGCCGGCCCCGATCCCGACACGGCGGTCACCGCATCCATCAGTCCCTCCTCGTCGATGGTGGCCACTTCGCCGCTGGCCGACAAGAGGTCGGCGACGAAACGCTTGGTGTCGTCGGAAACCAGCGGATTGGAAAACACCACCATCATGCCCTTGCCAATGGAAGCAGGCGTGTTGGGCATGCAGCGCACAACAGGCGCGCGGTCGCCCAGGATTTCCTCGAAGGTGGCGACCGGCGTGCCCGCGGCAATGCTGACGAAGGTGGTGCGCCCTTCGCCGAAACGTTTGTAAGCGGCGGTGACGTCGCGGATCACCTGGGGCTTCACGGCGATGACGATGAGATCAGGCACGGCACCGGCCGGGATATCGGTGGCGTCGGCAGCCGTTCCGCATCCGAGTGCGGCCGCGCGCTGGCGCAGGTCGGCATTGGGCTCGACCACGAAAACGGACGACGGTGCAAGCTTGCCGGATTTCAGCCAGCCCGAGAGCATGGCGTAACCCATATTGCCGCAGCCGGCGAGAACAAGCCTGATCGTCATCGAAAGCCCTCCGAGGAAAGGCTTCACATAAACGCTCGCGGATCAACGGGGAAGCCCTGTCAGGTGGAGTGGCCCAATCGCGCGCCACGACCGGCGTTGCGCAGCGCGACCGGACGCAGCGAAACTTGTCTGAGCCCAAGCACACCGAGCACGAAGAACAGCCACACCGGATCGCCGCGATGAAAGAAGAAGCTTTCGAGGAAGGCGTTGAGCGCGGCGAACAGCACCACCATCATGAAGAAGTCGCCGAGATAGATGTTTTCCTTGCGCAAGGGAATGCGCATGTAGTCGCGCAAAGGGGCGATCAGGAAAGTGTAGACCGCCACGCAAAGCGCCGGAATGCCCATCAGCACCGCGATGTCGAGATAACCGTCATGGCCGTGCACGATGGTCCTGATATCCCACGGCCGGTCGAAGGGCTGATCCTGGTTGAGCAGCAGCGGCGTTCCCCAGAAGCTCTCATAGCCGTAGCCGGTCCACGGTTTCTTCGCCAGCATCTCGCCGGCGAACTCCCAGAGCGTGGTGCGCCCGGTATAGGTCAGGCCGGGGAAATAGATCGCCGCCAGCTGTTTCACCGGCGGCAGGAAAACGATGCCCAGCGTGCCGACCGCGGTAGCGACGATCGCCAGCGCGAACAGGATCGGCGTGCCGAGCCGCATGCCGACGATGCTTGGAAACATGACGATCAGGATCGAGAACGGCACCAGGCCGGCCGTGGTCTTGGATCCGGTGTGCAGCATGAACACCATCGCCGCGAAGAAAATTCCGGCGCCCCAGAACCGCTGCCCGCGCCGGAAGAGATAGAGGCCGGCGAAACTGAAGCAGGCCATGACCGGGCCGGCGATGTTCTTGTGGGTGAAGACGCCGCGCCACAGGCCGGCATGTTCGGGTTCCTGCGAATCGGCCGTGTGCATTGCCTCGTGCGGAAAGACGATGAGGCCGAGATAGGACAGGCCCATGACGGCCACCGCGGTGAAGATGATGACCTTCGAGAAGGAGTCCGCATCGCGCGGCAGCACAAGGACGGTCGCCATGGTCAGGATGCCGATCATGGTGAAGGAGGCGGCGCGCATCGCCGAGGGCGGGTCTGTCGCCAGCACCACCGACAGGAAGAAGAAACCCAGCATCAGCATCCAGGAAGGGCTGAGCAGCGAACGCACGATGCGCGGCTCGGCGAACGCCATCAGCGAAAAGATGGAAACGGCGCCGAGCGAGCCGAAGCCGAGCTGGTTGACGATGTCGCCGCCTTCGCCGGTGAGTTCCGCGCCCGCGGGCTGGAACGGGCGGAAGGATATCAGGATGACGGTGAACAGCAGCGCCGCGATCGCGGTTGCCACGCCGTCGCGTGTGAACGCGGCGCTGAGCGGCGCGCGCTCAGTTCTTTTCAGGCTGGCGGTATTGCTCATTGGCATATCCGAATTCGGCCAGCACGCGGCCCAGCGCCACATGGACAGGGTAGATGGCGGCCGCCGGCGATCCTGTCCGTGCAAGCCTGGCGGCGCCGCGAAATGGCGAGGCGGCAAGCAGGGCCAGGCTCTTCAGCAACACCTTGACGCCGGCCAGCGGGGTGCCGGCGCGTTTCTTCTTTTCGACCAGCGTCGAGATCACGCCGTTGCGCAGGCTGCGGGCGCGGATCCAGTCGGCCTCGACCCGCCGGGCCGGGACTGTCTCGGTTACGCTGGCCTCGGCGCACCAGCCAAGCACGAAGCCGCGCTGCGCCGCCCGGCTCAGGAAGTCGGAATCGCCGCCGCCCATGAAATTGAATTTCAGGTCGAGGAACGGCGGCCCCATGGCGGTAAGCACGTTGCGCCCCACTAGGAGATTGCCGGACGAATAGAGCGCCGGCACGAGGCCCGTCTTGCGGTAGGGCGGCGCGAAGACCGGATGCTTGGCCCAGCGCGCATGGGCGGGATCGGCGAAGTCGGGCACTTGCGGACCGCCGACAACATCGGCGCCAAGGCTCTCGGCCGCCGCGCACATCCGTTCCAGCCAGTGCGGATCGGCTATCTCGTCATCGTCGATGACCAGCAGGTGCCTGAAATTCGGGAAATGCAGGATCGCCGTCTGCCAGCCGGCATTGTAGGCGCTGCAATTGCCGCGCTGATGCGCGATGATCACCATGCCCGGTATGTCGCCGCGCTCGAACAGCGGCAGCGACGCCTGGGCGCCGGCACGCGCCTCGGCCTCGTTCTCCATGACGATGACGGCAAAGCGCCTGCCGGTCTGCTGTGCCCGCAGCGACGCCAGCGTTTGCAGGACCTGGTCCGGCCGCTTGAAGGTCGGCAAGGTGACGACGGCTTCGACGCCCTCCGTGTCAAGCCGGGGGGATCGTCCCGCGATCGATACCGAACCGTCCGATTGCAAAGGGATCATCCGTGTCAGCCGCATGGTGGGTCGAGTTCTGTTAGCACCATGACGATAACGTTTCGTTAATCACCTTTCACGGAGTGGCTCTTCAAGCCGAGGTTTTGGGTCGTCGATGCGCGCGCGTTTAATCAAGGGTTCACCGCGCTTTGCTACCGGCTGCACCACAGGATAGGTGAGATGCATCTGCTGTTCGCCACATCGATCGTGCCCGATGGCGCTCTCGCATCGGGCTACGAGATCGCCAATGCTGCAATCATCGCTGCCTTGCGGCGCGCCGGCGCGCGCGTCACCGTCATCGGCTTCATCTGGCCGGGGAAAGCCGCCGCCGATCCTGAAAGCACCATCGTTCTGGGTGCTGTCGACGTGCGCACCGAAGATGCTTCAGCGCTGCAAAAGCTTGCCTGGGTCGGCAAGGCGATGCTTTCGGGCCTCACCTTCGCGTCGGCCAAGTTGCGTGCGGTCTCCGATGCCGAAGTCCTCGCCGCCATCGAGCGCGCCGGCCCCTTCGACGGCTATGTGCTCAATTCCGTGCAGTTCGCCGGCGCCTTCGAAAAACTCTTCGACGAGCGGCCTTCGATCTTCGTCGCCCACAATGTCGAGCATCTTTCGGCGCGGGAAAATGCCGCTGCCGCCCCGGGCATCTTCCAGCGCCTGTTGTTCCGCCGCGAGGCAAGGCTGCTCGAGAGCGTGGAAGAGCGTCTGTGCCGCCGCGCGCGTTTCGTCTTCACGCTGGCCGAGGAAGACCGTTCGGCACTTGGCGTGGCCTCCGACGACCGCTCGGCGGTGCTGCCGCTGGTGACGGGCGCCACGCCACCGGCGCGTAACGGCCGGCGCAAGATTGAGTGCGACGCCGCGCTGATCGGCACCTGGACTTGGCAGCCGAACCGCATCGGGCTCGGCTGGTTCCTGGACAAGGTGGTACCGCATCTGCGCCCGGACTTCCGCATCAGGATCGCCGGCAGCATGCCGTCTGACATCGTCTCGTCGCATCCCGGCGTTGCTTTCGTCGGACGCGTGCCGGACGCCCAGGCCTTCATACGTGGCGGCGCCGTCATCCCGCTCATCAGCACCGCCGGCAGCGGCGTGCAGCTGAAGACGATCGAAACGTTCGAGCTAGGCCTGCCCGCCGTCGCCACCAGCCACGCGCTGCGCGGCATTGACCATCGCCCGGTCAATTGCGCGGTCACCGACGATCCGGTCGCCTTTGCCAAGGCGCTGGAGACCGCGGCGGCCGACATAAGCGACGTTGACGGCAGCGCGTTCCACCGCCGGCAGCTCAAGGCGCTCGACGCCGCCATCCGGCTTGGCCTGGAGAAGCTCGGTCCGGTCATGCAGGAGGCGTTTGCATGAACATGCACGCCGCCCGCGCCGCATTCGGGCCCGACACATTGAAGACGATCTTCGGCATCTCCGTGCTCGCCATTCGCTGGGACGACGCGATCGCCCTGCTGACGCGGCTGATCGCGGAACGACGCTTCACCAAGGTCAGCTTCCTCAACGCCCATAACGCCAATCTCGCCTACACCGATCCGGTGTTCGCCCAGGCGCTCGACGATTTTCTCATCCTGCCGGACGGCATCGGCGTCGATCTCGCAGCGCAGCTTCTCTATGGCGCGCCGTTCCCGGACAATCTCAACGGCACCGACTTCGTACCGGCCTTTCTGCGGTCGGTGACCCGGCCGCTGACCGTGGGGCTGCTCGGCGCGACGCGCGTCAATGCCGAGGCCGCGTCGAAGAAGCTCGCGGCGATTGCCGTCCAGCACAGATTCGTGGTCATCCATGACGGCTACTTCTCCGCTGCGCAGGAGCCGGAAATCATCGAACGCATCGCGGCGCTGCGGCCTGATATGCTGCTGGTCGCCATGGGCGTGCCGCGCCAGGAATTGTGGATCGAACGGCACATCGACGAGCGCCACTGCACGCTGCCGATCGCGGTCGGCGCGCTGCTGGATTTTCTCAGCGGCGCCGTGCCGCGCGCGCCCTTGTGGATACGGCGCCTCAGGCTGGAGTGGCTGTTTCGCCTGGCGGTCGAGCCGGGACGGCTCTGGCGCCGCTATGTGGTCGGCAACCCCTTGTTCCTGTGGCGGGTCCTCAAACAGAAATTGTTCCGGCCCCAAGCCGGAGACGTCCGTTGAACGAGAGGTTCGTTCCGGGCGCGATCGCCGAACCCGGACTGCTTCGGGCAACGCCGACGGCAGCCATGGTGACGGCAAGCTATGCGCCGGATTTCGAGCGTTGCCGCCTGCTCTGCGAAACCCTCGACCGCCACGTCACGGGCGTCGCGCATCATTACATTCTGGTCGAAGCCCGGGACGTTAAATTGTTTCGCCGGTTGGAGAGCGCCAACCGATCCGTCGTCGACGAACGTGAGTTGCTGCCGCGCTGGCTGCATGTCTTCGACGATCCGCTTAGCCTGTTCCGGCGGCGCGTCTGGCTCAGCCTGAAGACGCAGCCGCTGCGCGGCTGGCACGTGCAGCAGCTGCGCCGCATCGCCGTTGCGGCGCACGCATGCCAGGACGTCCTGGTCTTCTGCGATTCCGACGTCGCCTTCCTGAAGCCTTTCGATTGCGGCGCGTTCTGGCGCGACGGCAAGGCGCGGCTGTTCCGCCGTGACGGCGTGCTTGCGCAGGACGGTCATGACGAGCATCGCATATGGTCGCGCAATGCCGGCTCCGCGCTCGGCATCGATCCGTCGAGGAATTCGGTTCACGATTACATTTCGACGCTGATCGCCTGGCGCCGCGACACCGTGCTGGCCATGTGCAGTCGGATCGAGGAGGTGCATGGCCGAAACTGGGTCGAGGTCGTCGGCTCGGCGCGCAAATTCTCCGAATGCATGATCTATGGCCGCTATGTCGACGATCTGCTGGACGGCGCTGGCCACTTCCATGGCTCGGAAGAATTCTGCCGCGTCCACTGGACCGGTGAGGCGCTGTCGGATGATGAATTCCGTCGCTTCGTTGCCGCCATGGCGCCCGAACAGGTGGCGATCGGCATGCAGTCCTTCATCGGCACCGATACCGGCCGCATCCGCCGGCTGATCGGGCTCGACCGACCCTGATCCTGAAAAGCGAACCGGTTCGCGGAAAGACTGCCCGGATGAAGGATCAGATCGCCTTCGCCGGCTTGCGCAGCGCCGAATAGGTCAGCAGCATCGACGCGAGATAGAGCAGCAGGAAGACGACGTTGAGCGACAGCACCAGCTTCGATGTGTCGGCAATGGTTGTCAGCACATAGGTCAGCAGCAGCGCCTTGAGAGCGGCGAGCAGGCCGAGATTGAGCGCCCGCACCAGCGTCTGGCCGCGCGCGAACAGAAGTTCCGCCTGGTATTCGACCAGATTGCGCAGTCCCGGAACGCCGATCGCAAGCGCCACCAGGGGAGCGGCCTCCGAGACGTTCTTGCCGAGCGCCCCGGGGAAGAAATGCAGCACCACGGCAAGCGCCAGCAGCGCCAGCGTCGAGACCGCGAATACGCCGCCTTCGATGCCGCTCTTGACCGCCAGCCGTGACAAGAGCTCCGGGGCGCGCATCATGCGCTGCACCAGCATCATGGAGAAGGTGCGGATCGGGATCGCCGTCAGGTCGACCAGCCGCATGATGATGGCATAGATGCCGGCCAGGTGCGGCCCGCCGATCGCCAGCACCAGAAGCTTGTCGAACTCCATCTGCAGGTAGAACAACACCTCGGCGCCGGCGACGTAGATCGAATCGGCGAGCCGCCTGAGATAGAGCTCGCCGCGCAGCCGCAGCCGCTGGCGCGGATAGAAGAGGCCGAACGCGACCAGCAGCGAGGCCGCGTTCGCGCCGATATAGAACCAGGACCACACCCAGACGCTGTGTTGCGCCCAGAACATGAAGAGCACCGCGCCGGCTGCCCGCAACGCCGTCGCCAGGATCGCCAGCACGGCGGCACGGCCGAATTTGCCGAGACCGTTGTTGACGATCAGCGCCACCTCCACCGGCCGCCACAGAAGCGCCTCGGCAAAGACGATTGCCGCGAACACCGGCAGCGGCACGGTGCTGGCAAAGAAGATCAGGTAGACGATGTAGGAGGCCGCGGCGAGCAGCGGCAACGAGACGATGCCCAGCAGCAGGAAGCCTGCGGTGAAGGTGCCAATCAGGTTGGGGCGGATGGTGGCGGTGCGGTAGAGTGCCGAGATGAAGCCGAAGGCCAGAAGCCGCGACAGCATCACTCCGGCGGCCGAGGCGGTGGCGAACATGCCGAACTCGGCGATGGAAAGCGTATTGGCCAAGGCGATGAAGTAGGCGAGTGAAAACACCAGCCGCCCGCCGGCGCCGCTGATCGCTGAAAAATAGTCGCGAACCATCCCCCGTCTTTCGGCCACGAAGGTGCCGATCCGGGCGAGGGGCCGCCTCTGCGGTATGTCGCTGGCCTCAGTCATAGGTCAGGGAAAGGCATAGGCGGCAAAGTTTAACGTGCCCTTCTGAAATCTTCCTGCATCTGCTGAAATTCCAAGCAGCCGGCATCAAGCAATGCTTTCGGCCGCCTAAAATTAACCTTTTGTTTCCTATGCTTGTTTAGCGTGGCTTAACAAATGGCCGACTGCCGCTGTCTGGCGGCTGAAAGTAAGCTCCGCGACAATGGGCGACAGGGAAAATCGTGAGGACTGGAGGCGCGAGCGATCCTTGCTGGCGCTTGGCCAAGCCGTGCGCGGTGAGGACGAGGCATCGCTGGTCTCGCTAGGGGATCGGGCAAATCCGTCATGGCGCGAGGATGCCGCCACACGTCATCGCCTGGCGCGTTCGCAGCGCGAGGCGAAGATGAATCCGGCGCCTTCCGCATCCGCCGCAACGCAACGCTTGCAGCCGGGCGACGAGCCGGCTCCGGCGTCCGCCGGCATTTCGCATTCGCCCCATGGGGCCGGTATCGGCGGTTCGGACCCGGCGATGCCGTATGAAGAGACGGTTCCTGAGATCGCCTCGAGCGTTGATTCCCCGCGCAGCACATCCGAACCGCTGAGCGCGAGCGAAGCGGGAGCATCTCCTGGCGAGGATGCCGACAGCCAGCAATGGAAGCCCCTGATCGATCCGATGCAGGTGGTTCGCGGCGTCGCCAGGTCCAAAGCGCTGATCATCACCACGACGGTACTGGGCGCGGCGCTCGGCGTTGCGATTGCCCTGTCGACGCCGAAGAAATACGAGTCCACCACCGAACTGATCGTCGACCCGCGCGACCTGAAGCTTACGGATCGCGATCTCACCCAGGCGGTGGTCATGCCCGACGCGGCGCTCGTCAACGTCGAGAACCAGATCAAGTTGCTGACCTCCGGCACCGTGTTGAACAAGGTTGTCCAGGAGCTCAACCTTGTCGACGACCCCGAGTTCAACGGCCAAGGCAATGGCGGCCTGAGCGTCATATCGCTGATCCGCTCGATCCTGTTGCGCCAGGACGGACCGGGCGGTGTCGACCAATCCCGCCGCCTTTCCCTTGCCATCGTCAACCTGGCCGAGAGCGTTTCGGTCGAGCGCGGCGGCAAGACCTCCGTGATCACCATCGGCGTCACCACGCAGGACGCCCAGAAATCGGCGCTCATCGCCGAAACGATGACGAAGGTCTTCCTGCAGACTTCGGGTGAAATCCAGTCCGACACTGCCGGCCGGGCCAACAACGAACTGACGGCGAAACTCGACGAGATGCGCAAGGGCGTCGAGGCGGCCGAGCGCAAGGTCGAGGATTTCAGGGCCACCCATGATCTTGTCGACGCGCAGGGCCATCTGATCAGCGACGACCAGATGCTCAAGCTCAACGAGCAGCTTTCCGTCGCTCGCGCCCGCACGCTGGAGCTGAACGCCCGCGCGGCCTCGGCACGTCAGGTCAACGTGAATTCGGTGCTCAGCGGCACCTTGCCTGAAGAGATCAACTCCAACTCCATGAGCGATCTGCGCTCGCAATACGCAACGCTCAAACAGGAGGCTGATCGGGCAGCGGTCCGGCTCGGACCGCGCCATCCCGAGCGCCAGGCGCTCGAGGCCCAGCTCACCGGCGCGCGCGAACGCATCGTCGCCGAACTCAGCCGCATCGCGTCGTCGCTGCAGGTTGACCTGAAACGCTCGGTCCAGCTCGAACAGGACCTTGCTTCCCGCCTGGCGCAGATGAAGGTGCGCAGCGGCGACGTCAACAGCGACCTTGTCTCGATGCGCGAACTGGAACGCGAGGCCTCGGCCAAGCGCTCGGTCTATGAGCAATATCTCCTGCGCGCCAAGGAGACCGGCGAGCAGAAGAATATCAACACCGCCAATATGAGCGTCATCTCGCCCGCCTCCATTCCGCTGGAGCCGAACGGGCCGTCGCGCGCCGTGGTGGCGCTTGCCGGCCTGCTGCTGGGCTTTGCCTCCGGCGTCGGTCTCGGCGCCATGCGCGGCGCCTATGAAAGCCTGCGTGAGACCGCCGGGTCACGATCCCGCCGTGACCGCAAGATAGAGGAGCGCCGGGCGCCGCTCGATGACCAAGCATTCCGGGCGCCGCCTCCGCCGGCGCCGCCGATACCGCAAGCATCGCCGCCGCAATCACCGCCGCCGCCACCAGCATCAGTGCCGCCGCTTGCCGCGCAGCCCGGAGCCGCTGCCACCGAGGGTCCAAGCCGGATCGGCTTGCTGATGTCGAGGCTGCGCAAAGCCGTGTCCCGCAAGCCCGGCACCGAGGCGCAGGACGATGCGTTTCCCGGTGCATCTGCATCGGCCGCTGTCGCCGAAGAGGGCCGGCCGGCGAGCACTCCGGCATTTCCCGACTATCCGGCTCCGGATTCCGCCTTTGGACATCGCCCGCCAGCTCCAGACTATCCGCGGCCATCTTTTCAGCCAGACGCGGACGCCGGCTATACGCGGCCCATGGGACCGCCATTGCGGTCGCCCCTGGTGCCGCAGCAGGCGATGTATCCGGCCTCGTCCCATCCCTATGCGCAGCCCTTGGTCTATCCGCACATGCAGCCTTGGCAGACGCGGTCGGCGGCAGGCCATCCCCAGGCCGCGGCGCCCTATGGCGCGCCCATGCCCTACCCGGCCGCACCCGCTCCGGCTCAGCCGTCGGCCTATCCCGCCGCGCCGCTGGAGCAGCCCGCCGCCGCCGAGAAGGGCGCCGAGCAGGCGTCGATCGAGGAAATTCGCGCCAGCCTGCGCGAATTTCGCGAGGCTGTTCGCGAGCTTACCGAGAGCCGCGCCGGCCGCCGCTATTTCTGAGCCACAAGATAGTCTCCTGTGTCGAACAAAAGCGGGCCGGTTTCGCGTAAACGGCATCGGACGGCGCTTTGACGGGATTGCGTGTTCGAATTTTCGTCAAAATGCCGCGCGGTGTCTTGCCGGAGACGCAGCCCGGCTGGCCGGGTCATGCAGGCTTCGGCACACGATTGAGAAAAGGATCCAAAGCGCCGCATTTTCAGACGCGGCCGGTTTGGCGGAACGTATCGAGGGGTGATTCATATGGCCGAAGTGATTGACGGCAAAAGCGTTGCCGAAGACGTGGTGCGGACGGTGAAGACCTTGACCGCGGAGCTTGTCGCCAAGGGCAAGATCCAGCCCGGCCTCGCCGTGGTTATCGTCGGCGAGGATCCGGCGAGCCAGGTCTACGTCGCCTCCAAATCCCGCACCGCCAAGGAATGCGGCTTTCATTCGGTCCAGCACACGCTGCCGGCGGACACCTCCCAGGAGGCGCTGCTCAAGATCATCGCCGACCTCAACGCCGATCCCGCCATCAACGGCATCCTGGTGCAGCTTCCGCTTCCCGCCCACATCGACGCCGGCAAGGTCATCCAGGCGATCGCGCCGCAGAAGGATGTCGACGGCTTCCATTTCATCAATGTCGGCAAGCTCGGCACCGGCGAACTCGACACCGCTTTCGTTCCCTGCACGCCCGCCGGCTCGATGCTCCTGATCGAGCGCGTGCGCGGCAAGGATCTGTCGGGCCTCAATGCCGTCGTCGTCGGCCGTTCCAACATCGTCGGCAAGCCGATGGCCAATCTCCTGCTCGCCGCCAATTGCACCGTCACCATCGCGCACAGCCGCACGAAGGATCTGCCGGGGCTGGCCCGCACCGCCGACATTCTCGTCGCCGCCGTTGGCCGGCCGGAGATGATCAGGGGCGATTGGGTGAAGCCCGGCGCAACCGTCATCGACGTCGGCATCAATCGCATCCCGGCCCCGGAGAAGGGGGAGGGCAAATCCCGCCTCGTCGGCGACGTCGCCTATGCCGAAGCGGCGAAGGCCGCCGGCGCCATCACGCCCGTGCCCGGCGGCGTCGGGCCGATGACCATTGCCATGCTGATGGCCAATACGTTAGCCTCCGCCTACCTTGCGGCCGGGTTGAAACGGCCCTCCTTCTGACCACCAGAAAGCAGCAGCTTTGCCGAACCCAACTATTCCCTTGGAACGGCCGGTCATGAATGATCCCGTTCAAGGCGGCCGGCAATTCGCATTCCTGCTGGTCGACAAGTTCTCCATGTTCTCGCTGGCCGCCGCGATCGACACGTTCCGTTCGGCGAACCGGCTGCTCGGCCGCGATTTCTACGGCTGGACGACGGTATCGGCCGATGGCGATCCGGTGATGGCGTCCAACGGCTTGCCGCTCAAGATCGACTATGCGGTTGCCGACCTTCCGCCGGTCGACATCCTCTTCGTCTCGGTCGGGCTGACCACGGAGTTTCCCGGCAAGAGCAAGGTTCTGGCGGCGCTGCGCAGCTGGGGCCGGCGCGGCAATGCGCTCGGCGCGCTGTCGGTCGGATCCTATTTGCTGGCCGAGGCCGGCCAGCTCGACGGCTATCGCTGCACCATCCATTGGGAGAACCGCGCCGGCTTCGTCGAGCGCTTTCCCGACATCAACTGCACTGGCAACGTCTTCGAGATCGACCGCAAGCGCTACACCTGCGCCGGCGGCACCACCTCGATCGACCTGATGCTGGAGATCGTGCGCGGCGACTTCGGCTCGAACCTCGCCAATGGCGTCGCCAACCAGTTCCAGCACGAGCGCATCCGCTCGGCCGGCGACCGCCAGCGCGTCGGGCCCGAGCGCGATCTCACCGGCAAGTCGGAGAAGCTCAGGCGCATCGTCGAGCTGATGGCCGACCATCTCGACGAGCCGCTCTCGGCGGTGCAGCTCGCCAAATCGGCCGGCCTTTCGGTGCGTCAGGTGGAGCGTTTGTTCCTGCGCCACCTCAACGTCACGCCCGGCCGCTACTACATGCGGCTGCGGTTGGAGCGGGCGCGCGAATTGTTGCGCCAGACCAACATGCCGATCCTCGATGTGGCGATCGCCACCGGCTTCACCTCGCATTCCTATTTTGCCCAGAGCTACCGGCTGCAGTTTGGCCGCCCGCCTTCCGAAGAGCGCCGCACCACCTACTAAGCCGCGGACAAGCCGCGTCCGGGCTTGTGTCCCAGGGTGGGCTCAAATAGCTTCAGCCGGCGGACGGGGCGGCTACTCAGGAGATTTTGATGGCGGGACTTGCACGGAGCGTCGCTGCGGCGTTTCTCCTTTTGTCGATGACGACATTCGGCTTTGCCGCGAACAAGCTCATCATCATCCTCGACGCTTCAGGGTCGATGTGGGCGCAGATCGACGGCAGGCCCAAGCTGGAAATCGCCCGTGAGTCGCTGAGAAGCGTGCTGCAATCGGTTCCCGCCGACGATGAACTCGGTTTCATGGCCTATGGCCATCGCAAGAAAGGCAGTTGCGAGGACATCCAGCTGATCGTACCGCCGCAGGCCGGCTCGGCGAGCGCGATTTCGGCCGCGGCCGACAGCATGAAATTCCTCGGTAAGACGCCGCTGACATCAGCCGTCAAGCAGGCGGCCGAAGCGCTGAAATACACCGAGGACAAGGCGACCGTCATTCTCATCACCGACGGGCTCGAGACCTGTGGCGGCGATCCTTGCGCGCTTGGCAAGGAACTCGAATCGTCCGGCGTCGATTTCACAGCCGACGTTGTCGGCTTTGGCCTTACGGCCGACGAAGGCAAGCAGATCGCTTGCCTCGCCGACAACACCGGCGGCAAGTACATCCAGGCGTCCGACGAGAAGGCGCTGCGGCAAGCTTTGGTCGAAACCGTCGCCGCACCGGCGCCGTCACCGCCCCCCGCGCCGGCGCCGGCAACCGAACCGGCGCCAGCGCCAGCGCCTGCGCCGGAGCCTGCAAGGCCTGCTTTCAATTTCCAGCCGACCGTGGTGATGGCCGAAGGCGGCGAGCCGATCACCGACGGCAATGCCTGGGAGATTTACAAAGCCAACCCCGACGGCTCGCGCGGCGAGTCCGTCACCACCGAATATGGCAGCTATAGCGGCAAACTCGATCCCGGCGACTATATCGTCGTCGCGCGCGACGACGAAGCCAAGGTCGAGCAGAAGGTCAAGATCGAGGCCGGCCAGGTCCAAAAACCGCTCTTTATCCTGAACGCCGGCACATTGATCATTCACCCGCATGCCAGCCAGGGTGCCGAGATCAGCAGCGAAGCCCGCGTCGATTTCGCCTATCCCGGTGGCAGCACCACCCATTACGGCGACACCCAGGCCATCGTGCCGGCGGGCGAACAGAAGGTGACGGTGCAGATCGGTGCCGGCACGGTGACGGAAACAATCCAGCTCGCCGCCGGGCAGACCGTAGAAAAGGACGTCGTGGTCGGCGTCGGCCAGGCCATGCTCAATGCCTACTATACGTCTGGCGGCGAGAAGGCCGACAATTCGGCCATCGGCTTTGAGATCGTCAAGGCGAAGAAGAAGATCGACGGCAGCCGCGACAGCGTCGAGCACTCCTATGGGGCCGACAGCAAGTTCTGGCTGCCGCCCGACGACTATGTGGCGGTGACAACGCTCGATCTCGCCGTCGTCGAGCAGCCTTTCAGCATCAAGCCCGGCGACAGCCAGGACGTGAAGGTCGTGCTCGATGCGGGCGTGCTCGCAATATCGGCGCCCGGCGCTTATTCGATTGAGGTGTTTTCGTCGAAAAAGGACATCGATGGCAAGCGCAAATCGCTCGGCTTCAACTACGGCGACAACTGGCAGCAGACGATCCCCGCCGGCGATTATGTCGTCGTCCGGCATATGTCGGATGAGGGTCATGACAAGGAGATGCCGGTGACAGTCAAGGCTGGCGAACGGGCCGAGATCACGGTTCAGTAGGGTTTGGTTGTCAGCAACAGAAGGGGCGGCCCACGAGCCGGCCTACCAGGCCGGTCTCGATTGGCGAACCGTCAAGTCAATCAACGACACCTACGACATTCCGGCCGTGCTGAAAGCTCGACCATGGACGAGATGCGATGAATGTGCTGCCCGAAATCGCCGGCGCTTTAGCCGGCCGAGCGAAGGTTTACCCAGCGGCTCCAGTTACCATACCGAGCGGTTTAAGCGCCTTTCCTCTGTGGGTTTGTCGCGCTCCTAAAACCCTCGACATTTCACGAGTGAAAAGGGATTTGCGATCTATACGGAAATCCCGTATGATTGTAGCCCATGACGCAGGACAGGTTCGACTCTGCCAAGGATGCGGCGAATCGCGAAAAGCACAAATTACCGCTGGCCTTTGGCGATCGGATTTTTGAGGACGACAACCATCTCATTATCCCCTCCATCCGAGAGATCGACGGCGAGGAACGGTTCAAGGTGGTCGGCATCGTCGGGGAGAAGCTGTTCACCGGCGTCTTCGTCTGGCGGGGTGAACAGCCCCGCTTCATCTCAGTGAGAAGGAGCAACAAGGGTGAAGAACGAGCATATCTCGCTACCTGCTGACCCGGCTGACGCCGATGACTTCGACGTGACGGCTGGGGCGATGGACCGGGGCCAGCGCGCCCGCCTGATCCGCAAGACGAGGACCGGGCTTGGCCTGTCGCAGTCCGAGTTCGCCAGCCGCTTCCGGGTTCCGGTCGGCACGCTACGCGATTGGGAGCAGGCGCGGGCAACCGCGCCGGATTTCGCTATCGCCTATGTGCGCGTGATCGGTCAGCATCCGGACATGGTGGCGAAGGCCGTCGCATAGCTGGCGTCACCGAGGAGTTTCGGCTTGCATGTCGTAGTTTCGGCAGCTTCGCGAATTTGCCCATATGGCGAGCTGACGAAAAATTGAGATTTTGTGGTGATTCGGAGGAATCATGAACAGCTAGCGTACGCCGCCAGCGGAGAGCAGTTGCATTCGAGAAGCACAGTGGGGCGAGTTATTTACGGAAAGCCTTGTGCTTTGCCCTTTCGGCCACGTCCGATCTCAGAAATCCTAATCTTCGCAACAAAATAACCGGCTTTGACGACGATCCCCGCGACAAGCAAGTAATCCACATTTCAGCTACGGCGGCCAGGAGCCGTCCCTTTTCATTGCAGTGCGAATTCCGCTGCGTCGGTTCCAAACGCGCTGGCCCCATGGTCGGCTCGACCCACCAGCTGACGGAACCCGGCGAAGAGCTCACGGCCGAAGCCGAACTCATTGCCGATGAGATCGGCTTCCGCCGTCCGACGCAGCGCGAATTCCGCTGCCGGTACCAGCACTTCAAGCGTGCCGGCATCCGCATCCAGCCGGATGATGTCGCCGTCGTGGATCCTGGCGATCGGGCCGTCCTCGACCGCTTCCGGCGTGACATGGATCGCCGCCGGCACCTTGCCGGAGGCGCCGGACATGCGCCCGTCCGTGACCAGTGCGACGCGCTGGCCGCGATCCTGCAGGATGCCGAGCACGGTGGTCAGCTTGTGCAGTTCCGGCATGCCGTTGGCCTTCGGCCCCTGGAAGCGGATGACGGCGATGAAGTCGCCGGTGAGCGTGCCGGCCTTGAAGGCTTCGTTCAGCCCTTGCTGGCTGTCGAACACTTTGGCCGGCGCTTCGATGAGGCGCCGTTCCGGCTTCACCGCGGACGTCTTGATGACGGCATGGCCGAGATTGCCGGCCAGCACTTTGAGGCCGCCCGTCGGCTGAAAGGCTTTCTTGAACGGCGCCAGGACCTTCGCGTCGCCACTCGCGCGCGGGGCGGCTTCGCGCACGACGCTGCCGTCGGCACCGAGCTTTGCCTCGACTGCGTAGGGCCGCAGGCCTTCGCCCCATACCGTCTGCACATCTTCATGCAGCACGCCTTCGTCGAGCAGCTCGCGAATGAGGAAGCCGAGCCCGCCGGCGGCATGGAAATGGTTCACATCCGCAAGCCCGTTGGGATAGACGCGCGCCAGGAGCGGCACCGCTTCCGAGAGGTCGGAAATATCCTGCCAGGTCAGCGCGATCCCAGCGGCTGCGGCCATGGCGATCAGATGAATGGTATGGTTGGTCGAGCCGCCGGTCGCGTGCAGGCCAACCACGCCGTTGACGATGGAACGCTCGTCGATCATCCGCCCGACCGGCGTATAGGCGTTGCCAAGCGCGGTGATCGCCAGCGCCCGCTTGGTCGCCTCGCGGGTCAAGGCGTCTCGCAGCGGCGTGCCCGGATTGACGAAGGAAGCGCCTGGCGTGTGCAGGCCCATGATCTCCATCAACATCTGGTTGGAGTTGGCCGTGCCATAGAAGGTGCATGTCCCCGGTCCATGGTAGGATTTGGACTCGGCCTCCAGCAGTTCGGCGCGGCCTGCCTTGCCCTCGGCATAGAGCTGGCGAACCCTGGCCTTTTCATCGTTGGGCAGGCCTGTCGTCATCGGCCCGGCCGGAATGAACACCGCCGGCAGATGGCCGAAGGTCAGTGCCGCGATCACCAGCCCGGGCACGATCTTGTCGCAGACGCCCAGATAAACGGCGGCGTCGAACATATTGTGCGACAGGCCGATCGCGGCCGCCATGGCGATGACATCGCGCGAGAACAGCGAAAGCTCCATGCCCGGCTGCCCCTGGGTGACACCGTCGCACATCGCCGGCACGCCGCCGGCAACCTGGGCGATGCCGCCGGCCTCCCGCGCCGCTTCCTTGATCAGCGCCGGGAATGTCTCGAAGGGCTGATGCGCCGACAGCATGTCGTTGTAGGAGGTGATGATACCGAGGTTCGGCACCTTGTCGGCACCCAGCGCCACTTTCTCCGAGGGGCTGCACACGGCAAAGCCATGGGCAAGATTGCCGCAGGACAGCACCGCCCGGTTGGCGGTCTGGTTCGATGCGCTGGCGATGCGGCCGAGATAGCGCTCGCGGCCCGGCTTGGAGCGTTGGCGGATGCGCTCCGTGATGGCTTCGATATCGCGTCTTGCGGTCATGGCGTTCGGTCCTTTCAAGCGAGGTCCCGGAAACATCCTCCCGCCGTTTGCCGGGACCAGATAAGTCTAGAGTTAGGGTGCCCAGAAAACCTCTACAGGCCTGGGGGCGGTGTCGAGCACGGCGCGGATCGGCTTTCGCGGACCGGGTGCCACCGCGCCGTCGAAGGCGGTGCGTTTGTCCTCGCCCTCTATGTGCAGCGCCAGGAAGCCGGCATCGATGATGCGCGCCAGCGACAGGGTCAGCCGCGGCTCGCCGGCGCTTGCCGCATGAACCGGCAGCACGATCCTGTGCGAGGACGGGTCGAGCAATTTCGCCAGATCGTCGGCGTCGGGAAAGAATGAGGCGGTATGGCCGTCAGGTCCCATGCCGAGCACGGCGACGTCGAGCGGCCAGGGCAGGGACTGGAGCGCCGCATTGTCCGATGCCGCGGCATCCTCGATGCTGACGGCTTCGTGATAGAGCGGCACGAACCGTGCCGCCGCAGCCGCGTTCTGCAACAGATTGGCGGCCACCAGTCCGGCATTGGAACGCGGCGAGGAGGCCGGCACGAAGCGCTCGTCGATCAGCGTCACCGTTACCTTGTCCCAGGCGATCGGTATTCCCGACAGGGCAGCAAAGAATTTTGCCGGCGTCGTGCCGCCGGAAACGGCCAGTAACGCCGTGCCGCGCGCCGCGATTGCCTTTGCCAGCCGGTCGGCGACGCGGCCGGCCAGCCCAGCCGCCAGTTCCGCGCGGTCGGAAAAGCCATTCCAGTTGTAGCTGGCGCTGTTCAATTGCTCTCGTGCCATGTCCGCCCGTCACGTTCGATCAGCGCTATCGAGGCCGAAGGTCCCCAGGTGCCCGCCGTATAGCCCTGCGCCTCCTGCCTGGCGCTTTCCCAGGCGTTCTGGATCGGGTCGATCCACCTCCACGCGGCCTCGACCTCGTCGCGGCGCATGAACAGCGTCTGGTTGCCGCGCACAACATCCATGATCAGCCGTTCATAAGCGTCGGGCGCGCGGCCGTCGAAGGACTGCGCGAAGCTCATGTCGAGCGAAATCTGCCGCAGCCGCATGCCGCCCGGACCCGGGTCCTTGATCATGATGAATTGCTTGACGCCTTCGTCGGGCTGCAGCCGGATGACCAGCTGGTTGGCGAAGATCGGCCCGGCGCTGTCGCCGCCGAAGATCGAATGCGGGATCGGCTTGAACTCGATGACGATCTCCGAGACCCGGGTTGCCAGCCGCTTGCCGGTCCTGAGGTAGAACGGAACGCCTGCCCAGCGCCAGTTGCCGATCTCGGCCTTGATCGCGACGAAGGTTTCGGTGTTGCTGTCCTTGCCGAGCTCCTCGACATAGCCTTTCACCGGCCCGCCTGCGGAAGCGCCGGCGCGGTATTGTCCACGCACCGTGTGCTTCGGCGCCTCGTTGCCGTTGATGCGCTTGAGCGCGCGCAGCACCTTCAGCTTCTCGTCACGCACGGCGTCGGCGTCCATCGACGATGGCGCTTCCATGGCCACCAGGCAGAGCAGTTGCAGCATATGGTTCTGCACCATGTCGCGCAGCGCGCCGGCCTTGTCGTAATAGGTGACACGGTCTTCCAGGCCGACCGTCTCGGCGACGGTGATCTGCACGTGGTCGATATGGGCGGAATTCCACAGCGGCTCGTAGAGCGCATTGGCAAAACGCAGCGCCATCAGGTTCTGCACCGTTTCCTTGCCGAGATAGTGGTCGATGCGGAAGATCTGGCTTTCGTGGAAATCGTCGCCGACCAGATCGTTGAGCGTTTGCGCAGAGGCGAGGTCGCGGCCGATCGGCTTCTCCAGCACGATGCGCGAATTCGGCGTGATCAGGTCGTGTTCTTTCAGCTTGTGCGAGATGTCGCCGAACAGCGCCGGCGCCACCGCCAGATAGAAGGCGCGGATGCAGTCGCTGTCACCGATCGCCTTTTTCAGTCTGTCGAACCCCGCGCCGCTCGTGGCATCGGCCGGGACATAGGAAAGCCGCGCCAGGAAGGTCTTGAGCTCCTTGGGATCGATATCGGCCGCCTTGACGTGGTCGGAAATAGCCTGCTTGGCGAAAGCCCGAAATTCGTCATCACTCATCTTCGAACGCGACGTGCCGATGATGCGGGTTGGCTCGGAAAATTGATGGTCGCGCTGGCGATAGTAGAGCGACGGCAGAAGTTTGCGTTCCGACAGGTCGCCGGTGCCACCGAAAATGATGAAGTCGAAAGGGTCGACGGGGATGATCTGGCTGGTCATGGTCTATCCGCTTTGACGCCGGTCGCGAGTACGCGGCTGATATATTCTAATCGATTTAAATTTTCCAGTGCCATGGTGTCACATCGACGACCGATCGCTACATATTTGCGTCGGTCCAGATGTGCGCTTGACACTGGCACCAAGCGAAGGCTTGTCGGCAAACGACAACTCCGCCAAGCCTTCGCAGTTGCAGCATAGGACGTGAATGTGACGAAAGCTAAGGGAGAATCAGCGCTTTGCCTGTCGTGGCACAGGCCATGACGCCGGCAGCCCACGGTAAAAGCCACGCGATGAACCCAGGGAGCGGAAAAACATGCGTCTGAAGGACAAGGTCGCCATCGTCACCGGGGCCGCTTCGGGTTTCGGCGAGGGCATTGCCCGTCGCTTCGCCGAGGAGGGCGCCAGGATCGTCGTGGCCGACCTCAATGCCAAGGGCGCCGAACGCGTAGCCGGCGAGATCGGCGAGGCGGCGATCTGGACCCAGACCGACGTTTCGCAGCGCTCCGAATTCGACGAGATGGTCCATGCCGCCAAAAGCGCCTTCGGACGTATCGACATCATGGTCAACAATGCCGGGTTCACCCATCGCAATGGCGACATGCTCGAAGTCGACGAGGCGACGTTCGACCTGATCACATCGGTCAACATGAAGGCCATCTATCATGCTGCCCTTGCCGTCGTGCCGATCATGGAGCGGCAAGGCGGCGGCGTCATCCTGACCACGGCCTCCACCGCTGGCCTGCGCCCTCGGCCCGGCCTCACCTGGTACAACGCCTCCAAGGGCTGGGCGATCACCGCCACCAAGTCGATGGCGGTGGAACTCGCGCCGAAGAACATCCGCGTCAACTGCCTGTGTCCGGTGGCCGGTGAGACCGGCATGCTGGAAAAATTCATGGGCGCCGATACACCCGAAATCCGCGAGAAATTCCGCGCCTCGATCCCGCTCGGCCGGCTTTCGACCCCGCTCGACATCGCCAATGCGGCACTGTGGCTGGCATCCGACGAGGCCGCCTTCATTACTGGGGTTGCACTGGAGGTCGACGGCGGGCGCTGCATCTGACGCACACCGTCATCGCTGCGCCAAAGATCGGCTCGGCCGTGCCTGCCTTGATCGGGGCGCTGGTGCGTCAGGCGCCGGTCTTGATGTAAGTTTTGTAGACCCAGCCTGTCTTGCCGTTGTAGACGATCTGGCACCAACGCTTGCAGCTCATCACTTGCACCGAGGTCTTGGCGGGCACCGTGACGATGGCGGCCGCATTCTTCTTCGGGCCGCTACGCATAGTCACGGCCCTGAGGATGCGCCCGGTGCCAGCCGCGGCCGCTTTGCGCGGTTCGGCCTTGCTGTCGTCATCCTGCGCGGCAGATTGCTGCGACGCTACTTGTGGTTGCGCGGCCGGAATGGCGGCGGTCTGCGCGCCATCGGGACTGCTGCCCGCCGCCGGGGCCGGTGCGGCGACCTTGGCGAGCTCGGTGGCGGCGTCGGTGTCGGCAGCGGGTTGCGCGAATGCCGCCGCCGCCGGCTTGTCAGGCGTCTGCCCGGCCTTGCTCGCCGACTGGCCGGAAGCAGCCGGTGCGGTCTTCGATTGGGAGGCGGTCCAGCGCGGGTCGTTCGCCGCGAGCGCCGGAATGGCGGCTTCCGAGACAGCCACGGTCGGCGAGACCTGGTCGGACTTTCGCGCCGCTTGCGGCACCGCCGCCGCGGCCGCCGTGATCCCCGCTGCCGCGATCTTCGTCGTCTTCACCGGAACGGCCGGAATGGCTTGCCCTGGATTGGCAACCGCTTGCCGCTCGTTCGCCGGCAACGCCAGCCACAGTGCCACCGCGGCCACGCCGAGCAGCGCGGCCGTGCCGACCGCGGCAATCACCAGATGCGAGTTCGAACGGACTCCCTGCCAGAATGACGGGCGCATGTCGTAGCCGAACTGCATGGCAAAGCGCCGACGTTCCGGAGCACCGAAACTGAAGGGCTCTCTCACTCTTGCCACCTCCATAAGGGGCCGATGTTCTTCGATCAAACACCGCAATGCGTGCGTCGGTCGCACCGGTCCCAAATCAAACAGCGGGCGGGCCCGCAGAAAATCCCCGTCTATATTCGCCTAGAGATTGCACTTTTTGCCCGCGATTGTGGCATCAGTGCGCCATTGCTGAAGATTCTGCAACGCTTGGATGTCGCGGCCCCCACGATATTACTCAACAATTGTTAAATCCTGTCGCGCAACGCGAACCAGTTGAGCGCCAGGAAAAGCAGCGGCGCGCGCAAGCGCCGGCCACCGGGGAACGGCGGAATCTTCAAATCCTCGATCAGCTTTAGCCGGTCGCGGTTGCCGGCTACCGTTTCGGCATAGAGCTTGCCGAAGAAGTTCGACAGCATGACGCCGTGGCCGGAATAGCCGCCGGCCGAGATCACATTCGGCATGACTTCGCGCACGAACGGCTTTCTCGGCACCGTGATGCCGACATAGCCGCCCCAGCCATGCGTGATTTCGACGTCCCTCAGTCCGGGATAGAGTTCCGCGATCTGGCGGCGGATATGGACATGGATGTCCTTGGGGTCGTTGACGCCGTAGACCTCGCGTCCGCCGAACAGCAGCCGGCCATCCCTCGACTTGCGGAAGTAGCGCACGACGAAGCGGGAATCATCGACGGCCTCGCCGCCCGGCAGCACGTTCGAATCCGCTCCAAGCGGCACGGTCGCGCCGATGAACGAGCCGATCGGCATGATGTGCGCGGCACTCACCGGTTCGAGCGTGCCGCCATAGGCATTGACCGCGATCAGGCATTTCTGCGCTGTGATCGTCCCCCTGGCTGTCGAAACCTTCACCGTGCCGCCGCTCGAAACAATGCCGGTCGACGGCGTCGCTTCGAACAATCGTGCGCCGGCCTGTGCCGCCGCCCGCGCCGTGCCGATCACCAGTTTCATCGGATGGATATGGCCGGTGCCGGTGTCGCGCGTCCCGCCGAAATAGGCTGTCGAGCCCAGCCGCTGCGCAGTTTCCGTCGCGTCCATGAACGAAATGTGCGGATAGGAGAAGCGGCTGGCCATGATCTCGGCATGCGCCTTGTAGTCGTCGACATAGCGCGGCTTGTGCGCAACCGAGAGCTGGCCCGGCATGTAGTCGATATCGATCTGGTTGGCGGCGGCGAATTCGAGCAGATGCGCCTTCGCCTCCTCGGCGAGGTCAAACAGTGCCTTGGCGCGGGAAAACCCGTACTCGGCCTCCAATTCCTCGGCCCAGGCGCGCTGCCCGGTGCCGAGCTGGCCGCCATTGCGCCCGGAAGCGCCGTCTCCGAAGCGATACGCCTCGATCAAAACCACATTGGTGCCCGCCTTGGCCAGATGCACCGCCGCCGACAAGCCGGTGAAACCGCCCCCAACGATAACGACGTCGCAGCTCCGGTCACCGTCCAGCGCCGGATACTCGGGTCGCGGGCCGGCCGTGTCCTCGTACCAGGAACGGCCGGGGGAGATCGGGGATTGGTAGGGCATGATGCTCACGGAGTAGGGGAGTAGGGGAGTAGGGTAGGCTATTCCGGGGACAATTTGCGGATCAAAAGCCGCAAGAGCTTCCCCACACTTTCGGTGCTGGCCAACAACGACGCTGTCGCCGCCTGCGAGGCGATGCAGTCCGCTCAGCGATCAGAAGTTGAGTTTCCAGCTCCTTCAATGATCCCTGGGCGATGCGAAGAAACTGTTGGTAGGATCCTCGAATTTCTCTACATACCCCTCAGCTATATTTGCCGGCACCGAGCTTGCGGAACGGCGGACTTGGCTGGTCAATCCATAAAGTTCCTCCTTGGGCCATGATTTTGTGGAGCTGTAAACTGCCACAGCAAGATCCATTGCCTGCTGCCAAACAAGCAAGTCCTTGTAAGAGCCTGTCTTTTCGGCCATTCATCCCTACTCCCCTACACATTCAGCAACAAATACTCCCTCTCCCAAGGACTGATCACTTCCATGAACGTCTCGAATTCCGCCCGCTTGATCGCCGCATAGGTCGCGGCGAAGGACTTGCCCAAAAGCGCGCAGAGTTCCTCGTCCCCCTCGAACAGGTCGACGGCTTCGAGCAGGCTGCGCGGCAGGTCGATCTCGTCGGCATTGGCGGTGGTCAGCACCGGAGGTTCGGCCTTGATCTTGTTGGTGATGCCGATCAGCCCGCAGGCGAGCGAAGCGGCCATTGCCAGATAGGGATTGGCGTCGGAGGAGGGGATGCGGTTTTCGACGCGGCGCGCCGCCGGATCCGAGCGCGGCACGCGGAATGCCGTTGTGCGATTATCGTAGCCCCATTTGTTGTTGACCGGAGCCGAGGCGGACTGCGTCAGCCGGCGGTAGGAATTGACGTAGGGCGCAAACATGACCAGCGCGTTCGGCACATGCTTCTGCATGCCCCCGATGAAATGGAAGAAGTCCTCGGTTTCCGAGCCGTCCTCGGCCGAGAAGATGTTCTTGCCCGTCTTCTTGTCGATGATCGACTGATGGATGTGCATGGCGGAGCCCGGCTGACCCTGGATCGGCTTGGCCATGAAGGTGGCGTAGATTTCGTGTTTCAGCGCCGCCTCGCGAATAGTGCGCTTGAACATGAACACCTGGTCGGCGAGTTCGACGGGATCGCCGTGGCGCAAATTGATCTCGAGCTGGCCGGCGCCCTCTTCATGGATGAGCGTGTCGATCTCCAGGCCCTGGCTTTCGGAAAAATGATAGATGTCGTCGATCAGCTCGTCGAACTCGTTGACGCCGGCGATCGAATAACCGGCGCCGCCGCCGATCGCCCGCCCCGAACGGCCGACGGGCGGCGTCAGCGGGTAATCCGGATCCGGGTTTTTGCGCACCAGATAGAATTCGATCTCGGGCGCCACCACCGGTTTCAGCCCGCGCCTGTCATAGGCGGCCAGAACACGCTTCAACACGTTGCGCGGCGTGAATTCCACCGAACGGCCGTCCTGGTGGACGAGGTCGCAGATGACGGCCGCCGTCGGGTCTTCCTCCCAAGGCACCACCGTCAGCGTCGACAGGTCCGGCATGAGCTTGAGGTCGCCGTCGTCCTCCGGATAATGGAAGCCGTTGCCGTCTTCGGGATAGCCGCCTGAGATGGTGGTCATGAATACGGCTGAAGGCAGCGCCAGCGAGGTGTTGGAGGTGAATTTCTTCGACGGCATCATCTTGCCGCGGGCAACGCCGGCCTGGTCAGGCGTAATGCATTCGATGTCTTCGATGCCGCGCCATTGCAGCCATTCGCTGACTTCCTTCCAGTTCTTCACACCACGCAGGTTTTTCACGAAGGCAGGCGTGCGGGCGCGCCCTCCGCGGCTCGACGGACGGACTTCCTTTTTTGCAGGCGGCATCATTCACCAGATTGGGTTGCGGATTTAGGAGTATAGCTGTGCCCGGCGACCGAAGGGAAGGGGAGCAGCCGGCATTGGCCGTTGCGGTTGAAAATCGCGGCTGCGAGACTAGGTTCAGCCTCGTTCACATATGAGATGCGTCCATGCAGAAGACCGGCGAACTGACCACCATAGGCTTCGATGCCGACGATACGCTGTGGCAGAACGAACAGTTCTTCCGCATGACCGAGAAGCGCTTTGCCGCCATGCTTGCCGATCACGGCGAAGAGGAACATATCTCGGCACGGCTGCTGGAGGCGGAGAGACGCAATCTTGCCGTCTACGGTTTCGGCATCAAGGGCTTCACGCTGTCGATGATCGAGACGGCGATCGAGGTCACGCAAGCCCGCGTCCCGGCTTCGGTCATATCGGAGATCCTCGGCGCCGGCCGCGAGATGCTGAGCCACCCGATCGAGGTCTTGCCGCATGCGCGCGAGACGGTGGAACGGCTCGCCGGCGCCTATCGCCTCGTGCTGATCACCAAGGGTGATTTGTTCGACCAGGAACGCAAGCTGGCCGGGTCCGGCCTCGGCGATCTGTTCGACGCGATCGAGATCGTCAGCGACAAGAACGCGGCTACTTATGCGCGCGTTTTCAGTCGCCATGGCGACGGCCCGGCCAGGAGCATGATGGTCGGCAATTCGCTGAAGTCCGATGTGGTGCCGGCCATCGAGGCCGGCGGCTGGGGCGTTCATGTGCCGCATGAATTGACCTGGGTGCTTGAACATGTCGAAGCGCCCATTGCCGAACCGCGCTTCCGGCAGATCTCCGATCTCGGACAACTGCCCGAACTGATCGAAAGCCTCGCCGGATAGGCTTGCTTGCCGCCTTCAGCGGTTGACCAGCCGATCAATCACCGGCTGCAAGCGCTCGGGCGTAATCGGTTTGGCCACCACCGCGTCGACGACGTTTGAAAGGCCAAGGCTCTCCGGCGTGCCGTTCTTGGTTGAAAGCAGTACCACGGGCGGGAGCGATTTACCCGAAGCCCGCCGCAACATCTCGATGCCGGGCATCAGAGTGTCGCAGTCCCTGTTATCGGCGCCGCCGTCCAGGACAATCACGGCCAGGACCAGCAAGCGCAAGGTCTTCGCCGCCATGTCGGGTGATTCCGAGATCGGCTTGAGCCCGGACCGCTCGACGATCTTGGAAATCACCACCCGATTGATCGGCGACTTGCCGACAACGAGCACCTGCGAGGTCTGACGGATCGTCTCCGTGGCTGAATCCCGGCTCACCAGATTCGGATGTCTCGCGCTTTCGTCGTCACGCTTCACTGGGCACCCAAGTCAGCCAAGAAACTCGTCCCATTTCAATGCAGAGTTGAAATCAGGCGACAATTGGCGTGAGATCGCGGTCCCTGTCAAGCCGAAATAAAAAGCTGGGGAAAGCATTCCCGCAGCAGTCAATTCAAGCAACAGTACTGTACTGCTCTGTCCATTCCTTGGTTGCATGAAAATAAAATTCACCTGCGCATACACTGCGCAGGTGAGAGGCGGGCCTGCGCGATCTTCGATCAGCCATGGCTTTGCTGCGTGACGATGACCGGGATCAACAGGTCCCCCCAATTGCCGTCGCCGCCATGGTGTCGTGCCGAGCGCACCAGCTCGACCGAGACGCCGGCTTCCACCGCCTTCATCACCGACTGGTTGAGCCGGTGCAGATCGTTGGCCAGCATGCGGATCGTCGCTTGCTGGTCGATGCTCATCGTGGTCGACTGCTCTTCGGCCCGTTCCTTGACGCGGCTTATCGATGCCATTGGTCTTCTCCTTGCTGTATGCCCTTGGGCGTTTGCCGAGATCCCTGGTTTGCTATTCCGCAGCCGGTTTGAACTGGGCGTGCTCGGTCGATTCATGCATGGCCGTGGTCGATGACCGTCCGCCGGTGATCGCCATCGACACGGCATCGAAATAGCCGGTGCCGACCTCGCGTTGGTGCTTGGTCGCGGTGTAGCCGTTGGCCTCCGCCGCGAACTCGGCTTCCTGCAACTCCGAATAGGCTGCCATCTGCCGCTCCTTGTAGCCGCGGGCGAGTTCGAACATGCCGTAATTGAGCTGGTGGAAACCGGCCAGCGTGATGAACTGGAACTTGTAGCCCATGGCGCCGAGCTCTTTCTGGAACCTGGCGATCGTGGCGTCGTCGAGGTTCTTCTTCCAGTTGAACGAAGGCGAGCAATTATAGGCCAGCAGCTTGCCGGGGTAATGCCTGTGCACGCCCTCGGCAAATCTCCTCGCCTGCGCCAGGTCGGGCTTCGAGGTTTCGCACCAGATCAGGTCGGCGTGGGGAGCGTAGGCGACGGCGCGCGCGATGCAGGGCTCGATACCGTTCCTCACCTGGTAGAAGCCTTCCACCGTGCGGCCGGCGTCGTAGTCGACGAAGGGCTGGTCGCGCTCGTCGATGTCGGAGGTGAGCAGCTTTGCCGCTTCCGCGTCCGTGCGCGCCACGACCAGGGTGGGCGTGCCCATCACGTCGGCTGCCAGGCGTGCGGCATTGAGGTTGCGGATGTGGGCCGCGGTAGGGATCAGCACCTTGCCGCCGAGATGGCCGCACTTCTTTTCCGACGCCAATTGATCCTCGTAATGGACGCCGGCGGCACCTGCCTCGATGAACGCCTTCATGATCTCGAAAGCGTTGAGCGGCCCACCGAAGCCGGCTTCGGCATCGGCGACAACAGGTGCGAACCAGGTATCGACCGAAAGCCCCTTGCCTTCGGAGGTCTCGATCTGGTCGGCGCGCTGCAAGGTGCGGTTGATGCGCTTGACGAGTTCGGGCGCCGCATTGGCCGGGTAGAGCGACTGGTCCGGATACATGGCCGAGGCGGTGTTGGCGTCGGCGGCGACCTGCCAGCCAGACAGGTAGATCGCCTTCAGCCCGGCGCGCACCTGCTGCATGGCCTGGTTGCCGGACATGGCGCCGAGCGCGTTGACGAAGTCCTCCTCGTGGATGAGCTTCCACAGCCGGTTGGCGCCCATTTCCGCCAGGCTCTGGCGGATCTGCACCGAGCCGCGCAGTCGCGTCACATCCTCCGGCGAATAGGGGCGTTCGATGCCATCGAAGCGGCCCTCGGGGGCCGAGGGGACGAGGTTGTAAAAATCAGTCATGCTCTACTCCGGAGGATTGTTTCTTTGCGGCTCGGCGGCATTCCTCGCCGCGTTCGAATGTGACCGAATTTACAGTGCGAGGCGAAAAGAACCATGGAAATCGAAGAATCAGGCCATCAATAAAGGAAAATCTGTATTGTGTTTGACAGATGGGTGAGGTAAATTTGTAATTATTGTAAAAATCGCATGGAAGCGTAGCAGCGACGGCAATGTAAATTCCTGTCAAGGAGCCCTATGGCCGACCAGAAGATATTTGCCGGGCCGCGTATCCGCCGCATCCGCAACGCCAAGGGCCTGACCCAGACGGCAATGGCCGAAGGCCTCGGCATCTCGCCATCCTATCTCAACCTGATCGAGCGCAACCAGCGGCCGCTGACGGTGCAGTTGATCCTGAAGCTGGCGTCCGTCTACAAGGTCGATCCGCATGAGCTGCAGGGCGAAGCGGGCGGCTCTGTCGCGGCCTTGAGGGAAGTGTTTGCCGATCCGCTGCTGGCTGGCGAATTGCCGGGAGACCAGGAACTGATCGAGCTTGCCGAAGCCGCGCCCAATGCCTCCGCGGCCGTGATAAAACTGTTCCGTGCCTATCGCGAACAGGCCGAGCGCCTGTCCGATCTCAACGAGCTTCTTGCGCGCGAGGGGCGGGTGACGGCGCTTTCCAGCGCCCGCCTGCCGATCGACGAGGTGCATGAGATTTTCGAGCGTCGGCCGAACCATTTTGCGCATATCGAGGAAGAGGCGGAAGCATTCACTTCGGTGCTCGATCCCGGCGATGATTTGTCTGCTGCGCTGAAGGGCTGGCTGAAGCGCGAATACGGCATCGTCGTCAAGGTGCTGCCGGTCGCCACCATGCCGAACTGGCGCCGCCGCTACGATCGCCATTCGCAGCGCCTGTTCCTGTCCGAGCGCCTGTCGCCGTTCGACCAGTTACGCGAAATGGCGATGGAGGCATGCCTGATCCGCATGACCGTCGCGATAGCCGGCGAGATCCAGGCGTTGAAACTGTCCACAGATGAGGCCCGCCGCCTCGCCCGGTTCGAACTCGGGCGCTACGCGGCGCATGCGCTGATGATGCCTTACCAGGCTTTCCACGCGGCGGCCGTTCGTGCCCGCTACGATATCGACGTGCTGCGCTCACGCTTCGGCGTTTCCTTCGAGCAGGCGGCCAACCGGCTGACCACGCTGCAGCGGCAAGGCGCCTCGGCCGTGCCGTTCTTCATGCTGGAGATCGACAATGCCGGCAATCGCTTCCGCAAAGCCGGCAGCCTGGGCTTTCCGCAAAGCCGCTTCGGTGGCGCTTGTCCCAAGCTTCCCGTGCACGTCGCCTTCAGCCAGCCCGGCCAGATTTTCGTGGAAGCGGTGGAAATGCCCGACGGCGCCGAGTTCCTCTGCATCGCCCGCACGCTGGAGGGGCCGCAAGGCGCGTTCTCCGAGCGGCCGCGCCGTACTGCGCTGCTGCTGGGGTGCGACATCGGCTTTCGCGACGACATTGTCTACGGTGCGGCACTTCCCGGCCCGACGGCCGGAAAAGGCGGAGCTGGCGCGGTAGCGGCGACGCCGGTCGGGCCCGCCTGCCGGCTTTGCGAGCGCGTCGGCTGCCTGACGCGCGCCGAGCCGCCGGTGACGCGCCCGCTTGGCCTCGACGAGATGGTGACAGGCCTGAGCGCCTTCGATTTCCAGTGACGCTTCGCAAGGCGGACTTGCCACAATCGCCGCCGGTCTCTGGATCACGCCGGACCCGCGCCTTTGCGTTACGCGAATAAGGTACGTTTTTGTCGTCCCTTGCGCATTGTGCCGTTCTCAAACATCGACAGTCGTACCCATGACCGACACAGCATCATCGCCGATCGCTCGTTCATCGACCGTCCCGCAGCGGGAGGAGCGCATCGGCTTCCTGCTCGTGTTCCTGTCGGCATTGATGTGGAGTTTCGGTGGCACGATCGCCCGCTTCATCACCGCCGGCGACAGCTGGACGGTGGTGTTCTGGCGTTCCGTGTGGGCGGCGGCCTTCCTGCTCTGCTTCATGGTCTGGCGTGACGGCTGGCGCGGCATGCTGAGGTCGTTTCGCGGCATGGGCCTGCCCGGCCTTGCCGTGGGCTTCTGCTTCGCCACCGCGTCGACTTCTTTCGTCGTGGCGCTTGCCTACACCACCGTCGCCAACATCCTGTTGATGCAGGCCGGCGTGCCGCTGCTTGCGGCGCTGTTTGCCTGGGCGCTCTTTCGCGAAAGAGTGGCGGTCGCGACCTGGCTGGCGATTGCCGCCGTCATCGCCGGTGTCGCCATCATGGTGTCGGAATCGCTGGATGGCGCCGTTTCGCCCATGGGCGACGGGCTGGCGCTGCTGATCGCCGTCATGTTCTCGATCGCCACGGTCATCACCCGGCGCTTTTCCAGCGTGCGCATGACGCCGGCGACCTGCCTCGGCACGATCCTGGCGGCGGGTTTTGCCGCCTCGCAGGCTTCGACCTTCGCC
Source organism: Mesorhizobium sp. B2-4-2 (assembly GCF_006442845.1). Taxonomy (NCBI): domain Bacteria; kingdom Pseudomonadati; phylum Pseudomonadota; class Alphaproteobacteria; order Hyphomicrobiales; family Phyllobacteriaceae; genus Mesorhizobium; species Mesorhizobium sp. B2-4-2. The sequence continues at coordinate 141,531 of NZ_VFVM01000003.1, read as the reverse complement.
GTATCGGGCATCGACATGGGTTTTCTCTTCGTGTTCGGGGTGGTTAATCTGGGCCTTGGCCTCGCTTTCTTCGCCACCGGCGCGAGGCTGATCCCGGCCGCCGTCGCCGCGCTGTTGGGTACGTTCGAGCCGATCCTCGGGCCGATATGGGTGTGGCTGATCCACTCCGAGGTGCCGTCGGGCCGCACCATCGTCGGCGGCGCGGTGGTGGTCACGGCGCTGCTCGTCCATATCGGACTGGAGTTCAAGCGACAGACGCGGCCAGTCAGGGCAGGGGTCACCGGCGTGCCGTCGCCGAATTGATGCGGCGCCCTAGCTTTGCCATTGACAAGTTCGCTGCCGCGCGGGCAGGCTGGGACCACGGCAACAACAAGACAGGCTTATCTTGCCAAGTCTCCCCGGCGACCCGATCGAGACCGGATCATATTCCAGTATTTCTGCCTGCGCGGCGGCGAAAGCTTCTGACGATGCGGCGACTCCTTCCAGCCCAGGACAGTGGCGCGCGAGCATCGCTTGCGACAGCCGGCGGCGCGGCAATTGGCGCTTGTCGCCTCCTGGAAAGCTCAATAGTCTGAAGCAAATGCCCGGCCGCGCGGATACCGCGACGCGCCGGCGATGGAACACTCACCAAAGGAGAATAGCATGATCCGCAAAGCGCTCTGGCTTTCGGCGACTTCGGCATTTCTGGCGCTCTTTACGCTCGGCGGCCACGCCGAGGACCGCGTCGTCAATGTCTTCAACTGGTCGGACTATATAGACCCCACGGTCATCGACGATTTCACCAAGCAGACCGGCATCAAGGTGGTCTACGACACGTTCGATTCCAATGAGATCCTGGAAACCAAATTGCTTGCCGGCGGCAGCGGCTATGACGTCGTCGTGCCGAGCGGCAATTTTCTTGCCCGCCAGATCCAGGCCGGCGTGTTCCAGAAGCTCGACAAGTCGAAACTGCCGAACCTCTCCAACATGTGGGACACGGTTTCGGAACGGACCGCCAAATACGATCCCGGCAATGAATATTCGATCAATTACATGTGGGGCACGGTCGGCCTCGGCTACAACATCAAGAAAGTGCAGGCAGCGCTCGGCACCGACAAGATCGACAGCTGGGACGTGTTCTTCAATCCGGAAAAGCTGGCCAAGCTGAAGGATTGCGGCGTCTATGTCCTGGATTCGCCGACCGACATCTTCCCGACCGCCTTCAAATATCTCGGCATCAATCCTGAGACCACGTCGCCGGACGATTTTGCCAAGGCCGAGGAATTGATGATGAAGATCAGGCCCTACATCAGGAAGTTCCATTCCTCCGAATACATCAACGCTCTGGCCAATGGCGATATCTGCCTGGCGGTTGGCTGGTCGGGCGACGTGTTCCAGGCGCGCAACCGCGCCGAGGAGGCCAAGCAGGGCGTCGAGATCGGCTACGCCGTGCCGAAGGAAGGCGCCGAAATGTGGTTCGACCAGATGGCAATCCCTGCCGATGCGCCGCATGTCGCCGAGGCGCATGAGTTCCTGAACTATATGATGAAGCCGGAGGTGATCGCCAAATCGTCGAACGCCGTGCTCTATGCCAACGGCAACAAGGCTTCCCAGCAATTCGTCGACAAGGCGCTTCTGGAGGATCCCGCTGTCTACCCGGACGCCGCGACCTTGCAGAAGCTCTTTACGATCTCGCCCTACGATCCCAAGACCCAGCGCGTCATTACGCGCACCTGGACCAAAATCGTCACCGGTCAGTAGTCAGTCCGAGGAGGCCCGGCAGTCACCCTGCCGGGTCTCCTTCTTTTCGATGGGGCAAAACAGCAGCGGAGTGGCACATGAAATCGCTTGGCAGCATCCGCAGGGATTTCGCGCCTTGGAACGATCCGAACGCCAAGCCATACATTCAGTTCGACAACGTCTCCAAGAAGTTCGGCGACTTCACCGCCGTCAACAATCTCTCGCTGACCATATTCGAGCGCGAGTTCTTCGCCCTGCTCGGCGCCTCCGGTTGCGGAAAATCGACGCTGCTCAGGATGCTCGCCGGCTTCGAGGAGCCGACGGCCGGCCGCATCCTGCTCGACGGCCAGGATCTGCGCGGCATCCCGCCTTATCGCCGGCCGGTCAACATGATGTTCCAGTCCTATGCCCTGTTTCCGCATATGACGGTGGAGAACAACATCGCCTTCGGCCTCAAGCAGGAAGGGATGGCCAAGCCAGACGTCGAAAAGCGCGTCGCCGAGATGCTCAAGCTGGTCAAGCTCGAGCAGTTCGCCAAGCGCAAGCCGCACCAGCTCTCCGGCGGCCAGCGCCAACGTGTCGCGCTCGCCCGTTCGGTCGCCAAGCGGCCGAAGGTGCTGCTGCTCGACGAGCCGCTCGGCGCGCTCGACAAGAAGCTGCGCGAGGAGACGCAGTTCGAACTGATGGACCTTCAGCAGGAACTCGGCCTCACCTTCGTCGTTGTCACCCACGACCAGGAAGAGGCCATGACCATGGCCGACCGTATCGCCATCATGGACAAGGGCGAGGTCATGCAGGTCGCGACGCCGGCGGAAGTCTACGAGGCCCCGGCGTCGCGCTTCGTCGCGCATTTCGTCGGCAACGTGAACATGTTCGAGGGCAAGGTTGCCGAACGGACGGACAAGACGGCGCGCATCACCGGAGCGACCGGCGCCCAGATCCTCGTCGAGAATGCCGGCAATGCCGCCGCCGCGGGCGCCGATATCGTCTTCGCGATCAGGCCGGAGAAGATCAAGGTGTCGTCCAAGAAGCCGGCCGATGGCGTCAATGCGCTGGAGGGCGAAGTTTACGACATCGCCTATCTCGGCGACATGACCGTCTATCACGTCCGGCTGGACGACGGGCAGCTCGTGCGGGCAAGCGCCTTGAACGCGGCGCGCATCACCGAGGACCCGCTGACCTGGAACGACCGCGCCTGGGTCTCTTTTCGGCCGGATGCCGGCGTCGTACTGACGCGGTAGGGGGCTGACATGTCCGACATCGCCGCCACCGACGCCGCCCTACCGGCCGCGGCAAAACCGTTACTGGCGCGGCTGGGCGCCGGCTTCGTCAACCGTCTCGTCATCTTCATTCCCTATCTCTGGCTGCTGTTCTTCTTCCTCGTCCCCTTCATCATCGTCTTCAAGATCTCGTTGTCGCAGACGGCGATCGCCATGCCGCCCTATACGCCGGTGCTTGATTTCAGCGATGGCGTCTCCGGCTTCTTCGCGGGCTTTCGCGATCTCAACTTCGACAACTATGCCTGGCTGACGCAGGACGCGCTCTATTTCAACGCCTATGTCACCAGCCTGATCATCGCGGCGATCTCGACCGTGCTGACGCTGATCGTCGGCTATCCCATAGCCTACGGCATGGCCCGCGCGCCGGCGACGATCCGCCCGACCTTGCTGATGCTGGTCATCCTGCCGTTCTGGACCTCGTTCCTGATCCGGGTCTATGCCTGGATCGGCATCCTGAAGCCCGAGGGGCTGCTCAATCAGTTGCTTCTGTCGCTGCATCTGATCAACCAGCCGCTGGTCATCCTCAACACCTATACGGCGATTTTCATCGGCATCGTCTACTCCTACCTGCCGTTCATGGTGCTGCCGCTCTATTCGTCGCTGGAAAAAATGGATTATTCGCTGATCGAGGCGGCCAAGGACCTTGGTTGTCCGCCGACCAGTGCATTCTGGAAGATCACGTTCCCGCTGTCATTGCCCGGCGTCATCGCCGGCTGCCTGCTGGTGTTCATTCCGGCGGTCGGCGAATTCGTCATTCCCGATCTGCTTGGCGGTTCGCAGACGCTGATGATCGGCAAGACGTTGTGGAACGAGTTCTTCGCCAATCGCGACTGGCCGGTCTCTTCAGCCGTTGCGGTCATCCTGCTGCTGTTGCTGACGGTCCCGATCATGATCTTCCAGCAAGCCCAGGCGAAGGCGCAGGAGCAGGACAAATGAACAGCAGCTGGAGCCGCTTCAACATCACCTCGATCGTGCTCGGTTTCGCCTTCCTCTATCTACCGATCGTGCTGCTCATCGTGTTCTCCTTCAACGAATCCAAGCTGGTCACCGTCTGGGGCGGCTTTTCGACCAAATGGTACGTGTCGCTGTTCCACAACCAAGGCCTCATGGACGCCACCTGGGTGACGGCGCGCGTCGGCATCATTTCGGCCACGGCGGCGACCGTGCTCGGCACGCTGGCGGCGCTGACACTGACACGCTACACGCGTTTCCGGGGCAGGGTGCTGTTCTCCGGCATGGTGTTCGCGCCTTTGGTCATGCCCGAAGTCATCACCGGCCTGTCGCTGTTGCTGCTCTTCGTCGCTGTCGGCCTCGACCGGGGCTTCCTCACCGTCACACTCGCACACACCACCTTGACGATGTGCTTCGTCGCCGTCGTCGTGCAGTCGCGCCTCGTATCTTTCGACCGCTCGCTCGAGGAGGCGGCGATGGATCTCGGCGCGCCGCCGGTCAAGACATTCTTCCAGATCACGCTGCCCGTCATCCTGCCCGCGATCGTGTCGGGGTGGATGCTTGCCTTCACGCTCTCGCTCGACGACCTGGTCATCGCCAGCTTCACCTCGGGGCCGGGTGCGACCACGCTGCCGATGAAGATCTACAGCCAGGTTCGTCTCGGCGTGACGCCGGAGATCAACGCCGCCTGCACCATTCTGATCGCGGTCGTCGCGGTCGGCGTCATCATCGCTTCGCTTGCCAACAAGCGTCGCGAGGTGCAGCGCCAGCGCGACGAGCAGGCCGCGCAACGCGGCTGAGCATGATCCCGAAAAGTGGGCACCGGTTTTCGCGGACAAACGGTTCCGTTTGTCGAGATCATCCTTGAACAAGAGGCCGAAAGGCGCTTATTCGCCCGACACGCCGCGGTTGATCGGCGAAATGAACGGCGTGCTCCATGTCCCCCCAACGAAGAAGGACGATTGCTTGGGGCCTTGCTGGCCGTTTGCCTGCGTGGCGACCTGGTCCGGCTGGATGACACCGCCTGACAGCGCCAGCCCCCGTCCGGCATAGGAGGCGATGCCGGAAAGCCAGATCTTGTACTTCGCCGAATTGGCCTCGGCCTTGTCCAGTCTCGCCACGCCTTTCGAGATGGTGGCCTTCAGTTCGGCGCCATCGATCGGCAGCGTCCCGTCCGAGACGTCATCGAGCGCGAAGAAGCCGCCCTGTTCGGTATGCTTGAGAAAGGCCGGCAGGTTGAACTTGCTGAGCGCGCCTGGCCCGAACGTCGCCGAAACCGAGCCGTCGGCGGTTTCAAAGATCGAGTCCCAGGTCCTGCCGGGCCCTTTGAGGATGACGGACACGGTCCCCGTGCCGACCGGCACCAGCCGCGTCATCCCGGCCGCCGTGCCGAAAGCGCCGCCATCGATATCGGAAGCCAGCAGCCGGATCTCGACCTGGCTGCCCTCGGGCTTGCGGTCGAAGCGAAGGCTGCTCTGTATGTTGCCGCCAAAGGCCGAGGCATCGGAAATGTCGAAAACGGACAGGCCATCCTTGACCTGCGCCGTGGCGGCGACGTCGGCAAGCTGGATGGAGCCGGCCGTGGCGTGCGCCGCCGACAGCCTGAGGTCGAGATTGACCCGGTCGGCGAAATTCGTGTCGACTTCGCTCGGACCTGCCCCGCTTGCCGGCCCGAGCGGCGTGAAGGCGGACAGGAACGACCTCAGATCGAGCGTGTCGAAGGCGAGCGTGCCGGAGATCACCGGCTGTGCGTCGCCAAGCGACAGGTCCAGCGCACCCATGCCTGGGTTATTGTCGAGGGAGAGTGCGGTGTTCTCGAATTTGACGCGCCCCGCCGTCGCGGTCACCTTGCTGGAGATGCTGACGGAGCCGATCGCGGCGCCCGGCGCGATATCGGCCTGCGACCATTCGAGCACACGGCGCAACGAGGGCGCTGAAAACTTGGCCTGGCCGTCGAAATAGGCGTTTTCGGACATGCTGGCTGTGCCGTCGAAGGAGAAGGTGGCGGGCGCCGCCTTGAACGACAGGGTGAGCGGCGCCATGCCGCCGGCAAACAACACCAGCGGCTTCGGCGATGCGGCATCCACGGCGACGCTTTCGCCGCGCCAGATGCCGGTCGCCGAGAGCGTCGCATTGCTGTTCATCGCCGCCCATGTCGCCTGGCCGCTCAGGCTACTCAGCACCTCTTCGTCCTTGCCGTTGACGGACGCCACCATGCGGCCGTCCCTGAACTCCACCGTGCCGAAAGTGTCGGCCGGTAGCTTGTCAAGATCGGGTTTGGCGGGGTCCGCACCGACCACGCCGCGCGCCACGTCGATGGCGCGTGCGATGCGGCCGCCGGTCGGAGCGGTGGGCAGGAACAGGCCGCTCGCCGTGCGCTGGACCCTGATCGTCGGCCGCACCAGCCGCGCCGTGGAAAACACCACGTCGCCGCGCAGCGCCGCCATGGCCGAGAGGTCGACCTCGACCCGTTCGGCCTCGACGACCGGCGGTGCGTCGACGTCGGTCCACTTCGAAAGCGTCACATCCGTCAGGATCGCCCGGAAGTTCGGCCAGACCTCGATGCGCGGCGAGCCTTCGATGGCAACCCGGAAACCGCTCCAGGCACTCAATTCCCAGGCGATACGATCGCGCACGATACGCGTCGAAGCGATCAGCGGCAGGGCGGCGACCACCAGCGCGATGACGATCACGGCAGCGCCGATCGCCCATGTTCCGCGTCGGATCAAAGATGATGGCATATCGCCCCGTATGCTTTCGTTCCGACAAAAATCGTCCGGCGGGTGTAAACCCGGTCGTCACCACGACTTCCAGTCGTCACTACGACTTCTAGTCGTCACTACGACTTAGGGTCGAGGCATTTCAAGTCTTTATGGCCCGGCGATGGCATTTGCGCACATCTGGACGCCTCGGCCGAACAAAATCTTGCTCTGCTGCGGCGCAATATGCATAAGCGGTGGCGATCCTGGGAGGACCCATCATGGCTGCCGAAGTACCACTCTGGACCCCGACGCAGGACCAGATTGACGCTGCGCCGCTGACCGCCTTCATGAAGGCCGCCGCTGCAAAAAGCGGCATATCCGTGACTTCCTATGCCGACCTTCACCGTTGGTCGGTGGCGGACCGCGAAGCGTTCTGGAGCCTGGTCTGGGATTTTTGCGGCATCGTCGGCGACAAGGGCAGCGCCGAAAGCGAGCGTGTGCTCGTCGCTGGCGAGAAGATGCCGGGAGCGGCCTTCTTTCCCGACGCGATGGTGAATTTCGCCGAGAACCTCCTGAAGAAGACCGGAGCAGGAGAGGCGATCGTGTTTCGCGGCGAGGACAAGGTCGAGCGCCGGCTGTCCTGGAACGAACTGCATGCGCTCACCTCGCGCTTCCAGCAACTCTTCTTGTCGCTCAAGGTCAAGAAAGGCGACCGTATCGCTGCGATGATGCCCAACATGCCGGAAACGGTCGCCGCGATGCTCGCGACCGCCTCTATCGGCGCGGTGTGGTCGTCCTGCTCACCGGATTTCGGCGAGCAGGGCGTTCTCGACCGGTTCGGGCAGATCGAGCCCGTCGTCTTCATCGTTCCCGATGGTTACTGGTACAACGGCAAGGCGATCGAGGTCGCCGACAAGATCGCCGCGGTGGCGGCAAAGCTGGACACTGTCCGCAAGGTGGTGGTCGTTGACTATCTCGGCACCTCGGCCGATGTCGCTGATACGATCGATAAGGCCGTGGCGATGGAAGAGGCGCTGTCGCCCTTCGCGGTCAGGCAGGTCACCTTCGAGCGGCTGCCGTTCGCGCATCCGCTCTACATCCTGTTCTCGTCCGGAACGACCGGTATCCCCAAATGCATCGTCCATTCGGCCGGCGGAACGCTGATCCAGCACCTCAAGGAACATCGCCTGCACGCAGGCCTGCTCGACGGCGACCGCTTCTTCTACTTCACCACCTGCGGCTGGATGATGTGGAACTGGCTGGTGTCGGGCCTCGCTTCGGGCGCGACGCTGCTGCTCTATGACGGCTCGCCTTTCTACCCCAATGGCAATGCGCTGTTCGACTTCGCCGACGCCGAGAAGATGACCTTCTTCGGCACCTCGGCGAAATTCATCGATTCGGTACGCAAGGCCGGCCTCAAGCCGATCCAAAGCCATGATCTGTCGACCGTGCGCGCCATCTCCTCGACGGGCTCGCCGCTGTCGCCCGAGGATTTCCGCTTCGTCTACGACGGGATCAAGAAGAACGTGCATCTGGCATCGGTCTCCGGCGGTACCGACATCGTTTCCTGCTTCGTCCTCGGCGTCCCGACTGAACCGGTATGGACCGGCGAGATCCAGGGACCAGGCCTCGGCCTTGCTGTCGACGTCTGGGACGACGACGGCAAGCCGGTCAGGCAGGAGAAAGGCGAACTGGTCTGCACCAAGGCGTTCCCGGCAATGCCGATCGGCTTCTGGAACGACCCCGAGGGCAAGAAATACCGGGCTGCGTATTTCGAGCGCTTCGACAATGTCTGGTGCCACGGCGACTTCGCCGAGTGGACCGCTCATGGCGGCATGATCATCCACGGCCGCTCCGACGCGACGCTCAATCCGGGTGGTGTGCGCATTGGTACGGCGGAGATCTACAATCAGGTCGAGCAGATGCCGGAAATCCTGGAGGCGCTCTGTATCGGCCAGGATTTCGACAATGACGTGCGTGTGGTGCTGTTCGTGCGGCTGGCCGCCGGCGTTCAGCTCGACGAGGATCTGGAGAAGCGCATCCGGGCGAAAATCCGCGCCGGCGCCAGCCCGCGCCACGTGCCGGCCAGGATCGTGGCCGTGTCAGACATTCCTCGCACCAAATCGGGCAAGATCACCGAGCTTGCGGTGCGCGACGTCGTGCATGGCCGCGCCATCAAGAACAAGGAGGCGCTCGCCAATCCCGAGGCGCTCGAGCTGTTCAGAAACCTGCCGCAATTGGCCGAGTGACCGCCCCGCCCGGCATGGTTAATCAAATCTGCCGCGCGAATTTACCTAGATTTCACGAGTGGTACACATTCGTAAATTTTTTCGGGACCTGGTAAGGACTTGTTAAGGCCCGGCGTCGATAGTCGCACGTAACTTGAGGGAGAAATCCCGTTCCTCAGCCCCCGGAGGATCTGAATTCGCTCAAGCCCCCGTTGTGACAGCAAATCCCATCTTTCAAGGCGTCCTGTTGGGCGCCTTTTCTTTTTCAGGCGGTTGGATGGACGGGAGCTTGCCTATTCCGCAAGCACGCGCGTCGACGGGAACGCGATCTCGACCAGGGTTCCTTCGCCGGGCGTCGAGGTGATGATAAAACGGGCGCGGTTCGCTTCAACCATCGCCTTGGTCAACGGCAGGCCGAGACCGGTGCCGTCGCCGCGCCCCCGTTTCAATGCATTGATCTGTTTGAACGGCTTCAACGCCTGCTCGATCTCGGCTTGGCTCATACCGATGCCGGTGTCGCGCACGCGCATGACGACATCGCCTGATGTCTCATAGGCGGTCGAGACGATCACCTGGCCGCCGGCCTGGGTATAACGGATGGCGTTCGACAGGATGTTGAGGGCAATCTGGCGCACGCTGCGCAGGTCCGCCACCACTTCCGGCAGTCGCGACGCGAAGCTGGAGCGAATGATGACGCGCTCGCGGTTGGCCTGCGGCTGCATCATCGCCACCGTCTCGGCCAGTGTGTCGTTGAGCGACACCGCTTCATAGGCCATTTCCTGCTGGCCGGCCTCGATCTTGGAGATGTCGAGAAGGTCGTTGACGAGATCGAGCACATGATTGCCCGATCGGTTGATGTCGCGCAGGTAATCGCGGTAGCGGTCATTGGCCACCGGCCCGAATTTCTCGTCCACCATCAGTTCGGAAAAGCCGATGATGGCATTGAGCGGCGTACGGATCTCGTGGCTGATGCGGGCGAGGAAATCCGTCTTCTGCGAGGAGGCGCGCTCGGCCACCGCACGCGCCTGGGTCAGGTCCTCCTCGGCCCGCTTCCACTGCGTGATGTCGCGCACTACCGCGCAAAAGCCGCTGTCGTTGGGCAGCCGGCCGATGGTCATGAACAGGGGAATGAAGCGGCCCTGCGCCTCGCGGCCGATGACTTCGCGGCCGTCGTTCAGGACGCTCGCCACGCCGGGCTCGGACAGGCCGTCGAGATAATCGCGCGCCGCGCGCTGGCTTTCGATGGCGAACAGCGAGGCGAACGGCTTGCCGGTCACGTCGTCGCTATCGAAGCCGAACAGCGCCTCGGCTGGACGGCTTATGGAACGGATCGCGCCGTCACGGCCGATCAGCACGACGCCGTCGGTGGCGGTATCGATGATGGTGCGCATCTCGGCGATGCGCGCCTTGAGCTCGGAAATATCGGGCTGCGTCTGCTCGTCGCCGGCCGCATGCAGTGCCGCCGGTGCCTCATCCTCGCCCGAACGGCGCACCACCAGCATCAGCGCCTTGCCGTCGCGCCACGGCACCGAGCGCAGGATAGCCTCGATTGGAAATTCCTGCCGGCCATGCGTCTTCAGCCGCAACGCCCGGTCGGCGCCCTCGGCGGCGCCATCATGGCCATAGGGATCGGCAAACAGCGCGCCCAGCCCGCCGGCATCCGCCAGTTCATCGAGCGTCTCATAGCCTGTCAGGACGAGAAACTCCTCGTTGGCGTAATGAAGTTCATCCCCGGAATGGATGAGCAGCGGCACGGGCAGCTTGCTCAGGAGCGAGGTGTCGGGAGCCTTGCTCTCGTCTCCGACCGCAAAGGCCGACGGCACGAACCCTTCGAGCTTGAGCGGAGGCACTTTGAGGCGTGGCCGCTCGACCGGAGCCTCCACCGCGTCGCTTGTGCCGGCGGCCCCCTCGGCGGTTGCTGCCTGCTCATCGGACGCGGACGCTTCCTCGTCCCCGACCCAGTCCTCACTGTCCTCGGCATCGCGAAAATCGGCCGATGTCATGCTCTCGTCGTCGGCAATGTCATCGTTGGCGCCGGCGACGGTCGGTTCGCCTGCCGCCGCGACGGGCTCTTCGCTCTCCCGTTCCGTCCGCGCCGCCGCCGGTTCGGAAGCCGGGGTCTCGTCATTGTTGTCGGCGATCGGCGCTGGTTCCTCGCTCCGCTCGGCATAGTCGAGCAGCGAACCCGTCACTCCGGCTACCGTGTCGGCGGGCTCCTCATCAGCCGTTTTGTCCGGCCGTTCGCCATCGAGCCGGGCGAGGTCCTCTGCATCCTCGGCATCGACATCGGTTTCGGACGGCTCGGCCGGTGCGGCTTCGCCCTTTGGCGCAAGGTTTTTGCGGGCGTCCGCTGGTTTCTCGGACGGCCCCGCCGGCGTTGCCGCCTCCGGTTGCCCGGCATCGTCCGGACCCGGTCTTTCGGCCTCCGGCTCGGCCGGGCTGCTTTCCTTCTTCAGCCGCTCGCCGATCTCGCGGAAGGCGCTGCGTTCCAGGGTCGACAGACCCTTGTCGTTAGCCGGCTGGCGATGTTCGGCCAGACGGATCACCTTGTCGGCAAAGCGGCGTTCAGGCTTCGGCACGATGGTCAGCGCCGGCACCTCGCCCCGGAACGGGTCCGATGGCTTCAACTCCTCGGTCTTCGGTTCCTCGGGTGCGGGTTCGACCGGTTCCGACGCCGGGGGTGCCTCGCTGTTGGGCACCAGCGCCATGCCGATCGCTTCAGGATCGACGACGGCGTCGCCGGCGCGGGCGACGCCGAAACCGCGGAAGCCCTCGAAGGCACGGCTGCGGCCATAGACCGGCAGGGCCGCCAGGTCGACCGGGATCTTCAGGTCCGTGCCGACGACCGGCCACAGCACGGAACGGCCGGACCAGGTGTCGCGCCGCTCCAGGAGACCGGCGATCTCGCCGGACGCATCCAGCCCGAAGGCCGCCGCGACGTCCCTGAAGCGCCTGCCGATGACGTCCGCGGCCGGTTTGCCGACGACGTCGGCGAATTCCGGCGACAGCGCGCTGAACCTGCCCTCGGCGTCGGTTCGCCAGACGAAACGCAGCGGCGCCGCCGTGCGGTCCACGGTCCTGGCGGCCGGGGCTGCCGGAACAACTGGAGCCTGGGCATCGTGCTTCGCGTCCTCGGCTGGACCTTCGGCGGCAGCCGGCGAAAGTGCAGCTTCGGCGTCCGGCGCGGCTGGGCCGCGCGCATGCCTCCGGTCTTCGCCGGCATTGAAATACCAATGGTCGTGCTGTGCCGGCGTGCCGCTTGTCGCCGGTTGTCCGGGTTCTGCCGCCTCCGCCTCCTGCACGGCCGCTTCGGCAGCGATTCGCGCTGCCGGTTCCGAAATATCCTTGGCGATGGCCTGTGAGCGGTCACGTTCTTCGGAACGCTCGGCCGCTGGAGTTCTCTGCCCAGGCGCACCGTCGTCCAGCCTGTTCTCGTCGATCACCACCAGCAAATGCCGCTCAGGCGTCAGCCGGGCGAGACCCGCCGGATAGGATGTGCCGCCGCCCGGAACCAGCCGCTTGACGATGCGGTCGCCCTCATTCGCGACGTCGGCCACCAGCGCGGCCAGCGTCGCGGGCTCGATGCCGAGCTGCGAAAAGCTCTCCGATGCCGCTTCGACATTGCCGCTGGCGTCGATGAAGGCGATGAAATGGCCATCTTCCGTGAAGCCGCTGATGGCCCTGCCGGCGATTTCGGCTGCACTGCGCGAGCCGGTCTGGGCCGCCGGCACCGCCAGCATGATGGCGTTCTCGCCGTCGGGCAGCGCCACAGCACTTGCAAGGAAACCGATGGCGCGGCTGGACATGCCGGTCGCCAGCCTGACCGTGATGGTGCGGTCGCTGCCGATGTCGGGAAATCCACTGGTTGCCATGATCTGGCGGCTGGCGATCAGCGGCAGCCGTGCCTCGGCGCCGATGATGCTTTCGATGTCGGGATAGCCGAACACCGCGGCACCCGGTCCATTGGCCCAGATCACCTGCTCCAGATTCGCCGACAGGATCGCGATCGCGTCGCCGGCGGCGAAGCGCTGGCGGACCGCGTCGAGCACGGCGACGTCAAGAAAGGAATATTCGGACGGCATGCGCTGGCGAAATCCTCATGCAGCGGGCATTTTTGCAGTTAACGCTTTGTTAATAAAAGCCGGCGGCGCGAAGGTCCACAAGCCAGAACGTGCATAGGCCTGAATTTCGGCTCTTGGTTAACGGCCGAAACGGAATCTATGGTGCAGTGCAACAAAGATATTGCAATGCACAAAAATTGCCTTTATATTGCCATCATACATGAACGAGACGGCTTTCCGTCAAAGCCGCTACCGCTGAAAAGGATGGAAAATGTCCAGGACCAAGACTGCCGAGACCATCGAAAACGTTGAATTCCCGAGCTTTGACGCTTCCAAGGCCACCGACCAGATCCGCGCTTTCGCCGAGAAGGGCGTCGAGCAGTCGAAGGAGGCTTACGCCAAGCTCAAGACTGGCGCCGAGGAGACCCAGAAGGCCCTGGAATCCACATACGAGTCCGCCAAGACCGTTTCCAGCGACCTGTCGCTCAAGACCGTTGCCGCACTGCGCGCCAATGCCGAAGCGGGCTTTTCGCATCTCGAGGCGCTGATCGGCGCCAAATCGCTGTCGGAAGTCGTGGAGCTGCAGACCGCGTTCCTGCGCAAGCGCGTCGAAATGACCGTCGAGCAAGCCAAGGAGTTCCAGACCGTCGCCTCCAAGGCGGCCGAGGATGTCTCCAAGCCGATCAAGACCGTTTTCGAGAAGGCGATGAAGGACATCAAGGCCGCCTAATATTTGCGCATGATCAGAAGATGTAACAAAAGGTCGCATTTTCTTCGAAATGATCGTGTGTATGATGGCAGCCATCAACGAATACCCGGTCGGCGGAACCTCCTCCCTCCGCCTCCGGGGTGACCAGCCAGCACCTCCTCCCGCTGGCTCGTAACAGGAAAAGGCCGGCACCTCCTCCCGCCGGCCTTTTTCTTGTCCGCAGATCCGCTTCCATGTGGGCAAGTGACCTTTGCTTTGCAAAAGCCTTGAATTAAAATCCATAAGCCCGTAAGGACGCATCGCCGAACGACAGAGCGCTCGAGGGGACTATGTTCCGCCGATCCCGCTCAGGCAGACGTGCCGTTGTAGCTCAGCTGGTTAGAGCGCCGGATTGTGGATCCGGAGGTCGCTGGTTCGATCCCAGCCAACGGTACCATCGGCTTTCCTCTAAACAAGTGATGTTGCTCAATAAAATTTTGACCGTGGACTTCCGGGCTTGCGCTGTAAAGCGACAGCCTGCGCAGGCGGTCGAAACCGCTGAAGTGATCCATATGCATGTGCGTCACGAAGACGTGCGAATCCGCAGGAATTCGCGCAGCGAAAGCGTCGAAAGCTCTCCGAGATAGAAAAGGATGGCCCTGTTGCGGAAGCGGAAATCCAGTAGCAGGCCCGGATCGGAAAAAAGTTCGTTTACCAAGCGCGGCTGGACAAAAAGCGTGACTGGGAGAAGACCGCCGCGAGCGATGCTGGCTTCCTCCGTTCAGCTTCTCTTTGCCCGACCGGCATATTGGTCGACCGCGCCGGCCATCTGGAGCATGAGTGTGTCCATGGAGATGGAATTCCCGCCATAGGGGTAGAAGTCGGATTTATCGCCTTTCTTCCATTTCTCCCGCAGCTCGGGTTCGGTGATGTCCCAGTCGCGATAGGTCCTTCGCGCCAGTTCGCGCAGTTCTGCGTGCAATTCGGCGGTGGAGGGGCGGCCCCAGTAATAGTAACCGTTGTAGACCTTGAAGACTTCGAGGTCCCGCCCGAGCACGATCGTGTGCGGGATCATCACGTCGTGCGTGGTGTCGGTGTATTCCTTGATGTCCAGGTCCTTCTGCACGAGCCGTTCCTCGTCATAAAGAAAGGGCCAGGGCGCGGAGGTCTGCTGGCGGTAGTTGTTGGTCGTATGCCAATCATCCGTGGTGATCGTGACGAGCTGTGTGTAGCCGACGACCAATTGCGAGTGAAACCGCACCAGTTCGAGCATTTGCTGCCGGTCTTTCGGACAGAAGAACCCACGCGTCAGCATCACGATCATCAGCTGGTCGCCCTGCAGGTCCGACAGCCGCCGTGGTGTCTTGGTGTGGTCGGGAAGAACGTAGTCGGGGAAGTTCGCGCCAGCCACAATGTCTTGTCTCATTTTCAGTCGCTCCCATCGATCCGGTTCTGTAACTCCCGAACAAAAGACTCCCCCCCATGTTCCTTGATTCCAGGCAAGCCGATATGACGGCCGTCTGCCGTCGAACCGGCGACCCCATCGAGAGCGCATCCAAGTCGAGTTCGCCATCGACGATCGGCTTGCCGCCCTTTTCCAAACTCGAGCTTCGACCGGTTTTCGGTGCCTGCTTTTGAGTTCGTCAATCACTCCCTTGATCATCGCTAAACGGATTTCCGCGTAACCGCCGTGTAGCGCGTGATGGCACCCTCGTCGGGATCCTCTCGCTGAAAATGCACGGTAGCGTCGGCTGCGGCCGACAATCCGCCGCTTTCAAAGTGTCGGCTCGGGAGAACGTGTTGTAACCCGGCAAAACCGCAGCGCTGATCCGTTCAGCGAATTCCGCTGGCCAGTCACCAGGCCGAAATACGGACGCGCCGGTCACGCCATGCGTGATGACCTTGGTCATTGCCAGCCGGGTAGGAAGCACGCCGCCAAAGAAATCTTTTGGGCCTGCGAGGGACGCCGCGGATGTTCCGATGATCCACACCTTTGGGCTACATGCCCTGCAAAAGTTCGAGATCATCACACATGCGGTGTAACGAACCAGGTCATTGGCCAGAAGCTGAGGAGGTGCCAGTATATGGACCAGCGCACGCTTTGCGCGGTTAGGCCATGGCCGTCCTCTAAATCGCGAGACTGCAGATAGGTCCCATCATGCCCCCTGCTTTTATGACATCGAAGTTGGCAACCGTCGTGGCGATGATTGCTACCGTCGCCATTCTTTACGTCGCCAAGGAGGTCCTGCTGCCATTGGCAATAGCGGTCCTTCTCACATTTGCGTTGGCGCCGATTGTTTCTTTGCTCCGAAAGTTGAAGCTGCCGCGAATGATCGCTGTGCTTGGCGCGGTTGCATCGGCCTTCGTCCTCGTGTCGCTGTTCAGCCTGATCGTTGCCACGCAGGTGAGCCAGGTCGCGCAGGACATTCCGACATACCAATCCAACATCCTCGAGAAGATTCGGACTTTGAAAGAAACAGGATCCGAAGACGGCCTTATCAGCCGGCTCGGCAAGGTGTTCGAGCGCGTCAACACTGAGATAAACAAATCCCAATCCAGCGGGCAGGCAGATGTGGAGCAAACCACGAAGCAGCAGGATCCGCTTCTGGTTCAGATATTCTCGCCCCAGCGTCCGATAGAGACGCTGAGGAACATTATCGAGCCGCTGATCGGACCACTCGCCACGACCGGCCTTGTCATCATCGTGGTGATTTTCATGCTGCTCGAGCGTGAAGAATTGCGGGATCGATTCATCCGCCTTGTGGGCTACAGCGATCTCCATCGCACGACCCAGGCATTGCAGGATGCAGGCAGTCGCGTCGGACAATATCTGCTCATGCAATTGGTCGTGAACATCGTTTACGGCGTGCCCCTTGCGATAGGTCTTTGGTTTCTTGGCATTCCCAATGCCCTGCTATGGGGCATGTTGGCCGTTGTCTTGCGTTTCGTACCCTTTATCGGTCCGGTTATCGCGGCGGTGATACCTTTGTTTCTTGCCTTCGCAGTGGCTCCCGGCTGGAGCTTACTGGTATGGACTGGCGCTCTCTTCATCTTGGCAGAGCTCGTAATCAGCAACATCGTCGAGCCCTGGCTTTACGGCTCGCACACGGGCCTCTCGCCGCTGGCGATCATCGTAGCCGCCGTTTTCTGGGCTTGGCTATGGGGCCCGGTCGGCTTGGTGCTGTCGACGCCGTTGACCGTCTGCCTTGTCGTGCTTGGACGGCACGTGCCCCAGTTCGAATTCCTGCAGATCCTGTTTGGCGATGAGCCGGTGCTTGACCCGAAGGAGCGTCTGTACCAGCGGCTTCTTGCCGACGATATCGACGAAGCCACCGACAACGCGGAAGAAATGCTCGAGGAGAAATACCTGATCGAGTTCCACAGCACGGTTGCGATTCCGGCGTTGCTGCTTGGTGAACAGGACCGGGCTCGGGGCGCACTGACGGCAAGTCAGTTGGCGAACCTTGCCGAAAACGCCCGCACCCTGGTGGCCAACCTCAACGAGATCGCCGCGGAGGAAGAAGAAGAGGAAGAAGACGAGCACGCGGAAAAAGAAGGCGCGAGCGCGGATCCGGGCGAAGAGGATGAGGATCAAGCCGAGTTTGCGCCTGATCTCCCGGATGGTGCTGGGAAGTCAGTGCTGTGTATCGGCGGGCGCGGAGACCTCGACGATGTGGCCGCTGCGATGCTCGCGCAGGTCATTTCGATCGAGGGTGCGGATTGCGTGGCCGCGAGCCACCGTGACCTCCTCCCCGCGCGGATCCGGAAACTTCCGCTTGAAGCTCGCGACGCAGTCGTCGTGGGCTTCCTCAACCGCGATTCGTTCAAACACGCGGTGTTCGTCGTGAGGCGCTTGAGGCGACTCGCACCGTGTGCACGCATCGGAATCGCGCTCTGGCACGACACCCATGACAAGCCCAGGGAGGATACGGCGGGCCTCGCCGAGCAATTGGAAGCGGACTTTGTTGCGTTCAACGTGGTCGACTGCGTGACGGGTGCGCTTTCAAACGAAGAACCGCGTCAAGTGAAAAAGAGAAAGCAAAGAAATCTAAGGCGGCCTCGCGCTCGTCAGGGCGTGGCGGCGACGGTGCAATTGGACGATTCGTTGGCTCAGCCGGTGCGGTGATCGTCAACGGCACGGCCCCTTTTGGACCAACTTCGGCTACCTGATAATGATCATGTGAGCGGTACCTCTGGCACCGGCAGGTAGTTTCGAAAGTTCGCTGGCAATCGCGCATCCACAGCGAACATCCGGGTGTTCGCTCTCCGTTCGACCTTAAGCAGATTCTGAAACAGCTCTTGTTCCGGCCCCAATTACGGAATCCTACCTATCTGTTACATTCGGCGACGCGGCGCTTTCGACGGTGTTTGAGCAGGAAAGGGCGGTGCCGGATTATCTGCTGCCCGGCTTTCGCTGGGCCTGAAATCTACACGGAGACGGGTGCGATCAACTCCAGAGAAACGAGTTCGCGCGCGACTTCGTCCCAGTCGGCGCAGATGGTTCGGGCGCCGGCCACGCGTAGTTTCTCGGCATGCCCCGGATAGGTGTGGCCGCCGCCGATGAAGCCGATCGCCGTCATGCCGGCGGCGACTGCGCCCTGCACGCCGAAAGGCGAGTCCTCGACAACCGCGCAGTGCTTCGGTTCGATGCTCATCTGATCCGCGGCGAACAGGAAGATGTCGGGGGCGGGCTTCCCGCGCGCGACCATTGACGATGAGAATATGTTCTCGCCGAAGAATCTCGCGAGCCCTGTGACCGAAAGGCTGTGATGTATCCGTTCCAGCGAGGAGGATGAGGCGACGCAGCGGGGATTGGACAGCTGTTCAAGGAAGGGCTTCAGGCCCGCCATCGGCTGCAGACTTTCGGTGAAGAGCGCTTTCACCTCGTCCCATAAATCCGTGGTCTGATGCTCCTCAAGACGATGGCCGGTCGTGAGCCTGATGCGCTCCAGGATGTCGGTCTGCTTCATGCCGACGCATTGCAGGACCGCCTGCGGGTCGAGTTCCATGCCGTGTTTCGAATAGACCCGCCCGTAGGCAAGCGCCGCCAGCGGTTCGCTGTCGACCAGCACGCCGTCGCAGTCGAATATGATCAATGTGTCTTGCATGCTCGCTCCGGTTTGCGCGCCAGGTGTCACAGGCCGCGTAGCGCTTCAAGAAGTTCGTCGTGAATGAGCCCGTTCGAGCCGACCTTCTGCGTGTCCTCGTCTGTGGAGTCGACACCTGAAAGCGTGGTGACCTTGCCTCCTGCTGCGCGTAGCAGCGGCATGGCAGCCGCGTAGGACACGACGTCGGCCTTGATCGAAACCGCCGCATCGAGCTGGCCGGCGGCGACCATCGAATATTCAAAGGCCCCTGAGACGATAACGCGCACGCCGCGCGCGCCGACGCCGAGCCGCCGCACGATCTCTGCGGTGCGCGCCACCTCCTCGGCCGAAAAGTGCGACGTCAGCACGACGGCAATGACCGCATCGGCCAGTCTTGCAGTTGTCGACACATTGGCCGTCTTGCCGTTGACGGTCGCGATCCCCTCGCAGGTGTAGTGCGCCTCGAAGCCGGCGGCGGGCGCGACGGTCAGGCCGACCTTCGTCGCACCCTGCTCCTGATAGGCCATGGTGACGGAGAACCACGGCAGGCCGGACGCGTAGTTTATCGTGCCGTCGAGCGGGTCGACGATCCAGCGGCTTTCGCCCAAGATTCCCGTCGTGCCGGCTTCTTCCGACAGGATGGAAGCTTGCGGCGTAAGCGCGCGCAGCCCGTCGATGACAATGCGCTCCGAAGCGAGATCGGCGGCGGTGACAATGTCCAGCCCTTCCTTGCGAGTGACGTCGAGGCGCTCCTCGCGCATCGACATCAACGTCGCGGCTGCCTTGCGTGCGACGGCATCGGCGTCTTTCAGGATTTGACGGTAGTCGCTCATGTTTCGTTTTTCCCGGGGTAGTCGACATCGGTGATGAAATCGTGGGCGGGGCCGAAATCGCCGATCGGGACGACGTGCGAAACGATACCGGTCTGCGGCGACCAGGCGTGCAGGGCGAAAGCCGGCGGTTCGAAGATGAAGCGATTGGGCTCGCCCGGACGAAGATCGAGCGCGACCTGGTGCGCGACGCCCGGCGCGACGAAGCCGACCGTGCCGGCAAAGCGCGTGGTGATGGGCCGGTGATAGTGCCCGCAGGCCACCCGCTCGATTTCGGCGTGGGACCTGATCATGTCGCGGAAGCCGTCGCCGACGACGCACATCATGATGTCCATGCCGTGCACGCCGACGGGAAAGGGCGGATGGTGCATGAAGACGAAGGTCGGGCGGCCGTCGCCCTCGGCGAGACGCTCACCGAGCCAGGCTTCGCGCCGCTCGCAGATCGCACCACCGTCCTCGCCCGGCTGCACCGTGTCCAGCCCGATAAGGCGGACCGGAAGGTCCTCGATCGTATAATGCAGGAAATCCGGCGACTGGCTCAGATAGGGGAATTTCGGCGCCATCACCTCGCGCATTGTCTCACGCCGGTCGTGGTTGCCAGGAATGACGAAGACGGGCATGGGCAGGGCCGACAGCATGTCGGCGACCAGCGCATACTCTTCCGGGCGACCGCAATCGGCGAGATCGCCGGTGACGAGGACGCAATCGGGCGCCGGATCGAGCGCGGCGACGGTCGCGATGGCGCGACGAGTCATGGTGTTGGTCTGGAGACCCTCATAGGCCATCTGGCCGTCGGGTCGGATATGAAAATCGCTGATCTGTGCAATGAGCATCGGGAGGTCCGGCAGTGTGAAGGGAGGGCTGACACAAGAAGGGCGCCACATCGGCGCCACCTTAAAAAGGGCGCGCCAGCCGAAGCCGGCCGGCGCGCGTGGCATGGCGACTTATTTCATGAGTGCCTGTGTTTCGGAGACGAGGCTGTCGAGCCCGTCCTTGATGGATACGTCGCCGCTCATGACCTTGCTGATGATCTCGCGCTGGGTGCGCCAGATGCGGACCGTGTTGCCCGCCGAATAGCCGGGCCACGGGCGCGACAGTGCCATCTGCTTGGCAACGGTGGCGTAATTCGGGTTCGCTTCGTAGAACGGGCCGAGATAGTCGGTCCCGGTGGCGGCCTTGTTGGTCGGGAGGTAGCCGCTCATCTTCACGACCTGCTCCTGCGCCTTGGGGCCGGTGACGAATTTAAGGAATTCCCAGGCTGCCTTCTGCTTTGCCGGGTCGGAGGCAGTGATCACCGCCGCGTTGCCGCCTGTGGGCAGGCCACCCTTTTCCTTGTTGTCGACCGGGAAGACCGCGGTACGCAGCTTGAATCGGTCGCCGATCAGTTCGGTATCCTGGCTGAGACGGGCAGGCGTATCGAAGAAGATGCCAATCTGGCCGGCGATAAAGGCCTGGCGCGACTGATCCCAGTCGATCAACGGCATGCCGGCATCGGTGACGAAGCTGCGGAAATATTCCAGCGCCTTCAGGCCGTGCTCGTCGCCGAAGGCCACTTTGCCGTCCTTGGTCAGCTCGCCCCCACCTTGCATCAACATGGCGTCCCAGAGCCATTCGTCGGGCCAGTCATGAATATTGTAGGCGAGGCCGGCGATGCCGGAACCGGTGGCCTTGATCTTCTTGGCGAGTTCCATAATGCCCGGCCAGTCGGTAGGCATGTTGTCGGGATCGCCGCCGGCCTTTTTAACCAGGTCGGCATTGTAGAACATGATCGGCATGGAAGCGTTGAAGGCCAGTCCGTAGAGCTTGCCGTCCACCCGGCCGAGGTCGAGAATGTTGTCGGCGTAGTTGGCGTCGCGCCATTCCTTCGACTCGGCGTCCATCATCGTGCCGAGGTCCAAGATCTGGTTGCGCGCCTTCAGCTTGCCGACCAGTTCATGCAGGACGTGATAGCCCGAATAATAGACGTCGGGCAGGTTGTTGGTGATGGAGGCCCGCAGCATGGCCTGGTGGCCTTCGTCGTAGCTGGCCGCCGGCGCGCGGAACTGGATCTTGATGTCGGGATGTTCCTTCATGAATTCCGCGGCCAGCGGCTCATGGAACTTCGCGAAGGCCGGGAATGCGTAGTAGACGTCGAGCGTCACGGGAGACTGGGCCAGCGCTGTCGACGCCGCTCCCAGCAATACGGCCGAGGCCGCGATGATCTTTGACAGGAATTTCATTAAGGCTTTCCTCCGGTTATGCGATTTGCCCGATGCTCTTGAGGCGATGATGCCGCCTTGCCCCGCGAAAGGTGTGGGGGAACGGCGCGACCGGGCTTCTAGCCGCGCCAGTTGTCAGTTTTATTTCACGCCGGTCATCGTGACGCCCTCGATGAAGCGGCGGCGTGCGAACAGGAACGCGAGCAGCAGTGGCGCGGTCAGGATGGTCGCGGCGGCGGTCAGTGCGCCGTAGTTGGTGCCGGCTTCGGCGTCCGAGAAGAACATCATGCCGAGCGGCGGCGGCGCCAGGTTGACGTCGGATATGACGATTAGCGGCCAGTAGAGGTCGTTCCAGTGCGCGACGAAGGAAAACACCGCGAAGGCGGCGATCGCCGGCATGGCGCTGGGCGTGACGATGCGCCACACGATCTCGAACTCGCTCATCCCGTCGAGCCGCGCGGCATGAATGATGTCGTCGGGGAAGGAACGGAAAAACTGCCTGAACAGGAAGATCGCGAAGACTGAGAGGAAGAAGGGCACCATCATGGCGAAATAGGTATTCAGCAGGTCCATCTTCGCCAGCGCGATGTAGATCGGCAGCGCCGGCACCTGTTCGGGCACGCATAGGCCGAGCAGGACGAGGACGAAAAGCAGGTTGCGGCCCGGGAACTTCAGCTTGGCCAACGCGTAGGCGCATGGGATGGCGACCAGAAGCTGGATGATGAGGATGCCGCCGCACACTATGACGCCGTTGAGAGCGAAGCGCAGCAGCGGCGCGCTGGTCAGCGCCATCGCATAATTCTCGAAGCCGTAGAAATGCCTCGGCCAGATCCTGAGCTGGGCGTTGAACACCTCTTCCGGCGGCTTGATCGAGGTCACCAGCATCCACAGGAAAGGCAGGAGAATGAACGCCGCGCCGGTGATCAGGATGCCGTGAGTGATGAACAGAGAGGCGAAGCGTCGGCCGGCGGAGCCAGCTGGTGTGGTTGTTGTGCCCCCCATCGCGGGAGCAGTGATGGTTGTGTCGGTCATCAGTAATGCACCCTGCGGTCCATGACGACGGTCTGGAGGATCGAGAAGACCAGAATGAAAATGAGGAAGATGAAGGTGAGGACCGACGCATACGCCATGCGGAAGTACTGGAAGCCTTCGAGGTAGACTTTGTAGAGCAGGACCTCGGTCGATCCCACCGGACCGCCATGGGTCAGCACCGCCACCGTGTCGAACACCTTGAAGGCGGTGATCGAACTGGTGACGATGACGAACATGGTCGTCGGTCCCAGCAGCGGCCACGTGATCGTCAGGAAGCGGTCGATTTCGCCGCCGCAGCCGTCGATCTCGGCGGCTTCGTAGAGGTCCTTTGGAATGGTCGAGAGGCCGGCCAGAAACAGGATCATATTGAAGCCGACCAGTTGCCAGATGCCGATCACGGCAAGCGTCGGCAGCGCCAGCGAGGGATTGCTCAGGAAGGCGACCTCGCCGATGCCGAGCCAGCGCAGCACCGCGCTCACCGGGCCGAGGCTGGGGTGCAGCAGGAACTGCCACACCGTCGCCATGGCGATGAAGGTCGAGGTCACAGGCAGGAAGTAGATGATTTCGTAGAGCGAGCGGGTGCGCTTGCGGCGGTGAACGAGGACGGCGACGAGCAGCGACAGGATCACCGAGCCGGGCAGGACGATCGCGACGTAGACGAGCGTGTTCTTGAGTGCGCGGCGGAATTCCGGATCGGTCAGCGCGTCGGTGATGTTTTGCAGGCCGACATAATGGACATCGACCTCGCCGAGCTCGTAGTCGGTGAAACTGAGATAACCGAGCACGCCGAGCGGCACGAGGATCGTCAGCACCAGCAAAAGCAGGGCAGGCAGCGCGAAGCCGCCGGCGACCAGCCTCTCGATGAAGGCCTGCCGGGCACCGGGCCGGGCGGGCGGAGCGGGGACCGCGGTCAGGCTCATGATGCGCGCGCTCCCTCTGCGAGGCGCAGCTTTCCCTTGGCGGCGGTGGCCGCGTCTTGGGAAACTTGGGGTTCCACGCGGTTTCCGGCGGCATCGAAGACATGGCAGGCCGAGGGATGGAACAAGAGTTCGGTGTTCTCGACCTCACCGTCCGGCACGCCCGCGCCTATGCGCGAGGTCACCAAGATCCCAGGGAGCGAGGGAACATCGAAATGCAGGATCTTCTCGGAGCCGAGATGCTCGCTGCGCCGCAGCTTCGCCGGAAGCGGGACCTGGTCCGCCGACTGGCCCGAGACCGCGCCGGGCAGGATCATTTCCGGGCGGACGCCGATCGTCGCTTTCTCTCCGGCGGGGAGGGCGGTGCCGATCGGCAGAGGCTTTCCGAGCAATTCCAGCCGCCCACCGACCCCCACCGTCACGGGAATCAGGTTGATCGTCGGGCTGCCGATGAACTGGGCGACCTGGATGTTGGCCGGCCTGTCGTAGAGTTCGTCGGGCGTGCCGAGTTGAAGGATGTCTCCGCCTTCCATCATGGCGACCCGGCTTGACATGGTCATCGCCTCGACCTGGTCGTGCGTGACGTAGACGAATGTCGCGCCGAGTCTCTGGTGAAGCTCGGCCAGCTCGCTACGCATGTGGACGCGCAGCTTGGCGTCGAGGTTAGAAAGTGGCTCGTCCATCAGGAAAGCGGCGGGCTGGCGCACCATGGCGCGACCGAGCGCGACGCGCTGACGCTGGCCGCCGGAGAGCTGGGCGGGCTTGCGCTCTAAAAGAGGTTCAATCTGAAGTTGCGCCGCGATGCCCCTGACCTGCTTGCCGATCTCCTGCATCACCTTGCGGCGCCGGGACGAGAGTAGCCGGACGAGCGGCAGGCGCTCGTAGAGGCTAAGCCCGGTCATCGTCAGGGGCAGGGCCATGTTGTTGAAGACGGACATGTGCGGGTAGAGCGCGTAGCTCTGGAACACCATGGCGATGCGCCGCTCATGCGGCCTCAGATGATCGATCGGCGCGCCATCGACGAGGATCGAGCCCGAGGTTTGCGGCTCGAGGCCGGCGATGATGCGGATGAGCGTCGATTTTCCGCAGCCGGAGGGGCCGACAAGCGTCAGGAACTCGCCATCGTTGATGGACAGGTTGATGTCTTTGAGAACCCGGTGGGGCCCGAAGGACTTCGAAAGGTTCTTTATTTCCACTGCAGCCACTGGGGTTGCTCCGTTTCGCGAACAATTGGGTAGAGGCGCTATCTCGGTGGATAGACCTCATGCACGACATCACCGATGAAAAAGGGTGTGAGGCCCGGAATTTCATGAGGCCGCACGGTGAAATCGGACCCGGAAAAGTCGTAGACGAGCACGCCCAAGGTGGCTTCTCCGGCCATCCCTTCCGGCTGCAAGTGCGCCTCGACGAGGAAGCCGGACGACGGCCCCCACAGGTACCGAACGCCGCCGAGTTGACGATCGTAGAGTTTGTGCAGGTGGCCGCTGGCCACGAAGGCCACGTCGTAGCGGCGCACCATGTCGAGCAGTTGCGCGCGAGGCTCGGGAGTGGGCGCCCAGTATCCAACGTCGCCTTCGGTCGGCTCGCCGATGAAGAGCGGGCGATGGGTGAACCAGCCGATCCGGCGCCCGGACGCTTCGCGCATGGCGTTTTCCAGCCACGCGATCTGCTCCGTTTCGGCCGGCTCGTCGCTGCCGAACAGCATCGAATCGAGTCCGATCAGGCGCCAGCCCTCGATGTCGCGATGCCACCAGTCCGGCCCGAAATGACGTCGCCAGCGGGCCAGGCGTTCTGCGTTGACTGGCTGATAGAGATGCTTGGGCTCGCCCACGTCGTGATTGCCCGGCACGGCGAGATAGGGCAGTCCGATGGAGTCCATCATCTCGGCGCAATAGCGCATGTCCTCCTCGACATCGGCGCCATCCACGGTGACGTCGCCTGTATGGATAACGAGGTCGGCATCGCTTTCCTTCAGCCAGTCGAGGAGCGGCTGGCTGTTGGCAAGGAAATGCCGCTTACCAGGGCTGAGATGGGTATCGGAAATCTGCACTATTCGCGTCATCGGACGTTCTGGAACCTTTGCCGCGTCTTGCGGTGTTGATCTCGTCGTGTCGAAAGAAGCGCCTGAAGGCGGACGCATTCTTTCCCCTGCCTGTGAAGGTGTGACGACGACGTCGGATTTTTAGGTCCAGGACGCGGCGTCTCCCGCAGGAAAGGCTCACTCGGTTGAAACGGCTTGGACCGGCATATTGAACCTCCCATCGTGTTCTCCGTCCGATGCCCATTGTCAGGGCATTCTGAGGTGCGGAAAACTTCCTCCAGCATTTAATTGAAAAAAATTTCACAGCTTGATAAAAATATCAAGATAAAAATCGCGACCGTAGCCGCACCTCTAATTGCCGCGCCTATGAGGGTGCTGCCGAAGCGGTGCAGATCGACCAGACCGAGATCGAATGTTTGAGCGCGGCCGTGAACCGCTACTTCAGAGAGAAGCTGCGCCGCCAGGACTTGCTGTATGCGTTCTCGGGCGTGCGGCTGTTGTTCGACGACGGCAATGGGAACCCTTTCGGCGGTTACGCGCGACTACGTCTTCGACCTTGACGAGACCGGGGGCGCGCCACTGTTCAATGTCTTCGGCGGCAAGATCACGACCTTCCGGAAATTGGCCTAGCGCGGCCTCCATCGCCTCGAACATATCTTTCCGCAGATGGGGGCGACTGGACCGCGAGTGTGCCGCTGCCGGGCGGCAACATGCCGAACGCGGACTTTGAGCCTTCCGTCAACGGATTATGCGAAACATGGCCGTGGATGCCGCGCGCCCTCGTTCATCATTACCGGCGGCTCTACGGCACGCGGCCAGGAGGTGGTGGGCGCCACGGCTGGCATGTCCGACCTCGGGCAGCACTATGGCGGGCTGCTCTACGACTCGGAAGCGCGTTACCTGGTGGCGAGGGAGTGAGGGCGCACGCCCGAGGACATCCTCCCGCGGCATAGGGGGCCTCTTGGGACGACTTGCTGTGGGTCATAAGCTGGACGGTTTGACCGGCGCTAGCTGCCAAGCCAGTCCCGGACAACTCCATTGAATTCGCGTGGGCGATCGATCATGACCATGTGAGCGGCATTGGCGAAAATGTGCATGTCGGCTTGCGGCGCGCGTTCCAGCAGCTTGATGCCGCGAGCCACCGGCACGGTTTCGTCGCAGCCTGACCAGGCTATGAACAGCTTGGCCTGCATGGTGGGCAAATGCGGAAGGAGATGGTCCTCCTGGATCTGGGTATATTCGGTGTCGTCCTTTTTCCGGGCAGCCTGCTTGAAGCGCTCCAACTGACCGGACTCGCAGGCCAGGCGGTAGTTCTTTTTTAGCAGCTCCACGAACTCCGGCGGATTCTTTGTGCTTAGCCTCGCATTGGTGCGCAGAAAGTCTTTCTCGGTGTCGCATCCCTCGAGCACATTATACGCTGCTGCCGCTGCTGCCTGCCAAGCGTGGTCCTCATTTCCGCCGAGGCGCGGGGAGGTCGCACCGCTGCTCACGACAACCACCTTATCGACCAGACCCGGCTTTTCAACGGCGAGCATTGCCGCGATGAAACCGCCTTCGGAATGGCCGACGAGCGCGCATCGGGTGACGCCGAGCGCTTCGATGAAGGCTGAAACGTGATGCCGCCTTTCGAGGCGGGGAACGTGTTTCCCGTCCACCGGCGCATCCGAGAGACCGAAGCCGACCAGATCGGGCGCCAGCACCCGGAAGTCATGCGCGAGTGCCGGGATGGTGTTGTGCCAAGTGGACCAGGCATCGATCGCCAGTGACGAGCCGTGCAGCAGAATCACGGCCGGTCCGCTGCCAGCTTCGAAATAGCGCGTACGGATGCCGCCCGCCACGACATAATTCTCCTTCACCGTCGCCGCGGGTAGCGGCGGACGGGCGGCGTCTCGCGCTTTCAAGCGCCGCCGATCAGCTGACGGATTGGTTTTCAAGCTGTTCGATCATCCCGAGCGCGAACTGGGCGGCTTTGCGTACATGCTTTTTTGCAAGCCGCTCGGCATCCGATGCCCTGCGATTCACAAGGGCGTCGAGCAGGGCTGCCAGCTCTTCCTGAGATGCCTTTCGCCGCTCTGCATCGGAAAGAGAAATCATGCGCAACTGTGAGGCCCGCATATGGATGCTGCGAAGCATCCGTTCCGCCTCGGAATTGTTCGCGCCCGCTATCAAGACGTCGTAGAATCTAGTCTTTGCAGCTATCATTTCGCGCGCCACACCGACGCGATAGGTTTCCATCAACTCGTCATACACGCCCCGACAACGCGTGATATGATCGTCAGTCGCATTCTCGCAAAACAACCTGCATACAAGCGCCTCCAGCGCCTCGCGAAGATCAAAAATGTCCTTCGCGATCTTGGGATCGACGACAGAGACGATAAGTCCCCGGTTGGGCAGGTTCGTGACCAAGCCCTCGTTCTCGAGCTCGCGCATCGCTTCCCTGAGCGACGTCCGTGAAACGCCCATGCGCTCGCAAAGCGTGCGCTCCACCAGCCGCTCTCCCGGCGCCAGTTCTCCGACGACGATGGCGTTGCGGATGGTATCGGCCACCTGCGTGTACAGGCGCGGCGGAGCATGGACTCGCAGATCATACACGGCGGATTTGCTCCTTTGAAACCTGCGCGGACGAGTGCAATGTCACAAGCATATCAGCTTACCGCAAGCATTGTGCTTCATTCAGTGGCCTGAGGCGTTCAGCGGCCGTGGCTCGTAGGCCCGGTCGATGCGGTCGATATGTTCGGGCGTAAGCACTATGTCCAATGCCGCGACTGCCTCGTCGACATGGTCTGTCGAGGTCGCTCCGAAGATGGGCGCGGTAATGCCGGGGCGCGCCAATGTCCAGGCGAGAGCCACCTGCGCCGGTGTCTTTCCGATGTCGGCGGCAACGGCAGCGACGGCTTCGCGCACGGCGTGGTCGCCGTCGCGGTGGTAATATCTCTGCGTATAGTCGTCGCTTTTCGTGCGCGCCGTCTGCTGGCCGGGATTGCGGCGGTCCGCGGCAAGGAAGCCGCGCGCGATCGGGCTGAACGGTATCAGGGCAACATCATCGTGGCGGCAGTAGGCAAGCAGTTCCCGCTCGCACTCCCGGTGAGCGGGATTGTATTCGCATTGCATCGAGATGAATGCCGGAAGGTCGCGTGCGCTGGCAGCCGCACGGCATTTTGCGAGTGTCCAGCCGGGCATCGTCGTGACGCCTACATAGAGCGCCTTTCCGGCGCGCACGATATCCGCCATGGCATCGACCAGTTCGTCGAGGTCGGTGTCCTTGTCCCAGATATGCGTCTGGAAGAGGTCCACGTGATCGGTTCCAAGGCGGACCAACGAATCGTCGATTGCCTTGAACAGGTGCTTTCTGGAGTAGCCGCGGCCGTTGCAATGCGCGGCCATCGGGTTTCCCGCCTTGGTGGCGATGACGAAGCTGTCGCGCGGCTGCTTGAGAACGAGTATCTGGCCGAGAATGCGTTCACTCTCGCCAGCCGAATAGAAGTCGCAGGTGTCGAAGAAGTTGATGCCGTGGTCGAGGGCGCGCGCAACGATCGGCGCCGACGCCTTCTCATCGAGCACCCAGGCCCGCCATCCCGCGGATCCGAATCCCATCGCGCCGAGGCATAGCCGGGATACCTTCAGATTGCTCTTGCCGAGCCTGACATAGTTCATGTGTCGATCCGTTGCTTGCGTGATGAGGATTTGGCGTTCTGCCCAGAGTCCCGCAGCAGCGACAGCGCGAAAGCCGCGGATCTTTCGACATACCCGCGCGTGAGCTTTTCGGCGAGGTCGGCATCGCGCGCGCGCAGCGCGTCGAAAATGCCGTGGAGCAAGGCCATCGTATTCCTGCGCCGTTCAGCCGAGGCGACGCGGGTGGTGACGGTGCGCAGATAGGTGACGCGGCCATGCAGGAGAAAGGTCATTTGCCTGGTGATGTCGTTGCCTGCGCCTTGCATGATGATGTCCCACACCGCGTCGAGCTTCTCGGCATGCTGCCTGGCAAGCTCGGAGGTGTCGGTTTCGCCTGCTTCCGAAATACGCCGCGCCAATTCGTCCATTTGTTCCTGGCTGGCCCGTTCGACAAACAGGCGCGCCATGGCCGATTCCAGGATTGCGCGGGCCTCGTAGATCTGCCGGACTTCCCGTTCCGACAAGCGGGTCACGAACATGCCCTTGCCGGCTACCCGAGTCACAAGCCCTTCGGACTCAAGCTGGCTCAGCGCTTCCCGAATGCTTGTGCGGCTTACGCCGGTCTGCTCGGCAAGCTTCCGTTCCACCAGCTTGTCACCCGGCTTGAACACTTCGTTGAACAACGCCTCGCGCAGCGTGACAACGGTCTGCTCGCGCAATGTCGGCGAATCCGCAATCGACCAGTCCGTCCATTCATGCATCGCGGCGTCCTCTCCCGTCGTTCCTTCCATGACAGCTACGCGTTCGACTCTTTCATCACAAGTAGCCGATTCAAATACGGTTGACCATATGCCTGTCTGTCGGTATACCAAAAAAATCGAGTTCGAACGAGGGACCTGGGATGGCGCCGATGCGCACCAAAGACGATCTCATCGCCTATGAGAGAAGCGGTAAGGGCCATCCTCTCGTGCTGGTGCACGGTGTCGGCGCCAACCTGCAAAGCTGGGAGGACGTCAGCCTCCAATTGGAGGGCAGCTTCGACATTATTCGCTCCGACCTGCGCGGTCATGGTCAGTCCGCGCACATCGATTCGGAATATTCCGTCGAGAAGTTTGCCGCCGATATCGTTCGGGTGATGGACGACGCCGGCGTGCCCAAAGCCCATCTGGTCGGCTTTTCATTGGGGGGCTTGATCGCGCAAGAGCTGGCCTGTTCCTATTCGGACCGGTTTGAGCGCGTCGTGCTTCTTTCCGCAGTTGCGGGGCGCACCCCCGCCGAACGTGAGAAGGTTGTGGCGCGCCTGCAGATGATCCGCGACGGCGGTATGGACGCAGTCGTTGGTGCTGCGCACGACCGCTGGTTCACCAAGGAATTCGCCGAGCGCCATCCCGATGTGATCGAGCGGCGAATTGCCGAGCTCAAGGCTGTCCACGTGCCGTCTTACCTGGAGGCGTATCGGGTGTTCGGCCTTACCGAACTGGTGGATCGGCTTCCCGAGATCAGACAGCCAACGCTGGTGATGACGGGCGAATTCGATCAAGGGTCGAATGTCCGGATGGCCGAGACGATGCACCGGCTGATCCCCGATTCGGAATTACGCATTCTGGCCGGCCTGAAGCACAGCGTCCTGGTCGAGGCATCCAAGCTGGTGTCCGACCATGTCCGCGAGTTCCTTTTGCGTCCACGCTGAAAATGAAGGGAAGACGAATGAACGAGACGCTATTTGAGCGTGGGCTGGAGCGGCGCAAGGCGACGCTCGGCAGCGAATATGTTGAAAATTCGCTGAGCAAGGCAACCGAGTTTTCCAAGGGTTTTCAGTCATTTATCACAGAATATTGCTGGGGAACGGCCTGGGGTGACGACAGGCTGGATGCCAGGACCCGCAGCATGCTGAACATCGTCATGATTGCCGCGCTCAACCGCATGCATGAGTGGGAACTGCATTTTCGCGGCGCCCTTCGCAACGGGGTCACCCGTGACGAGCTGGACGCGTTGATAACCCATCTCACGATTTATTGCGGCGTTCCTGTCGGCGTCGAATGCCATCGCATCGCCAACCGCGTGCTTGCCGAACTCGCAGCCGGCGGAGTGGAAAAATGACTGGGGTCCTGATCCGCAAGATCGTCGATTTCGTCGAGGACACGCTTATCGAAGGGGGGCGCGTCGCGCCGGTTCCGCTTCGCATGGCCGCCTGCGCGGCGGTAATCCGTAATCCCTGGGCAGGATCGGCATTCGTCGAGGACCTGCAGCCGCACATCATGGAGCACGCCAAGGCTCTCACGGATGCCCTCGTGCCTCGCCTGGTGGCGATCATGGGCGGTCCGGACAGGATAGAAGCGTTTGGAAAGTGCGCGGTGACCGGGACGGACGGCGAAGTCGAACACGCGGCCGGCCTGATCCACACGCTGCATTTCGGCAATGTCTTCCGCATCGCCGCTGGTGGCGATTCCTTTCTCCCGTTCACGAACAAGCGTGCCGGCGCCGGCACCGCGCTCACCGTTCCCTTGACCCACAAGGACGCTGAGAAGAAGGGAAGCCGCGCTCATTTTCTGACCGTGGAATTCACCATTCCCGACGCGCCTGCGCATGACGAGATCGTCATCGCCTTGGGAGCCGCGAGCGGCGGGCGTCCGCACCATCGCATCGGCGATCGGTTCAACGACATGCGGATCATGGGAGTCGATCAGGCCGGCCGGCCGCTGCCAGCCGAGAGCAAATAACGCGCAAGCCTCCGGGTCCTTGCCCGGAGGCCAATAACGGCAATGCCGATAATATCGGGAACTGAACCAACGGAGGATTTGTCATGGATAGAAGGCAATTTATGGCCGCCGTCAGCGGCTTCGCAATCGTGGCCTCTTTGCCGGCGGTAGCGCTGGCTCAAGATACCCAGCCGGTCACCGGCGGCACGCTCAACGTCGGCTTCATCAGCGACGTCCGCACGCTCGACCCGCTTCAGTCGTCGCAATGGACCGAGCGGCAGATCCTTTTCCTGATATTCGATACGCTTCTCGAGACCGAGGCGGACTTCTCCCTGAAGCCTGCCCTGGCGAAAAGCTGGGAGTTTTCGGACGACGGCAAGCGCGTGGTCCTGAAGCTGCAGGAAGGCGTGAAGTTCCATGACGGCACACCGTTCAACGCCGAGGCCGTGAAATGGAACCTTGATGCACGTCTCGATCCGAAAGGCAACTCATCGCAGCTCAAGTTGCTGGAAGGCGTCAAGAATGTCGAAGTGCTGGACGAATTCACCGTCGCCATCGACATGAAGGAACCTTATCCGCCGCTGCTGGCGCTGTTTGCCGACCGCGCAGGGCTGATGGCTTCGCCAGCTGCGGCCAAGAAATACGGCAGCGACGTCGGTTCCAATCCTGTCGGGACCGGTCCGTTCGTTTTCGGCGAATGGGTCCGCGGGTCGCGCATCGCGCTCACCAAGAACGACAGCTATTGGCAGAAGGGAATGCCATATCTCGACGGCATTACCTTCCATGACATTCCGACGAACGTCGTCGGCATTCAGCGCATGGCCATCGGTGAACTGGATTTCATAAGCCAGCTTGATCCGTTGGATACGCGCCTTTCCAAGGCCAGCCCGGACATCGAGCTTGTGCCGTCGAAGGGTGGCGTCTGGTATTCCTACCAGTGGCGGTGGGACGCCGAGCCATATAACAAGCCGGAACTGCGCCAGGCCATCGCGCATGGCCTCAACCGCGACCGCATCAACCAGATCATATGGGCGGGGCAAGGCAAGATTTCCGACAGCTTCACGCCAGACGGCCTGTGGTGGACCCCAACCGATCTGGTGCACTACGAATACGATCCGGAAAAGGCGCGCAAGATCGTGGCTGATTCCGGCCTGAAGGGCACCACCATCAAGCTTGCGGCGCCAAGCGGCGATACGCTGCGACGCTTTGCCGAACTTGCCAAGGAAGACCTCGACGCGATCGGCCTCAACATTGAGCTCGAGCCGGTCCCCCAAAGCGACTACTACGCAAAGGCGGTCTCAGGCGAGATACGCTTCACGCCGATGCGCTGGACGCAACGGGCGGATCCCGACGGCCTGATCCACTATCTCTTCTCCAGCAAAGGCACCGCGAACTCCACGGGGTACAAGAATGACCAAGTGGACAAATGGATCGATGAAGCGCGGGTAATTTCCGATCAGGCGCGCCGCAAGGAATTGTACGAAAAGATCCAGCGTCAGATTTCTGCCGATCTGCCTTACATGCCCGTCGGGTTCAGCGTCGAATTCAACGCCATGCGCAACACCGTCAAAGGGTTCGCTCCGATGCCGGACGAGATCCCGCGGTTCCGTTACGTCTGGAAAACGCAGGCCTGATCTTCATGCTTTGCCGCGGCGCGGCGCGGCGCGCCGCGGCCTCTGGCGCGGGTGGGACCTGGTCCCGCCTGCAACCGGTAGAGGAACTTGATCGCCATTATGACCGCCGCCCATCGGATGTGCCCAACCGCCCGCTTTGCGGGACGGGCGCCCCGGAGGCGTTTCTTCAATCCTTCGTGATGAACTGAGGCCGGCATGCTTGCGCTTGTACTTTCCCGCATAGCGATCATGGTTCCGAACGTTATCGTTCTGACGTTTCTGCTGTTCACGTCGGTGACGTCCTTTCTGGGGACGCCGGCGGCGATCATGCTGGGCGAGAACGCATCCCCCCAATCGATCGCCGAACTCAACGCGAAGCTAGGCTTCGACCAGCCCATTCTGTCGCGTTACTGGAACTGGATCAGCGCCGCATTGTCGGGCGACCTGGGCCGGTCTTATTCCACCCAACAGCCTGTCGCGCAAATGATCGCGGATGCCCTTCCTCTAACGCTTGAGCTGGCATCCTGGGCAATCCTCATCGCTTTCCTGGGCGCCACGCTGATCAATTCGGCGACGTTCATGAAAAAGCTGGTGGACCGGCTCACCGCCGCCGTCAGCATCGTCGGCATCACCGTACCGAATTTCTTTCTCGGACTGCTGCTGATCTACCTGTTTTCGGTTCAACTCCGCTGGCTACCGACGACCGGATGGTCGCCGTGGTCACGGGGCGCCGGGCAGCATCTCATCCACATGATCTTGCCCGTCATCACGCTTACGACCTTTTATTTTAGCTCCTTCACGCTCGTCTACAAAGCCGAATACCAGTCGGTGAAAGGCAGCCTCTACATCCAGGCCGCGCGTTCGAAGGGGCTGTCCGAGGCGCGCATTTCCTACCGGCACATTCTGCCCAACAGCATATTGCCCTTGATCACCTATGCCGGTCTTTCGCTTGGACAACTGGTTGGCGGCGCGGTCGTCACCGAAACCGTCTTTTCGATGCCGGGCATGGGCCGGCTTCTGGTGGAAGCGATCTCGTCCCGGGATTTTCCTGTCATGCTGTCGGTTGGAATGGTGATCATCGTCGGCGTGATGATCCTCAACCTTGTGGCGGACGTGACCTACAGCCTCGTCAATCCGCTCGTGCGAACATCGGCTTAGCATCCAATGAGAAAACTTCCATTCCGATTGGTCCTTGGCCTGACGCTTCTGGTGATCATCACTTTGATCGCGGTGTCCGCGCCCTTGATCGCGCCCCTGCACCCGACCGCCACGACGGTAAACGTCCTCGGCCCGCCTTCGGCTGAAAACATCCTTGGCACGGATCAACTTGGCCGGGACGTGCTGTCGCGCGTCATCTACGGAACAAGGGTTTCACTGCAGGTGGGCGCTTCGGCGGCCATAGTGGCTGTGCTGATCGGCGCCCCCATTGGCCTGATCGCCGGATTTTTCCGTGGCTGGATCGATTTTGTCCTCGTCCAGATCATCGACATTTTCATCGCCTTGCCGGGGCTCGTTCTCGCATTGATCATCACCGCGATGCTCGGGCCATCGGTGGTCAACCTGGCGGTCACGCTGGGTGTCGTCACCGCGCCGACGGTCGCCCGGCTGGTTCGTGGTCAGGTCTTCGTCGTCCGGGAAATGGTCTTCGTGGAAGCTGCGCGCGCCACGGGCGCAAGCTCTTTCTGGATCATCCGCCATCATATCATGCCAAACACGATGCGCGTGGTGTGGGCGCAGTTCGCAATCAATGTGGCCTTCGCGATCTTCACCTCCGCAAGCCTCAGCTTCCTGGGGCTGGGCGTTCCTCCGCCGGCTCCGGACTGGGGCGGCATGGTACGCGACGGTTCGATGTTCCTGCCGATCCTGCCGCTGCTCAGCCTGGGGCCGGGCGCTGCCGTCGCCCTTACAGTTTTCACATTTTATCTTGTCGGGTCGAGCATGAACGAGGCCGCGTCCCGCAATGATCGCTGATTGGAACAGGGAAATGACGTCTAACCAGATCGAGCCGCCGCTGCCGGCATTCATAGAACAACGCCTGCAGGAGTTTGCCGGCCGGGAAGGTGCCCTGAAAGCGCGGCGATGGATGCGGCCGGCGGATGTTCTGATGCGTGTGGAGAACCTTCGCTGCTTCAAGGCTTCGCGCGTCAGTTTTGCCGACATGTTGTTGCGCAGGATCGTTCGCGAACGCTGGCAGATAAGGATGATCTCGGCGGAATGCGGCGATGACGGCGCGGCGAGATTCGTCTACCGGATCGACGCGGAAGGCCATTCCTTCTCCTATATTGCCCGAGCATATCCATGGGACGGAATCGAAAAAGTCGGACGCCGCTCCGATGGCGCGGACCGTGACATGTTCGGCGCGCTCTTCGTCAATCTTGCCAGCCAACAGCGTATCGAGCGGGAATTTGAAACGTTCGACATCAAGGCTGAAGGCCAGATGCGTACGGATTCGGATGTGGTCGGCTGGACCCCGGCCAATCGCAGCAGCCGGCATTTCGACGCCGTAGTCGAAGCACTGTCCCGCGGCGAACAGCCCGCCCCCGAGCTCGGCATCGCCTATCTCATGCGGAACGGTGGCTTTCAAAGCAGCGGCCGGAATGGCACGGTTTCCTATCCGGGCATTCCCGAGGGGCATCCGCTGGCGCACCCGTTCTTTGCGGATATCTTCGCCATCTACCTGGTGCGGCTCGTCTCCATCGATCTCGTCAATGCCGTGGCGCGGCGGCGCAATCCGGACGCAGCGCAGCTCGACATTTCGATCGCGCGCGGGCTTGGAATAGGCAACTCCTCAGGCCAGGGCATGTGCGTTGCCCTCCAGCGCTGGCCGCATTGGGTCGCCACATGGGTGACCGTACGCGAGGCGGCTCTTGGCTACGCAAAAAGCCTGCCGGTCGATGCGGGAAGCATTTCAGTTGTCCGCGGCTCGATAGAGAGCACCATCCGCATCTATGCGCAGACCGACCCACAGACGCAGGACTACGTGGTGGCCAACGAAACCATCATCGAGAACCTGACACGCATATCGGCAAGCCTGCGCGAAGGACAGTTTCGGTGCTGGGGCGACGTTGCTGCGCACGTCGCAGAAGTCATGGATGGCGAGACCAGTGAGCAGTTCCACAGCGTACTTCTCGACGTGGTACCGGACTTTTGTGACGCCATCGCGCCCTATTTCCAGATCGGCGCAGCCCGCAAGCGGCAATTGCAGCCAGCAATGACGGTCGCTGAATTGCGCGAGATCCTGCGCAGGAACTACGTCTGGGCTCTCACCGCCGACCGCACGCTTGCCGAAACCCATCAGCACTTCTGGTACCATTCGATCGACAATGGCGAACAAAGGCGCGGCGAGCGGGTCATCGACCCGCACGAGCGTTTCGAATCCTTCATCGATCATATCGGATTGATCCAGAGGCTGGCGGCGGTGCTGGTCAGCCGTGGTGACAAGGAGCGCGCCGGCGACGTCGTCCTCGACCATCCGGACTTGCATTACGCCATTTCGCGGGTGCAATATCTGGATGGCCTGCTCTATGCGGAAATACGCGATCCGCTCGCGCATCGCGATTTCGTCCCCGCCGATCTCATACGGTTTTTCCTTGCGTCGCTGGGCATTCGCGGCTCGACGCCGCTCAGCATCCGCTATGTGCGGGGGACTTTCTTCCAAGACCAGCCGCTGCCTTCGGAATTCCTCGAGCCTGGCAGGCCGGGTTCCCGGGTTCGCAAGCATGAGAATGAGGTCGCCCTGTGAGCACGAGCATGTTTGTTGCCTATTCCGAACTGACTCGCGTCCTGCCGTGGTCGCTCAGGGCGCTGGGCTACGCGTTCGGAACCGCTGACCGGGGCGCTCATCTCGTTGCAACAGGTGCGGCGCTCGATCCGGCTATTCTGGATGAAATTCGCCAAGCGGGACCGCGGCCCTCCTATGGCTTCCGCTACCGGAAATCGAACGGGCTCACGATGCTGGACGCCGCCGGCGTTTCATTTCTGGAAACGGGACCTGCCGCGATCGATGCTCTCGCCGCGCATGCAGGCGGCGCCAAATGGGAAATGTGCCGGATATTGGCGGCGACCGAGCTGTCGCTTGTTCCGGCCACGCTGGTCGGTGCGATGGACTACAATCTCTCCTCTATCGGCATCATCGCCAGGGATGGAACCTTCGACTGGCTGTTGGCTGACCCCGACGCACGGGGTGTGCTTTATTCGGGCCGGGGCCGGGATGCCCTGGCGGCGCTCCTCGGTGAGGACACGGCGGTTCTGGAATCGATCGACGCCGCCGGGCTG
Organism: Mesorhizobium sp. B2-4-2; assembly: GCF_006442845.1. NCBI lineage: Bacteria > Pseudomonadati > Pseudomonadota > Alphaproteobacteria > Hyphomicrobiales > Phyllobacteriaceae > Mesorhizobium > Mesorhizobium sp. B2-4-2. The sequence continues at coordinate 103,598 of NZ_VFVM01000003.1, read as the reverse complement.
ACGCCGGGCTGCGCGCTTCTCATGGTCAGCGCCCGCAGGCCTGAACTGAAGGCGTCCGGGCACGTTGCCGTTCGGCCTCGGGAAAAGATCGCCATGGCGCACCAGAAGGGCATTCCCCTGTCGCGCGAGACGCTGGATGCGCTGTACGCGCTCGAAATGCTCACCTGGGCTCCAACTTCGGAGCGCTCTCGCTCGCAGGCGGGCTTCACTGTTGCACCGGCGCCAAACTCATGAGTGAACGGAAATCCGATCCAGTGGTCGAGGTAAAAGGCCTCAACGTCGCTTTCGGCAAGCATCAGGTGGTGCATGATGTCGATCTGGCCATCCATGCTGGCGAGACGCTGGCGCTTGTCGGCGAGTCGGGGTCCGGCAAGAGCGTCACCTCCATGACGATCATGGGACTGCTTTCCGGCAATACCCAAGTGACCGGTTCGGTCATCGTGGATGGCCAGCAAGTGGTGGGGGCGTCGACATCGACATTGCGGCGGGTGCGTGGCGGCATTGCCAGCATGATCTTCCAAGAACCGATGATGAGCCTGAACCCGGTTCTGCAGGTCAGCACCCAAATCAAGGAAATGCTGCGCCAGCATCGACCCTTAAGCGATGCCGAGGCGCGGGAGGAGGGCATCCGGCTTTTCGACCGTGTTCGCATTCCTGACGCGCGGCGGCGGTTCAATGACTATCCTCACACGTTCTCCGGGGGGATGCGGCAGCGGATCATGATCGCCATCGCATTGGCGTGCTCGCCGAAGCTGCTTATCGCCGACGAGCCGACAACAGCGCTCGACGTGACGATACAGGCGCAAATCCTCGATCTCCTGAACGAGGTCCAGCGCGATACCGGCACCGCGATCCTGTTCATCACGCATGACATGGGCGTAGTGGCCAACATCGCCGACCGCGTCATGGTCATGCACAAGGGACGTGTGGTGGAAACGGGAGCAGTAAAGGACGTTTTCGAGCGTCCGCGCGAGGACTATACGAGGATGCTGATCGACGCGGTCCCCCGCCTGGGGCAAGGCGTCGCCCGCTCCTACCGCGCGCCCGCCAAGGATGCTGTGCCGAAGCCGGTTTTGAGCGTGCGCAAGCTGGTGACCCGGTTCGACGTGCGTGGCGGGGCGATGCGTCGCAAGGTGGGGCGTCTCCATGCCGTCGAGGGTCTGAGCTTCGACATCATGCCTGGAGAAACGCTGTCGCTGGTTGGCGAATCCGGCTGCGGCAAGTCGACGACCGGACGCAGCATCCTGTTTCTCAATCCTCCGGATTCCGGCGAGGTGGTCTTCGACGGACGCACGGTGCGGCGCGACAACAGGTCCGATCTTTCGGATCTCCGGCGCAATGTGCAGATGATCTTCCAGGATCCTTTCAGTTCCCTGGACCCGAAGCAAAACGTCGGTGCGATCCTGGCGGAGCCCCTGCTATGCCATGGGTTGGCGACCAGGGCCAAGGCCCTAGACAAGGCGAAACATCTTCTGGAGCGTGTCGGCCTCGAACCGTCGATGATCACCCGTCTTCCGCACGAATTTTCCGGCGGACAGCGTCAGCGAATCTGCATTGCGCGGACCCTGATGCTCGACCCGAAGGTCATTATAGCCGACGAGGCCGTCTCGGCGCTCGACGTTTCGGTAAAGGCGCAGGTGATCGACCTGCTGCTTGAGTTGCAGGAGGACCTGCGGTTGTCCTACCTCTTCATCAGTCACGACATGGCCATTGTCGAACGTGTCAGCCACCGCGTGGCGGTCATGTATCTTGGCGAGATCGTGGAGATCGGGCCCAGCCGCGAGGTGATAGGGAATCCGAAACATCCCTATACCCAGAAGCTGATGGCAGCGGTGCCGAGCCCGGAGCCGGCCGCGGACAGGCACCGCTTGATCGGCAAGCCGGTGACGGAATTGCCGTCTCCCGTGCGGCCGCTCGATTTCATTCCGCCGAACCGGCAGCCTCGCGCGGTCGGACCCGACCACTTCGTGATCGAGTGACAAGCTTTAACGAAGGGCGCTTCAGATGGACGCCCTTGAACGAATCCGGGCAAGGCGCTTCCCGATACCTATGGAGAATTCGATGAACACACATGCTGATCAGTTCCGAATTGGAGAGAAGGCGGCTTCCTTTTTACGCCAGGAGAAAAAACTCCTTATCGATGGAAAATGGGTGCCGGCTCAGTCCGGGAAGGTTTTCGACACATATGATCCGGGCACGGGACGCATAATTGCACAGGTTCCGGAGGGCGACGCCGCCGATATCGACAATGCCGTCAAAGCTGCGCGGCGGGCCTTTGAAGAAGGCCCATGGAGCCGCATCACGCCCAGCGAACGTGGACGTCTCATCTGGAAACTGGCGGATCTGCTGGAACAGAACGCCGATGAACTGGCCGAACTGGAGGTTCTCAACAATGGCAAGCCGCTTGCCAATGCCCGGAATTCCGACGTCACGCTCAGCGTGGATATGTTCCGCTACATGGCGGGCTGGGCGACCAAGATCACAGGGGAAACCATTTCGATCTCTGCGCCGGACAAGTACCATGCCTTCACGGTGCGCGAGCCGGTCGGCGTCGTCGGGCAGATCATTCCGTGGAATGCGCCACTGCTCATGCTGGCCTGGAAGGTAGCTCCGGCGCTGGCCACCGGCTGCACGATCGTGCTCAAGCCGGCGGAGCAGACGCCGCTGACGGCGCTGCGCTTCGGTGAACTGGTCCAGGAGGCCGGCATTCCCGCCGGCGTGATCAATATCGTGACCGGTTTTGGACCTACGGCGGGCGCAGCGATCGCCTCGCACCCCCAGATCGACAAGGTTGCCTTTACGGGTTCCAGCGAGGTCGGCCGCATCATCGTCAAGGCTGCCGCGGGCAATTTGAAGAAAGTGTCGCTCGAATTGGGAGGGAAGTCGCCCGTCATCGTCTTTCCCGATGCTGACATGTCGGTTGCCATTCCCGGTGTCACGCAGGGCATTTTTGCCAATAGCGGCCAGGTCTGCACCGCGGGATCGCGGCTGTTCGCCCACAAGAAGGTGTTCGACCAGATCGTGGATGGGATCGGCCAGCGGGCGGGGAATATCCGCGTTGGTCATGGCCTCAGCGAAGGCGTCCAGATGGGGCCGGTCATTTCCCCGGTCCAGTGCGACCGCGTCATGAGCTATATCGAGCAGGGCAGGAGCGCCGGTGCAACGGTGGCGTTTGGCGGCACGCGGATAGGCAATGAAGGCAACTTCATTGCGCCGACGGTGCTGACCGATACCCGACCCGACATGGCGGTGGTGCAGGAAGAGATTTTCGGTCCTGTCCTGTGCGCCATGAGCTTCGATGACGACGACCTGGAACAGATCGCGCGGCAGGCGAATGACAGCATCTTCGGACTAGCTGGCAGCGTCTGGACGCGGGACCTGAGCGTCGCCCACAAGATGGTACGGCGAATTCGCGCGGGCCGGATCGGGGTCAACGTACACGGCTCGGTGGACGCGGCGATACCCACCGGCGGCTTCAAGCAATCCGGCTGGGGCAGGGAACGGGGACAGGAAGGGCTGAACCTTTATACGGAGACCAAGTCGGTCATCATGTCGCTTTGAAGGCCTGCCAAACCTTTCGCGAACAGCCGGCAAGGTCGATCCTATCCATGCCGGCCATATGGCGGCGGCATGACCCCCGGTAACGAATATGACTGTGGCGCGCCATCGACCAGGAAGGCTATGTAACGATCGAGTACCGGCAAGCAGCGAGGTTCTGTTGAGCGCTTTGGATCGCCCGCTGTCACGCGTCCTGCGCGACGTGACCAGCCTCATCAATTCCAGCGTCGACCTCGAGACAACGCTGCAGCACCTTGTCGATGCGGCATGCCAGCACGATGCCTGGTCGATGGCGGCGGTGATGAGCATCGATCAGGCGGATGGCAATGCTGTGGTCGTGACCCGGCATGATCCTAGCCAGTTGACGAAGTCCTATCGCAACCGCTGGACGCTGGCGACAAGTCCATCCCTCATCGCGTTGACCCGCAATGATCCGGTGATCATTCGCGATGCCCAGGAGAGCATCGAATTTCCGGGCTATCGGGAAGAGGCAATCCAGCGCGGTTATCGCACTGTCGTGGTTTTGCCTCTGGGCTGCCGGGACATGGAAGACCGCGCGATGGTCTTGTCGGTGCAGTCGCGCGACGTTGTCGATCTGTCAGCGGCCGATCTCGCATTCCTGCAGACGATCGTCCATCTGGGCGCCATAGCCGTGGACAAGGCCCACAGGCTAAGGGCGGAACATGCTGCCGCCGCGCAACTCCAAAACGCACTTGCCGCGCATTCCTCCCTGATGCACCAGGTCCTGTCGGACGGTTCCGTCGCATCCGCGGCTTCCATGGTCGAAACCTTCCTGCCGAACGCAATCGTCGTGGTGGATCTGACTGCCAACCTGGTCGTTGCCGGACGTTCGCCCAAGCCGGACCTCATCGACACCGACCGCTGGCGCGAGGAGATGGACGATTGCATGAGCCGCCAGTTTCTCCGTCTTGCTCGCGATATCTCGGACCAGGCCGGGCTTGAAATGCGCAAGCTGTACCTGAACTGCGGCGGCCATCACCTCAACCTGCCGGCGGCGGTGGAGCCGTTGGTCGTGGATGGCAAGACGGTAGGGGCGCTGATCGTGTTTTCGCTCGACGCCAATTTCGGCGACCTCGATCATCTTCTTCTTCAGAGCGCTCGGTTCGCGCTCAGCGTCCAGTTGATGCGCAGCCATTTACGGTTCCAGACGGAATCGCAGACTTCCAGCGAATTGTTCATGGAAATCGTTTCCGGCAACTGGCGCAACGTGGACGATTTGACGGCGCGGGCGCGCCGGCTCGGCATTGACGTAAACGCCACCGCCAGGCTGGTCGCGATCGGCCTCCCGGAAACTGTGCCGGAAAAGGGCAAGACCATACCCGAACTGCACCGCTCCATCATGCGGCTCGCCGGCCAATTGGCGCCGCAGGCGACCGCCGCCGCATTGGGCGAGATCATTCTGTGCCGCATTCCCGACGCGCCCCGCGACGCGGACACGGTGGTCAAGACGTTTGTGCGCAAGCTGATCGAGGAAACGCAGTGGCTGATCGGCACCAAGCCGATCATCGTGGCGGGTAAGACCTGTTCGAGCATTCACGACTATCCCCAGGCATGGCTTGAATGCGAGCGCATGATCCGTCTTGCCGTCCGCTTCAACCGTACCGGGTTGCTTGCGCCCCAGGACTTCGGTCCTTTTCCGCTGCTGCTTTCGGCGGCCGACAGCAAGGAAGTGAGGTCGTTCGTGGATATCGCCATTGGCGCGGTCGTGCGTCACGACGAGGCGCATGCAACGGACTATATTAGGACCCTGACCGTCTTTCTGGAGCACGGTTGCCGCAGCCAGGCCTGCGCGGACGCGATGGAATTGCATGTTACTACGCTTCGTTATCGCCTGAACCGTATCCAGGAACTGTTTGGCATCGAGATCGATTCACCCGAACGTCGGTTCGCGCTTGAACTGGCAATACGCCTCAACGAGACCATTGCCCAGGAGCAACCTGTCTGATGCGGTCTCTGCTTCGTGTCCTAGGAGTCTGACTACCGCCTCTCCTGCGTAGAGCAGGAAGACCCTCTCTCACGTCCCTTTATCCTTCCACCCTCCTGGAGAGGCAGGACGCATGGCGGACAAGAGGGAAAAAGAGCTGAGCACGATCGATCCAGTGGAACTGCGGCGAACGTTCGGCACCTTCGTCACGGGCATCACGGTGGTGACGACGCGGGACGAAGATGGTTCGCCGCGCGGCATGACTGCGAATTCCTTCACCTCAGTCTCCCTAGAGCCGCCGCTGCTGCTCGTCTGCATAGGAAAGAGCGCCAGCAGCTTTCCGGCATTCAACACGGCCGAAGGCTTCGCCGTCAACGTGCTGCACGAGCGCCAGAAGGAGGTGGCGAGCCTCTTCGCCTCGAAGTCACTCTCCAAGTTCGAGACGATAGCCCATACTACCGTGCATACGGGCTCGCCGGTGCTCACCGACAGCCTTACCTGGTTCGACTGCACGGTGCATGACCGTATCGAGGCGGGAGACCATGTGATCCTGATCGGCCGGGTGCGTGCTTTCGGCACCAGCCCTGCCGCTCCGCTAGGGTTTTGCCGGGGGCGCTATGTCTGCGTGGAAGACCCGATGCCGCCTGGCTGGACGCCTTCCCATCGCATGATCATCGGCTACCTGGTCGAGCATGACGGCCGCATCCTGCTGCGCGACGATGGCGCCGGAGGCTGGGAACTGCCGACGGCAACGCACCGTAAGCCGGGCGACATGCTCAGCTTCGAAGGCGGCGGCGTGGTTGCGCCGCTCACCAGCGATGCGTTTCTCTATTCGGTCTTCGATGTGGCCGACCAGCAGCCCGGTTATGTCGTTTACCGTGGCGCGCTCGCGGGCCCGCCTGGCGAAATTCCGGATTTGTCGCCGTCGCTGAGGTTCTTTGCCCATGAAGAGCTGCCTTGGGACAGCATTCCGATCAGGCAGATACGCGCAACGCTGCGCCGTTACCTGCATGAGCGCGCGGACTCTCGCTTCGGGATCTACGTCGATTCCAGCGATGGCGGCCGGGTGGCGATGATAGACGGCGCCCCGCGTCCGTGGCGGTCGCTTAACGGCTTGGCCGGCGACCGAGAAACCGCGAAGGGATGAGATGATGGACCTGACGCTGAAGGTGATCGAAGGATCGCGCCAGGATCTTTTCATTGCCGGGGAGCGCGTCGCGCCGCGGTCCGGCCGCTACATGCCGAGCTACGATCCGACGAACGCGGCGCCTTGGTATGAGGTTGCCGACGCCGGGGCGGATGATGTCGACGCCGCCGTGCAGGCAGCCAAAAGAGCGTTTCACGATCCGGCCTGGCGCAGGCTGACGCAGACGGATCGCGGCAAGCTGCTGCGCCGGTTGGCCGATCTCATCGCGGAACACGCCGATGAACTCGCGGCCATCGAGACGCGTGACAACGGCAAGCTTCTGAAAGAGATGCGTGTGCAACTGCGCGCGGCGCCGGACAGCTATCTCTATTTCGCCGGAATGGCCGACAAGCTGCATGGCGAGACCATACCGGTCAATAAGCTCGATATGCTGAACTTCACGCTGCGCGAGCCGATCGGCGTGGTGGGCATGATCTCGCCGTGGAATTCACCGCTGATGCTGCTGACCGGCACGCTCGCACCCTGCCTGGCAATTGGCAATACGGTCGTGGTCAAGCCATCAGAGCATACGTCCGCGTCCACCCTTGCCCTCGCCGAACTGATTGCAAAAGCGGGCTTCCCGGCTGGCGTTTTCAATGTCGTTACCGGCAAGGGCGCCACGGCGGGCGAAGCGCTGACCTTGCATCCCGATGTCGCCAAGATCGCCTTCACGGGCAGTACGGCAACCGGCCGCCGCATCGCCGCCAACGCTGCCAGCCGACTTGTTTCGTGTCAGATGGAACTGGGCGGCAAGTCGCCTCATGTCGTATTCGCCGATACCGACATCGAGCGCGCGGTGAACGGCGTGGTTGCCGGCGTGTTCGCCGCTGCCGGGCAGACCTGTATCGCAGGCTCGCGCTGTTTCGTCGAAAAATCCATCTATGCCGCATTCGTAGAAAAGCTGGCGGATCGTACCAGGCGCGTGCGTATCGGCCATCCGACCGATGAGGACACGGAAATCGGTCCGCTGGCGCTGGCTGCCCAACTCGACAAGGTCGAGCAGTATGTGGACTACGGCGTCGCCGACGGTGCGCGGCTGGTTGCCGGAGGCCACCGGCCGCGGCGGGACGACCTCTCCGGCGGCTGGTATTACGAGCCCACGGTTCTGGCGGATGCGCGCAACGACATGCGCTTCATGCGCGACGAAATTTTCGGGCCCGTCGTGGGCGTCGTGCCGTTCGACAATGAAAGCGAGCTGATTGGGCTTGCCAACGACACCCATTATGGGCTGGCGGCGGGTGTCTGGACCCGCGACATCGACCGGGCGCTACGCTTTGCGCGCAACGTCGATGCCGGCACGGTCTGGGTCAATACGTATCGCTCTGCTGCTTACATGTCGCCCTCCGGCGGGTTCAAGGAGAGCGGTTACGGCAAGCGCGGGGGCTTCGAGGTTATGCGCGAGTTCTCCCGTGTGAAGAATGTCGTCATCGACTACTCCGGCGCCACGCAGGACCCGTTCGTAATCCGTTTGCGCTGACGCTCGTCCGACGGTTCCCTAATATTCGAAAAGGTCATTGCCATGAAATTTTCCGTTTCCCTGAACATGGAGAGGTTCAGTCCCGACAAGGATATGCGCCAGGTGGCGGCTGAGACGCTGGAACTGGTCCGTATGGCCGATGCCGGCGGCTTCGAGACCGCCTGGTCGCCCGAGCATCACACGATTGAATTCACGATCGCGCCCGGCCCGTTCCAGTTGCTGGTCTGGTGGGGAGCTCATACCGAACAGATCCGGCTTGGCACCGCCACCATCGTCGCGCCGTACTGGACCCCGATCCGTCTCGCGGGAGAGGCCGCACTTTGCGATCACCTGACGGGAGGGCGGCTGGAATTCGGCATCGCCCGCGGCGCCTATCAGTATGAATTTGACCGTATGGCGGGAGGCATCCCGCAACAGGAAGGCGGCGCCTACATGCAGGAACTGCTGCCGGCAGTCCAGAAATTATGGGCAGGCGACTACGCCCACGAGGGTAAGTATTACCACTTCCCGCTGGCAACCTCGGTGCCGAAGCCCTTGCAGCAACCCAACCCGCCCATCTGGGTGGCGGCGCGTGACCCCGGCACATTCGATTGGGCGGTGCGCAATGGCCACAACATCCTCTCCACGCCGTTGTCGCGGCCGGTCGCGGAAATCGGCATTCTCGGCGACAAGTTCAAGAAGGCGGTCCAGGATCATCCCGAAGTGCCGAGGCCGCGGTTCATGATGCTGCGCCGCACTTGCGTGTATGAACGTCCCGAGGACTGGGAACTGCCGGTTCGCTACAGCTATCAATATGGGCGCAGCTTCGAGAACCTGTTCCAGAACATCGGCACGGTGAAGAACGGCTTTCCTGAAGCGGTTTCTTACGACACCGTTGGCAACAGCGGCGACTACGATCCGCGGTCGATCCGCGACAATCTCCTGTTCGGCACGCCGGACGAGGTGGTCGAAAAGCTGATGGTCTATGAAGCGGCGGGCGTAGACCAGTTCTGCCTCGGCCTCGCCTTCGACCTGCCGTTTGAAGTGCAGAAGAAATCGCTGGCGTTGTTCATCAAGGAAGTGATGCCCGTATTTGCGATGCGCGAGAAGGAAGCGGGCAGGGAAAAGTCGCGGGTGATCGCCTGATGGGAGCTGTCGCGCCATGATTGTCGAGGAACGCATCTACAAGATAAGGGCCGGCCGTCTCGCCAGATACATGCAACTTATCAGCGAGGAAGGCCTTGCCATCCAGCAGCCGATCTTGGGCAACCTGATCGGCTATTTCCGCACCGAGATCGGACCTCTCAACCATGTCGTGCATCTATGGGGCTATAGCGACCTGAACGACCGCGCCGAGCGGCGTCAGCGGCTGGCCGAAGATCCCGCGTGGCGGGCGTTTACGGTCAAGCTCACCGAGAATATCGAAACGATGGAAAACCGAATCCTGATCCCGACCGATTTTTCACCGCTGCGGTAGGTTCAAGACCTCGCATCCCGCTTGCCCGACCGCGAAAGAATCCAAGAGCCGGTCCGTGGTCATCACCCAGCCGTAGTTGCGTGCGAAAGCATCGAGCATGGCCTGCCGGCTGGGCGGATGGTTGGAAGAAACAGCATCCTCCACCACAATCGTGGGATAACCGAAATGCACGGCGTGACGGCAGCTATCTTCGACGCACATCTCCGCTACCGTGCCGACGAATACCAGACCGTCTACCGCAAGCAGCTTGAGCGTCTTGGCAAGATCCGTGGCATGAAAGGCGCTGAAATAGACCTTGTCCAGCACGATGTCGTCGTCCTGTGGCGCAAGCTCGTCGATCACCTCCGCGGCATCCCGCAGGCCCTCGACATCGCCGTAGGAGCGCATGAAGCCTGGTACGCACGCATGGGTCGGCGCATCGGTCAGCTTGATCCAGGTCAGCTTGCCGGCCAAGGCCTGATACAGGGGGTCGGCAACGTATCGCGTGAATACCACCGGCTTGCCGTTGCCGCGAAACGCCGCAATGAGTCTGCCGATCGAAGGTATGGTTTCGCGCGCGGATGCAACCTCCATCGGCGCATGCCTGCGCACGAAATCGTTCTGCATGTCCACGACCATGAGGGCAGGGTTTTTAAGCGAAGCCAGCACGCCGTTTCTCCATACGGGCGCCCCGGATTATACCTATCCGGGTAGCGGAGAGCCTATACCATCGAACCCGCGAGCCGTATGCTTTCCTTCGTAGCATTGGGCTAGGCGGGTATCCTGCCGAACGGGGGAAGACGGCGGGTGCAGTTCTATCTTCATTAATCGGGATCGTGGCTCTGGAATGTGCTGACTATCGTCCGCCAGGCCAGGAGTGGAGGACAGGTGTGACGGATCGCATAACGGTCGAGGGCGTGTACAAGATTTTCGGCAGATCGCCGGAATCGGCTTTGGCCATGCTGAAGTCTGGCGAGACAAAGGAAGCTGTGCTCCAGAAGACCGGGCAGGTCGTCGGCTTGAGCGACGTGTCGCTGTCCGTTCCCGTCGGTTCGATTTACATGATCATGGGCTTGTCCGGCTCCGGTAAGTCGACGCTTGCGCGATGCATCAATCGCCTCATCGAGCCGAATGCAGGGCGCATCCTTATCGATGGCGAGGAGATCACCGGCGCCAGCGAAGCGCGGCTGCGCGAAATCCGCCGGACGCGTATCTCCATGGTGTTCCAGCACTTCGGCCTGTTGCCGAACAGAACGGTGTTGGAGAATGCCGAGTTCGGCCTGAAACTGCGCGGTGTGCCAGCCGCCGCGCGCAGGAAGAAGGTGATGGAGGTGCTGGAGGTCGTCGGGCTGGCTTCGTGGGCAAATCATCTTCCCGGTACGCTGAGCGGCGGCATGCGTCAGCGCGTCGGATTGGCCCGCGCACTCGCCACGGATGCCGATGTCCTGATCATGGACGAGGCTTTCAGCGCGCTGGACCCACTCATCCGCAGCGAAATGCAGGACGAACTGCTGCGCCTGCACAGGACTTTCCACAAGACCATCCTGTTCATCACGCATGATTTCCAGGAGGCGCTGAAGCTCGGAAGCCGGGTCGCCATCATGGCGGATGGAATGGTGATGCGCGAAGGCGTTCCGCAGGACATCGTGACCAAGCCCGGCAATGACTACGTCGCCGCCTTCACCCGCGACGTCAACCGGGCCCATCTGTTCGATGCGAGTTCCGTGATGGTGGAAAGCAGCCCGCTCCGGCTAGACGGACGTGCGTCTGGCGGCCGCGATGCCGAGGGCGAACCGGTGTTCATCGTCGACGATTCGATGCAGGTCGTGGGTGTCGTCGGACCACGCCAGTTGCCACGCCTCGCCGATGGTTCGGCGATCCAATCATTGATGAGCAAGGACTATGAGACGGTATGCGGCACGGAAAAGCTGTCGGTGGTGGCCAGCCTGTGCCATCGAGACCGGCCGATAGCCGTTGTTGACGAGGGCGGCCGATATTTGGGGCGTGTCGATCCACTCCAGATCCTGTCCCGCATTGGCGCTCCGGCGGCGGCTTCCTCGCAATCCCGGGGAGCGGAGGCCTGATCATGCTGGATGTCGATAATCTCTATGTCATCCCGCTGGACCAATGGATCCAGGTCGGCGTCCGCTGGCTGGCAATGCATTTCCGGCCGCTTTTCCAGACCATCAAGTGGCCCGTCGAGACCCTTCTGACCGCGATCGACCATGGACTCCATGCCATTCCGTTTCCGATCCTGATCGGGATCTTTGCCCTCATCGCATGGCGCTCCGCATCGCGTGGCGTGGCTATATTCACGCTGCTTTCGCTGACCCTGATTGCCTTCATGGGCCTGTGGGCGGAAGCGATCACCACCCTGTCGCTCATCGCCACGGCAATCGTGGTGTGCGTCATCCTTGGCATTCCAATCGGAATCCTGTGCGCGCGCCACGATCGCGCCTGGACCATCGTGCGGCCGGTGCTCGATGTCATGCAGACGACGCCCAGCTTCGTCTACCTGGTCCCGGTGGTCATGCTGTTCGGCGTCGGAACGGTGCCTGGGGCAGTCGCGGTCATCGTGGCGGCGATATCGCCGCTGATCCGCTTCACCAATCTCGGGATTCGTCTTGTCGACAAGGAGATGGTCGAGGCGGGGCGGGCCTTCGGTGCCACCGATCGCCAACTTCTCTGGGAAGTCCAACTTCCATTGGCCTTGCCAACCATTCTGGGCGGCCTCAACCAGACAGTACTGATGGCCATGGTCATGTCGGTGATCGTATCCATGATCGGGGCCGAAGGGCTCGGACTTGTGGTCCTGCAGGGGCTGGGACGTCTCGATGTCGGCATGGCTGCCGTCGGCGGCATCGCCATCGTCCTGCTAGCCATGATCCTCGATCGCATCACGCAGGGCCTGGCCAACCAGGACAAGGCCGGACCAACCCGGGGCATCCGGGCCGCCCTGGCTCAGTTGCTGCGTCCCAGAAATGAGGAAGCGGGGAGTTTCGAAACGAACCACCAGCAGGTTTGAACACCGTCTCGATCAGGCGGAACGACGCAACAAATATCACAACAAGGGGAGAATACATGTCGGCGAATTATCGATACCGCAAAGGGCTGAGACTGGCCTGCGCCATGGCTGTTGCAGCAACCATGATGGGTGGGCAGAGTTTTGCGCAGGATAAGCCTGGCGAAGGCAAGACCATTCGTTTCACGTCCTCCGACAGCCTGGGCGCCAACTATATTCAGGACCAGGTCCTGATAGCGGGCCTCGAGAAACTCGGTTACGACGTAAAGTTGTCGACCATGAACATGTCGGCGATCCTGCAGGCCATTTCGCAGGACGACCTCGACATGACCGGCGACATCAACTGGCCGCAGGCCGAGCCCGCCATCGCACAGATCTCGGATACGGTCGAACTGATCAATGAAGGCACGATCGCGGGCGGCGGCATCAACGGCTACATGATCGACAAGAAGACAGCCGAAGCCAACAACATCACCAATGTCTCGCAACTGAAGGACCCGAAGATCGCCGCCTTGTTCGACACCGACGGTGACGGAAAAGCCAATCTGGTGAATTGCGATCCCGCTTGGAAGTGCGGTGACGTCGTCGATTTCCAGGTCAAGGAGTTCGGCTTGAGCGATACGGTGCGCTCCATCCGCGCCAAATACGAGCCGCTGATCGGCGAGGTCTTTGCACGGGCCGACCGAGGAGAGCCGATCCTTCTTTACACCTGGAGCCCATCCTGGATCGTCTATCGGCTGAAGCCCGGCAAGGACGTGGTGTGGCTGCCGATCCCGTATGACGCTCTTCCCGAGGGCGTATCGAAACCGAAGACGCACGAGGTCAAGGACGTGGTTGGCTGTGCGGGGGGGCAGAACCCATGCCGCATGGCGGTTGGCCCATGGAACTGGCGCACGCTCGCCAACAAGAAGTTCCTGGCTGACAATCCGGCGGCCAAGAAATTCATCGAACAAGCGAAATGGTCGCTGGACATCTGGAGCCAGTGGGAAGGCGATCTGGGGGCCGGCAACAAGACCGACGCCGAGATCAAGAAGATCGCCAACGACTGGATTGCCGCAAATCAGTCGGAGTTCGATGGCTGGGTAAAGAATGCGGCTGCCGCCGGGAAATAATCCGGGCAGGCCTCTATCGTGGCCTGTTATCACAATGGTGGCGGACCCTGTCCGCCACCATTGTCGATTGAGGAGACCGATTGCCGGCCAAGCGTTTTCGCTTCATGGCGACGTTTCCTTATGGGGAGCGGCTACACAGGCTCATGCAAAGGGCAGGCGATCGTTTGGACATGCGGCCTCAGAGACGATTATCTCGGGATAAATAGCTGCCGCCGCGCCTGATCGAGCGCGGGCCGCTTGGTATAGTGAGAAAAACTGAGTGAAGCCTTATTTCACGCGCAGCTATTACTCTAGGTCGCGCGTGAAGGTTCCGTTCTCCTTGAGCCCCCCGCTGTCGTGGAACTTGACATCCAGACGCCAATGCGAACGGCGGCGGCATGTCGTTACAAGCGCGAAACCGTCGCCAGGGGCGAAACTTGTCTGCACCTCGCAACAATACGGCCCCTGCTCAGGATCGGGATCGGGAAAGCAAAAAGTCTCATTGGCCTGGAAATTGTCGGCAGTTCCGTTCGCAAACGGATATGGCGCGTACAGCGCCGAACTGTGGATACAATGCAGGATGCTCTGCTTGCCGGTTTTGCTGTTTGTTACACGAGCGGTGACCAGGCTGCTCACGTGCTCGTCACCAGACAGGAATACCAGTCCCTTTATTTCCTTGTTGCACACGAACCTGAGCAGTTTATGTAAGGAAAACGGGTATCCATCCCACGCGTCCGAACGCAAGGCACAAGTGGGGGCCTCGGCCACCTCCCGCCGCCGCGGCAGCACTGCCGAGGATGTGAGAACAAATTTGGGCATTTCGGTGTGTTCAGGCTTGGTAAGCCATTCACAAAGTTTGGCGAATTGCGTTGAACCCATGATCCGCGCTTCGCACCAGTTCGAAACCGTCCGTCCTTGACGTTCGGTGCGCGTGTCGCAAAGGAAGAATGGCATACCGTTGTGGGTTAAATCGTCTCGCCAGATGTGTGCCGGCAGGCGCTTTTCCAGCACCTCGGTCTTGCCACGTTCGTACCTGAAGTAAGCCAGCTTCCCAGGCTTTATGACGATATCATTCTTGCGCATCGCCGGGTCGGGGTCTTTTGCCCAATTGTCGCGAATCTCATGATCGTCCAGCATCATTTCAACCGCCATGTCCAAGCGCTGCATCACCGCCTTCACACCGCGGCTCTGGCCCCGGCGTTCGTAGGGTATTCGGAATCGGTCGTTGACTACCTTAGGGTCGAAAAGCCCTGCCGTAGCGTCGATATATACCTGATCGCCGGCCAGCAGCAGCAACGTTGGGGCGCCGGGTTTGCCCAGTAGATCGCCGAGCGCGAGCAGAGACGCATCCGCGGGCCCTCGTGTCGCATGCTGACCGTCGGGCATGTGGTCGAGGAAATCACTGGGGTATTGGCAACTTGCGAGAGCGAATGAAAGGTTCGATACCGCGCGGGCATCGCTCTTGTGCCGATGGCTTCTGTGCGACCTTCCAGGCCCGCCGACGATCAGGCCACCTCGCAAATCATCCAATGTGTCAGTCTCGAGCGCATACCGAATAGCCTCGGCGGCCCTCTTCACCGCGTTCTTGGCATGCGAACCTGTGTCGAGGATTTCAGGTGGTGATCCCGCCCCGTCGGGCAATTTCGGTAACCGAGCCAAGCCGCCAATACCCTGCGCCTGAACGTACAGCAGCAAGACCAGTACCTGCTGCGCTTCAGGCCATTCATGGAGCGGAACTTCAAATACGTAAGGAGATGCGGGTTGCTTAATATAGTAATGCGGAAGACTATTATAGAGGCTATCGTCCCTCTGTCCTTTCTCGTCGCCGCGGCTCGTAACCGGCGGACCGATCATGTGCAGGCGGTCGCCCTTTGCGTAGACGGGAACAATGAAAGCTGCATGAGGCAAGCCCCGCCCTCCGCTATCGGCCGCTTGCACCAGGATCTTGCCCGCCTCGACCTCTACGCGCACCCCGAAGACGGGCGCCCTGGCTTCAAAGGGGAGCGTCATGGCTTTTCCTCCAAGGGGCCCGGCATATCGGAGATATCCGGCATTCCGAGGTATTTCGCTATAACGCCGCAGATCGACGAGGCGTCTTTGCCGATCAGGCAATCCTGATGACCGTGGCCGGCAATGCACCAGGTCAGGTAGGACGGTTGGCCGAGCGCCAGGAACTGGCCGCTTTTGTCGATAAGATCCCTGATTTCTTCCTCCGATTGCACCGCCTCGACCGCATGCAGAGATGAGTTCAAATGCGGCACGCCGGCCCCTTTGAGCATATTTCGCATCAGTCTTAGCGTTGAGGGGGCGACCAAACCGTTTTCCGCTCCATGGATCGACATCATCGGGAACTTCAGTCGATCCCTCACCCGGTCCGGCAGCACATAGCGATTTATGCCGGCGCGATCGGTCACGGTGTTGAAGCCAGCAAAATGTATGACCTGCGAGACTGTCTCGACGCTGAGCGGGCCGAAGAAATCGTCGATGTGGTCGAGTACGAGGTCAGAGAGATTGTTGAGCGAGAAGGTGCGTGCATAGAGCGCGTCCATCCGATGTCTTGTGCCGACCCAAGGCGTCGCTTTGCCTGGGGGCCAGAGAGGATTCTCGCGCCGATACTCGTCGGACGGCAGCCACATTGCCGAGAGCGCTCTGTCGAGCAATTGACCGGCGAGCGAGATATCGCCATGCGGACTAAACACATAGTCTTCAAGTTGAAGAAAATAACGTACATATCGCATCACATATGCGGCGAGCACATTTGCCGAACTCAACAGCATTGCCGGGCCGACTTGCGAAAACACCACGCGCCCGATCTTATTGTGCAAATTCCTTCGATCATGCTCGCCAAGCACTGCCATGCTGAACATTGCCGCGCCCATGCAATGGCAGACGACATCGAGCCTTTCCTGCCCTGTCGCAGCCAGCACGTGTTGGACGGCGATCGGAATGTCATTCTCCGCCATCTCCTCAAAAGACCAACCGCCTGTGGCGGTAGTCAGGCCTGAACTCGATCGCATATCGAGCACCCAGACATCGCGCCCAGCATCACACAGCGATTGAGCGAGGTTGCCGGGTACGGCAGCATGAGCAAATGTGGTGCCGCTCGCACTGTAACCATGGATGAGCAAGACGGGGCGTTTCGGGACGCCCTTCTCGATACTGCCGTCATAGCGGGCCAGGCGAATGCGGATCGGCGGGCTGAGCTGACCTTTCAAGGTCAACCAGTCGATTTGGGGCGCAGGTAAGCCCGGCACCGCCCCGGGCAGCCGTTGTGGTTCACGCGCAGATGGCGGGTCGGGGCGGCGAAAACTCAGTGCATGTATCTGAAGCACGACGCGAAAACCGTAGAGTATGAAAGAGGCCAGATCTGCCAGTGCCGCGACACGGTCTTGCTGCCCCACTATCCGCAGCAGAGGCACCGATTGCCGCGCCAGGTATCGTTTGTTTAGCTCCAGCGACGGTAGCTTCTTGCCAATGACGGTCTTGCTCATCTGCGGGAAAACTTCGACCGACATCTCCATCAATTGCTGCCAAGGGCTGGCGCCGCGCGCATAGGTGAGGCGCTTAACCGCTCTGATTTTCTTCTGCGTGAACAGAGAGCTTTCGAACCTCGCGCCCGTGCCGAGATCTTCCGGCTCGACAACCTTGTCGATGTGCAAATCGTATTCGATCAGGCGGACCCCGCCCGCACGCGAGCACAGGTGCAGAATGTCGAGCAGTCTGAGATGGGATGCCCCTCCGCTAGGCGGCGTGAAACGCAACCATTCCTGGCCCTGGCGGACCAAGCGGTAAGCAAAGTCGCGCATCCCGCGGTTGAGCGCCCACGCAAGGATAGCGCGCAGCATTCGGGGCACGGGGCGCGATTTTTCCAGATCGAACAGGTGGAGCGATCCCGAGATCTCCGCCTCGAGCGCAACATGGCTTTCATAGGCCTGATCTGCAATGGGGTCGAACTCCTTTCCTGCACGCAGAATGCGCAGCCGACCATGGGCAATCGGCAAACACCGTCCACGGGGCGTTTGCAGCGCGTAGAGATCGGTGAGCACCACCGGCTTGGTGGTTAGCGTCAGTTCGACCATGTGTGGTTTCACACCGTTGCCGCGCATAGCCAGAGGGACCTTGCCGCGCACCTGTTCGGTCAGTTCGATGCTGGTAGGCGTAGGCGCAGGGTTCGTCCGCGGCGTGGAATATATCGGCCGCGTTTCGCCACGAGAGTTCCCAGGCAAGGGTGCATTGGTCAAACGGCCGCCACTGAGTTGCCATTCCTCCTTGAGCTCGGTGATCGCTCGCAATGCCAGAACGGCTATGGTCAAGGCGGGATTGATACCCAGAGACGTGGGCACGACCGAGCCATCGAGCACGATCAACCCTTCGTGAGTGCGTCTGAGGCCGACCGCGGCGGCATCGAACACGCGGCCGCAATGATCGGTCACGCCTTGGCGAACGTCGTCACCCATGGCGCAGCCCCCGAGAGGATGCACCGTCAGCAGCGGGCCGCGCTGGCGACCGAACACGGCTTCGAGCCTGTCGGACAAAGGTCGCCACAACAGGTTGTTCACCAGCCGTCCGCCCAATCCAGACTCTCGAAGCAAGGCGCCAAGGCGCGCATGATGGTTCTCGAGTCGGGGGTCCAGTCGCAACTCCGGCCAGCGCACTGTGAGCATCCCGTCGGCGAGCATTTTTTCAGGATCGTCTTGCTTCTCATCGGCGCTGTTTTGCATCGAGGGCCCTAGCGCCAGTGCTCCCTCCGCGTCGTCGCGGCCGATCATAGCCAACACCAGGGAGTTGGTGATGGCGGCTGGATTGACGGCTGCATCGTCTGCCCGTGAAGGATTCGGCTCATGCTTCGCCCAGTCGCCATCGGCGACGCGATTGAGCACATCGAATGTGGTGGCGCTTTCCTCAAACAGGCGGCGCAGCGGTCCCGGTACGGCAAGATCCTGGATCACCAGGTCAGTAGCCGCGTTGCCGTCGCGCAGATCGATCATTGCGGTTATCGTCGGGCCGACCGCGCGACCGCAATCCTCGCTCTTGATGTTTGGGGCCGGATTCTCGGTTTCGTCAGCGACGCCATTCACCCGTGCCGCCAAATCATGGGCAACGACGAGCATGTCACCATTGGCGGAGAACTTGCTTCCCAGCTGATCGGAGAACTTTATCCCGCGGATTTGCGAGCGCATCAAAATTTCCGTCGAGCCGAATGTGCCTGCTGCAAGGATCACGCGCCTCGCCAGCAGCGCGAACGGCTTCCGCTGGTTATCGCGTAGATGGCCGTCGGTGTGATTGACGTCCAACTGCCATCCTTCGCCCGCGCGCAAAACGCGCAAGACGGTGGCGCCAGTGACGATCTGTACCAGGCTTTGTCGAGCCAGCCGCAACAAGTTCAGGTCGAGGGATTCTTTGGCATTGTAGTTGCAACCAGTGGCGCAGTCGCCGCAACGGCGACATTCGCTCATCGCGACCCCGGCGTGGTTGGTGTGGCAATCGGAAGCGACGGTTATGTGAGCGGGTCGTGCTTTGCCACCAGCCAAATTTCTAATTGCTTCGGACTTGGCCAGGAAAGGCTTGGTGACACGTATCGGCTTGGCTCCCAACCAATCACGCAGCCGTTCAGCTGTCTCTGCGAGCGTCGTATCTCTGCGGATTTTGGTGGGCCAGCGTGCTTCCCGGAAAATCTCCGGCAGCGGCATCTCCATCACGCCGGCGTTGATTAATGAGCCTCCACCCAAGCCACACGCGACGAGAGCTACCGCGTCGTCGCTGCAGCGCAAGTCGTAAAGACCATCGAACACGCCGCGTTGGCGTTTCGCAAAGGGGGTGGCAAAGCGGACGTGGCCGCCCAGATCGGCCAATCGCGAAGGGAACATTCCGGCCAGGTACTCCTTGCCGCGTTCCAGTACGCAGATTTTTAAAGATTGGCCTTGCACATCCTTGCAGGCGCTCAATTCGGCGGCAGCCACCGAGCCGCCATAGCCGCTGCCAACGATGGCAACATCAAAGTCATATCCGCCCTTGACGGTTGTCCTTTCCCTATCGGCGATCTGCGGAAAATCGTGGACCAATGTCTCGAGTCGGTGCGAGAGCCAAGCCGTCGCACGTGGCGGCTCCGGCGCTGCCTTGATGTGTACAGGCAATGCGTCCTCCCTAATTTAGATATCAATCATATACGAAATTTGGTGTAACGTCAGGAAGTCACGCAATCTATCGGGGCGATATTCATTCCCTTTAGGAAGTGCGCGGTCGGCGGTGCTTTTCTCTGCCCTGAAACCATGGGCACGGCTGCGGGAAGGAACCCATGGAGGGTACTTGCGAGCTACTTGAGAGTTTTCTGCCGCTGGAATTACTCGGTAGAATTCACGCACTTCGAGCGGATGGCCCAGTAGCCGTCGAATTCCCGGCTGCAGTGGTGTTTGTCGATGTGTCCAGATACACGGCCTTGGTCGAGCAACTAGCACGACGGGGGCAAGAAGGACTTGAAAGAATCCCGAGCCTGCTTAGTCACTCCTACGCGCGATGCGTGGAGCAAGTATACAATCGTGGAGGCGAGATTTTGTACCTCGCTGGCGACGAACTGCTAGCCTACTGGTCGGCGGATGTCCGCGGACTTGAAAGCGCGGTGCGAGCGGCGACAGCCTGTGCCAAGGCAATCTGCGGCGGCCAGAACGAGCGTTTGGAGAACGGAACAGCTGAAATCGCACCCGCGCTGCATGTTGGAGTAGGGGCGGGGCCCCTCTGGGCGGCGGCTTTGGGCGGCCAGCCGGTCTGGACGCTCTTTGCAGGGGGAGATGCCATCATGCAGGCCGCTCAGTCCCAAGCGGCTGCGCGCCGATGGGAATATGTACTTTCCGACAAAGCCAACTTGGCCCTTGCGCAGCCGTCTCAATCGCGGCGCAGTCGGCCTACGCTGGCTTCTCCGCCTCCGGGCTGGCTGGCAAGGTTTTTGCCTTTGCAGCTCAGGGACCTGCTGTCCGAAGCCGACTTGCGCTCAGTTGCCGCGGACAGCGCCGTTGCCATCCGTTCCGAAGAAGATCGTCCAACGACCGCCCGCTTAGACGCCCTGGCGGAGATTAGGCCGATCACCGCCCTTTTCGCGCGAATTGCCGGACTTGACCATCGTCAACCTCAGGCGCTTGCGCGCTATCAATTGCTATGCGCGACCCTCCAGGAGGATCTGCGTTCGCGCGGTGGGCCGGCCGGCGAGTTGCTCTTCGACGACAAAGGTCTGATTTTCTTTGCGACGTTCGGAGCGCGAGGCAGTTTCCACCGCGACGATCCTTGCCGTGCCGTCGATGCTGCTCGCGCGATCCGTCTGACGGCCCAACGCTTGGGCCTCTCCGCGTCGATGGGCGTGGCTACCGGCGATGCGCTTTTTAGTGTTGTCGGAAGCGCACGCCGGCGCCAGCTGATGGTGATCGGCGCGCCCGTGAATCGGGCGGCGCGGCTTATGACGGCGGCATCGGCAAACGTTCTCTGCGATGCACCAACAGAGCGAGCCAGCCGGACGGCGTTTTGGTTCGAAGAACACGGCACGTTGCAACTGGACGGACTTGGGGACATGGCAACGGTATTTTGTCCCATGGATCCGCGCGCCCCGGTCCAACCTCTTAGTCCGCTGATTGGTCGGCAGAGCGAGCTGGAGTTCCTGAAACGTACGTTCGAGGAGACCCGCCGTGGAGGCAGGCGTTTGCTCGTTGTCTTGGGTGAGTCGGGCATTGGAAAAACCGCTTTGATCAGAGCTTTCACGGACGAACTGCGCTCAACCGCAATCGAGGTTTTGACCGCGCGCGCCGAACGTGACGATCGCCGGACATCGCTCCTGCCATGGCGGCGGGTGCTTGTGTCCCTTCTCGGCCTACCGTCCGACAGCGATGGATTTGCGGTGCTTGATGTCGTCACACAACGGGTTCAAGGCAACTCGTCGCTCGTTGGGCGACTGCCCTTGCTAGGTGATGTTCTGAGCATCGAAATTCCCCAAAACGACGGGACGCGACATCTGGAGGGACCTCATCGCGCTGATGCCACCATGCGTCTTTTGGGTGATCTCATGGATAACTTGGCACCGCGCCCGTTGGCATTGGTCCTGGAGGACAGTCAGTGGCTGGATTCGGCATCGTGGCGCCTCGTCGAGTGGGTTCTCTCATCTCTGTCCTCGTTGCTTCTGGTCCTGTGCGTACGCTCGGACGAAGTTCCGGAGGAGTTAAAAAACCTACGAAGGCGAGCCGAGGCCACAAGAAGGAATACATCCGGAACGGAACCTGACGATCCCGCGCGCCTGTGTCGTATCCTGGATCTTGAGGAACTCAGCGAGGCGTCGATTTGCGAACTGGTCGCCCGCACGCTCGGGGATGTGCCCCCACATGGCGAACTGGCGCGCCGGGTCTCGGCCTTAGCCGGTGGCAATCCGTTTTTCGCCGAGGAGATAGCGCTGACATTAAAGAGCCAGGGGCTCATCGCCATACGCGATGGTTTGTGGTGTCCGATCCGCCCGCTCGAGAGCCTTCGATATTTCGAAGGTGTCGATCGGGTCATTCGGGAGCGCGTTGATCGATTGGAGACCTCAGTCCAGCACGTTCTCAGGGCTGCGGCCGTGATCGGGCGTTCATTTACCGGCGAGGCCCTGGCGACGTTGCTCGAGGGCGAGTTGGATCACGACGGTGTGGGTGCAGCTGTCGAGTCGCTCGTGGCGGCGCATCTCGTGCGTCAGGGCACTGGATCAGGGAACTACGAGTTCCGTCATGATCAAATCCGAGACGTCGTTTATGGCTCAATTCCCAGTGAAGTGCGACAGCGACTTCATGCAGCTCTGGCCGCTTGGATCGAGTCGAGCCAGTCGGCCGGCATGGGCGCGGATGTCGCGGCCCTCGTTCAGCATTTTGAGGCCGCCGGAAACAATTTCAAGGCAGTTGGATATGCCAATTTGGCAGCAATCAAGGCGCTGCAGGTCGGTGCGTTTCGAGAGGTCGAGGCGTTTCTGGAAATCTGCTTGAGATACGAGTCGAAGCAGCCTTGGAGTGCTGAGCAAAGACTTCAGTCGGTGCGTTGGCGCAGGCAGCTCGGCGAGGCCCATTACAGTCGTGGCGACCTCCATGCTCAGGGCATTTCGGTGAGGCGCGCCCTCACCTTGGCGGGCACGCCGGTTCCACGTTCCTCGGCAGCCCTTTTGATGCGGCTGCTTGGGGGTGGAATGCGGCTCGCGTTCCAACAAGTGTTCCCTCCTTCGCTATGGTCAACTCAGGGTGGTGTGCTGGACTCCTGGGAGCGAGAACTAGCTCGCTGCCTTAACCAGGCGGCGGTCGTGGACTATTTCGAGCTTCGCTTTTCGCGAGCGTTTTCCCACACCGTCGCGGCTGTCGCCCATGCGGAGCGCACGGGGCTCACCATGGAGATGGTGATCGCGTCCGCCCAACTGGCATGCGGGCTGGGAATTCTGGGGCGCCGGCGCGCTTGCAACTACTTCATGGCAAGGGCAGAACGGGTGGTGACTGCGCTCGCCGATCCAGCGGTCCATGCCCACCTGTGTAATCTCGATGCGCTCTGGCGCATCGGCCGCTGCGACTGGCTGATGGTAGATCGTCGTCTGGATCAGTCTCAAGAGCTGTGTCTAAAGGCGGGCGATCAACTAAGTTGGTGCAACGCCCAGGCCATGCGCTTCTGGTCAATGTACTACCGCGGTGAATCGGGTGCGCTGGAGTACACCGCCCAGGCGCTGCTCTCCCGCGCGCAGAACAGCGGAAACCTCCAGCAAGAGATTTGGGCGCTCCGATGCAAGTCGTTGTGTGTGCTCCACACGGATAGCCCCCGTGAAGCGGTCGACATCCTTCGGCTGACCACGTCCGCTATGGTCGGATCCGCCGATCTCGCCGACTTGGTCTCCGCCAAAGGGTCGCTTGCGCTCGCGCTTGCACGGGTCGGGCTCCATGCTGAGAGCCTTCGGGCTGTGGTCGAGACGCTACGCCTGCTGCGCGAGATGCGTCGCCCGACTGTGCACAGCACACTGCCCGGCATTGCCGGCGTGTGCGAAGTGCTTCTGCGCGGCAGGGAGGTAGGCCTCTCGCGCGAGTACGACCAGTGGCGCCACTGGGAGCGCCAAGCGCTGCATGAGCTCAAGCGTTACCGCCGCGCGTTTCCTGTCGGCACTGCTCAGTATGGGCTGTGGGTCGGCGTGGCCCATTGGCTGGACGGGCGCGGTGACCGCGCCGTCTCTACTTGGCGGCAAGCACTCGCGGCTGCGCGGCGCCTCTCGTTACGCAGGGATCAGTCGATCATTGCGGCCGAGCTGAGGCGCCGGCAAGACAAGATCTAAGATACTCTCCTGCGTTGGAGTTATCCGATCGGCAACTTGGGGGCGACATGGCTTTTGGCGGCGCGAACGAAAGAAATGATCTCCCGCGCCTTGCACGGATCGATCCGCGCCTGTTCGATCTTCTTTTCGGCGGCTGCAAGGTTGAACGCCACGCGGCGGGCCAGATTCTCTTCGTCCAGGAAGATCCATCCGATCGTATTTACGGGGTGATGAGCGGGACGGTGGAGATCTCGATGTATTCGCCGGGAGGCCGGAAGCTGGTGGCCAATATCGAGCTTTCGCACAGCTTGGTCGGAGAGATCGGCGCGCTTGACGGGCGCCCGCGCACCGCAACCGCCACTTGCCTGACCGTTTGCGATCTGGCCTCGCTCGGTCGGAAGCAGCTCTTCGATCGCATCGAAAAAAACCCACCTCTGGCACGCGCCATGATTGAGCTTTTGTGCGCACGGCTGCGTTGGGTCAGCGGCGAACTTGGCGATCAGGCTTTCTTCGGCATTGAGGCCAGGCTGGCAAAACGACTGGTCTTTTTGGCCGGCGTTATGGCGGATGGCTCAGGTTGGATACCGATCTCCCAGTCCGAACTGGGGGAGTTCCTGGGCGCCACGCGCGAGTCCGTCAACAAGACACTTAACGATTGGCGCAACCGTTCGATTATCGCAATCAAGCGTGGTGGCCTGCGCATAACGAATGCCGGTGCGCTTCGTCACATTGCCGAGTCACAGGACGATGACTGATGTCGCCATTCGCAATCGGCGCGCGCATCAGAGCCGCGAATCAGATTGCGCAACGAAGACCGGATCGGCATGAAGGGAGAGTCCTCCACCTGTCGTGGTGACGAACTGGGAACCTCCGTTCAGCATCCTGACGCCGTCCCAGGCGATTGGACCTGCCACCGCTGTCGCGCGATCTATGGTCGGGCCTTTTCTCAATAGTCCGTCGGTCAGTCGGTACCCGCTCAAGGAGGCAGAGCGGTGGCGCTAGCCACCGCTCTTATCTGGATCAATTCCGGCAGTCCGGGCTGACAGGATCGTACTGGTGTGGGCTGACCCCCATGCACTTGGAGTTCGAAGCGCCACCAGGCAATCCGATCGACCCGGTCGGGAAGCCATACACCGCTTCTTCTGAAGCCAATGAATGTTGACCCTTCAAGTCACCCGGGGCTTCGAAGTCACCATTGTCGGCTCGCAGACTGTGGACGAAGGTCGAGTCGATCGCGAACGAAGGCACCGTGAGGATGAAGAATGCAGACGCAGCTGTAATGATCTTATACATGTTTCTCTCCCTTTGGTTGATGGCATCACAAAATTCGTGATGAGAACGAAATTGGCTTAGTTTAAAAACCAACTTCCTCTTCGGGCTTGATCTTTGCTATTTTCTTTATGATCTGTCCGAAAGAGAGACTAAATTGCCTGCTCTGTCATCTCTTGTACGCCGCGGGTGAGATTTGTATGTGAAGGAATTCACGCAGGGTGCTAATATGATCGACGGGACGCTTTTCATTCCCGCTGCTTCAGCACCGGGATCGGAACGAGGGACATCGGCTGGTACTGAGCCAGTCTTCGAAGGCCCGCAAGATCAGTCAAGTCGATGAAGCGCGCGTTGCTGGTGATAAGCTGTTCGGCGCGCAATTGCTGAATGATGCGATTGAGATGGGGCACGCTCAACCCGAGCGCGTCCGCCATGATTTCCTGTGAAAACGGCAGATCGAAACTTGCTTCGTCGGCGCGTTCGACTTCCAGGAGACGCGCGTGAATCTCCAGCAAAAGGTGCGCCAACCTTTCAATCGGAGTGCGCCGACCTAGATTGACGATGTGTTCCGCATAAGTCGCTGCCTCTTGGGCGGCGAGCCAACTTAACACCAGACCGAATTGGGGCTGCTCGTAGCAGAGACGAATGTACGCGTCGAACGAGCAGACGGCGTAGGTCAGTTCGCTCACGGCAACGACCGAACAAGTGGATCGATCGAAAAAGCTGACCGGGAATCCAATGACATCACCGGGCAGGATGAGCTTCAGGATTTGCCGCCTGCCGCTGCGCAGCAACCTGTAGCGGATCGCGTAGCCGTCTTTAACAAAGCACAGGTTTCGGAACTCGGAGCCGTGAACGACGAGTTCCTCCCGTTTCCGAATGGTAAGATCGCGCTCGAAGATTGCCTCAAGACGTTTGATGTCTAGCGAATCCAGCTTCATTGCACGTGTCAGTCGGGTCACGATCGGGTGGCCGGTCAGCGGCATGCCATGCTCCAAATGTTCATGACCTTCAACGAAACTTTCCTATGCTTATTAATCCAGATCAATGAACAGAATTATCAAACGAAAGTTGTATTGACTGGCAGGCCTACGCCACTGCGAATGCCCATGCAAATAGGCCATTTTCAGCGTTTCGCTGGAAAAAACCGGTTTGCGGGAACAACAAATGAGAGCCGTCCGACGGCTCCACGCTAAGGAGGAACAGCTGATGCCGCTCGACGATCAAAATACTTCCAATATATCCCGCCGCACCATGCTGCACGCGGGCGCAGGTCTTCTCAGTAGTGCCGTTCTGCCCTTATCCAGCTTTGCGGCTTTTGCAGCCGACGACAAGCCCGCGATAGGCACCTGGCCGGCCGGGTCGGCGGGCGACACCGTCTACATCGGAGCCGCGGTGCCCCTTACCGGTGCCTATGCCGTGCAGGGTGCTGATGAACTTAAGGGCTGGCAGCTGGCGGTCGACCACATCAACAACGGCCATGAGTTGATGAAGGCGTTGGCGCCGAAAGTCGACAAGGGGTTGCTCGGCAAGAAGGTCGAGCTGTTGTCCGCCGACAGCGCGGCCAAGCCGAACCAGGCCGTCGAGCTCGAGCAGAATTTCATCCACCAAAACAACATCATCCTGATGACTGGCTCGACTTCATCGGCGGTCGCGGTTGCGCTCAACAAATTCGCGCAGCGCGAGAAGATCCTCTACGTCGCGGGCATCTCCGGCTCAAACGACACAACAGGCAAGGACTGTGTCCGCTACGGCTTCCGCCAGAACTTCTACGGCCAGACCGCAGCCAACGCGATCGGCCCGATCCTTCTGAAGACCTACGGAAAGGGAAAGAAGGCGGCATTCATGACGCCGGACTACACTTACGGTCACACCGTCACCAAGTCGGTGAACGACTACCTGACCTCTCAGGGTGGATGGGAGATGGTGACGGACCAGGTCTCGCCGCTAGGCACCCAGGATTTCAGCCAGTATCTGACCAACATCGCCAATTCGGGCGCCGAATTCATTGTCAACGTCAACTGGGGCCGCGACGCGGTGCTGTCGATCCAGCAGGCCAAGCAGTTCGGCCTGACTCCGAGCATGAAGATGGTCATCCCCTACCAGATCCCCTTCCTTGCCAAGGAAGTAGGCCCCGAACTGACAGCCGGCGTTTTTGCCGCTACCGATTTCTGGTGGACCCTGCAGGACAAGTATCCGCTCGCCAAGCAGTTCGTGGACGCGTTCCAGAAAAAGTTCGGTTATCGGCCGGAATGGGGCGCCGAAAATGCCTATGTCAGCTTCGCTCATTGGGCGCGCATGGTGTCGCAGGCCGGTAGCTTCTATCCGCCGGACGTCATCAAGCAATACGAGAAGGGTGAGACCATCCCTTCACTCGTCGGCGACGTTCACTATCGGCCGGAAGACCATCAGTGCGTGCGACCGGTCGTACTCGTCCAGGGTAAGGACCCCAAGGACATGAAGAGCGACGACGACTACTGGAACGTGGTCGAGGTGGTCGATGGCGCGCCGCTGATGCAGAAGCCTGACGAGTTCGGCTGCAACCTGGGCAGCTACACCTGATATCCCGCAGCGCCTTCTCCGCCCGCCACGGGTGGAGAAGGCGCTCGCACCGGGACTGGCTCTGGCTGGACTCAGACGGTTCGTCTCCCGGCGGTCGGTGGAATGTCGATTGTTCGCGACTTGTCAACCAAACCCTTGCTGGCGCGAGGGCAGGGCATATTTTTCATGATTAAGGTGGGCACAGAGTGATCAACTGGGCAAATTTCATCTCGCAGTGCTTCAATGGGCTCGTGCTCGGCGCGCTTCTGGCGCTGATCTCCTCCGGGCTGACCATCATCTACGGGACGCTCGGCGTCCTGAACCTTGCCCATGGCGCGATGTTCATGCTCGGAGGCTATGCCGGCTGGCTCGCCTACACCTACACAGGTTCATTCCTGGCCGCAGTGGCGGCCGGATCGCTGTTCGTGATGATCGTCGGCGTGTTGATCGAGCGGCTGATCATTCGCCATTTCTACATGCGGCCGCTCGAGGACCAGCTTCTCGTTACGTTCGGGCTCGGCATCGTTTTCGTCGAGACGATCCGCTTCTTCTTCGGCAGCCTCTCGCGCACGGTGCCGCCGCCCGCCTCGCTGGTCGGCATCACCCATCTGGGCTTCATGGTCTATCCCACCTACCGATTGGCGCTCCTCGGCATCGTCGCCCTGGCGCTGCTGATGCTCTATGTCGTGCTCTATCGCACCCGCATCGGGATGATCGTGCGAGCAGGCATCGAGGATTCGGTAATGGTCGATTCGCTTGGAATCGACGTCTACAAGATCTTCATGCTCGTCTTCGGCATCGGAGCCATGGCGGCCGGCTTCGCCGGCATCGTCAACGCACCCGTGGTGTCGATCGCGCCCGATGTCGGGGAAGCCATACTGGTCCAGACCTTCGTGGTCGTGGTGATCGGCGGCGTCGGTTCCTTTCCGGGCGCGATCCTCGGCGGCCTCATCGCCGGCGAAATCATCAGCATCACCTCGATGTTCAATCCCGGTTATTCCTATGTCATGCTGTTCGTGGCGATGACTCTGGTGCTGGTGCTTCGCCCGCACGGGCTGCTCGGCACGGCAGGGCGCGAGTAGACGCGGTCGCCATGAACATCAAACATCCCTTCCTTGTCGAGCTTCTGACGGCGCTGGCGCTCGTCCTGGCGCCGTTCGTGCTGCCCCATCTCGGCTTTTCGCCCAGCACGATCAATCGTATCCTTATATGGGGCCTGTTCGGGATCGGCTTCGACATCCTGTTCGGCTACACGGGATTGCTGTCGTTCGGCCAGTCGGCCTTCTACGGTACTGGCGGGATGTTCGCCGCCTATCTCCTGACTGAAACCGGCTTCTCCTATGTCATGGCTGCCATCGTCATGGGCGCCGTCGTGTCGGGTGTCGTCGGCTATGTGATCGGCCTGATCGCCCTGAGACGCACCGGCATCTATTTCGCCATGATCACGGTGGCCATCGCCGAAGTCTTCTTCTTTGTCGAGTTCAATCCGCTCTCGGCATTCACAGGCGGCGAGAACGGCTTGCCTGGCGTGCCAACCCCGGTCGTCAACCTCGGCTTCACGGTACTCGAATTCAACACCGACTGGACGATGTATACCTTCCTGGCGTTCTGGTATTTCGTGGGCATTGTCGTCGCACTTCGCATCGTACGCTCGCCGGTTGGCGCGATCCTTTCGGCGATCCGTGACAATCCGCTCCGCGCCGCGGCGCTCGGCCACGACATACACGGCTACAAGCTCACGGCCTTCGTGGTTGCGGCGATCTATGCCGGCTTTGCCGGCGGCCTGTTGGGCGTCATGCAGGGCTTCATGCCGCCGGACGCTTTCATGTTCGACACGTCTGGCCAGGTCGTGATGCAGACGGCGATCGGCGGTGCCGGCACACTGTTCGGGCCGCTGGTGGGCGCGACGGTGTGGCTCTATCTGAGCGACTTTTTCCAGAACACATTGCATCTCGGCGCCACATGGAAGTTGGTGCTCGGCATCGTTTTCGTGCTGCTGGTCTGCTTCCTGCGGCGCGGCATCGTCGGTGCGATCGTCGATCTCTATGGGTTGACCGGCGGCCGCAAGCGCATCGAACGGGCCAATCCCGCGGTCGAGAGTGCGCCGCACGTCGTGACCGTCGTCGAACCGATGCCGGCGCGCCGGCATGGCACTGCGCCAGCATCCGGACCGATCCTGCAGGTGCAGGGCCTAACCAAACGCTATGGCGGTATCACAGCCAACAGCGACATCGACTTCAGCGTCGACCATGGGGAGATAAGGGGCATCATTGGACCCAACGGCGCGGGCAAGACGACGTTCTTCAAGATGCTCACCTGCGAGATCGCGCCGACCTCCGGCCGCATCATGCTGGCCGGCCGCGACATTACGGGCATGGGTGTGTCCGAGGTGTGCCAGCTCGGGCTCACCAAGAGCTACCAGATCAACCAGCT
Organism: Mesorhizobium sp. B2-4-2; assembly: GCF_006442845.1. NCBI lineage: Bacteria > Pseudomonadati > Pseudomonadota > Alphaproteobacteria > Hyphomicrobiales > Phyllobacteriaceae > Mesorhizobium > Mesorhizobium sp. B2-4-2. The sequence continues at coordinate 73,359 of NZ_VFVM01000003.1, read as the reverse complement.
GTTCGACCGCCTGACGGTGCGGCGGAACCTGATGATTGCCGCGCTGGGCGAGGCGCGTGGAAAGTTCCGGCTTGACCTGTTCAAGAGTATCCACAGCGTTCCCGGTCTCAATGAGCAGGTCGAGCGAACGGCGGCGCTGGTGAACCTTACGGCGCGGCTCGATCGGCCCGTTTCGGAACTGGCCTATGGCGAGAAGCGGCGGCTGGAAATCGGCCTTGCGCTGGCGACGTCGCCGAGCCTGCTCCTGCTTGACGAGCCGCTTGCCGGCATGAGCCCGCGCGAGCGCGTCGAGACCGTGGCGCTGCTCAAGTCAATCGCGCGTGGACGCACGATGATCATCATCGACCACGACATGGATTCGCTCTTCGAGCTGGTCGAGAAAGTGACCGTCCTGCAGGAGGGCAGGGTACTGGTCGAAGGCATGCCCGCTGAGATCAAGACCAACGCAAAGGTGCAGGAAGCCTACCTCGGCGGGGTACATGGAGAGGTGGCATGAGCCTGCTCGAAGTCAGGGCGTTGAACAGCTATTATGGCGACAGTCACATTCTGTTCGACGTCTCATTGAGGGTCGAGAAAAACGAGGTCGTGGCGCTGCTCGGGCGCAACGGCGCGGGCAAGTCGACGACGCTGAAGAGCCTGATGGGCGTGGTGACGCCACGAGCCGGCTCGGTTGAGCTCGACGGGGTTGAGCTGGTTGGCAGGAAGGCGCACAGCATCGCTCGGGAAGGCATGCAGCTCGTGCACGAAAATCGGCGCATCTTCGGCAGCCTGAGCGTCGAGGAAAACATCATTCTGGCCGGATTGACCGCCGACGGCCGCTGGCCGCTGGAACGCATCTACACGATGTTCCCACGGCTGAAGGAACGGCGCACCAGCCGTGGCACGGATCTCTCGGGTGGCGAACAGCAGATGCTGGCCATAGCCCGTGCATTGGTGCGCAACCCGAAGATCCTTCTGCTTGATGAGCCCTTCGAAGGACTTGCTCCAGTCATTGTGCACGATCTGGTGCGCGCCTGCCGCGAACTGGCCCAGGCAGGGCAGACAATCGTGCTGGTGGAACAGAACATCGCCGCGACGCTGGCGCTCGCGAGCCGCGTTTATATCATCAATAACGGCCATATCGCCCACGAGGGCCCGGCCGCCGAGCTCAAGACACAGCCGGGGCTGCTGCAGCATCATCTCGGCGTCTAGGGGCGAGCAGCCGCGGACGGCGTTCGACTTCCGACCGCCTTCGGCCATCCGTGCTTCATGCCGGCGACTATCCAGGCCATCGCTTGCAGGACCGTATCGCCTTCTGGCGCCAGCCGCTGATCGCCGGAAATATCGGGACAGTCTCCAGGTTGGAGTCGGCCTGGATTTTTGCCGACCTGCCGTGTTGGAAAAGAGAGGCACCGTTCGATTTTCGAGGAATTTCAAGTCGAGCCGGCGCCGGCTTCGGCGGCAATCGAGCAGATGATCGCGTGGAACCCGGAACGGATCGTGTCGACGCACGGTTGATGGTCTCCGGCGGTGCGGTGGGCGAACTGAGGCGAGCCTTCCGCCGGGTCTTGTAAAGAGTGTTTCGCCGGCTTGTGCACCGCAAACGAGCGCTCTGATATTTGGCGCGAGGACACCGAGATGACTGAACGACCGGAGAGATATCGAAATGCGATTGTCCCTCATATCTACGTCGACGGGGCGTCGGATGGGATCGCGTTCTACGAGCGGGCATTCGGAGCGATGGAATTGTTCCGAATTGCCCACCCAGGCGGCAAAATCATGCACGCCGAGATTTTGATCTGCGGAGCCGTGATCATGATCGGGGATCCGGACGAGAGACTATACGGCGAGCCGCGGACACTTGGTCGCTGCACAGCTGGCCTTCACATCTTCACTGATGATAGCGCGACCTTGCTGCGGCGCGCGGTCAAGGCTGGCGCGGAAGAAATTCAGCCACCCACGAATATGTTCTATGGCGCCAGTTCCGCCACCGTGCGCGATCCCTTCGGCCACGTCTGGGTGCTCCTGTCGTGGAGGGAGGACCTCGATCCGGCAGAGATGGAACGGCGCGGGAATGCGCTCCTGGCCTAAAGAAGAAAACGCTGGCGACATGCTAAATGCGGCTGTTCGCTGTGCGGCTCGTTAGTGAGAACCGGCTCGAAAACCTCCGCGAGGCAGTGAGCTTCGCCCGAGCGGCGTCGCAGCATTCTCCACAGGACGTGAGAGGTGTGGGGCATCGAGATTGCTCCCGGATCTCTGAACCCGCAGCGTCAATCATTCAGATGCTTCGCGTCAGGGCATCGGCCTTTGCCGCTTTCCATTCCGCCGGCTCCGCCCTGCGCCATTCGGTTTCCCCTGCGGCGTGCCGAGCAGCACGCAAACGGCGATTTCATGAAGCGGTTGCGCGGCGCCTTGGACGACGTAGTCCAGGCTGGAGCGATCGGAGATCAGGGTCGGCAGGCGCAAGGTGCCGATCAATCCTTCCGCCTCGAAGCGGGAGCGTAGAAGTTCGTAGAGTCCGGCATTGCAGGTAAACGGGCCGGTGATGAACACCTTCTCGGGGAAAAGCAGCCTGCAGGCGTTCCCCAGCGCGCGCGCCATAAGATCGACGGCGACCCGGATTTCGGGAATATCCGTCAGCTCCATCGTCTCGATTTGGCTGGAGAGGAGTTCCTCCTCCCCTGAAGCCCACGGATATATCTCCCGTATGACCGGCAACAGGGCTGACAGCGAAGCTGCTGTTTCGAGACAGCCCCGGTTGCCGCATCCGCAGGGGCGATCCTTGAGCACGTTGAAACGCCAATGGCCGATTTCGCCGAAGGGGCCGCCCTGGCGCATCGGCGCATCGTCGCTGCCGCGATAGGCCAGGCCGATGCCCCAACCCCAATGAAGAATGAAGGCGCCTTCCAGCCTTTCCATGCCCGGCACGGCGTATCGGGCGCTCAATTCGACATCCAGTTGGCGAAACAGGAACACGCGCGGCGTGATGCCATCGAGCGCCTTGCCGACGTCGAAATCGCGAACGTTCGGCCATCGCGAGGTCAATATCCACGTCCGGGTCTTCACGTCCACGATGCCGGAAACGGCAACGGACGTTCCGACATGACGCATGCCAGACGGGCAGCTGCCGAGCAGACCGGCGACAAGGTCACGCATCGTCGCGGTCATGCGGGCCGAATCGGCGTCGGACGGAACATGGGCGGTTTGCCGGGCGAGGACACTTCCGCGGAAATCGACAAGGACGCCAACCAGTTCCTGGCTGGAAACAAGAAGGACGGTCGCGCCCGCGCAACCGGGGTTCAAAACGATTTGCGCCGGTGGGCGGCCACGGCCGCTCACCTGGCCGACGCTTTGCTTAATGATGCCCCTGCCGACGAGGTCGGCGATGGCGCGCGAGATCGCCATCGAGGTCATGTCCAACTCGGCTGCAAGTGTGGCGCGGGATTTGCCGCCGCCTTCGTGCAGGCTGGCGATGACGCGTGCGCAGTCGCGTTGGCGGGCGTCCTCGAAATCCGCGGTGTGGAGCGTCAACATGCCCGGATTCTTTTCCTTTCGCATTTTTGGATAACATTATTCAAAAATGGCTTGCAAGCGGTATCGGGCCGTGTAGTCTCCGCGTAAGGAATCTTGGCGATCGGCCGCAACATGATTACTCCCGATCTGGTCGACATGCAGGTCAATGGCTTTGCCGGCGTCGATTTCAACTCGGGGACCCTGACGGCGGCGGAACTCGACGAAGCGCTGGAGGCCCTCCTGGCGTGCGGCGTGACAGCGTGCCTGCCGACGATCATCACGGCAAGGCCGGACGAATTGTCGGCGCGGTTCAGCGCTCTCGACAAGGCTGTCTCCGAAAGCCGCCTCGGTCCCCTCATGTGCCCCGGCTATCATCTGGAAGGTCCGTTCCTCAATCCCGCCCCGGGTTATTCCGGATGCCATCCCGCTTCGGCGATGACCGCTGCGGATCCTGCGCTCATTGAGCGTCTGCAGTCGCTGCTCAAGCGCCCGATCCTTTTGACGACGCTGGCTCCCGAAGTGGAAGGTGGCATTGCTTTCATACGGGCCATGAACCGGCACAACATTCTTGTTTCGATCGGCCACTCGGCTTGCGGTTTTGAGCTCGTGGCGCAGGCCGCGGCGGCCGGCGCTGTCCTTTCCACCCATCTCGGCAACGGGCTGCCGCAAACCTTGCCGAAACTGGACAATACCCTGTTTGCCCAACTGGCCGAAGACCGTCTCGCCGCGACCTTCATCGCCGACGGGATTCACGTTCCGCCAGGCGCGTTGAAATCGCTGGTCCGGGCAAAAGGGCTGGACCGGTCGGTCCTGGTTACCGATGCCGTTTCGGCGGCCGGTGCGCCGCACGGATCTTACGAATTTGCCGGAATGCGGGTCGAGAGCCGCGCCGATGGCTCGGTCCGTGTTCCTGGCGGCATCGGGCTCGCCGGGTCGGCGCTGCGACTGGACGACGCCGTGCGCAACCTGGTGCGCTGGGGCATCGCCGGTTTCGCACAGGCTGTCGATATGGCCTCGGCAAATGTGATGGCGCTGCTGCAGCCGGTGCTGGACGCGCATGGCCTTCGCGTGCCCGCCAGCGAGATCGAGTGGGCGCCCGACATGACCATCACCCGTGCGCGCGTCGGAGAAGAAGAACGCGAATACGACCGGCAAACGACAAAATGGGAAGGAAGACGGCCATGACTGCTCGTGAACTCAAGGTGAATCGCCGCACCATCCTTGGCGGCATTGGCGGTACGTTCCTCGCTGGCACGACGCGGGCCTGGCGCAATCACCCAAATTGCCGGCATCGCCGGTCGTCATCTCGGTGATGGACGTGGGCGGCGCGCTGGCGCTTTCGCAGCCGGCCTTCGAAAATTACGCCAAGAAATATCCCGAGCGCACCGAACGCATCCTCTTCACCAAGGCGCCGGTGACCGAGCTGGCCGGAAAGCTGCGCGCGCAGCAGGAAGCCAACCGCGTCGATATCGACATGGTGCTGACCGGGTCCGACGGTCTGGCGGCAGGCCTAGCCAACGGCACGTGGATCAAGATTCTGCCGGATTTCAACGACAAGTTCCCCAAAATCGAGGACAATTACGAACCCGCCGCACTGGCCCTGCACAAGAAGCAGGGCGCGGGATATGGCGTTGTCGTCAACTACTATCCTTCCGGCCCGCTGATCGAATACGCGCCTGAGCGGGTGAAGGAGGTTCCCGGCTCGGTCGAGGAGCTGCTAGCCTGGGCCAAGGCCAATCCGGGCCGCTTCATGTATGCGCGGCCCACCAATTCCGGCCCTGGCCGCACATTCATGATGGGTCTCCCCTACCTGCTTGGCGACAAGGATCCGCAGGATCCCGTCGACGGCTGGGAGAAGACGTGGGGTTATCTGGCAGAGATCGGCCAGTATATCGACTATTATCCCGCGGGCACCGGCGTCACCATGAAGGAATTCGGGGAAGGCAGCCGCGACATCATCATTTCGACCACGGGATGGGATATCAATCCACGTGCCCTCGGCATCGTGCCGGAATCGGCAAGGATCGGCACGCTCAAGGGCTTCCATTGGGTTTCGGACGCCTTTTTCATGTGCGTTCCGAAAGGCATTTCCGACGACAAGCTCGCCGTGGTGCTTGATCTGATGGCATTTTTGCTTACGCCCGAAGCGCAGGCTTATTCCTACGATGAGGGCTATCTCTACCCCGGGCCGGCGGTGAAGAACGTGCCTGTCTCCATGGCGCCGCAGCACAGCCAGGACATCGTCAAACGTTTCGGCAGGGACGAGTATGCCAGCCTCATCGCCGACAACCCGATCGAACTGCCGCTGCCGCCGGAAAAGATGATCGCCGCCTTCCGAAAGTGGGACGAATTGGTCGGCGCAAAGAAATCCTGATGCTTCGCCAAAGGCCGGCCGCGTCGAGGGGCTGGCACTAGGATAGTGCAGCATGCCAGGCAACGGCCTGACGCGGCCTGTCCGCGACGGGACCTTCAGCGCAGCGGGGCGTCATTTGTGTTGCATTCGATACTAATAGACTAATATATCATTCATCTGGGAGAGCCGGATGAAAGTGCGGAGATATCGCTCTTTCAAGAAAATAAATGAGGAGGACGACGATGTTCACGATTTCACGCCGCCAGGCGCTCGGCGCATTGGCCGGGTTTGCAGTGCTGCCCTTTGGCAGGTCATTCGCCGACGAGCTTGCCCTGCCCACTTCGCCGGTGGCGCTCAACATCATTGATGTTGCGGGCAATCTGCAGCTTACCCAGGCGGCAATCGAGAAATTCGGCAAGGAAAATCCGGGGCTCGTCTCCAAGATCACGTTCTCGCGCGCGCCGTCCCCCGAACTGCCGGCCAAGCTCGCCGCGCAGCAGGCGGCCAACCGGGTCGACATCGACCTGGTGCTGACGGGGCCGGGTGCCATGTCGGACGGCATCACCCAGGGCCTGTGGATCGACGTGTGGACGAAATACCCCACTGTGCTGCCCAAGGCTGAGGACGTCTATCTCGACAGCGCCTTGATGATGCAGAAGAACTTCGGCCAGAACGAAGGCGTCGCCGTCGTCTATTCGCCGTCGGGCCCACTCTTCGAATATGCGCCGGACAGGGTCAAGACCATCCCCAGGAACACCGACGAACTGCTGGCGTGGGTGAAGGCCAATCCCGGCAAATTCTGCTATGCGCGGCCGGTCAATTCGGGACCGGGCTGGACCTTCCTGATGGCCATGCCCTACATCCTCGGCGACAAGAATCCTTCCGATCCCATCAATGGCTGGGAGAAGACCTGGGCCTATCTGAAGGCGCTGGATGAAGGCATCGATTACTATCCCTCCGGCACCACGGTGACGATGAAGGAGCTGGCCGAGGGCACCCGCGACATGATCGTTTCCACCTTCGGCTGGGACATCAACCCGCGTGTGTTGGGCATCGTGCCGAAGGAGATCGAGACGTTTGCGCTCGAAGGCACGCATTGGGTGCCCGATACGCAGTTCATGTGCATTCCCAAGGGCGTCGCGGAGGAAAAGGTCGCGGTTCTGGTCAAGCTCATGGCCTTCATGCTCGAACCCGCGCAGCAGGCCTATACCTACGACAAGGGCTATTTCTATCCCGGTCCGGCGGTCAAGGGGGTACCACTCAGCGCCGCGCCGCAGGAAAGCCAGGACGCCATCGCAGAGTTCGGCCGCCCACAATATGAAGAGCTGATCAGGAAGTTCCCGGTCGAAGCGCCGTTAAAGCCGGAAGCACTGGTCGCCGCCTTCGAGAAATGGGACCGCGAGGTCGGTGCCAACAAGATGAAATAGCGGACCAATGCGATTTGCCGTGATCGGCATCGATCATCGTCACGTCTATGACCTGATCGGTGGGCTTCTGGATGCCGGCGCCGAGTGCGCCGGCTACGATCCCGCGACGACCGATCCCAAGGTTGCCGCCGGCATCGCCGAGCGTTTTCCACGGATCGCGCCGGTCGAACGACGGCGCCTGATCGAGGATCCCGCCATCGACCTCGTCGTTACCGCGGCTGTCCCCTCCGACCGGGCCGCCATTGCCGTCGAGGCCATGCGGCATGGCAAGGACGTGCTTGCGGACAAGCCCGGCCTGACCACGTTCGAGCAGCTTGCCGCCGTGCGGCAGACCGTGCGTGAGACGGGACGCATCTTTTCGATCTGCTTTTCGGAGCGCCTCCTGACCCGAGCCTCGACGCTGGCGACGCAGCTGGCGATGGAGGGCGCCATCGGCGAAGTCATCCATGTGACGGGCCTGGGGCCGCACCGGCTCAACCGTGCGCTACGCCCGGCGTGGTTTTTCGATCCCGTGAATTACGGCGGCATCCTGGTCGATATCGCCTCGCACCAAATTGATCAGTTCCTGTTCTATACTGGCTGCGCCGACGCGAATGTCGTTTCAAGTGCGGTCGGCCATTTTGGCGCTCCTGACATTCCGGCATTCCAGGATTTCGGCGACATCCTCCTGCGGGGAGACAAAGCGAGCGGCTATATCCGCGTCGACTGGTTCACCGCCGACGGGCTGCCGACCTGGGGGGATGGACGGCTCGTCCTGCTCGGCACCAAGGGCACGATCGAACTTAGGAAATATGTCGACATAGCCGGCAAACCTGGCACGGACCACGTATTCCTCGTCGATGGCCAGGGCACGCGCCATTTCGATGCGTCGGGCGAAAAGATATCCTATTTCGAGCGCCTGCTTGCCGACATGTGCGAGCGTACCGAAACGGCGATGACGCAGGAGCATGTCTTCACGGTCTGCCGGCTGGCGCTCGAGGCGCAGGCGGCGGCGGTCGTCGTGACGGGGCAGGAAAGGAACGCGCGATGAGCAGGCTACGTGTGGCCATGATCGGCTTGGGTCCGGCGGCGTTGCCGCATGCGAAGAGCCTCGTCGATCTTGCTGGCAGGATCGAGGTGAAATGGGCGGCCAGCCGCAGCCAGGCGACGGCAGAAGCCTTTGCCGACCAGTTTTCCTTTCCCGTGACGACCGATATTGCGGCCGCGATTGCCGATCCCGAAGTTCAGGCGGTGCTGGTGCTGACGCCGGCCAACGCACATCTGGCGGTGGCCGAGCTGGCCCTTGCCGCCGGCAAGCACGTGCTCGTCGAAAAGCCACTCGAAACGACGCTGGCCCGCGCCGAGAAGCTGGTCACGCTGGCCCGCGGGGCCGGCCTGCGCCTCGGCGTCGTCCTGCAGCACCGTTTCCGGCCGGCCAGCCTGCGGCTGCGCCAGGTGCTGGCTTCCGGCGCCATCGGCACGGTGGAGGCGGCCAGCCTTCGGGTTCCGTGGTGGCGGCCGCAGGCCTACTACGACACCGGCGGCCGCGGCAGCTTCGCGCGGGACGGGGGCGGCGTGCTGTTGTCGCAGGCCATCCACGCCATCGACCTTTTCCGCTCTCTGCTGGGAGAGATCGAGGTGGTGGCTTCGCAGGTGCGGACGACCGGCCTGCACCGGATGGAGGCTGAGGATTACGTCACCGCCCTGATGCGGCTCGGCAACGGCTCGCCGGCCTCGCTGCTCGCCACGACGGCGGCCTATCCGGGCTCGCCTGAAACCATGGAGCTTGTCGGCTCGCTCGGCGCGGCCACGCTGACCGGCGGTGCGCTGAGCGTCGGCTGGCTCGACGGGCGCGAAGAGCGCGTCGAGGCGGAGGGGAAGACAGGCAGCGGCGCAGCCATCATGGACTTCCCCCATGACGCGCATCGTGCGCTGATTGACGATTTCGCCGATGCGATTTCGCAAGACCGCGATCCGGTCGTGACGGGTGAGGAGGCGCTCCAGACACAGCGCCTGATCGCAGCCCTCATCCGTGCGGATCCGGCCAGCAACCAACCCGTATAAGAGCTTCCTTCTCGAACGCTCCAGGATTCCTGCAGAGAGTGGCTTTCCGCCGCCATCATGCGGCGGAAAGAAAAGCCTGTTTCAGGCGGAGGCGGGCTGCTGCTTTGCCCGCGCTACAATCTGCGTCGGATTGACGAAGCGCAATGCGATCAGCAGCCAGACCAGCGTCGTTATCATATACACCACCGCCATCGCGTCGATCGACTGCACCGCGCGAACGCCCGAGGCAAAGACCGAATAGTACAGCGCCACGACGAGCGTCTGGCTGGTCGGCCCGGCTGTCAGGAAGGTCAGTTCGAACATGCCGATGGTACGCACCAGCACCAGCAGCAGCGCCGCCAAGATGCCCGGCATCAGCATCGGCAGCAGAACATGGAGAAAGAGCTGGAACGTGTTGGCGCCGAAGACACGCGCGGCCGCCTCGATCTTGGGATCGATCTGCTCGATGAAGGGGATCATCACCAGGATGACGAAAGGAACCGTCGGCACGAGATTGGCCAGCACCACGCCCCAGAAGGTGCCACCGACCCCCGATTGGTAGAGCACGGTAGCCAGCGGAATGCCGAAGGTGATCGGCGGGACCAGAAGCGGCAGCAGGAACAGAAGCATGACCAGCTTCTTGCCGGGAAAATCGCGCCGCGCCAGCGCATAGGCCGCCGTCACGCCGAGCAGGCCTGAAAGCGCGACCACGGTGAAGGCGATCTGGAAGGTTACGATCAGGATATCGTGGAGCTGGAACTCCGCCCAGGCGGCGAAATACCAGCGGGTGGTGAAGCCGGCAGGAATCCATGTGCCCAGCCAGCGCGTGCCGAAGGACGACAGGATGACCGTGGCAATCATCGCCGCGAGGTTGAGTACGAAGAAACCCACCACCACCCAGATGGCGGTGATCCAGAGCTTGGCGGCGATGGTTGTGTCGCGGATCATGTCAGCCCTTTCCGCCTGCGGTGCTGCCACGATAGAACAGGTTGCGCAGCATCAGGATGGCGACGACGATGACCAACTGCACACCGGCCATGATCATCGCGATTGCCGAGGCCATCGAGTAGTCATATTGCTCGAAGGCGGCCTGGTAGGCTGCAATCGAGATGACCCGGGTCGGCCCGGCCGGCGCACCGAGCAGAACCGCCGACGGGAAGACGGCGAAGGCCTGTACGAATGAAAGCAGGAAGGCGATGGCCAGGCCGGGGATCAGCAGCGGCAGGAACACATAGCGGAACCGCTGCCAGGAGCGCGCGCCGTGGGTCGCCGCTGCCTGTTCCAGTGCCGGATCGATGCCTGTCACATAGGAAAGCGTCAAAAGGAACGTGAACGGGAAACCGGTGATGATCAGCGACGCGAAAACACCCCAGTAATTGTTGGTGAGTTTCACGGGACTGCTGATGACGCCGAACAACATCAGCGTGCGGCTGAACCAGCCCTGCGGTCCCAGATAGTTGAGCAGGCCTTCCGCCACCAGCACCGTGCCGAGCGTTACCGGCAGCACGAGGATGGTGGTCAGCATACGCTGGTGCGTCATCAGGCGAACGCGAAAGGCGATGGGCAGCGCCAGCGCCAGGCTGATAACGGTGACCGGCACCGCCAGCCACAGCGTTGTGGCAATGGTGTTGTAAAGGAACGGGTCGGAGAAGAAACGCTGGTAGTTGGCGAGGAGCCCCCCTTCCTTCGGCTGGAAGGACAGGAGCAGGCCGTAGACAAAGGGATAGACGAAGATCGCCAGCGTAAACAAGGCGGCCGGAAGCACCAGAAGGGTGACGCCGTCGATCCCGTGCAAGGCCAGCCGCTGGCGCAGAGAAGGAGAGGGCGTATGATCGAGCGTCGACATCGCCATCCTCAGGCCGCGTAGATCAGGGCATGGGCAGAATCGATCGAGAGCGAAACCGTGTTCCCGACCGACGCGGCCTGGCTGGCATGGAAAATCAGCTCGAGGCCGCCCTCGGTGCGTGCCGTGCCGACGAATTCCCGGCCGCGATACTCGATGGTTTCGACCTTCGCATCGAGCGTCCCGATGCCCTTGTCGCTCACGGTGACATCGTCCGGCCTGGCGGCGATCACGGCGTGCGCGCCAACCGCGAGATCGTCGCGCACTCTGCCCGAAAGGCTGACGCCGCCGACTTCGACCGTGGCAATGTCGCCGGCGCGCCGGGTGACCTTGCCGGTTAGCCGGTTGCGGTAGCCCATGAATTCGGCGACGTCGAGATGGTCCGGGCTCTCATAGAGGTCCCGCGGAGCGCCGACCTGCCGGATTCGGCCATCGCGCAGCACGACTATGCGGTCGGCAAGCGACAAGGCCTCATCCTGGTCATGCGTCACATAAAGGGTGGTGGCCCCGAGCTGGTTGTGGATGCGCCGGATTTCCGCACGCATCTCGATGCGCAATTTCGCGTCGAGGTTGGAGAGCGGCTCGTCCATCAGCACCAGCGGCGGCTCGATGACGATGGCGCGGGCGATGGCGACCCGCTGCTGCTGACCGCCTGACAGTTGACCCGGCAGCTTGTGGCCCTGCGTTTCCAGCCGCACCAGCCCCAGCGCCTCGTCGACGCGCTGCGTGATCTCGGCCTTGGGCGTGCCGCGCATTTTCAGGCCGAAGCCGATATTGGCTTTGACGGTCATATGCGGGAACAGCGCATAGTTCTGGAAGACCATGCCGAAGCCGCGGTCTTCCGGCTTAAGCTGGTCGATGCGCTTGTCGTCGAGATAGATGCTGCCGCCCGTGGTGGAAAGCAGTCCGGCGATGCAGTTCAGTGCGGTCGACTTGCCGCAGCCCGAAGGTCCGAGCAGGGCGATGAATTCCCCCTTGCGCACGGTCAGCGAAACGTCACTCAGCGCGCTCATACTGCCGAATTTTCGACTCATATGATCGAGGCGGAGTTCGTCGAATTTCGACGAGGCGAGCAGCATCCGTTCGTAGCCCCATTGTTGTAGGCGAACCGGGCGGCATGCCCGGTTCCTATTATGCGCTGAAACTCAAAAGTTTGTCATTTCGCGGCGGCGGCGACCTGTTCGTCCCAGATTCGGAATGCCGTTACCATCGAAGCGGGCTCCAGCGGCAGTTCGATCGGGTTGTTGGCGATCAGGTCGGCATATTCGGTGCGGCCGAATTCGGCGATCGCATTCTGGCTTTCCTGCGGCGCCATGTCGAGGGTGACATCCTTGGCCGCCGGGCCCGGATAGAAATAGCCCTCGTCATAGGTATAGGCCTGCTGTTTAGGCGTCAGCAGGAATGCCATCAGATCCTTGAGCACGGCGAGTTTTTCGTCGCTGACCCCTTTCGGCACGCACATGTAATGGGCGTCGGCGACCCAATGGAAGCCTTTCAGCGCCCCAACCTTGGCTTCCTTCGGCACGACGCCGAGAACGCGCGGGTTGATGTCCCAGCCCGTCGTCGACACCGTCATGTCGCGCGTGCCTTCGCCGAGTTCCTTCATCAGCGCCCCGGTGCCGGTCGGATAATATTCGATGTATTTGTGCAGTTCCTTGAGATAGGCCCAGGTCTTGTCCCAGCCCTTGACCGGATCCTTTGGATCGCTGTCGCCGAGCAGATAGGGGAGGCCCATCAGGAAGGTACGGCCGGGGCCGGAATTGGCCGGGCGCGCATAGAGGAACCGGTTCGGGTTCTCCTTGGCCCAGGCCAGAAGCTCCTCCGCCGTGGTCGGCACTGTCTTGACCTTGTCGGGCATGTATTCGAGCAGCGGCCCGGACGGGTAGTAGGTGACGACGACGCCGTGGTCCTTGGCCAGCGTCTGCATGCGCGCTGCCGGCTCCTGATAGATATCGGCCAGCTTCGGCAAGGCGCTCGAATCATCAGGAAGCAGCTTGACCCACAGGTCCATCTCGAGCCCTGCCGACAGCGCATCCGTTCCGGTAAGCACGAGGTCGATATCGACGCGGTTCGCCGCCTGCTGCGCCTTGATCTTGCCGGGAAGCTCGGGGGCGGGCGCCTTGGTGAAGACAATGTTCGAGATCAGTTCCGGCTTGGCCGTCTTGTAATTCTCGATCGCCTTCTGGGTTAGCGCCAGATTGCCGGCGACATCGACGATATTGATGGTGACGGGCGCGGTCGGCAGCTTGGCGGTCTGGGCAAACGCGCGCGCAACCGGAAGCGCCGCCATGCCGGCTAATCCGCCGACCGCCTGTCGCCGAGTGATCTTGATCATCTTCATCTCCTCCGCTGGTCCTGTCTTGTCCGGCAGGATTTCAATTTTGATATATTAATCTACCAGTCATCAAAAACAACCGCTTTCTGCTCCGTGCATGAACCGCTGCGCCAATCATGCCACGGTGGCTGCGGCGCCGTCGTTCAAAAGATCGGTCAATACGGTTCCCAGGCTTGCGAAATGGGCTCGGCCGGGAGATCGGTGCCGAGGACCTGCTTCAGCCGCAGGAAGACGGCGGCCAGTTGGGCAGCCAAGCCGATCTTTGCGGTCCGCGCGCCCGATCCCGGCCGGCAGGTCACCCAGGTCCGATTGGAAAGCCGCTGCGCCATGGTCAGAGCCTATAGGCTTTCTTGGCCAGGCGGTAGGCGAGATCGTGCGCCACTTCCTGCGCCTCGTCCTCGTCGAGCCGGTGGTCAGCCACCAATTCCGCGAGAAAATTGCAGTCGACGCGGCGCGCCATGTCGTGCCGCGCGGGGATCGAACAGAAGGCACGGGTGTCGTCGTTGAAGCCCACCGTGTTATAGAAGCCGGCTGTCTCCGTGGTAAGCTTGCGAAACCGGTACATGCCTTCGGGGCTGTCGAAAAACCACCAGGGCGGGCCGAGGCGCAGCGCCGGATAATGCCCGGCAAGCGGCGCAAGCTCGCGCCCATAGGCCGTCTCGTCCAGTGTGAACAGGATCAATGTCAGGCGCGTGTCGTTGCCGAACGCGTCGAGGAGCGGCTTGAGGTCGTGGACATAATCGGTGCCGGTGGGAATGTCTGCGCCCTTGTCGAAGCCGAACTCGGCGAAAATCTGCGGGTTGTGGTTGCGGAAAGAGCCGGGATGGATTTGCATGACCAGGCCGTCCTCGACGCTCATGCGCGCCATTTCGGTCAGCATTTGCGCGCGGAACAGGTCGGCATCCTCGGGCGAAACATCGGCCTTCAGCACCCGGTTGAACAGAGCCGTTGCTTCCGCCTTCGATAGGTCGGCGGTGCGGGCATTCGGATGGCCGTGGTCGGTGGACGTCGCGCCGCGCTGCTTGAAATATGCACGGCGGATTCGGTGCGCCTCAAGATAGCCGGGATAGCTGGCCGGCGTTCCGGCCAACGCCAGGAACCGCTCCACCTCGGCATGGAAACCCTTGCGCGAAGGGTCGACGACGGCGTCTGGCCGGTAGGCTGGCACAACCCGGCCGTCCCATCCGGAAGCCTTGATCGCATCATGCGCGGCAAGCGCATCGGTGGCGGCGTCCGTCGTTGAGATGGCTTCGATGTTGAAACGCTTGTAGAGCGCGCGCGGGCGCATCTCCGGCCGCTCGAGCTGTTCGGCGATGCGGTCATAAAGAAGGTCGGCATTCTTCGCGCCGAGCCGCTCTTCGATTCCGAAGACCGTTGCCAGCGAATGCTCGAACCACAGCAGCGTCGGCGTGCCGCGGAAAAGGGCGTAGTTCTCGGCGAAGCGGCGCCAGATCTTGCGAGGATCGGTTTCGATCGGCCCCCCATCCAGCCGCGGGACGCCGAAATCTTCCATGCGCATTCCCTGGGAATAGAACATGCGCAAAATGTAGTGGTCGGGCTTGACGAACAGCGTGGCCGGATCCGGGAACGGCAGGTCATACGCATACCAATCCGGCTCGGTATGGCCGTGCGGGGAGATGATCGGCAAGGCACGCACGCCTTCATAGAGGCGCCTGGCGATGGAACGGACGGTAGGGTCAGGCGAAAAAAGCCTGTCGGGATGGAGCGGCATTGCAAAATCCTTGCGGTCGAGCCGCGAAAGCGGCGTTCGGAAGGGAGGGGCGATTGAATGCGCGCGATCATAATTTGGGATGAAGCGGCGTTCCGATATTGGCGAACAGTAAGGAATAATATATTAATATGTCAACTGATTGAAGATCGGGGATCGAGAAATGACATCAGCAAAGGCGCATGCGGGCATTGCGGGCTCCGACCGCAACGCCGTCTCCGTTCGAACGAAGATGCGTCGGCCGGGCATCGTGCGTACGACGGCTGCGTCCGCAGTATACCGCGAACTGCACGAGGCGATCGTATCCATGCAGCTTAAGCCCGGCAACGCCTTGAATGAAAAGGTGCTGACCGAGCGTTTCGGTGTCAGCCGCACGCCGGTGCGCGAGGCGTTGATTCGCCTAGTCGAAGACGGGCTGGTCAATATCTATCCTCAGTCGGGAACCTTCGTCGCGCCGATACCGATCTCGCTCATTCCCGAAGCCGTCGTCATCCGTAAGGCGCTGGAAGGCGCCACGGTCGAAAAGGCCGCGCAATGCGCAAACGGCGACGATGTGGGAAAGCTCGACGACATATTGGCGCGGCAGCGGTTCCTTGCCGAACGACAGGACATGAACGGATTTCACGAGGCCGACGAGGCCTTTCACGAGGCGATTGCCCGAATAGCCAGCTATTCCGGCATCTGGAACTATCTGAAGCCGGTCAAGGTGCAGATCGACCGGGCGCGACGCATGACGCTGCCCGCGCTCGGCCGCATGGACCATGTGATTGGCGAGCATACGGTCATCCGCAACGCTATAGGGGCGCATGACGTGAAGGCTGCCTGCGAGGCCATGCGAATCCACCTGGGCGCTGTCATTCCCGATGTCGAGCAACTGCGCGACGCCTACCCCGACTGGTTTATTTGAGCCGACCAGCCCTGAAATAGTTGGAGAAATGACGAATGCGCGAGGCATGGAGATGGTTTGGGCCGGATGCGGGGGTTCCGCTCGATGCCGTGCGTCAGGCCGGCGCCACCGATATCGTATCGGCGTTGCACGAAGTCCCGATCGGGCGTGCCTGGACGAAGGCGGAGGTGGCGACGCGCAAGGCGATGATCGAGGATACGCCGTCCGACCGCTCGCCGCTTGTCTGGTCGGTCGTTGAAAGCATACCGGTCCCCGACGCTGTCAAGCGTCACGGCGGCGAGGCGAAAGCCGAGATCGAGGCCTGGATCGCCAGCATGGAAGCGGTTGCGGCCAACGGCATCCATATCATCTGTTTCAATTTCATGCCCCTGGTGGACTGGACCCGCACCGATCTCGATTACGAACTGCCAAGCGGCGCGACCGCGATGCGTTTCGACCAGGACCGGTTTGCAGCCTTCGACCTCCACATCCTGCAGCGCAGGGGAGCCGAAGCCGATTATTCGAACGAGGACCGCGAGCGGGCGAAAGCTGTTTTCGAGGCGATGAGCGAAGAGGAGGCCGCGACCCTCGTCGCCAACATCGCCAGTGCGCTGCCGGGCTCGACCACGGAGCCGTTGACGGTCCCGCAGTTTCGCGACCGGCTGGCGCGTTATGCGGGCATCGATGCCGCCCGGCTGCGCCACCATCTCACCGAATTCCTGGCGGCGATCGCGCCCGCCGCAGAGAGCAGCGGCGTCCGGCTTGCGCTGCATCCGGACGATCCGCCCCGCTCGCTCTTTGGTCTGCCGCGGGTGGCCTCGACCGCCGCCGACTACAACGCGCTCTTCGAGGCAGTTCCGTCGCCGGCCGTCGGCATGTGCTTTTGCACCGGAAGCCTTGGCGTGCGCGCCGACAACGATCTTCCGGCGATGGCGAAGCACTTCGCGTCGCGCATCCCCTTCGCACATTTGCGGGCGACCAAGCGCGAAGGCGATGGCCGCACCTTCCATGAAGCGGCGCATCTGGACGGCGACGTGGACATGGTTGCGGTACTGCGCGAATTGTTGGCCGAAGACGGCAAACGGGAACCGCACGACACCATCGTCTTCCGCTCCGACCACGGCCACCGCATGCTGGATGATCTCACAAAAACGGTGAATCCCGGCTATCCGGCGATAGGTCGCCTGCGCGGTCTGGCGGAACTGCGCGGCGTGATCCACGCGCTCCAGTCGAAGGGTTGACAGCGCGGCAATGCCTACCGTGATCGGCGCGGCTTCGGTCCGCCTGCGCCGATCCTGCCCTATCCCTGACGTCGATCGGCATTAGGTCGGTTTCCGCCTGTGGAGGACTGCCTCGGGGGACAGTCCGATTATCCGACCTGTTCTAGGCCAATCAATCCTTGACACGACTTCGTGCAAGCGCTTTCATGCAAGCGCTTGCATTAGGGGCGCGCATGCCTGACCGAAGGCGGAACAATTCATCTTCAGCACCGACGCTGAGCGAGGTGGCGGACGCAGCCAACGTCTCTTCGGCTACGGTTTCGCGTGCTTTCAGCCGGCCGGAGCTTCTCAGTCGCGAGACGGTCGCGCGGGTTCACTCGGTCGCCGCAAGACTCGGCTATGTCCCCAACCATGCCGCGCGCGCACTAAGCACCGGCCGGATGGGCAATATCGCGCTGATCGTGCCCGACATCACCAACCCGTTCTTCGCGGCGTTGATGCGTGGGGGGCAGGCGACGGCCCGCGACTGTGGCTATGCGACATTTATCGGCGATTCTGACGAGACGCCGGAAGTGGAAGACATTCTCCTGACCAAGCTGTCGGCGCAGGTAGAAGGTTTCATCATCGCCTCTTCGCGCCTGCACACGAAACAGATCCTTGAACATGCGCGGAGGCGGCCTTGCGTCCTCGTCAACCGCGACATTCCCGGCATGGTACGGCTTCTGGTCGATAGCGGGCCAAGCTATGGGCAGGCGCTGGAGCATCTGGTTTCGCTGGGCCATAGATCGATCGCCTATGTTTCCGGGCCGGCATTCTCCTGGTCGAACAGCCAGCGCTACGGCACCGTGACCAGGAGGGCCGCCGAGCTTGGGGTTGAGATTGTACGGGTTCCGACCTCGCGGCCAAGCTTCGAGGCCGGCCAGGCCTGCGTCGATGAACTCGTCCTGACGGCCGCGACCGCCGTACTCGCATTCGACGATGTCATGGCGCAAGGCATCATGGCCGGGCTTGCCGCGCGCGGCCTGTCGGTGCCGGGCGACTACAGCGTGATCGGCTGCGACGGCATACTGGCGCCGACCCTTTTCCCGCCCCTGACGTCCATCGCAACCCATTGCGCGGAGGCCGGCAGGCAGGCGGTCGAGCTTCTCGTCGCTATGCTGCAAGGCAAGCCGCTCGCTCACAAGCGCATCAATCTCGTCACCGAATTCGTCATCAGGGCGACAACCCAGGCCCCGTGCTCGCAGCGAGCCACGGCGGGGCTCGATCGACTTACAACCACGGAGTGATCATGCGAATTTACGTGAAACCGGACAAAAAGCTGCTGGGCGCCGCTGCCGCTGAACTGGGGGCGCAGTCGATCCGCGCCGCGATCGAGGCGCGCGGCGCGGCCAATATCGTCGTCGCCACCGGAGCCAGCCAGTTCGAGGTACTTGCCGCGCTGGTGGAGCGGGATGACATCGACTGGTCGCGCGTCACCGGCTTTCACCTCGATGAATATGTCGCCATGCCGGATACGCATCCGGCCAGTTTTCGGCGCTATCTCAAGGAGCGCTTCACCGCGTTGCTGCCGTCGTTCGGGGCCTTTCATTTCATCGACGGGGACGTGCCGGATCCAGGTGCCGAGGTGGCGCGCATCAATGCGTTGATTGCGCGTCACCCCATCGATGTGACCTTCGCGGGCATCGGCGAGAACGGCCACCTCGCCTTCAACGATCCGCCCGCGGACTTCGAGACGACCGCACCGTTCCACCTGGTAACGCTGGACGACCGCTGCCGCCGCCAGCAGTTCGGCGAAGGCTGGTTTCCGACGCTGGAAGACGTCCCGCACAGGGCGATCTCCATGACCGTCAACCAGATCATGAAAAGCGGTCTGATCGTGCTGGCGGTGCCGGACCGCCGCAAGGCCGAGGCGGTGCGCGACACGGTCGAAGCGCCGATCTCGCCGATGGTGCCGGCCGGTATCTTGCGCAGGCATGCCGACTGCCACCTGTTTCTCGATCCGCAATCGGCTGCTCTGCTTCGCGAAGTGCCGGACACCGTGGGCGAATAACCGTCCACGCAACCTAGAAAGGGAGGAGACACCAATGACAACCCGACGCAATGCCCTTCTAACGATCCTGGGTGCTGGCGTTGCCGCGGCGGCAAGGCCGGTTTTCGTGCTTGCCAAGGAGTTCCCGAAGCCGAAGGAACCGCTGGTCATCAATGTGGTCGACGTTGCCGGCGACCTGCAACTCAGCCAGCGGGCGCTTGAAAAGTTCGCCGAGACCCATCCGGAACTGATTTCGAAGTTCGTTTACACGCAGGCGCCCGCGCCCGAACTTGCCGCCAAGCTCAAGGCCCAGCAGGCGGCAGGCCGGTTGGACATCGATTTCGTGCTCACCGGTAACGACGCCCTTGCCGCGGGCATCGACCAGGGATTGTGGACCCAGATCCTGCCCGACTACGCCGATATGTTCCCCAAGCTCGACGAGCGCTACCTACCGGGCGCCTATGCCATGCAGCAGATGGCGAAGGGCCAAGCCTTCGTCGATAGCTGGTATCCGTCAGGCCCGCTCCTGGAATATGCGCCGGATCGGGTCAAGGACCTTCCTGGGACCGCTGAAGAGTTGCTTGCCTGGTGCAAGGCGCATCCGGGAAAGTTCATGTATGCGCGCCCGGCGAATTCCGGCCCCGGCCGAACCTTCGTCATGGGCCTTCCCTACCTGCTCGGCGACAAGGATCCGCTGGATCCTATCGACGGCTGGGAGAAGACCTGGGCCTATCTCAAGGAACTGAACGACTGCATCGACTATTATCCCTCCGGCACGACCGTCACCATGAAGGAACTGGGTGACGGCACGCGCGACATCATCGTCACGACCACCGGATGGGACATCAATCCGCGCTATCTCGGCATCGTTCCCGAAGACTACAAGATTGCGACCCTGAAGGGCTTCCACTGGGTCAGCGACGCCAACTATGTGGCTATCCCAAAGGGCGTTTCCGACGAAAAGCTCGGCGTTCTCCTGCAACTGATCGCCTTCATCCTTGAGCCCGAGCAGCAGGCATTCATGTACGATCACGGCTACATGTACCCCGGCCCGTCGATCAGGGACGTGCCGATAGAGATGGCGCCGCAGGACAGCCAGGACACGATCAAGCGTTTCGGCCGGCCCGAATATGCCGCGATGATCGCCGACAACCCGATCGAACCGCCGCTCGACGCCAAACCGCTGGTTGCCATGTTCGAGAAGTGGGACAAGGAGATCGGCGGGGCCAAAAACGGCAAATAGGGTATCTCCGCGCACCGCCATTCGACAGCGGTTTGTCCCCGCCGCCATGATGGCTAGGCCGCCTTAAACAATACCCCTGGTGGTCCGGGGAAGCCGCCGGTCCACCCGAGATCGCGGTCGACTGGCCAGGCCTTGGCCGGTCAAGGAATGGATGACTCGTCTGGCTATATGGCGGCCGCGATGCCATCCATCCTGATGCGAATGCGGCATCCGTTGCGGTACGGTGCCACATTCGACGCTCGCCCGCCTGCGCCGCCGACAGCGAGGATGCCTCCAATTGCGCTTGGTGCCGCCATTGGCCGGCACCTTGGAAATCGTCGAGGACGAGGGAAGCTTTCATCTGTCCCGAACGTTTATGAGAGTGTTTACCACCTCTCAGGGGCTGGTCCCGACCCGGTCGGGTTCGTAGTCACCGCCCGCGGTACACCAGCCTAAAGCTGTAGGCCGAGGAAAAGATGCCCGCTCAAGCTTTCATCAACCGGATTGCGGCAGCCGTTCCGGAGAATGGCGTTCACCGCTTCTTTCTTCAATTTGCCGGTTCCCAGTTGACGGCAAATCCCCGTCGCCGGGCGATCTTTGATCGCATGGCGGACAGATGCGGAATAGAGCATCGTTATTCGTGCTTTGCGCCCGCCGATGATCCTGAAGGCCCAAGTGTCGATTTGGAGGGTGTTTTCAAACGCGGCGCGTTTCCAGGCACGGCAAAGCGCATGGAGATGTTCGCGGCCACAGCGCCCGCTCTGGCTGAACAGGCCGTGGAGAAGCTCCTTCATGGTCAGGACAGGAGCCGTATCACACATTTGATCGTCACCACCTGCACGGGGTTTTCCGCCCCCGGCCTGGATCTGGAAATAATTGCCCGGTGCAACCTGCCGACCTCCATCGAGCGCACAATCCTCGGCTTCATGGGTTGCTATGCAGCGATCAACGCACTCAAGCAGGCACGACACATCATCCGGTCGGAACCCGAGGCCCGGGTTCTGGTGGTCAGCATCGAACTCTGTACGCTTCACCTCAAGGAGACCTCCGACCTTGAAAAGCTGCTCTCGTTCTGCCTGTGGGGCGATGGCTGCTCGGCTGCGTCGGTAAGCGCCAGTCCTTTTGGCATAGGACTGGATAGTTTTCACGCGCTCGTCGATGGCGGCAGCCGCGACCTCATGACCTGGAACATACACGACGACGGTTTCGACATGGTGTTGTCGGGAGAGGTTCCCGCCGCAATCCACCATGCACTCGGCACAGACATAGGCAGCATTCTGGGAAACAGGAGCGTTTCAGACGTCGACCTTTGGGCCGTCCACCCGGGCGGCCGCTCCGTTCTCGACGCAGTGGAGCGCGCGCTGAATCTCCGTTCCGATGCGTTGTCGACCTCCCGCGAGGTCCTTCGTGAAAACGGAAACATGTCCTCTGCTACCGTCATGTTCGTACTCGAGCGAATGCTGCGCGAGGCCACAAAGGAAGACCGTGTGGGTTGTGCCATGGCATTCGGACCTGGCCTGACGACCGAGACGATGATGTTCCACACAGCCGGCGATACCTGAATGGTCAATGATCTCGACCATCGTCGGATCGAGCGGGAACTGCTC
Organism: Mesorhizobium sp. B2-4-2; assembly: GCF_006442845.1. NCBI lineage: Bacteria > Pseudomonadati > Pseudomonadota > Alphaproteobacteria > Hyphomicrobiales > Phyllobacteriaceae > Mesorhizobium > Mesorhizobium sp. B2-4-2. The sequence continues at coordinate 51,194 of NZ_VFVM01000003.1, read as the reverse complement.
GACAATTTGCCTCCCGACGATCCAAGGGCCGTCGGTTCGCGGCGTGATCTCGCCTGGATAAACGCACTGATGTTTCAGAGCGCGATCATGGCCAGCCTGTTGAAGGCAAGCGTGCGCAAAAGCCCGACCAGATTTTTGGAAATTGGTTCCGGCGATGGAGCATTCATGCTTTCCGTCGCAAAGCGCCTCGCCCGGCGCTGGACAGATGTCGACCTGGTCATGCTTGACCAGTTCAACCTCATTTCGGACAGGCGGTTCGCTGATTTCTATGCACTTGGTTGGCGGGTCGAAATCATCATCGATGATGTCTTCGAATGGATCGAAAGCCCCCGAGCAGGCGCCTTCGATGTGGTATCGGCCAACTTGTTTCTGCACCATTTTCCGGACGCAGCCCTGAAACGCCTGTTTTTGGCGATTCGCCCTCTGGCGCCAGTGTTTCTCGCCACCGAGCCGAGCCGAAACGCCATTGCCTTAAGAGCCTGCTCGCTTCTGCATATCATTGGCGCGAACGAGGTGACTTTGCACGATGCGCCGGCAAGCGTCCGCGCCGGTTTTGCGGGTCATGAGCTTTCCAGCCTATGGCCCCCGGATTTCAGGCGCCAGTGTGCAGAACGCAGAATTGGACCGTTTACCCATGCCTTCCTTGCCGTCGACCGCGCTTCGGAAGGTTTGCCATGATGTACGACGCCATCGTCATAGGCGCCGGGCCAAGTGGTTCTTCGGTGGCCTTGGCTTTGAGCGGCCAGGGGCGCGCCGTTGCCATCGTCGAGCGAAGTGAATTCCCGCGCCGCAAAGTTTGCGGGGAATACATGTCCGCGGTCAATCTGGATCTATTGGATAGATTGGGCGGAGGCGCCGCGGTTCGCGCCAAAGCCGGTCCGGAGGTCAAGCGGGTTGCACTTTTTGCATCGGGTCCCGGCACGGATGCGGGCATGCCGCGGGCCGCGGGAGATGCATTTGGACGCGCGCTCGGGCGCGACGTTCTGGATGGCATGCTTTTGGATGCGGCTCGCGATGCCGGAGCCGACGTGTTCCAGCCTTGGCGGGCGGCGGAGATCACCACCGATGGTGACAACGCTATGGTTCGGATCGAAAGCAAGCACGATCAGGGAGTTCTCGTTGCGCCGGTCGTTATTGCCGCGCATGGCTCGTGGGAACAAGGAAGGCTTCCGACGAACCTGCCGAAAACCAACGCGCCGCACGATCTTTTCGGATTCAAGGCTCATTTCACCGGCGCTGAGCTCGACCGCGACCTCATGCCCCTGCTGGCATTTCCGGGCGGCTATGGCGGCATGGTCTGGGCCGACCGGAACAGGATGTCGCTGTCGTGCTGCATACGCCGCGACGCCTTGATCAGGCTACGCAAAAAAGGCAACGCCTCGTCGGCAGCCCAAGCTGTTCATGCGCATATCCTTGCTTCGTGTCCCCGTGTCGCCTCCACGATCGTGAATGCCACGCTCGATGGCGAATGGCTCGCCGCAGGTCCCATACGGCCTGGCATACGCCCATGTTTTGCCAACGACATATTTCGGGTGGGCAACCTCGCCGGTGAGTCCCATCCCATCATCGCTGAAGGGATCTCGATGGCCTTGCAGTCAGGCTGGTTGTTGGCCAATGAACTGGCTAGGTTCGCCCGTTGGGACCGAGCGGCAAGGATTGCTGTTGGACGCCGCTATTCCAAGGGCTGGAACAGCCAATTTGCAACCCGCATTCGCGTGGCTGCCTTGTTGGCACGCCTTGCCTCCCATCCCATGTCCGCTGCCGCGATGAACACGTTCGTGAGCGGTTTCCCGAACAGCCTGACGCTGGGAGCCAGATTGACCGGCAAGACGAAACCGCTGCCGATCGCGTGCGACTGAGAGGCTCAAGACTTGGTGCTCCAAGACGCTATAGCGGTCATGAACTCTGTCTTTCGATAGGCGCAGCCTTGCGATTAGGGATGACGTCTCAGGCCCGGGTCATCGCCGGGCCTGAGCTGAATTCTGCTGGCGGAACTATTTGTTGCAATTTTGGGACGGCGAGGTGGCAGTGCCGCTGGCGGTATTGGTGTCGACGTCATTGCCCGCAGTGTCCTTGCAACGGTCATTCATGCCGTTTGGTGTTGTCGTGGTCGAGTTCGTCGCATTCGGATCAGTTGTGACGGTCCCCGTGGTGCTGCCGGAGCCGTTGACGCTCGTGCCGCTGTTGTTCATGCCGCCGCCCGCGGTACCGCCGGCATTGCCCGAGCCGCTCGTTTGGGCCAGGGCGGATGTGGCGAGCGCTAAGGACAGGGCGGATGCGACCAAGATCGTTTTCATCATAAGTGCCTCCATTGGTTAAATCGCTTGTTGCGATCACTTTCCCAACGGAGCGCCGTCCTTGTTGTTCCTGTAACGGAAAATCGTGATCGATCTTCATTCTTGTCCGGCTTTGATGCTGAGCGAAGCACATCCAGAACTGTATAAAGGACGACTGCCGGTCAGTGGCGACGGGCCACGCTCAGCCTGATCGACGGTTGTGCTTGCTGAGCAGGATCGGCAGGGAAACCGGCCGGAAATTCCACACGTCAACGCCGACATCACGCTGGCGAGTAAGCGGCTTCAGCTTGCCATGCGAATGGCCGTGCAAATTCACCGATCCCTTGCCCATCTGATTCCAGGTCCGAAACGGATAGTGGCACAGGACGAGGAGGGTACCGTCCACCACCAGTTCCGCATAGTGCTGGATGCTGGCCCAGCCAGATGCGAGCGTTGCATCGCTTCCGTCATTGTTGCCGATGATCAGGTGCTTGCGCCCGTTGAGCTGCGACAGGATGTTTTCGATGCCGGCCTTCGGGCGGGCAAAATCACCCAGATGCCAGATCTCGTCGTCCGAGCCGACGGTCTCGTTCCAGAGGCTCATCAGCGCCGCGTCATGCGTTGCCAGCGAGCCGAACGGCCGCCGATCAATTCGCAGGATGCGTGGGTCGTTGAAATGAGTATCGCTCGTGAAGAAGATCATCCTGTGCGCGACTTCCCTCGCTGATCGACCCAGCCCGATACGCCGGACTAACGATCCGGTATTCGGCTGTACGCGCTCGTCAGCTTCCTTCCTTACGGCCGTCACCGGCGGCAGACGCTGAGTGTTCAGGCTCCGCAGCCTCAAGACCTTGGATAATCGGCGTAAGCGAGCCATCTTCCTCCGGAACTGGTTGCCGGCCGTTGGCTGCGTTCGCCTTGTCGAGGGCCTGCTGGATGGCGTCTTCTATGTTGCCGATATCTTCTTCGCGAACCTCGCGCCCGTATCCTGCGGCGTCCGCATCCTGCTCGAATTGCTGGGCCAACACCGCGACGCTGACTTGCGTGTCGGTCGCCAGGTTTCCGACATTCTCCTGCAGCCAGGTTCGAAAGAACTCGATCGTCGCGCTCATATTGCCTCCTGAACCGGACAACTGCTGCTGAGAGCGGTTGTTCCATGTTCCTGGCTACACTTTGCGGACTCTTGTGACGTTGACCTTGGGTACCGGGGATCCGATGAACGCGCCGGTTGAGCATGGCCATTGCCGCTGCCATCGGTGCCGCGGCCCTTGCCGTCGGCAACACACGGTATCCGAACGGAGTAGCCCCAAACTGTCAGCTTACAATTTGCAGTCATAGGTTACAGACTTCCCGTGTTCTATAAAGGGAGGTGGGAAGTACCTGGGCCTAACAATACTCTAGGGCGCGGTTGAAGGTTCGCCTTCGAATCGCGAAATGCCCAGGTGGTTCACAGCTCCCAAAACAATGGGAGGTGTCAGCCAAACAGGATGAAAATCGGGTTTCGGACCCTAGTCCCCTCGGTCCGATCCACCGGTTCAAGGGCAACGTTAACACAGCTCAAAGCCGACAGGAAAAATGCAGTCCGGCAAGTCTCGGCCTCACATCGGGAAACCAGAGCCAGGCACCGACTTCCGCGCAGCACGACGTGTCCTCTCCGGCGATTGAGGAAAAATTGCGAGGTGATTGTCGTGTCTGTCGCCTGTCTTGACGCAGTCCCCCCGTTCATGGACAGAAGCGCTCCCGCAACTGCACCGAGCACAGTCGGCAGTGCCTGGCACAACGCCGACCACCTCTCCCTAGCTGGCCAGGGCGCGATATCGCGCGGCTTGGCCAGCTAGCTTCCCGCAAATCTTCTTTCAAAATAGATGGATCATTCCGGATCAAGGTCCGGAGATTGAATCGCAAAGCCCGGCAGGATCCAACTCTGGCTCTCCACCCACGCGCAGTGATTCATGTTGGATATCCACATATGCTCATATGATCGCCGAAATTGCAGCAACGCTTCCAGTTCCGGCTTTCCGCGCTCATAGGCGGATTGCGGATCGCCGAGCGTGAGCTTGCTGGCCGCTCGCGAGCACAGCTTCGCATGCTGCAATCCCAGCTCAAGAAACTTCACCCGCATCGAGGCTTCCGGATCTTGGATTGCGGAGGCTGCCGCCCTGTCAAGCAAGGCTTCCGCCGGCGCGAAACTCTCCTCTGGATAGACAGCGTGCGCCGCCTTCGCCCAGCTTCGCCAACGAGATGCTCCAAGAGCCTCGAACCCCTCCCGCAGCTGGGCGCGAGCGTTCGAGGTATACACCTGCCAATAATCAAAATAGCTTTTGACGTCGTCGGCCGCAGGTCCGAAGGCTGAATAATATTCCGACAACAATGACTCCACGGCAGTCTCAGGATGTGTCTGCAGGCGCATCAACAAATAGAGATTTGGACCTTGCGTCGCCCAATGGCCTGTCAGCGAGTCAAAATCGGTTCCGACCATCCCGTTTCGCGCCGCGTTCTGAAACTCGTCGGCGAACTGGCCGGCGAATATGTGCGGCATGCAGTAGCCATCCAGGAAATAGTTGGTGCGCATGAACACCTGGGCAGTCGTTGCCGCCCATCCGCGCCACTGGTCTTTTATCCAGTCCTGCTCTTCGCCGCTGCGTGGATAGTACCAGGCCGATGGGCAAAACCCGATCAGGATATTCGGGTTCAACTTGATTCCCGATGTCGGTGCCGCGAAGTAATTCATATAGGCGTATCCCACCACGACCGCGTTAGGGTCGTCTTTCGCGGCTATCCGCTGAATGGCTTGCCATGAACGCGCATAGCGGTCCGATACGAAAGGCTTGCTGGCGATCTTCGACTTCGACGGAATGAACTTTCGATAGTCAGGCGGCTCTGGGCCATCCAGCGCTTTGCATATTTCGCACTCGCACTGCCCCGGGATGTCGTTCTCGACCGCATTGACGAAAGTTGGCTGTCCCGCAGAGGCGCTCCGATGCTCACGCCATTGCGAGACGATCTCTTCTCGCAAGCCCGGATTGGAAATGCACATCGAGAAGCGAGCGCCCAGCCTCACCGGGCCCCGTTTGCCTCTGACCAATTGAAACCATTCGGGATGCTCGGTGCCATACCGCTGCCACCAGTCGACGAAAGCGTGACCGTAGTTCGTGGGTACTCTGCGGCCCATTCGGTGGCGACGCAGGAACGTGGCCTGGGCTTTCATATATTCTTTCGCCGCTGCTGCGGTGAAACCCATTTCGGGATGTTCTTCGCTCGTGAAGCCAGCCCCAGCGCGCACGCGACGCTGCATGAACCGGGGCGTAACGACGTAATCAAGCGCGGGGATCACCAAGGACTGTGCCTTTGGGACAAACGTTCCCAGTTCACCTGGCCATAGCCATCGGACACCGAAATAGCGATCAAGGAGCTCGTACACGCCGAAGAGGGTGCCCGCGGACGTGTTTTGGTCGAGTGCACTGCCGGGATGATCGAGGCCGGCGATGCACAGATGGTTGCCGACGGTTCGGATGATACAGGTTTCACGCGCCAATGCGCCGAATGTGATTCCGGCTGCCCGGGCGAACCGGGTGTCGCCCAGAAAAATATGGGCGGCGTTACGCAAGCCAGCCGGCGAGACATGGTTTTCAGTTGTGATGGTAGGTTGGATGCCGGTCGCTTTTTCTATGTGCCAGCCGAGTTCCGTGGCGGCGTAGTGAACAGAGCCACTCGGCTGATCCGAAATAACGAGCGTTGCCGCAGGTCTGCCGCCGGCGATAAGCGTTACGCCAGCTGAAGATTGAGTGGCCGCATTGCCAGGGTTGGTAAAGCCAAGCCAGTGTAACAGGCCCAGAACCGTTCCCTGTGCAAACGTCCTTCGCGATAACGGTCCCATGCCAAAGACCTCACTTATGCGCGCGCATCCAAGAATGTAGACCCTTTTTACGAGGACGGGCGTTCACAACAATTTGTATCAAGTAAGCTTTGCATGCTTCAGCCGTCACGTTTCCCTTGCCCGCATGCCGATCCATTGCTCGCCAGTCTGCAGTTCGGGGCCAAGGCGAAGATCAGTGTGTAAGGGTTCTCTTTGTATAGTAGGTACGTGCACACAGAGTCCTATCTCATTTAAAGGGTTCAAAGAATTAATCGAGATATCCGCGATTTTTCTCGAAAAAACTATCCATCTCCACGGGACAAGCAATGCCCTCTTTTGGAGGCTTATCATGATCGAACACATTCTTTTGACAGTCTCACTGAGTGCTTCAGTGGCTTCTTCACCTCGTCGTTTTGCCGATTCCGGACAAAGGTCGGGTCGTCCGAGGCCGGCCCGATCGGATGGCACCTGCGGATCTGGTGAAAAACCGCTGGCAAGTCTGGTGGGTGCGGAGAGGACGGCAAAGGCGGCCAAATAGCTCCAGCCTGGGGATATCGCCCAATTCAATACTCCGCTGGCGTAGCCAGCGGAGGCAGTTTTCACCGCTGTGCGACCCATTTGCGCAAACCAATGGTGAAGTCCTCACGATCTGGGAACTCTCATCCGCCATGTTCGTTACTGCTCCACATTATGGAGAGATGGGGGTCGGATGGATTTTTCGAGACGCAGGGACTGGGAAGCTCTAGCCAGCGCCCTCGACATCAACATCTATCAGCGTTCAAAGACAGTGTGGATTGCGGCTGGAAAGTACCGCGGCAAAGACATTGAAGTGAAAGGCCGCTCGCCAAGCATCGCACTCGCATTGTGGAAGGAAGCTGCGGGCTATACCGGCTCGGAGTGGTAGAAAGAGCGGTTCGTCAAGCCGCGCCGCTCAGGTCCAAGCGCCCATGCACAGTACAAGGCGCAAGCATTGTTCAAGGCTTACGGGCCTGGACATGTCTTGCGCCGGCCGCGTGGACAATCGTGACTTCAAGCGCGCCATGAAGCTCCAGACACGACAGCCTTGAACAAGTCGAGCCGTCGCGAATAAATCGAGCCGTCGCAGCGAGGCGGCGCTGGATATCGATTTGACGGTCGATACCGGTACGCGACATGTGCGCACCGGCATCGGATCAGTGAGGTCTTGCCGGCTTAGCTGTGCCGCCGGTGTTGCCGGTTTCGCCGCTGCCATCACGGGATCGGGATTGGCAAGCGGTACCACTTTTGGATGGATCGACTGCCGCCAAGGGACAATTGACACAAACGGCACCTGGGGATGGCATTGGGCCATGCAAGGAGCGGGGCATCAGGAGCATTCTCCTGGGACGGTGGGCAATCCTTCAATGAGCGATGCAGAACGTGCTCCGCGCCTCGGCCACGGAAGATAGCCTTCTTCAGGCAATGAGCGGACTCATGGACTCTGACCCCGCCGACCACATTGAGCTAACCGCTGATATTGTTTCGGCCTATGTCAGGAAAAACCGGACGTCGCCTTCCGATCTGGTTGATCTGATCCAGAATGTCGGCCGTGCTTTGCAAAAGCTTGCCGTGGGCGATCACCAGCCCGAACCGAAACCTGTTCCAGCCGTGCCGATCCGCAAGTCGGTGACCCCTGACTTCATCGTTAACCTGGAGGACGGGCGCCGCATGAAATCCTTGAAGCGGTATCTGACATCCATCGGCATGACGCCAGCGCAATATCGCCAGAAATGGGGCTTGCCGCCGGATTATCCGATTGTGGCGCCAAATTTAACTGCGTTGCGCTCGGAGGCGGCCAAGAGGATCAGGCTTGGACAACGGAATGCCAGTGGCCGAACTTCCAGAGGCTAACCGAATGGAGCACAGGGCGAGGCTCCGGCAGTCCTCGCGCCGTTGCTCGTATCGTGACATTTGTTTTCTTCGGATCACAAGTTTGACGTGCCCGCCCGATGCCAGCGGGACCAACAGCCAAATGGGGGTGGGGGCAAGGCGCAAATGGCCACGCTCTCACAGGCGTGCAATTGCTGGTCCCGATCGACACCATGCCCGATCGACGCCATGATTGAAGATTGCAACGCCTTTCCGCAAGGCATGCGCCTGGAGGCGGATGTGTGCATCGTGGGAGCGGGTGCCGCCGGCCTGGCGATAGCATCACAACTAGAAGGCACGCGGCATCGCATATGCGTCATCGAAAGCGGTGGCATGACGTACGAGCACTGGCGCCAACGGCTGTCGCGCGGGCTGTCCGTGGGTCAACCTTACGAAGCTCTTGATCTTTGCCGCCTTCGTCAGTTCGGCGGGAGCACAGGCAAGGCTGGTTGGGGCGGATGGTGCAAGATGTTGGACCATGGCGATTTCGAGCACCGGCCCTGGATACCCCTGAGTGGTTGGCCCGTCGCCCATAAATCATTACTACCCCATTATGAGACCGCAGCCCGCCTGCTCGGAATCGACGACCTGCTGACCGATTGGCCGACTTCCGCGGTCATGCCTGAAAACGGGCCGCTCTTTTCGGAACGCTGCTTTCTCAGTCCCACTCCGGATCTCGGAGCAACGCTTCGCAAGAAGCTTCAGGACGCAAAAAACGTCCAGGTCGTGCTGCATGCCACGGCGCTGCGGCTCGACACCGACGACTGCGGAAGGCGGGTTCGCTCCATCGAGGTAGCGAGAACGCCGAACAAACGATTCCAGATTGCTGCGCGATTTTTCGTGCTGGCCTGCGGCGGTATCGAAAACGCGCGCCTGCTCCTTGTTTCAAACCGACAGGCGCCGAATGGCATAGGAAACCAGTATGACCTGGTTGGCCGCTATTTCATGGAGCATCCCCGGGTAAAATGGGGAAGCTTGCAAGTCAGCCAGCCCGACAACATGATAGACCTCCACGTGCCTTGGACCCGCACGACCGGATTGTCGCCTGAAAACCGCGGCACCAATGATGCATTCGGACTGGCGCTGCGGCCCGAAATACGTGCAAGCGAGCGCCTCCTCGATTCCCGCACATGGATCAAGCCTGGGCCTTGCGTCAATCATATGGATGGTTCCGAAGCTTTGCAGTATCTTACCTTCTGGCTGCGGAGAGGCCGGCTGCATCGCGACCTTATCAAATGCGGCCGAACTATCCTGATGCATCCGGCGGGAGCAATATCGGCAGGTTTCGAACGGATCTGGCACTCACGTCGGCGTGCAAGGCATTTTCATTTTGACACGATACTGGAACAAGAACCGGATCCGGCAAGCCGCGTCACGCTCGATACAAGGCTCGACGAGTTCAGTCTGCCCCGTGTGAAGCTGCAATGGAACGTGGGGCCTCTCGTCCGACGGACGCTTGAGCGTGTCCAGGCGATCATCACTGAAGAGATGAAGCGGCTGGGGCATAGAAGCGCCATTCATCCAGGCCAGGACAAAGACCCGGCGGGGGAGCGAGACATTCCATATCACTGGGTTCGACACCACATGGGCACGACGAGGATGAGCGACGACCCGCGAACCGGCGTGGTCGATAGTTCGTGCCAGGTGCACGGCCTCGCAAATCTGTTCGTCGCCGGCAGCTCGGTCTTCCCGACCGGAGGCAACGACATGCCCACCCTCACCATTGTCGCGCTCGCTATCAGACTGGGCCAGCACTTGCGGCAAAGCCTCGAATAAGCTCGCCTCCACCTTCGCCAAAGCGGTCAATCGACGAGGAAAGGGAGCAGGCTGCGACGTCTCATGCCGCAGGTCCGCCATATGGAATATGCCGGCTCCTGAATGTAATTTTACGCTTTGCCGAGAAAGTGTGCGCGTTTTGAGCGAAGGTCTGACCAACGGCTCACATAGCCACCCCTGTTCAGCTCTTTGTCGTAACGATTCTGGATGACCGCTACTTCCGTAGCTACCCCCTATTGGTAAGCGCATGGACTTCGAAGCCAACTATAATACTGCAATCACGACTTTTTCACTTTGATTGCTTGAGGAAACCGAAATTTTGGCCGCGCTGTGCGTTTTGTCACACCACCACCTCCGGTCCACAAGCTATTACTAAAGTGTTAAGGTATGGGTTTAAAAGCGAAATCTCCGTTGGGGCGAGATTTGCGCGGGGGTGAGTCATGACAAGTTTTTTGCCTGCGAATGATCGGACGGACAAAACTGATCTTGATCAATATCCATCTATTCTCGACGTCAATCGTCTCTCACCGTCCTCGGGAGAGGGAATCGAGATTGCAATCATCGATGGCCGGCCTTTGATGTGTGACTGCTTCAGCAGAAGCCTCGAAATCATCGAGCCATCATTTCATATCCAGCATTACGCGTCGGTCGAAGCGTTCGACATGGCGGATCCCGAAGAAACGCAGAGAGTTTCGACGGTCCTGATGTGTGTGATGTGGTCGAACTCCCAGGCGGACTATCATCTTTCCCAGATAGGCCATCTGAAAGCGACCAGGCCCGAGGTAGGGGTGGTCATCCTATCGGATATCGAGAACTTTGAGGACATTCTCAAAGTGGTCGAAAACGGCGCGCGTGGCTATATTCCTACCAGCGTCAGGTTGCAGGTGGCCGCCAAGGCCATCCAGCTTGTCGCGGCGGGCGGAACTTTCGTCCCGCCCAGTGTTCTCTTTCATTCAGGACGCGCCGTCACCGACGGTCAGTCCGCGACCAAGCAGCAGCCGCACGGAGACAACACTTTTACCTCGCGTCAGATGTCTGTCATCGAGGCATTGCGTCGAGGAAAGGCGAACAAGGTCATCGCGTACGAGCTCAACATGTGTGAAAGTACGGTCAAGGTACACATTCGGAATGTCATGAAAAAACTTCGTGCGAGAAACCGTACCGAAGTCGCCTACATACTCAACACAACGCCGTATGAAGGGATTGCCATACGGAATTGAAATATGGGTGCCGCCTCACTCAACGAGTAATGGTTCTTGACGGACCGTTTTAGTAGATGTGATTTGCTTGAGTTTGGGGAGCAGCCGCAACGGAAGCGGCTGCGAACCTTTGCAAGGGGGCGCTACCCAGGATGAAACAACCGCCCGTTCGATATCCAGGCCCGCAGACTGACGGGGAGATCACCTCCGTAGCTGATGCCAACCATATGCACGGGCCGGATTTGAAAAATATCGAGCATTTCAGCAATGTTAAGTCGTCCACGCTGATCGAGATAGACCGCCGCTGTCGTTGGTTGCATCTCAATGAAGGGGACGTCCTGGTCCCGGCCGGCGAAAGTGTCGACCGGCTTTTTTTTCTGCTCGAGGGCGAGCTTCGAGCGCTCGTTTATACCCGCAATGGCAAGATTGTGTCGCTCCCCCCTGCGCATCGTGGCTCGCTTGTTAACGGAATTGCCTTGAGCGGCGACATCCAGATGCCATATTCGGTCGAAGCGGCGGGACCATGCACTATCGCTTCGATCGGCAGTCGTGCCTTTCTGGACATAGTCAAGCAGGATCCTGAAGCCCTGCATGCGGTTGTACAATTGTTGGTGGAACGTCAGCAGGTGCTTGTCGAGCACATCGTTGAGCTTTCGACGCTCAACGTTCGGTCCCGGGTGCATAAGGAGTTGCTGCGCTTATGCGCTGAAGACATCGGAGCCGACGGTTCGGCGAGGATTTCTCCTATCCCGACCCATACGGATCTGGCCCACCGCATTGGCACCCACCGCGAGGCGGTGGCACGCGAGCTGAGCTACCTGCAAAACATCGGACTCGTGCTGCGCCACGCCAAAGAGCTTTACGTGCCTGATGTATCCCGTATCGCCGATCTTGTGGCAAAGTCGGACGACTAAATCGTAGGCGATGCGTCGGGGCACCTTTCGAGAGTGGTCGCGATCTCTGAGATTGCTGGGTTGCATTGGGACCGGACGTCGGTTGTGTTTGGGCTTGATCTACGCTGGCCCTGAGCGGCAGCCGCGGTGCTCCAAGGTGACTGATAGGCAGCTTCGCCTGCTCATTCGGCTAGTTCAAGACGACCGTGAACTCGCTCTGCGACCGACTTCAGGAATTGGTCGGACGTCGATGTCCATCCAAAGAGTATCTGAACGAGCGTGATCGAGGCATCATGATTGCTCCTTGGGTCGTCCCAAGCGATGGGCTCGCTGGTGCAATCCGTCAGCAGTATGCAGCGATAGTCCCTGAAGAAGGCATCCCGAATTGTCGATTCCACACACACGCTGGTCGTGCATCCTGTCACGATGAGGTGTTTGACGCCTGCGGATTTCAGAACAGAATCGAGTTCGGTTTCGTAGAAACCGCTGAATCGCGTTTTATAGAGGACGAAATCCCCTGCCTGTGGCTTGAGGCCGTTGACGACCTCTGTTCCCCAGGTGTCGCGGATCAGAATCCGGCTCTCGCTGCCATCCGGGGCTGTCATGTTCGCGCCCACCCCGAAGATCTGGAGATGTCGAATACGGTTGGGGGCGTCCGACGTTCCAAGGTCCGAGAGGTCGCGATGATATCCCATCTTCAGGTAGACGATGGGCATGCTCAATTCGCGAGCGGCAGCTATTACGCTGGCAGTAGGGCCTACAGCCCGTTGAATCCCGGAGATATCGATTCCGGCTCTGTCGAACATTCCACCGTTGGAGCCGAAGTCATTCTGCATGTCCACGACGAGTACGGCGGCGTCAGCGGGATCAATTGAAATAGGTTGAGGCTTGGCGTCGATGACAAATGGATGCATTTCGTCCTCATCCCTGCTTGCAGCCTAACAACAGTGGTTACGACCAGTCTGCTATCTATCCGCCTCAAAAGCCGCAGGCCGCCGCGCAACGGCGATCCTACCCCCTTAGCCATGCCGCACGTTTGGCATTTGACGCCAGCCAAAGCCGCATCGCGCTTGGCTGCGAGGCCGAGCGATAGATCTTCTGATGATAGACAAACTCATAGGGCCACAGCTCAAGCGTTCGGTTCGCGAAATGCGTCAGCACCCAGGTGATCGCCGCCGCCGCCAAAATGAAGGCGCTCATCGATAGGACAACATTGCCGGAAAAAAGATGGGCGCGGGAAAACAGCGAGCGTGTCAGAAGATACGTGTAGGGATGCACCAGATACAGGCTGTAGCTCACCGTTCCGAAGTATCGAAGCAGCCGATTGCCAAGGAGTAGTGCCGTCAAGCTGTTCCGCGACACTGCAAGGCAGAAGTAGAGCCCCGTCGCGACCATGAGCAAGGGAAGCTCGGCATTTTGGAAATCGGACCAGTGATAGTCGTAATGGCCGCGGCTGGCGAGAAAGACGCAAGCTGCCAGCGCCCCGCTCTCGGCAAGCCGATGGCGGCCCCGGTTTACCCATTCAAATCGGTCGTAGGCAAGGCGGATCAGCCCGCCGGCAAGAAAATACAAGGCGATCGGGTACCGGGCGATAAAGAGCGCCGCGAGAAGACCGAGCGCAATTGTGCCGAGTCTGGTTGGGCGACGAACCGTCAGGAAAACGAACGCTGCCGTAAACACATAGAACCAGACCTCGAAGGTCAGGCTCCACGCGTTCGGCGTCAATTGCTCGGTATGGGTTGCAAGGTTCAGGAATGTCAGTCCTGCCAGAACCGCTGTGAGATTGTTGGTTTCGGGATAAAAGTTGGTGGTTGCGTTCAGCAAGATGAAAAGCAGGCTTAGCGCGAAAAACAGAGGGTAGAGGCGCAGGAACCGTCGGGCAGCAAACTGAGCGGGACTATAGCGTATCGCACTGGGCAGGATGACGAAGCCACTGATTACGAAGAAAAGGCAGACTCCGAAGGTGCCGAAATTCCAGAAGGGCGTAATGCGGTCGACATAGGCCGAATTGGAGGCGTAGACGTGCTCCGCCGTGCCGCCCAGGAGGTGAGCGAAGAAGACCATAAGAGAAGCAATGCCGCGCAACCCATGCGCGGCTACATTGAACGAATTGTCGCCAGCCGGCTTCGCTGACGCTTCGACGGGAAAATGCTGCGGACCCGATGAGTTCTGAGAATGGAGATGTGCAACGGTCATCTGAGCCTTCAAGTTGGATCTCGCAGACCATTTCACCGTACACCATCCCAGGTCTCGCAATGCTCGGGAATTCGAAGGACACCCCCGCCCAAAAGTAGTGGGCTGCCGCAGAAAAACTCCACCGGATGACTAACAGCCGCATTGCGGGACTGATTTAACCCAGGCCCGATGCTGATTGCGGGCGATCGCTGGACCGCAACCGAAGTACGGCTTGACACCGATCGGAAGTGGCGAACCCTCGGCCGCAGCCACGGGAGCCGCCCCGTCGAACCGCCCCGCTATGTCGCTTTCTCGAGCCGGAGATCGCCTTGGGCGACATGCATTAGCGGAGATGGCGGCGGCCCTGCGCGTCGACGATGGTGTTGTCTGCGACATTGGCGCTGATGTGCGCGCCGTTGTGGATCAGGCAGTCGGCGCCGATCTGGACGCCCAGGAGCACCGTTGCGCCCATTCCCACGACGGTCAAGGCTCCGATGCCCACTCCGCCGGCTATGATAGCGCCTGGTGTCAGGTGCGCATTGTCCTGAACGACGCTGTCGTGGCAGACTATAGTCCCCTGATTGACGATGACGTTGTTACCGATCGTACAGCGCGGACCGATGCTCGCGCCGGCCAGAATATGGCAGCCATGTCCAATCCTGGTCGCCTTGGAGACGATCGCGGAAGGATGGATCACAGGCGGCAGAACGAAGCCCATTGCGGTGGCGCGTTCATACATTGCCCGCCTCACCTGGCTTGACTGGGCGCCTCCGATGCCGATGAAAGCATAGCGCGTGCCCTCCGCAAGCAAACGCTCCAGGCAGTCTTCCGTGCCGATCACCGAAATACCGCCGCAGACGTGGTGGCCGGCGGGCAACGCTTGATCGGTGCAGCCCAGGATATCGTATCCGGCACCATCGAGAGCATCGATCAAACAGGCGGCGTGGCCGCCGCCGCCGATGATGACGGCCCGCCTGGAGAAAGCGACGGAACTCGGCTCGCCCGGTTCGGCTCTCTTGGCGGCGGATCGGCGACCGGCAGCAGCGCGCACCTCGGCTTCGCCAATGCGGCCATTGGACGGAATGACGTCCGCAAGGTTGACCCCGAGCTCGGATGCGGCCTTGCGGGCTTTAGCCGTTATCGCGACTTCGCTGGCCCCGACATCGGCCGCGCTGGTCTCCCCGACAACGACATTCGAATTTTCGTCGATGATTTTGCAAAGCGTTGCGCCGACAGGAACGAAGTCACCGACCTTGATGTCCAGCAGGCCGACAGTTCCTGCCTCCGGAGCATCTACCTCGACTGCGGCCTTGGTGGTCTCAAGCACGAAAAGAATGGTGCCTTGTTCGACCCTTTCACCTTGTGCGACCCGAATCTCGATGAGCTGGAGATTGTCCTCGTTGGCGTTAACCCGCGGGGCTTCGACAAGCACGGTCATGTACGCTTAGCCTTTCTGGAACAGCTCGATGCAGGCCGCCTGGATGGCGTTCACACCCGGCAGCAGATCGTCCTCCCAGTCGCGGCTTGAGGGAATGGGGTGATCGGGCCCGGTCAATGCGCTGAAGTGCCTGACCCGGCCGATCAGCGCGCGCGCACACTCCGACGCGAAGCCCCAGCCGGGAGAGCCTTCCTCCACCGCGACCACACGCGTGCAGTTGCCGACCTGGCTTCGGACCTCATCGCCAGGGAAGGGCGACAGCTGTTCGACGGCCACCACGGTGGTCGCGATTTCCTCCTCTTGCGCGAGTTTCTTTGCGGCCGCGACAGCGTGCTCGACGCAACCTCCATATGTCAGGATCACGACATCTGCATCCGCCGGGCGTGGAAGCGCGTCGGGTCCGAGCACGGGCCTGGAATACATCACCTTGTTTTCGATGATCAGGTGAGGGGATCGCGACGCGAAGGCCCGATGCAGAAGCGTACCAGGATCGGCATACTCGTGAGTGGCAAGCACCGTCAGCCCGGGCACGCCGCAAAAATGCTTTTCCAGGCTTTGCGAGTGCGTCGGCCCATAGCCGCGCCGTCCGCCCATGGGAGCGCGGATGATGACGGGGACCTCAACCTGGTCGTTGTACATCCAACGGAACTTGGCGACGTGATTGATGATCTGGTCGGCAGCAAGGGCTATGAAGTCTCCGAACATGAGTTCGACGATCACAGGCCGGCCTTTGATGGCCATGCCTGCCGCCATGCCAACAATGCCGCCTTCGCTGATCGGCGTGGTCCAGACACGGTCCTTATAGGCTGACGAAAGACCCTTGGTGACTTTGAAGGCGCCACCGTAGGGGTCAAGGACATCCTCACCCAAAATCACCAGACGGAGATCGGCTCCCATGAGATCGTGTAGCGCGCGATTGATCGATTCGACGACACGCATGGATCACCCTCGCGCCAAGGCGGCCGCGGCGGCGGATTCGACCGCGCGGTCCACGACATTCAGGCAGTAGGCGTCAATCTCATCGGCGTTCGCAACGCGCCGGCGCATCGGGGGTATGGGATCTCTGGCTCGAGCTTGCTCAAGACGCTCCGCCGGCCTCGTATCATCTCCCTTGCTGTGTGGGCCGATCCGTTCGGTTCGCAAGTAGAGCCAGCAGGGGCGGGATTCGGCGCGTACATAGCCTACGGCTTCTTGGGCGAGCTCATATATCGCGATCGGATCGTTGCCGTCATAGGCGAATGTGCGGACGCCGAACGGCTCGGCCCTGGCGACGATCGAACCGGAGACGGTCAGATGCTTGGGCGTCGTCTGGGCGATCTCGTTGTCCTCGATCACAAAGACCACCGGGGCGGCGAAAACAGACGCAAGGTTAAGGCTCTCGTATACGGCTCCCTCGCCCATCGTGCCGTCGCCGAGGAACACCACTGCGACGGCGCCCTCGTCCTTTCGCGCCAGCGCACTACCAACTGCGACGGGTGCGATGCCTCCTTGGATGCCATTGGAGTGGAAGTTGCGGAAGCACAGGTGCTGGCTGCCGCCGCGTCCGCCGCAAATGCCGGTTACACGCCCCATGATCTCGGCTATCAGGCCTTCGACTTCGCCCGAATAGGCAATGAAATGACCATGGCAGCGGTGGTTGCTCCAGACAATGTCGCGGTCCCGGTCAAGAGCGTTTATCACGCCGACCGCATTGGCTTCCTGTCCAATGGACGTGTGCGTCGTGCCGAACAGGAGACCTTGGGAAAAAAGATCGAGCAAGCGCTCCTCCACGAGCCGGATGAGCATCATCTGCTGATAAAATCGAACCGCGGCTGGCAGTTCGAATCCGAGCAAACTACGCTCTGTATGGGCAAGGGTTAGGTTCCGCGCTGCTGACGACGTCACTATCTGCAGCTCTGCCAGAGAAGACGCTGGAACGGTTTCATCCTTTCTGATGGCGCGTTCCTTTGTCATGCTGCCTCGAGCTGGCGCGAAGCCGTAACAAGGATTGACCGCGCCGTCGACGCGGCAGCCATGGTCTCCTCGGTCGTCCAGGACGGGTCGACCAGAAAAGCCATACTCGTTTCACCGAGCTGCCGTGCGATCGGCAGACGTTCGGGCGGCGCTACCCCGGCGTCCGCGAAGGCATGTTCAAGATAGATCTCAGAGCAGCTTCCCGAGAAGCATGGGACGCCGGCCGCATTGATAGCCGCAATCAACTCGTCGCGCGACCATCCGGGGGACAGCATCTCGGGCTTGATATAGAAATAGCATCGGTACCAGGCATGCTTATGCTCCGAACCGAGCTGGGGTGCGTGCAGCATCGGCAATTCAGCAAGCGTCTTCATCCAGATGCTGGCATTTCGCTCGCGTTGGCGAGTCCAATCGGGCAGGCGTTCGAGCTGCCGCAAGCCAAGCACTGCCTGGATTGATGTCATGCGCCAGTTGGTGCCGATGCTGTCATGCAGCCAGCGAAACCCTGTCGCCCTATGGGGGGCAAAGACCAGATCATAGTTCTTGCCGTGGTCCTTGAGGCTCCAGGCAGCGAGCCACAATTTCTTATCGTCCATTGCGACAAGCCCACCTTCGCCGCCCGTCGTGATGATCTTGTCCTGGCAGAACGAGAACGCCGCTATGTCGCCGAAGGAGCCAATCGGTCGTCCGTTGTATTCGGCTCCATGCGCCTGGGCGCAATCTTCAATGACTTTTATGCCGCTGCGCTTTGCGAGCTCCATGATCGGCGCCATATCGCACGGCCAGCCGGCAATATGCACGACGATCACTGCCTTCGTTCGAGCCGTTATCTTCGACGCAATCGTCTCGGCGGAAAGGTTGCCCGAACTCGGGTCGACATCCGCGAAAACAGGCGTGGCGCCGGCAAACATGACGCAGGCGGCGGAGGCGACGAAACTGCGGGGCGTGACGATCACCTCGTCGCCGGCGCCGATGTGGAGGATCTTCATCGCAAGATCCAGCGCGAGCGAGCCGTTGGCCAGCGCCACCGCGTGACGTCGGCCGAGGCTGCGCGCATAGGCGCGTTCGAAGGTCTTCACATGGTCGCCGGTCCAGGCGTTCACCTGGCCGGATCGCAAAACCTCTACCACATCGGTTATTTGTTCTTCGTCGTAGATTGGCCAGCGTTTCATCGCAGAATACTCCAGCTAGGATTCAAATGACGTTTCGCAGAAGGACAAAGGCCTCGGCCGCCCTCAGATGGGCGGCGGTGCCCCTGACGATCGCAAGCGCCCGCAAGGTTTCGATCGAACGCTCATGCGGGAAATCTCTGATCTGTGAGGCGAACATCGACGCAGCTTCGAGTTTGCGGTCCAGCGTCGATGCGATGTCTATGAAGACGTTCGGCACGAAGCTCGGCGTCACATAGGGGGCATTCCAGTTCGTTTCGGAGACGGTCTCGTAAGCCATGATCGTCCGCGGATATTGAGATTGGGTCGGGCGAGCCGCTACCAGCGATGACAGGAAGATCAGCTGGTGGTCCATGTGCACATCACCGACGAAAGGGATGAGCAACGTATCCGGCACGACATCCCGCAACAGGGTCAGCAGCGCCCTGTTGAGCGTCGCGTGCGGCGTCTCGGCGATCTGCGCTGCCGGCAGATCAAGCCAATGCGTCTGTTGCACGCCCAAACAGGCATGCGCCGCCTTGGCCTCGCTGCGAACCCGTTCCGTCATCTCCTCTGTGAAGGCGGGCGGGCTGCCTCGCGTAACCACTGCGACATGAACTTCTGCGCCTTGCGCAGCCATCCGGGCTATCGTGCCGCCACACCCCAGGACCTCATCATCAGGATGCGGTGCGATCACCAGAAGTCGACCGAGTGCTGGGTTCATGGCCGGACCGTCCCGGCGGGCATAGCCTTCAAAGCATGGTCGACATGGCGGCGGTCGACACGTTCGCCCAACAGTGCCACTTGGACAGTCAGAACCAGTATGTGCAGATCGAGCCACAGGCTGCGGTTGCGCACATACCAGAGGTCGAGCGCCAGCTTTTCGCTGTTGGTGAGGCGGGTATTGCCGTTCACCTGTGCCCATCCGGACAGGCCGGGGCGGACCGTGCCACGAATACGCCCCAGCTCGCCGAATTCGGCGATGGTGGCCGGGAGCAACGGACGGGGCCCCATGAAGGCCATGTCCCCCCTGGCGATCGAGAGAAGCTGCGGCAGCTCATCGATGCGGACGGAGCGCATCAGCCGCGTGGCCGGCGTCTCACGCAAGGCGTCGGGGAGCAGCATGCCATTCCCGTCTCGCCCTTCGTGCATCGTACGAAACTTGCAGATCACGAACGGGCGACCTTCCAGCCCGCTGCGAGACTGGCGGAAAAACAATGGACGGCCGACACTGGCCCAGACAATGGCAGCAGCCACGAGCCATAGCGGCAGGCTGAGAACCAAAAGGATCACCGCGGCGATACGGCTTGGTATGGCCCGGCCAAGCGGAACGCGCGCAGTCCAGCCGCCGGAACGTGCTGTTGGGGTGCTGAGGCCGATCATTGCGACGGTCCGACCTGGACGGAAGAGGTCGTCGCCAAGGTAGTGGCTGAACGGCTTGTCGTGTCCTGGGCGCTATCCAGGCGGTTTATTGACACAAGGATCGTATCTCCGGCCGCAACCGGATCGTCGAGGGTCGCCACCTTTGTGGCGGTCTGGCCATTTACCTTGCGGCGGATCTGGTAGGTGAACGTGATGGAGTTGTTGCTGCGTGTCTGCTCCGCGGCCAGCGAGCTCAACAGCAGGATCTGTTCCTCGGTCGATTCTCGAACCGCGATCAGGCGCTCGATTTCAGAGTTGTGGGCCTGGAGATCCGTCAGCGCCGTGTGTGTCCAGGTCTGGGTGGCGTCATCCAGGTCGCGCTGCAACTGGCTCAATTCGCGGCGCACCGTCGATGCCTGATTGTAGATTTCAAGCAGATGGGATTGCTGCGTGGTCGCTTCGCGCTCGGCGTTCGAGAGGTCTGTGATTGTGACGAGACCTTTCTTGTTGAGGCCCCTGATGCGATCGAGATCCGCCTGTGCCGAAGCGATCACTGTCTTTTGTATGTCCGAAAGCTGTTGAACATTGGCGAGGGCAACATTTACTTCTTCGATCCCCGCCGAGAGCTGCTTGCGACGTGTCGTCAGCGCATGTTGATCTGCTTCAAGGATGCGCTGCTCGGTAGGAAGCAGCGTCGCGAGCAGGTTGGCGTTCATGAGGCCCTTGATCTTGGCAGGCAGATCCAGTTCCGAGATCTTGTCGCTGTTTGCCAATTGGGCCTTGATGCGCGCAGCGGCGACCGCCTCCTTGGCGATCTCCACCACGCTTTCATCAAGAGCTCCGCGCAACCGGGCGCGTGTTACGACGCGATCCTCCGCCGTGGCTCCCCCGGTCGACTGGCCGCCCGCAAGCGCCACCGCCTGCTCCACGTTCAGTGCCGGCTGGTAAGGAAACGAGCCCGGCGCCTTTACATCCCCAAGGACGAAGATCGGGCGGAAGCTCACCACCGCAAGAGCTATATGCGGGTCATTGAAGAGTTCACGCTCGATGAATGCCTTACGGATACGACTCAAGGCGTCGGGCACCGTCAGGCCGCCGACTTCAAAGCTGCCGATCAGCGGAATGTTGATCGCGCCATCGCTGGCGACCGTGAGTTGTTCGGCGGGAAGCGCGTCGTCGATGAAGTCAAACGACACCACATCGCCGACCGAAACCTTGTAGTCATCGTCCGCCGCGGCCCAGGCATCAAGCTGGGAAATCAGAATCGCTGCAACCGCAAGGATCGCAATACTGGCGGATCCCAGTGCTTTCGCAAGGAATGTACTGGTCCACGCGCCTGTCGATCGCCTGCTCCGCGCCGCATTGCAATAAGATGCCATGGAAGCCCACCATAGAATTTTCCTGCAAAGACCCTAGCGACACCTGCGCGAGGACAATGAGTCATACCTTTGGTGGAGCGGTGACAACCTTCGGTCTGGTTCCCACCTAATTTGGCTAACTGGATGTCGACTGCAACCAACGTATGGTGCGGCTGGATACTGTCGGACGATTGAATGCTTCCTCAGGGCGGAGCGTTGCAGACAGCTGGGAAGCTTGCGTGCACACAAGTGTTCTTCACACCATTACCAGTCTCGACGTCGGCGGCGCTCAGGTCATGCTTGCCCGTTTTCTTGGCCAGGTCGACCAAAATCGCTTCTCGACTTCAGTTCTGTCCCTGCTTTCACCCGGTCCGGTGGCTGCAAACGTAGAATATACAAGATCGGGGCTCGTTTCGCTCGGCATGACGGAACGGCCGCGACCGCGCGATGTCGTTCGGCTGACGCGGTCGATAAGACGGGCGGCCCCCGATCTTCTTCACGGGTGGATGTATCACGGCAACGTCGCGGCAACGCTCGGCTCGATGCTAGGGCTCAATTTCTCGCCGGTCATCTGGAGCATCCATCACACGGTTCGAGATCTCGCCGACGAAAAACCATTGACGCGCCAATTGATACGGCTCTCGGCCCGCCTGTCGAGGCGCACCAGCGCGATCTCATATTGCTCGCGCGTCGCCGCCGATGATCACGAGCGCCTGGGCTTTGATCCGCGCCGGAGGGTGGTTATCCCGAACGGGACGGATTGCGATCAATTTTCCCCCTCGGCCGACGCCGGTGCGAAGCTGCGCCGCCTGTTCGGCTTGCCGCCCGGACGGCTGATGATCGGCCATGTGGCACGCTTCCATCCCATGAAGGACCAGGTTAGCCTGGTCCGCGCCATCAGCCGGCTCCTGGAACAGGGATACGACGTTCAGGGCATATTTATCGGGGAGGGACATGCCGACGGCCCGGTGCGGCGCACCGCCCGTGAGCTCGGCATAGACGACCGCATTACCACGCCCGGCATCCGCGCTGACATCGCCGACCTCATGCCGGGCTTCGACGTCTACGCGCTTTGCTCGGCTTGGGGCGAGGCATTTTCCCTTGCCGTAGGCGAGGCGATGGCCAGCGGCGTGCCGGCGGTGGTTACCGCGGTCGGCGACTCCGGCTGGCTGGTCGGCGACAGCGGCGTGGTCGTTCCACCGGGAGATAGTGAAGCTCTGGCCGCCGGATTGATCAGGCTTGTCAGCCTTGAACCGGCCGAGCGCCGCGCCTTGGGTCAACAAGCGCGTCGTCGCGTCATGGAGAACTTCTCGCTTTCCCTTTACGTCGGCAGGCACCTGGAACTCTACGAAGCAGCTCTAGGGCGTCGTCGCCATATCCGATAGGAGCGGCTGGTGGTTGCTGTGCACATGAATGGTCGAGATTCTCCTCGCGCCCCTGTGGACTATGCGATGCGCCGCAAGCGCATCGTCGTCATTGCGAGCCTGACGCGTTCGCTTGTCAACTTTCGTCTCGAATTGTTGAAGGCCATGGTCGCTGCGGGGCATGATGTCATTGCGCTCGCCCCCGATGAAGATGAGCGGGCGATCGCCGGTCTCAAGGCAATTGGCGTGACCTTCCGACGGATTCCGATGGCCAGGACGGGTACCAGTCCGCTGGCCGATTTGCGAACGCTCAAGGCGCTTTACAAGCTCATTCGCGGCTTGGCGCCCGAAATCGTCCTGGCGTATACGATGAAGCCGATCATCTATGGTGGATTGGCTGCCCGCCTTGCCCGTGTACCGCGCCGGTTTGCGCTCTTTACAGGCTTCGGCTTCATATTCAGCGGCAGCATGACGGGGCTGCGCGCAACCATTTTGCGCCGGTTGAGTATTGGTCTCTACCGCTCGGCTCTGGTCGGCTGCGAAGCAGTTTTCGCTTACAATGACGCCGACGCTTCCGACATCCGGCGCCATGGGATGGTTTCTGCGACGACGCCGGTGATCATGATCCCGGGTTCAGGAGTGGACCTGACACTGTTTGCCGCAAGCCCCCCACCTTCAGGGCCTCCCGTCTTCCTTCTGATCGCTCGCTTGCTTCGCGAAAAGGGAATTGCCGAGTTTGCTGCCGCCGCGCGTATCCTGAAGACCAAGTACCGCGCTGCACGCTTTCAGATTCTCGGGCCCTTCGATCCCAGTCCCCTCTCCATCTCGAAAGCCGAAATGGACCAGTGGACCAAGGAAGGCGCCGTTGAATATCTCGGCGAAACACACGACGTCGGTCCCTATTTGACCGCGTCCACCGTGTTCGTGTTGCCGTCCTATTACAGGGAGGGCATTCCCCGCAGCGCGCTGGAAGCCTTGTCGACCGGTCGGCCGATAATCACGACCAACGCCCC
The DNA here is from genome assembly GCF_006442845.1 of Mesorhizobium sp. B2-4-2. Classification (NCBI taxonomy): domain Bacteria; kingdom Pseudomonadati; phylum Pseudomonadota; class Alphaproteobacteria; order Hyphomicrobiales; family Phyllobacteriaceae; genus Mesorhizobium; species Mesorhizobium sp. B2-4-2. The sequence continues at coordinate 27,496 of NZ_VFVM01000003.1, read as the reverse complement.
TGGCTGTCAAGAAACGGTGATCGAGGGCGAGAACGGTTTCCGGGTCGAGCCGCGAGACGTGGAAGCTCTCGCCTCGGCGCAGCGGGCTTTTCTCGAGGATGAGGAACTCGCCGCAAAAATGGGCGCCAACTCAAGAAAGCTCGCGGAAGACCGGTTCGATGTTCACAAGGTGAACCAAACCCTGCTCGAGGCGATGGGGATATAGTCGGCCGCGCCTGATCGGCCGCGCGGCCGATGGCGGTCAAGCGGGAAAATAACGACGAATCTGCTGCCGTTTCAAATAGGCTTTCCGCAGGGCACCACGGGCCTGTCGGAAGGGGTCGACGCGGTTGAACACCCAGCCGATCGATGGACCGCCGGCGAACCGCAGGCGCTCGACAACCTGGGAGAGAGCCTCTTGCGTGGTGCTGTCGCACGCGGCCACGACCACGACGGTATCCACCGAGGCGGCAATCCTGATTGCGTCTTCGACGACGAGCACAGGCGGCGCGTCGATGATCACCACGTCGTATTCGAGCCGGAACGCCTCCAGCAATTTCGCGAATTGGCTGGAATTGAGGAATTCAGGCAAGGTCTGGTCGTCGGCAGATGGCGCCAGCACATCCAGTCGCGGAACTTCAGGAAGCGTCTGAACGATCTCTGCCAGGGTGCAACCACCATGTAGGTAGTCGTTGAGTGTCTTGTCGGCGGGCCCAAACTGCATGGCGCTATGGATGCTGCGGGTTCGCAAATCCAGATCAATCAGCGCTGTCAGGGCGCCGTCCATTCCAGCTGCCACGGCGAGGCCCATGGCCGTCGTTGTCTTGCCTTCCTGTGGTAGTCCTGAGCTGACCAGGATCACCTGTTTGCTCCGGCCACCGTTCATCCGGGTGCAGGCCATGTACAGCGACCGGAAGGCATCGGAGAAGGCCGACCGTGGTTGCGACAACAAGGTTTCAAGAGGAGGCGTGGCGCGTTGCAGGAATTTCTTGGGCAGTTGCGGAATCGACGCCAGCAGTGGCGCACGGATAAGCTTCGATACCCGTTGTGACTCGCGTATTCTCACATCCATGCTTTCAAGCGTCAGCACAAGGATCAGGGCTAGGATCAGCGACGCGGCGAAACCGCCTGCCGTCATCAGACGAAGTTTGGGAAAGGAAGGGCTCGTCGGAATCTCGGCAGCGGAAACCGTCCGCACGCCGGGCTCGACCGCCTCGGAAAACGGATCGAGGCTGCCAAGCCTGCCTGATACGAGGTCGTAGAGCTTCTGCTCGGTCGACAATTGGTTGTTCAGTTCCCGAAGCTTCGCTTCCGCCAGGCTCCTTTGCCGCAGTTGCTCGTTGGACTCCTCCAAAGTCTTCGCGAGTTGGTTGACCCTGCCTTCGTTGACGCGGACGTCGTTTTCCAAGATTGCGATCGTACGCAGCATCTCCTGAGAGATCATCGCGCGGACGGCCGCTACTTTTGCATCCGCCTCCTGGACCAAGGGATGATTGCGCCCGTAGTTGCTGGCCAGTTGCGCGCGATCCCTCATCGCCGTCGCTTCGTCGTTGCGCAGGGATGTCAGGAAGTCCGATGAGAGCAGGGGATCGACGTTCGCGCCCGCGTCGCCGGTCTTGGCCGCCAGCCTGACCTGGGCGAGGCGCGCCTGCGCTTGCGTGTATTCACCTCTGGCGGTGCTGAGCTGCTCGTTGCTTTGCTGGATCGAGGCGCGCAGCAGATCATCGCGTGGATCGCTGGATACGCCGTGTTCTCGCGCATACTGGGCGATCTGGCCTTCTATGGCGGCTATCCGTGACGCAAGCTCCGTCGATTGCTGCCTCAGAAAGCTAACGGCGTCCTTGATGTCCTGCCGTTTGTTGTCCCGGGACCATTCCACGAACAGTTTGGCCGTCGCATTGGCTATCAGGGCCGCCCTCGACGCGTCGTCATTGAAAAAGGAGATCGTCATCGCCGAGCTCTCTCCGGACCGGTCAACCGAAACGCTCGACAGATACGATGAAATCGCCCGATCTTGCTGAACCCCCTTCGATGGCAGCGACGCGGGATCCTGCGGGTCGGCGCCGGCGACAAGGCTCCATAGCGCTCGCGGTATCGAGACGATCAAGCCGACGGCCTGTGACAGCAGTCCAGGGCCCGAATCCGAAGGGGAAGCTCGGCTCGCGGCTGGTTTCAGATAGGTGTTGAAGTCCGGGTCCTTGATGAGGTCCAGTCTGTCGACGACCAGGCTGGCAAAGACACGAGAGGTGATCAGATCCGCCTCGGTGTCCATTCGCGACTTGTCGGGCTGTTGATTAGGCTGCGCTTGTGCGGTGTCGAGAGGATTGGGATCGTCGGATTCGACAACGATCATCGAGCGAGCGGTGTACGTCTTGGGAAGTTCCACGGCCGTGATGAGCGCGAGAGCGGTGCCGGTAGTCACGACCGCAAGGATCAAGGGGAGGCGCCTTCGGAAAAGCGTGTAGAGCTCGCGCGGGCCGAAAGTGCGTTCCTTCGACGGCTCGATCGGCTCTTGAAGAAATGGTTCCAGACGGCTCCACACGCTGTTGTCGTCTATCAAGCTCACAGATCCCGCCCCTTTTTTGTTTGTCTTCGACTGGTCCAAGCCGGCCCTGCCACATCGGACCTGGAGGCTACCCAACATCGAATTCGCGACTTACCGCGACGACAGTTTTAACATGGTTGCGCGGCCGCAATCGCGCTCAAGAGGCTTAGCCGCAAAGGCGACATCATCCAAAAGGATAGCGTAACCGGCCCGGGCCCTATCTTGGCAGATAGGCTGAACTGCAGGCCCAATGAGGGCTGGCGAAAAGGACTCTCAAGCAGATTCAGGAGTGAGGATGAACTACGCCAGGGCTCCTCGCCATTATTGGACAAGGCCCGGCCCCAAACCGGCCGTCACATCGTTGCCAGAGGTAGCCGGGAGACTCGGGCTCTGGTTCGCCGTGGCGTCCGTCTTTCTCACGCCCTTCAATATTCTTCGGTTTGATGCATTCTATTTTACCATCAGCGACGGCTTCGCTCTCGCGGCCGTATTCGCAGCCATACTCGGGAAATCCTTTTCGATCTCTCCCTTGGGCGCGGGGACGTTTCTATGGAACATCGGCATCGCCCTACTATGCGGGATGCTGCTGCTAAGCAGTCTGATCCACGGAGATCCGCAGCGAGGCTTCATCATCTCGGCGCAATATCTGTACGCTTACTTTCTCCTGGCCTTCATGATCGTGTCGAGGCCCTGGGCCGAAATCGTTCTCTTGATGAAATCATTTCTTTGCTCGATCGCCGTGATGTGTCTGCAGGGGATAGTGATAATCGACATCCTCAAGCAACGCGGCACCGTCTTTGTCAGCGGCAATGGTCGTTTCCAGGGTTGGGTGGAACGCGAGAATGAATGCGCAACGCTGATAGCGCTCTCTGTCCCGCTAATGTTGTGGCTGGTGGCGTCAGGTTGCATAAAGCGTCGCTGGCTTTGGGTCGGACTGCCGCTTTTTGGTTATGGCATTATTTTGACAGGATCCAATACCGGCCTGATCGGCCTTGTCTTTGCGGTCACCATCTTCGTAGTCGCGACGGGCTCGTGGCGCCGCATCATTTCTTTAGCAGTGACGTCGCTCACAACATTCTTCATTGCCGTTACCTGGGGTCGGGACTTCTTGCCCGAGGTCTTCCAACACCGCGTGCTGAATGCACTGCAGAATGGTGACCTCGATGAGGCTGGCACGTTTGCAGACCGTATGCGGCTCATCCATGAGGCCATTGGCAAAGCGGACAATAATTCGCTGCTTGGCATCGGTGCCGACCAGTATCGGCTGGTCAGCGAATTGCACGCCCCGGTCCACAACACCTATCTCCTCATATGGGTCGAGGCAGGGCTGCCCGGATTCGTCGGTTTTCTGCTCCTGCTCGTGGCAGGCATCACCATCGCCATCCTTGCCGCTCGGAGTCGTGAAGGCAAGGTATCCGCCATTTGCACAGCGACGACCGTTCTCCTTTTCGCGGCGCTGGCCAACGCGCTGCCGCATCTTTACAGTCGTTTCTTTCTCGTGCCTCTGCTGCTTGGAATGGCGCCCAGTGTTGCGATTTTGCGCGACGGCCCAGCTTCAAGAACGGTCACGCGCTTTCTTCGCGGTACTCGCTCCACATACGGTCGTTCGCGGCCTTTCCTACGCAGGCCGATCTAAGGGGCCCACCAGCCGAGCTTTCCAGCTCCTACAAAGGCTAGATCGACGCACCGGAAGATCTGGTCAGGATCGCCCCATCGCAAGAGCGAGCGATATATGGAAATTATTTCGCCGGTTCTGATGCTTGCGCGGAGATGAAACGAGCGAGGGCGAACACGCCCTCGACGAAGTCTTCTCCCTCGATAAACCGGCCCTCAACCCAGCGTCCCTGGGTATCCTGACTGTCGACGAGCTGACGCACCTTTGAATTCAGTTCGCCAGCACTCAACTCATCCGCGGCACTGATCCACAGTCGTTGACGTGAAACTCTCTGTCCCCGGTTTGCAATCTCGAGCCGAGCGAACACCGGCTCGATCTCTGCACCGGTTTTCATGCCGTAGTGTTTCAGGAGGTCCATGTCGTCGAAGGTCACTTGGCCGCCCTCATCGATGTAAAGCGGCCGGTTGGTGTTGAGTTCGTAGAAACGTGCCCAACTGCCGTCGGACAGGCGCGCCGCCTGTAGCCAGGTGGCCGCAGTCGTCGCCGCGTGCAGCAACCGCGCATCCCTGTTTTGCTCGTTCAACTCGATCAGGTAATCAATATTACCGGCGGTTTCGCGCGAGACGACCGCTGGCGGCTCAAACCTGCGCCCCCAAACCGGCTGCATGGAACGATCGTAACCCTGAGCCCAGCCCTGTTGTGGCGCGGGCAACTGGGCTGCTAGGAGAAAATCACCGACCTTCTCCGCCGTCTTGAGATATGCGGGATCATGATATGTGCGAAAGGCGTTGAGAAAGAGACGACCCATATCGCGGGGAAGATTGTCGTTGATGATGAAATAGGGCGGACGATCAGGCTTCTGCCACTCGTGAGACCAACTGGCCGGAATACTCGCCTTGGCCGCAGCCTTTACATCCGCCCCAGGCGCGGCTCCCTTGAAGAAGACCGGGAAGGCCCCATTCGCGTATTGCACCCGCATCAATCGATGAAGCGCCCTGTCGATGCAGGAACGGACCTCCGGATCCGAACCGCCGCTCGCCAGGTCGAACCACATCAGAAAATTCAGCACGCTCTGTGTGTTGTTGTCATCGAGGACAGTCTCGTTGCGTTGCGGATTGTCCTTGATATCGCGACAGGTATTCCCGCCTACCTTCAGTGCGCGGTAGCACCATGTCGCCGCCTTTTGCGGGTCGGTCTCGATCTTGTAAAACCATCCGCCGGACTCCAGCTGAGTCTTGACCAGAGCGGTTGCCACGACCTGGGCAGACTGAAGCCATTGCTTGTCGCCGGTAACCTCGAAAATGCGCAGGAACGCAGCGCCGACAGCCGGCGTACCAGGCGGCTGCACCCAGCCAACGCTCGCGGGCACGGTACCGCCTTCGCCCACCCTCTTTTGGCCGTCGAGGGAATATTTCCATACATAAGTTCCCGCCACACCGAGATGATCGCGGAAATAGGCCCCGGCAGCCTCGACCGCCTCCCGTGCCTCGGCCACTGTCGGCTGAGGTTGAGGCGCCCCGGCCAGTGCGGTGCCGCACGACAGCGCGACAAACAGAGCCGAGGCAATATGCCTTAGCACGGCAGCGCTCCCGCTGGGCCTCAAGCGGCCGCCTCGTGTGGACGCGTGGTTGCCTTGGCTGAACCGAGGATCACATGAGGCACGAATGGCGCCGTCACCGCCGCCGCAGGCTTGGCTTCGTCTCTGCGATAACTGGGAAGCATATCCGCAACAAGATTTAACACTCCCTCAGTGTCGCCGGCCCTCGCCAAGCGACGCAATTGCGAAAATCCCTTGCGAAGCGTGTCAAGCGGCATCGCGTTGGGCACGGCGCCCAAGACTCCGGAAATCGGAACGTCGACACGTCTTTCGCTTTCGTCGAAGAGTTCCTCGAACAGCTTTTCTCCCGGCCGGCAGCCGACAATCTTGATCTTGATGTCCTCATCCGGCCGAAATCCCGCGAGCTTGATCATGCGGCGCGCCATGTCGATGATCTTGATTGGCGCACCCATGTCGAGAACGAAGATTTCGCCCTGTCCGAGTTTTTTCTCCAGACCATGGGCCGATGCCTGCAAGGTCAGTTCAACCGCCTCGCGTATTGTCATGAAGAAGCGCTTCATCTCCATGTCGGTCACGGTCAGCGGACCGCCGTGGGCGAGTTGGCGCTTGAACAGCGGGATCAGCGACCCGCTTGAACCCAGAACATTGCCGAAACGAACGGTCATGAAGCGGACGGGGGTATCGCCGGCGGTGAAGGCGAGGTCCAGGGACTGGCAGTAGAGTTCCGCTAGGCGCTTGGTAGCGCCCATGACACTGGTCGTGTTCACAACCTTGTCGGTGGATATCTGGACCATTGCCTTGGCGCCGCAAAGGCGGGTCGCTTCTGCCACGTTCATAGTACCGATGACGTTGGTAAGAATGCCCTCACAGGGATTCAACTCGACCATCGGCACATGTTTGAGCGCCGCCGCGTGGAAGACCAAGTCAACGCGATGGCGTCGGAAAATCTCGCCCAGGCGAACAGGGTCGCGTACGTCGCAGATATATGGCTTCCGGCGCACATTCGGGAATTTCTCCGCCAATTCCAGATCGATGGCGTACAGATTGTACTCGCTGTTATCGATCAGGACCACTTCGGTGGGGCCGAGCGCGGCAATCTGCTGCGTGAGCTCTCCGCCGATCGAGCCTCCGGCGCCGGTGACGACGATGCGCCTGTTTTCGATCATTCGGGACAACGCATCTTTATCAAGAACCGCCTGCGGCCTCTCCAGAAGGTCGGTAAGTTCGATGGGGCGCAAGTCGAAGCGACTCTGATATTTAGGATTGCGCAGTTCCAGGACCGGGGCGGGGCGAGAGACAGCGATGCCCAGACGGTCGGCCCGGTCGATCAGCGCTTCAAGCATCGGGTCGACGAGGCCAGGCACCCTTTCGGTGAAAATCACGTGGCGGGGCTTGATGCCGCGACCTTCCAGATCGCCGATGACCATGTCGAAGTCTTCGATGCTGCCCAGAACCGGCACGCCGCGCAGGAAATAGCCCTCTGTCGTTGCGCCATTATCGAGCACGCCGACCGGCCAATGGCGTGCATTCGGATCCCGCTGCAGCGCGCGAATATAAAGATCGGCCGCATCGCCTGCACCGATCAGCAGCACAGGGACCACGTCGCGTCCGTTTCTCGCTCTGTTCGCAGTCGGACCAAAGCGGCTTAGCTCAACGAGCTTGGAGCGGATGCGAACTGAAATAAGCAGCGGCACGAGCAACAGAAACTGGATCACTATCACCGAGCGCGGGATCGAATCGAGCCGTGTAGCCACAAACATCAGGAACACGAAGGCCAGCGATGTGACGAATGCCGCGCGAACGATACCGAGCATGTCGCCGACAGAAGCATATCGCCAGTTGCGGGTGTAGAGGCAAGTCACCGGGAAGACCACGGCGCATGTAAGCAGGAAGCAAGGGAGTGCGAAGAGCAACGAAGCGTGGCTTTCCGGACCGGTGAATTCTCCATCAAGGCCCAATCGCATGAATGAAGCAAACGACAGTGCCGCCAGCGCCAGGGCCAGATCGATGATGTAGAGATGAAGGTTCTTGCCAACGGCCTTGGCGCGCCCGGTCACCCGCCGGCGCAAGTAAGACAGCACATGAACAATCGTCCGCGGTTTGCTGACGAGACGGCCGAGAGCGATCGCAGTGGCCAGCAAAAGGGATTGGCCTCCCAGTGGACTGATTGCCTCAAACGGCTGATCTGACTGGCTCATTTCTAGACCTCGACAAAGCTTAGCCGCCGCGCCCCAAGAGAGCGCGTCAAGAGATGCGGCTGTTTGAACTCGCAGGCACAAATCCGTGCCTGCCAGTCCCTTGCTCAATCAAGAACAGGTTGGCCTGCAATCGTTCGGATTCGAGGCTACGATCTTATCGCTGCTATGGGGCGCTTTACCCGCTTTCTAAGCAACACATGCTTTTGTGCATGGGGGGGCTATCGGAACTGCAAGCGGACTTTGCCGCGTTAATCCAAAGAGGTACTCCCATCAGTCCGGGCCAGCCAGCTAGCTAGGTCTCGCTGCACCGACGCAATGGCTTACAATGGCGGAGATTAAAATGGTCGCTTGAGTTTCGGTCCGGCGGTCCCGTTCTTCGGGCACTTCATTGTTGACGCCGCCAATGCGCCAAACTCACGCTAGCAGAGGAAGCTTTCTATGCTCGGACAGTTGAAGAACAATCTTCGCGACGCTACCTTTTTCCTTGGCGAAGCCGTCGTTCCAAAGAAAATACGCTACTCGGGTCCCCTGGGAGCGTTGCGCCGCCAGATGATCTTTTGGTCGCGAGACTCCTTTGTGCTTTCATACCCGAAATGCGGTAGAACGTGGCTGCGCACCATGGTTGGCCGCGTCATCGACAAACACTACGGCCTTAACCTGCAGAATCCGATGGAAATCCAGCATTTCTGGAAGATCTCATCGAATATTCCCTGCATCGGCTTTTCTCACGACGACAGCCCAAACCTTAAGCGTCCCAGCGAAATCCAGGTCGATAAGTCAAAATATTCAGGAAAAAAGATCCTATTTCTGGTTCGGGATCCGAGAGACGTGCTTGTTTCATATTATTTCGACGCAACGCACCGAATGAAGGTGTTTGACGGAACGATCAGTGAGTTTCTTGCCCAGGATGTCGGCAGCATTGATTCCATCATAGCGTTCTACAACGCTTGGGCGCACAACCGCGATAAGGTGAAGGCATTTCAAATGCTGTCCTACGAACATATGCGCCAAGCTCCAAAATCGGCGCTTCGCACGGCGCTAGATTTTCTGGGCATTCAGGGCGTGCCGGAGATGATCCTCGATGAGGCGACAACCTTTGGCTCTTTCGAGAATTTGCGAAAGATCGAAATGGCAGACGCTTTCGGTCACGAAAGAATGCGCCCGACGGACCAGTCGAATCCCGACAGTTTTAAGGTGCGCCGGGGTAAAATTGGCGGTTATGTCGACTATTTCAACAGAGACGAGATCGCTTACATGGATGAGAGAATTTCCAGCTCTTTGGACCCGTATTTCGAAATATACCACCGCAAGGCATAGCGTCGAGCTCTACTGCAAGGGGAAGCCTTGTCGCTTCCGTGCTGGGACGTCGCATAAGACTTCCCGGTCGAAAAAGTCCACGGCTCTTCCTTCGCCTGTCATCGGTCATTTCCCCACCGTGCTTTGATGGCGTCCATGATCAAAACGTTGAGCTTGGACGCCCCGGTCTCGCTGAGATGGTTATCGTCCCGATAAAAAATCTGAGAGCCTCGATTGGCGAAACAGCGCTGTTGATCGCAGAAGGCCTTCTCCGGATACACACGCACGAGATTTGGATCGGATCCGACATTATCGTATAATGCGTATGTCCGTTGCGTTCGCCGGCGGAAATCCCCGTAGGAAACCGAAATCGGGTCCGCCTGCATATAAGCTGCAGGATCGTTCTGGCGTCTGGCCCGCATGAGAAGCACCTGCGGGACGTTCCAACCCATCTCCGGGACAGGATAGACTAAGACAACTTTCACCCCGCGCTCCAGAAGTGTGTTTATGGTGCGGGAAATGGCCGTGGCGACTGCAGCCGGATCGGCGGGCCCGGTTTCACCCAGCTTGGCCAAATGCGGGTGATCGTCGCCCGGCTCGATTCCCCCCTCGCCATTGTTGTAACGGCTCTGCTCCACGAGAATGGGGAGACGCCACAAGAGCACGGCTATCGGTCGCTTCAGCCTGCCTACGTAGTCGAGCCTCTTGTCGTTGTAGTCGCCTGGACAACCCGGTTGGTCCACGTCAACCCTTTGCAGACCGAGGAGAAATACGCAGCCGCCTCGATTGAGCGGTGTGAACGAGGCGATATCTCGGTAGTCATCGAGGCTGTCTCGCATCGGACCAAGCAGAGTGCGAGCGTGAGAGTCACCTAAACTAACAAGAGCATAGCCCTCGGGATTCGAGCCATGAAAGGTACAAGGGCCCTGTTCAGGCGCAAAGTTGAGACAGCTCTTCCCGTTCTGAAAGATCTGAGCCTCGCGAATATCGGATGCAGCGGCAATCGGGGCCAGGCCGTCCGCAAAACGGCTTGGCATGCCATTTTGGACATACCAGTAGTATCCGCCGCCGCTGAGTAACACGGCCCCCAGTGAGGCAATCAGCCATATAACGCGCTTGCTGGTTCGCTTTCTGCTGCGAGTCGGCATCTCAACGAAGCGGTAAGTCGCAGTGGCAAGTATGACAGACATCAAAATCCAACAAAATACCATCGTTCCATCGACAGAATTGGTCACACTCAATCTGCCGAAAGCAAATATCGGCTGGTGCCAAAGGTAGAGGGAATATGATATCAGGCCGACAAATACAAATGGCTGGGAGGAAAGCGCTCGTGTAATGGGATCGCCGTGCCCTGTATACCAGATAAGCAATGCCGTTCCTGCAACCGGGATCAACGTTACAAGTCCTGGGTGATGCCACTGCGGCCTCATCAGCGGCACCGAGCAGATCAGGAGCGCCAAACCGACCGCAGGCGCGACTCGCGAAGAGCGCATCGACACAAGCCGGCCGCCAGTCAATTCACGTCTTGCCAGAAACACCCCCAACCCTAGTTCCCAGATTCGGGTTGGCAGTAGAAAAAAAGATGCGTCCGGGAAATGCCGCGTCATCCACTCCGCAAGAATGAACGAAACGACGAGCCCAATGCACAGGATGGCTGTTAAAAATTTCCGAGAAAATTTCCACACCAGTAGAAGAAAGCAAGGGAAGATCACGTAGAACTGTTCTTCGACCCCCAAGCTCCAGGTGTGAATTAATGGACGAAAAAGATTGTCGGCTGCGTCATAGCTCGCAACATGCCAGAAATATAGATTGGAGGCTGAAAACACGGTTGCCAAAAGGCTCGCCGAATAGTCTCTAAAGGCACTCGGCAGCATATATAGCCAAGCGAAGGGGATCGTTACTGCTAAGACGGTATACAGCGCAGGTAGGATCCGTCTCGCGCGACGCTCGTAAAAATTGGCGAACGAGAAAGTCCCATCCATGACTTCCCGCTGTACAATCGAGCCAATCAGATAGCCGCTAATAACAAAAAAGACATCAACGCCAATAAAACCGCCCGCAAAGGGGTCAAGGCCCGCGACGCGAAGCCCTGAATGGTAGAGGATCACCAGAACGACTGCGATCGCCCTCAGGCCGTCAATTTCGCGGCGATATCCAACTTGACCGGCCGGGGTCGTGGCCACGATCCCACTCTGGGCAGCTCCCGTGTCTTGGTTCGCATTGCGAGCAGGATGATGGGCTTCGTACGGCAGACCTCGATCAATGCCGGGGGAACCATATGTCAATGGCGCAGCTGACTTTTCGTGAAACTCACTCATGTCAAAGGAGGCCCTTCCCTTGGATGCGTCTATCAGGATGCCGGCGTGCTGACGCTCGGATCGGCCTGAAGCTGCTGCTGCAGCCAGGTCGTTGTGCTTTTTGCGGCTCCGATGACAAGGAAATCGATGTGCTCTACCCGCATTGCGAAAATCCTTTAACCGCCGATTTCGCTGGTTAGGTCGGTCGCCAAGCCGGCTTTGCGGGAGCAAAGCGCCCTGTCATAGATCTTCATGACATTTTCGACATGGCGGTGCGTGCTGTAGGAGAAGAAGGCGTGGTCGCGGGCTGCATCGCTGATCCGGGCCCAGAGCGGCGGATTGGACAGCAACCGCGATAGCGGCTCCATGAAGGCCCCGGCGTCTTCCGGTGTGACCAGAAATCCGGTCCGCCCGTTCTCGATAGCTTCCGGATTGCCGCCATGATCGGTTGCAACCACCGGCGTCCCAAGAAACATCGCCTCGATAAGGGTTCGGCCGAAGGGCTCTCCCATGGCGGGAACCACCAGAACATCCGTTGCCGCGAGGAAAGGTTCGATCGGGTTGCGAAAACCCATGAAGCGCACCGTTTGGCCGAGCCCGCGCTCGGCGCAGCGCACGCGGGCGGCCGCTTCAAGATCTTGCGAGCCCGCGGGTGAATTCCCGAACACGCAGCCGACGACCGGGATTTGCGGATGCTCCCGCACGAAACGATCAAGGATATCGATGAAGAGGAGCGGCCGCTTTCGTTCGATCAGCCCGCCGATGAAGCTCAGGACGCGTGTTCCTGGTGCAAGGCCTAGCTCGTCCAGAAGTGCGGCCTTGGCCGCGATCCTGTCAGGCACAGTCGACGGATGGTCGAAGGGACTATGGATGACGCTGAGCCGTCCCTTGAGGGATCTGATCGGATGCCGCGGTCGCGAAAATCGCGACACCGTCACCATGCGATGCGCGATGAGCGGCGCAAGCACGTTAGCGCCCTTGGCGTCGGGGTCGCCGCGATGATGCCAAACCAGCCGAGCACCTGCCAGCCTCGCCGCAATGCCCCAATTCACATGCGTCCTGCCGTCATTGGTGTGAACGATATCGAACTTCTGCTCCTTGATGAAACGCCGCATGCGCGGAAGCGTACTGGTCAGATAGGTCATGACATCGCCGGGGATTATTCCCTTTCCAGGCGAAGTCGTCGGCAGCGGAAAACCCGTGAAGGGCTGGCCCTCCATTTGCAGAAAGGCCGCCAGAGGCCCGGCCGTTTCCTGAAGCACCAGAATCGGAACGACCTTCGATGTATCGAGGTTCTGGATGAGCTTGAGCGCCGAGATGTGGCTTCCACCGACATCATCACCGATAAATGGAAAGCAAACCCGTATCGGCCCTTGGCTAGCTCCTCCAACCATCGCCTGTTACCCGGTCGCGGTTCCGAGGTAGCTGCCTCGTTCGAGGTAGCTGACGATCACTTCCGCGGCCTCCTCGGCGCTCAGATCCGGCGTAACCGTGATCTGTGGCGCTTCCGGGCGCTCATAGGGACTGCCGATGCCCGTGAAATTCTGGATCAACCCATTTCGGGCGCGTCGATAAAGGCCCTTCGGGTCGCGGCTTTCAGCGACCTCCAGTGGTGTGTCGATGAAGATCTCGATAAACTGCCCTGGGCCGAAGAGGTCGCGCGCCATCCGCCGCTCCGCCTGGAATGGCGAAATGAATGAAGTGAGCGCTATCAGCCCCGCGTCGACCATCAGCTTGGCGGCCTCGGCGACGCGACGAATGTTCTCCACGCGATCCGCGTCGGTAAAGCCGAGATCTCGATTCAAGCCATGGCGAACATTGTCGCCGTCCAGAAGGTAGGTGTGCCTGCCGATCGCATGGAGGCGCTTCTCCACGAGATTCGCGATCGTCGACTTTCCGGAGCCCGACAGGCCTGTGAACCACAGCACCACGGGCTTTTGACCTTTGGCGATCGCCCGCGCATTCATGTCGACATCCAGTGCTTGCCAATGGACGTTGTTCGCCCTGCGCAGACTGAAGTCGATCATTCCGGCACCGACCGTGTGGTTGTTGATCCGGTCGATGACGATGAACGCGCCGGTTTCGTGCACGTTGGAGAACGGGTCGAAGGCGAGCGGTGCCTGTGTCGTCAAGTTGACGAAGCCGACGTCGTTCTTCTCGAGGGTTTTTGCTGCCAGTTTTGCAAAATTATTGATGTCAACCCGGTGTTTTATCTGCGTAACGCTCGCACCCACCACGCTGGTGGCGAGCTTGATCAGATACGGGCGGCCGGGGATCAATGGATCCTCGTGCATCCAGAGCAGATGGGCCGCAAACTGGTCTGACACTTCCGGGCGCTCCGCCGCCCCCGCCAGGACGTCGCCGCGAGAAACGTCGATCTCGTCTTCGAGCGTCAGCGTGACAGCCTCGCCGGCCGCTGCCTCCGACAGGTCTCCGTCCTGGGTGACGATGCGCTTGACCAGGCTCGTCACGCCGGATCGTGCCACGACCACACGGTCTCCCGGCCGGATCACGCCGGCGGCGATGGTGCCGGCAAACCCGCGAAAGTCGAGGTTCGGGCGATTGACCCATTGCACCGGCATCCGGAAAGGCGCGCTACGGCGGTCTCGTTCCACCTCGACGGTTTCCAGATGCTCGATGAGCGTCGGGCCCCGATACCAGGGCAGGTTCTCGCCTTTCGAAAGAACATTGTCGCCATAACGCGCCGACAGCGGGATGGCATCCAGAGACGCGAAGCCAAGCGGTTCCGCGAAGCTTCGATAGGTCGCCTCGATCTCGTCGAATACCGTTTGCGAATAATCGACCAGGTCGATTTTGTTGACCGCAAGGACGACATGCCGGATTCCGAGCAGCGAAACGATGAAGGAATGTCGGCGTGTCTGGGTCAGAATGCCCTGCCGCGCATCGACAAGAATGATCGCCAGGTCGGCATTGGATGCGCCAGTAGCCATGTTGCGGGTGTATTGCTCATGGCCGGGCGTGTCGGCGACTATGAATTTGCGCCGTTCCGTGGCGAAGAAACGATAGGCCGCGTCGATCGTAATGCCCTGTTCGCGCTCGCTGGCCAGACCGTCGACCAGAAGGGCGAAGTCGAGATCGCCGCCGGTTGTGCCGTGGCGTTGGGAATCGCGGGTAAGTGTGGCAAGCTGGTCTTCCATCAGCAGCTTCGTGTCGTAGAGCAGCCTGCCGATCAGCGTCGACTTGCCGTCGTCCACGCTGCCGCATGTCAAAAATCGCAGCAGGCTCTTCTTCTCGTGGACAGCAAGATATTGCGAAGTGATCTCGTCTATCGAAGAAGATTCGAGTTCCGCGGTTTGAGCAAAACCCAGCATCAGAAGTACCCCTCGCGCTTTTTCTTTTCCATCGAGGTTGCCTCGTCATGGTCGATCAGCCGACCTGATCGCTCGGAGGTCCTCACGACAAGCATTTCCTGGAGCACTTCGGGAACAGACGCGGCAGTGCTTTCAGTGGCCGCGGTGAGGGGATAGCAGCCAAGCGTGCGGAAGCGTACCGAGCGCATTTCGGGGGATTCGCCTGGGCGGAGCGGCAGACGATCGTCGTCCACCATGATCAACTGTCCGTCGCGCTCCACCACGGGGCGTTTGGCCGCGAAATACAGCGAGACGATGGGGATGTTCTCCCTCATGATGTACTGCCATATGTCGGTTTCGGTCCAGTTCGAGAGAGGAAAGACCCGGACGGACTCCCCTGGTTTCAGCCGGCCGTTGTAGAGGTTCCATAGTTCCGGGCGCTGGTTCTTTGGATCCCAGCCATGGCTATCGCTGCGCAGCGAAAACACCCGTTCTTTCGCGCGGCTCTTTTCCTCGTCGCGCCGCGCGCCGCCGAAAGCGGCGTCGAAGCCGAGCGAGGTCAGTGCCGATTTCAGCGCCTCCGTCTTCATGATCTGCGTGTAGGTCGACGAGCCATGTGTAAATGGCGTGATCCCTTCGGCCAGGCCGGCCTCGTTGCGACGCACCAGCAGCTTCAGGCCAAGCCGCGCGACAGTCTCGTCGCGGAAACGGATCATTTCTTTGAATTTCCACGTCGTGTCGATGTGGAGAAGGGGGAACGGCAGTTGCGACGGATAGAAGGCCTTCATCGCGAGATGGAGCATTACGGCCGAGTCCTTGCCCACCGAATACAACATCACCGGGTTGCGCAGTTCGGCGACGACCTCGCGAATGATATGGATTGATTCAGCCTCGAGTCGTTGCAGATGTGTGAGCGACGAAGGAGAGGAAGGCGAGCGCCGCTGCGCTGCAGGCAAAGTGACCAGGGCTTGAGGTGCCTGGGCTTGAGGTGCCTGGGCTTGAGGCGCAAGAGCTTGAGGTGCAAGAGACATCTAGATCGCCTTTGAAGGGGCAAGACTTGCTTGGTTGAGAGCGTCCGCCGGCGGGGTTTGCCGGTCGGGATGATGGGCGGTCTTGAGCGCCTGTCGCAACGAAAGCGCCAGGCCGAAGGCCCACAGAATGCCCAGGACGATATGGGCAATATTGCCCCCCATCGCGCCGATCCGCGGGATGAGCAGGAGGGCCGTCACGTGGAAGGCGGCTGTGGCAACGACAACAATGCGCAACACCTCACGTTGCCGGCCCATGGCAAGCAGCGCCGAGCGGGCGGCTGAGCCCGAAAGCACGAACGTGACCGCCACCATCTGCACGATGACGAGGCTGGCTGCGCCTATGAACTCCGGTCCCGCGGTCCAGGCGAGCAGCGGCCGGATGAGCACCGCCACGACCAGGACGCAAATGACGCCAAAGCAGAGCAGCATGGCTTCGGTCTGAAAGATCACCCGCTTGAATTCCTCGATGCTGCCTTTTGCCCAAAGGCGGGCGACATCGGGATAGAGAACGTTTTGCACCTGCGGGCCTACTTGCTGGCCGACGCGGCCTATGCGCTTGGCGATCTGGTACAAGCCAGCCGAGGCCGGGTCGGCTAGCCATCCGACCAGCAGCGTATCGAGTTCTTGCGCGCTCGCGCGCAAGGTGAGTGAGATGTTCGACGACCACGCGAAATTCCAGATGCCAGGGAAGCGGCGTGTGATGCCGGCCAAAGGCGCGCCCAGGACATTGTGGACACCCTGCCTGTGTAGCGCGCGCATGGTCAGCGTCAGGAGCGCCAGGGAGCCGAGGATCTGCGTTCCGGCCCAAACCGCCGTGAAGTAAGCGAGATCGCCATTGAGCAGCACGCCGAGCAGACACAGCAATACGCGCAGAACGGCGTTGAGCAACTGCCCATAGGCGAGGAGGCGGAAGTTGCCGGCCATGCGTTGGACAGCCACGGGGACGCCGGAAATCTGAAACAGCAGAACGCTGGAGTAGAGAACAAGAAGATGCACGATTTGCGTCGACCAACCGAAAACCGGCGCAATGAGAAGGGCCGCGCCAATGGCGACGACCCAGGCGCTGACAGCGGCGCCGACATCGATAAGCAGGCCGAACTTCATGAGGACGCGCAAATTCTCGTGGCCCTCGGATGCGTTCATGCCGGCTGCGTATTTGATAATTGGCTGCCACGACTGGAAGCTGACAACGCGCTCGACGACCCTTGTGAACGCGATGATCAATGCAAGCTCACCATAGTTCGTCACGCCAAGCGCTCGTGCTGAAAGCGTAAAGGCTACAAGCGCCAGCAATGAGCCAAGAAAATTGCCGGTCAGAAGGTGTGCGATATTGGCCAGGCGCGTGCGGCCCGCACTCTTGCGCCTGGCAGCTTGCAGCACCCGTCGAGCCAGTCTTCCGATCATCGCAACCGTAGCCAAAGTCGCCCCGCTCATTCTTGATCGGCAGTACGCGTCCCTTGGTCGTTCTCCGGGATTGTTTCTGCCGATGCATCCATCATCGGCAGAAACCAGAAAGCCGCCACGACCAAGTTTGGTCCTGTCGCAACCCCAATAAGCTAGGACCTGATCGCCGCTACGACCGATGGCCTACCCCATTAGCGGTAGCAGCTTCATGGCCGTTTTATCGCTAAATATATGCGGAACAAAAAAGTAGAACTATAAGACATACCGAACTAATAAAGAGAAAATTGCCTAGATATTTGGCTTTGTAAATTTAAATAAAAGCAAACGGCTCCATATCCTATTAATCTCCTCGGGATGAAGCACGACATATATGGTGCGCCTCTTTCGCTGTTGGTCGAGGATTGATCTAAGGTTGGATCCGGTAAGAGATATGCCGAAATCCGACGGGCCCGAATAGGCTTGGCCGAGCATGCGATCCAGCATCAACTCTCCCAAGGCCGGAGTGTAACGCGCAGAGCTCCAGTACCACCGCATCGTCTGATGACGATCGCCCGGATCCGGAATGTCTTCCATTGTAACGGAGTTATAGCCGCTAAAATCCCACAGTTTCACTTCAGACGTGGCTGTCTTGGATGCGTTGACCTGACTTACGGTATACGTCAGATCCACACGCCAGCGGTCGTAAACCGGGAGTAGCCCCATGGCCCTGAGTGCTTCCATCTGACGAGCATGTATCGGCGAAATGAAGAGCGTGACGTCTACTCCAGCGGCGGTGAGACGATCCAGCAGGTCATGCAACAGGCCGATTCTGGTGATGTCATAATCGAAGCTGCCGGGAGACGAAAACTCCGCCATCAACCGATTCAGCCTCTGGTCGGACACCTGTCTGTAGCTGTAATTATGTGCCAACATGATCTGGTGAAAACCGTCTTCCTTGTCGGTCTCCCGAAATCCAATGCTGTTGGCGTGCACCGTCCGCAAAGCGTCGATAAAGCTTTCGGGGGAGAACAGGGACCGCGCATAAACGATAGGCATTGGAACTCCGGCAAAGCCGGACTCCGGAAAATCTTGGGTTTCCGTTCGGTCCGCCTCAAACATGGAGAAATCGAGATTGACGATCATCCGGCGGGGTGCGCCGTGAGCCAGGGCGAACATGCCAATGTCATAGAGTTCGACCATGCTCGCATGCGGAACCGCGGCATTGTAGGCCTTCAGCCTAGCTAGGCTCGGTCCGGCGGGATCAAGCCCGACGCGCGCCCGCGAGCCGCCGAGGATCAAAGTGTCGTAGTCGGTGAGCCATAGACGTAGTGAGCGCTCGGCTGTCGTACCGATCGAAAGGCGATGTGTCTTTTCGGCATTGAAATCAGGAATCTCCAGATGATGGTTGATCCCATATGGATCGACAACAAAAACGAAAGCGGCAGTCCCAAGTTCTAGCAGAATACCGATGGCTGCAACCCTTGCGGCCAACCGTGGCAGGCGCGATCCAGACGTCCTCAACGGCCCGCCCGACTGCAAAACCTGCGAGCCCATGAACTCGGGCATGGTGGCGTGTCCCGCGGCGCTGATCCCCTCTCGGGTGAAGATCTTGTAAAAGGTCAGGCAGAGAATTTTCAGGTCAAGTGCGAAGGTCCGGTGATCGACATACCAGACGTCCAGGACGAAGCGGTTCTCCCAATCAAGTGCGTTGCGGCCGTTCACCTGCGCCAAACCTGTGATGCCGGGAATGACTTGGTGACGACGCGCCTGCTCAGGGCTGTAGCGGGGGAGATACTCCATCAAGAGGGGACGAGGCCCGACGAGGCTCATCTCACCCCGCAATACATTGATCAATTCGGGCAGCTCATCAAGGCTGCTTGCGCGCAGAAAGCTGCCAAAGCCAGTCAGCCTGTCAGCATCGGGAAGCAGCCGGCCATGACGATCCCGACGATCGGTCATCGTTCTGAATTTTATTATCTTGAATGGTTTCCCGTGCAGGCCGGGACGTTCCTGGCGGAAAAAAACAGGCCGCCCAAGAAGCAGCGCGACTGCTATTGAAAGCACCGCGATGAAGGGCGACATCAGCAGCAGAAGGCAGGCGGCACCGAGCAGATCGAACGTGCGTTTCATGAGCGATGCTCCTTTCATCGGCATGCCTGCCGCAGCTCGCTGATACGTCCTCTGGCCAACCGCAAGGCTTCGTAGTGGTCAAAAGCCAGGCCACGCCACGGGACACAATCTCGAAGTCTACATGTGCCTTGTGTCTTGAGACCGATCCCAATCAGGGACGATGTGCGGGCATTGCCTTCCACGCGCGACAGGTCGCCGCTTTTAGTTACATTGGCTGTAAAGTGCGCCTATCAAAGATCATTCTCCGGATGAACATCAGGATATGTGCGCCAGATTTGAAAACGCTCGAGGTGTTCTTGTCCGGCATTGGATATTTTCATCCGTAGATCACGAACCTGAATAACTGAGTTCGTGATCGATTGCCTTCACTTTCAGAATTTCGTCAAAGCGGAGTCCCATTTTTCCGCAATCTGCTGCATTGAGAACCGATCGATCGTTTTCCGGGCCGATCTACCCATTTTGTGGCGAAGAGCATTGTTTCGCATCAGGCATGCCATCGCGGATGCCAACTCGGCAACATCGTCGACTGGTACCAGCAGACCCGAAACGCCTGGTTCGATGATTTCGGATGGACCGAAATCGCAGTCCGTTGCGACGACGGGCAGGCCTGCCGCCATCGCCTCGATCAGCACGTTGGGAAAGCCTTCGTAGCGTGACGGCAGGACAAAGAGGGAGGCGTCGCGCGCCCATTCGCCCGGACGCTCGGTAATGCCGGCAAGCTTTACCCTGTCCTCCAAATCCAACGCATCGATCTGACGTTGAAGAAGAACCCGATCAGGTCCCTCGCCGAAGATTGTCAACGCCCATGCCGGAAATTCGCTGGCGACTTTAGCAAACGCCTTTATCAGCGTGTCGAAGCCTTTCTGTTCCACCAGGCGTCCGACGGCGACCAGGCGAAACATCTCATTGCCATGGTCTTTGTAGGCATCGGTCGCCTCGCACGGATTTCCGATGACCTCGCAAGGATTTCCGATAACGTGGGCTTTTTTTCTGAGCGTATCCGGAAGCGTCTTGACAATCGCATCAGTCTGCATGACGAGCCGATCCGCCTGCCGAAGTATGATGCCAGAAACGAGCCGCCAAGCGGCGTGTTTCTTCTGCGCTTTGGGATTGTTTCTTTCCGAGATAATAACCCGGATGCCAAGATTCTTCGCCGCCAGCAGGCAGAGAATATTAATCTTTGTTAGAAATGAAACGATCAGAGTGGGCTGAAGCTGCTTGAATTCCGCGCGCAACACGACCACGCGCCGCAAGCTGCGGACAAATCCGAGTTTCGAAAGCCGCGAAGCTCCATCCTCTACAAGTCTGTGGACAGTGACCTTCGGGTGCAGGGCAAAATAGCTCTTGTCTTGCTCTCCCACGAAAGCAAATAGATGGACTTCATCTCCGCGCCTGCATCGATCTGCGGCAAGCAGACTGACGACGCGCTCCGTCCCTCCTGCACCCAGGCCCGCCTGCACAATCGCAAGTCGCATTTACTCCCCTCTTAACGTCAGGACGTCGATGGATTGTTTCCATACTTCTCGGCGATCTCCGCCAAGTTGCTGCATGGATTGGTGGAAAGGGATTCGACGACAGGAAGATCTCTCTTGATCGTCTCGCCTTGGCCGTGTTCATCCATGAATTGGCGGCGAAGTTCATACCAGCCGCATGCGAGCCGCGTTCCGCCACGGGCAAGCAGTTCGATCGCGGCTGGAGTTAGCCAGTCGATGCAGGTCTGCTCAATGAGTTCGGCTTGCGCATCACTAAGATGATCGGAAAAGCCGCCGACCTTGCCGGGACGCGCATGCTGGCTTTCGCCATCGTGGGCCGCTAGGCCGCCCGCCATCTCATGCTCACGCATTACATCGAAACGCGAGGCGTCGATAGAATCCTGAAGCGCGCGCACGGACGGTGTGTGGCCGAGAAATCTCAGGATACGCGTGCAGGCACCCATAGGGTCTTCCGTCAGTTCCCCATAGCCCAATACTGCACTTACGTGATGCTTTAGACCTCTACCCCAATCATTCAGATATACTATCAGAGCCGGCAGGCCTTGTTCGCGATCGGCAATGAACGCGTCCATGGTGCCTTCGAAGCAGCGTTTGTGACGTGTGGCATCGAAATAAGCTGACACGATTACGTCGCGCGGATCTCGAGTCATGAAGATGATGGGTCGGTTGAGAAAAAGCGAGCGTCTATAGGTGAGGTGCGAAACCAGGACGAGCGGCACACGATGGCGCTCATCTGTGTAACGAAAAGCCGGGATGCCCCTCGTCGGATCGAGATCGAAATCCGGAAGAACCTCGAACATTGGCGAAAGATGGACATTTTCGCCGTTGGCGTGGCGACGAAAGTATTCCGAAAGGATATGTCTAAGCTGGGTTGCTCCAGATTCGGGATAGGAGACAAGAAACGCGTCTGCGCCCGACGCAGCCCAGGTCATCCTGATCCGGGCGTCGATCTTATGCAATGTCAGACGGGTGGTCGTCAGCATGGTGACAGGTCTTCAGTCCTTGGGGATCGTAGCGCAGCATGTATGACGTCGCAGTCGAAGGACGCGATGGGCGGGCTGCCGGCCATGGCCTTGAGTGGTACCGCGCAATCTTCGTAGCGGGACGAAAGCACAAATGCGTCGGCGTCCAGAAAGCAGGATCGCCATGCGTAGCAGATCAGATCCGCCCTTCCCGACTGTAGTGGCGCTGCGATCCAGAAATGCCAAGCCGGCGAAGCTGTCCATCGCGTATTCCAATCCCGCTGTCGCAACCCCTAAATACCCAGCTTTCTTTGAAGGGACGAGTTGCACATAGGGATGCATCGCCGGCTGCCGTTTACCTCTAAAGGAGGACTTGGGCGCAGAAACGAAGCAGACAATAGAAGAGATCTGTGTCCATCTATCGCTCACGCCGGTGAGTTGGAGCCTTGAATTCATGCGCATAGCCTTTGTCGGTGCGGTGGAGGGATCTCGGGTCGCATTCGATGCCCTTGTCGAAGCTGGCATGACGCCTTCGCTGCTTGTCACCCTTGCGGGCGAAGCTTCCAAACGCCATTCCGATTTCGTCGATCTGGCGGGGCCGGCACGCCTGGCCGGGGCCGCGGTCCACCTGACCAAGGACATCAATGCGCCCGACACGATCGACAGGCTCGAAGCCGAGCGGCCCGATTTGACGATGGTGGTCGGCTGGTCGCAAATCTGCCGCGGCGAATTTCGCTCGGTCGCCCGATATGGCTCGATCGGCTTTCACCCGGCGCCGTTACCGCGTTTTCGGGGCAGGGCGGTGATCCCCTGGACGATCATTGCGAATGAAAAGGAGACGGGCTCGACTTTCTTCCGGCTCGACGAGGGTGTCGACAGTGGCCCTATCGTCCTCCAGAAGCTTTTTGCCGTGGCACCGGACGAGACCGCGCGCTCGCTCTACGACAAGCACAAGCAGGCACTGTTCGAGATGACGCCGCTTGTCGTTTCGGCGATAAGTCGTGACAAGGCCGTGGGCGTCGCGCAGGACGAATCCCTTGCCAGCTATTGCGCAAAGCGCACGGCCGATGACGGAATAATCGACTGGAGCGATGCTGCCGAGAATGTCCTTCGTTTCGTCCGCGCCGTCGGCGATCCCTATCCGGGCGCCTTCACTTTCACTGCCGGTGCCAAGATCGTGATCGACAAGGCGCGCATGTTTGCCCCGCCTGGGCGCCATATCGGGCTGACCGGCCAGGTCCAAACTCATACCGACAGCGGCTTTACAGTGCTTTGTGGAGACGGAGCCGCCATTGAGGTGACATCCTGGCATGGCGAAAGGCCCAGGATACATGCCAAGCTGGCCTCGGCATGACCAACCTGTGTCGCGCCAAGGACCTAGGCGCGTGCACGGAGCACAGGTCTGCGCGCTTCAGGCGGCGATTGTCGGCCGCGACGGCCGTTCTTCCAGATACCAGCGTACGAAGGCGGTCACCCCGTCCTCGACGCTGGTGCAAGGGCGAAAGCCCGTAAGGGCCTCCAGCAGGCGGGGGTCGGCATAGGTTGCCCGCATGTCGCCAGCCTGCATCGGCAACATCTTGCGGATGGCGCGTTTGCCCAGGCAGTTCTCGATCGTCTCGATGAAAGGCAGCAGCCCGACAGGCTCGCCGCCGCCTATGTTGACGACACGCCACGGCGCGACGGGTGACAGCGTGTCGACGACGCCGGGAGCGGACGCCGCGCGACCTGTCGCCGGCGTGCATTCGACGAGTCGGACGATGGCTTCGACGAGATCATCGATATAGGTGAAATCGCGCTTCATCAGGCCTTCGCCATACACTTCGATCGGACGGCCGTTCTCGATCGCGTCGACAAATTTGAAGAGCGCCATGTCGGGCCGGCCCCAGGGGCCGTATACGGTGAAGAAGCGGAAGCATGTGGTCGGCGTTCCGAAGATATGTGAATAGGAGTGCGCCATCGCCTCCATCGCCTTCTTCGTGGCCGCATAGAAGGTTAACGGCCAATCAGCCTTGTCGGTTTCGACGAATGGCATCTTGTCGTTCGCTCCATAGGCCGAGCTCGTGGACGCAAGGAGCAAATGCCGGGGCTTGAGATCACGCGCAAGCTCAAGGACGTTGAACGAGCCGACGAGATTGCTGTCCGTGTAACTTCGCGGATTGTCGATTGAGTAGCGGACACCGGCCTGCGCGGCCAGATGCACGATCACATCGGGCCGGGCGTAGTCCGCGGCGCGGCGAAGGGCATCCAGGTCTTCCAGTTGGCCGATATGGGCGCGAAAGGCGTCGTATCTTTGAAGCAGGGCGTGTCGGGACTGCTTCAGGACGATGTCATAGTATGGCGTCATGCCGTCGAAGCCGGTGACGCGATGACCGTCGTCGAGGAGCCGGCGCGCCAAGTGAAAACCGATGAATCCTGCGGTGCCGGTGACCAGATACCTCATTCCGCGGCCGCGGCGAAAACTGCCTTGTCTCCGACCGCTCCCTCACCGATATTCACGTACTCGAAGCCGTGCTTGGAGATGTCTTCCCGCCGGTAAATGTTGCGCAGGTCGACCACCACCCGTTTCGACATCGTGCGGGACAGTCGTTCAAAATCCAGGGCGCGGAACTGATTCCACTCGGTCACGATGACCAGCGCGTCGGCGCCCTCGGCGCATTCATAGGCGCCTTCGGCATAGCTTACGCTTGTGCCGAGCACGATTTTCGCCTGTTCCATGCCTTCGGGGTCATACACTCGGACATGTGCTCCAAAATCGATCAAGGCCTGGATGATCGAGAGGGAAGGCGCTTCACGGATGTCATCGGTGTTGGGTTTGAAGGTAAGACCCAGCAAGGCCACTGTCTTTGCGCGGACATCTCCGCCGCAGGCAAATACGATCTTGCGCGCCATGGTGCGTTTTCGCTGGTCGTTCACGGCAACCGTCGTTTCGATCAGGCGCAATGGCGCGCCGCTGTCCTGCGCCGTCTTGACCAAAGCCAGCGTGTCTTTTGGAAAACAGGATCCTCCATAGCCCGGGCCGGCGTGCAGGAACTTTGAGCCGATGCGATTGTCGAGCCCGATGCCCCGCGCTACCTCGCGCACGTTCGCGCCCACGCTCTCGCAGAGATCCGCGATCTCGTTGATGAACGTGATCTTGAGCGCCAGGAAGGCGTTGGCCGCATATTTGATCAGCTCGGACGTGCGGCGGCCGGTAAACAGGATGGGTGCCTGGTTGAGATAGAGCGGCCGATACACCTCCGCCATCACCTCCCGGCCACGCTCGTCCGACGGGAGGCCGATAACGATCCGGTCTGGTCGTTTGAAGTCGTCGATCGCGGCTCCTTCGCGCAGGAATTCCGGGTTGGAGACGACGGCCACATCGGCCAGGGGATTGCATTGGCGAATGATCCGTTCGACCTCATCCCCCGTGCCCACCGGCACAGTGGATTTGATTGCCACCACGGTGAACCCGTGAACAGCGGCCGCGATTTCCCGGGCCGCTTCGTAGACATAGGACAGATCGGCATGGCCGTCGCCTCGCCTCGAAGGCGTCCCGACCGCAATGAACACCACGTCCGCGTCGGCGACTGCCGCTGTAAGCATGCTGGTGAAGGTGAGCTGGCCGCTCGCGGAATTCTTGTCGACGAGGTCGTCGAGACCTGGCTCATAGATCGGCATTCTTCCGGCCTGGAGATCGGCAATCTTGGCCTCCGCCTTATCGACGCAGACGACTTGATGGCCGAAATCAGCCAGGCAAGCGCCCGATACAAGACCCACGTAACCCGAACCAACAATCGCGATGCGCATGTAACCGCCACTCTGATGATGACAACTGACGCGATTAAGCCAGCAGCGGCCAAGAAAATGGAGTGCGCAATCGGATAAGACATTACCACTTCCGAGACCTGGTATGGGCCCGGACGGTCGTCTGGCGCGGTTTGACAACGCTAAGTGCTGATGGCCATTGCAAATGGACGAGACGAGATGATCTGGCGCGTAGCCACGCTCGGCTGCAAGCCGGCTGACGGCGCTTTATTGGCGCGTCGATTGCTTGAGTTCATTTTCCGTCAAAAATTCCGGTCGGCTGCCGTTTGGTCTTCTTGCCATGTTCCTAGAGGTAGCTCGGTTCTCGCTTCAACTTGCCGTCCGGGAGCCGAGTCAGGAAATTGCCCTCGAACAGCCTCGCCTGAGCTTGATAGATCTTCGTCCGGGTGAGACGGCGCGCTGGAGTGTTCTGCCGTGACGAACAAGGCTAGGCAGAGCACGCCGAGGCCGGCAGGGCGATTTTCCGGTCCATGCAATGGAATTGTTGCGGGGCTGCGCGGTCGCGTTTGCCGGCGAACATTCAAAGAATGTAGCTGTGGGCCTCGCTTTCCGTCGCACTGTCAGCCGCGGAGACAGGCTTGGCGAAGAGGAAGGCACCATCTCGCGAGAACAGATCCGCCGGCATCATCTGGAACTCGCGCTGCGAATGCGGGACATCCAATTCACGATCGACAATATGCCAGAGGCTGTTGAAGAACGACCCGTCGGCTTGCCTCATGCTTTCCCCCCGAAGCGGCTTTCTCGATGAGAAAACCGTTGCTGGATTGGCCCACATGTCGGCAATGGCGATATCGTAATAGCCGGGATGCGCGGCATTGGGTTTGATAATCGCGAAGGGCGTGTTCTTTTCCGGCCAGCCTACGCGGCCAACAGTCAGGCACTCTTCCGGCTCGGGCAATCTTGCCTCCACAAGATAGGCCAGTGCCGCATCGATGCCGCCGATTTCCGAAACGATGCACGATGTCAGTCCCGCGCGGGCAAGCTGCATCAGCTTTCGAGCCTCTTGTTCATCCATATCGGCCCATCTCAGGAAAGCCATCCATTGCTGGTGCAGGCAGTCGTCCTTGGCCTGGCAAAGAAGTCGTCCTGCCTCCAAAGCGGATTCGACCCTCCTCCTGTCCGCCTCCGCGAAGGCTTCCCGCGCAGGGCGAATTCGGCCGGCAATTTCCATCAGGTCATTTGAGATGTTTTTCATATCCTCCTCCCCAGGCGGATTTCTAATCTGATTTATGCGCTCCATGATGCGTTGGTTTTGTATTGCGTAGAAGGCCATCACGGGAACGCGTGAGATATCTTAGTGGCGTGGCCAACCTATTCTTTTGAGCAAGGGTCCCACTTCCGACTGTCGGCTGATCCGCGCGCGATTGTGTTCGCTACTACTTGCTGCCATAGCTTCGCTTTCGTCATTGTCGGCGTCGCCTGGTCCACACGACGACGTCTGCAAATTCTGCCGTCCGATCCGCCGAACGCCGTCTGCCGGGCGGTATGCGCGCGGTGGATGCTCGGGACCCAACGCTGGTCGCGACATGCAAGGCTTGTGGCTTAATTTTTCGACGATTGAAGAATGCGCGTACCCTATCATTTCGGTTATGGTGCTCATCCAACCAGACCTGGAGACCTGCGCAGTAAGGAGTAGTCAGAAGAGCTGGAGAAAGCCCGAATGACGGCGAAGGAAGAAAATCCACACGCCTTTGGGCGAATGGAAGTAGGCGCCGTATCTTTCAACGAACTTGCACGCCCAAGGCTCTTGAAGTCATAGCGAAGGGCAATCTGGCTTGAAGAGTGGGGCGATCCGGAACTCCATGACAGCAGTGGCCATCACAGCACCCGCTCGGGCGGGTTGGCGGTTTCGACAGCCGAGCGTCATTCCGGGTTTCGGATTGACGCTCGGCTT